>JAFZRF010000037.1 GCA_017620025.1 Ruminococcus sp.
CGGGAGGGTAAGCTCCTTAAGGTTTGTACAGCCGTTGAATATGCTCAGTCCCATTGATGTTACGGAATCAGGGATTGTAAGCTCGGTGATGCCTGTGCAGTTTGCGAAAGCATATCTGCCGAAGCTCTGGTAAGTATCGGGGATAATGAAATCTGTCAGATACTTGCACTCTGCAAAGGCATAATTGCCTGCACTGATAATTGCTCCGTTATCGGGAAGTGCTGTTATAGGTGTATTGTAGTAAGCATAGTCTCCGAGAGCAGTCACTGTCCCGGGGAGCTTCACTGTTGTTAGTGAGGTGCAGTTCTTGAAAGCGCCTTCGTTGATCGATACGATCTTTGTACTGCTCAGATCGATCTCCTTGAGCTTAGTCATATGGGCAAAGGCATATGCAGGAACTAACTCTCCGCCTGTAATAGTTACCTTTTCAAGGGCATAGTCTGTGAAATCTGTGTTATCATTGCTCCAGTCACCCCATGATGCACCGAAAAACAGATTGGCAACAGAAAGATCCCAGTCGCTTCCTGTGCCTTCAAGCGTTCTTTCCTTAAGTCTGCCGGCATAGGGGAGGGTAAGATCCTTGAGGTTTGTACAGCCCTTGAGCACACAAAGTCCCATTGATGTTACGGAATCAGGGATAGTGAGCTCAGCCAGGCCTGTGAAGCCTGCAAACAGATTAGCGCTGATGCTTGTAATGACAAGATCTTTTTCAGCATCAGTATCCTCAAATGATACCTCTGTAACAGAAGCTGCATTTGCAAACGGGCACTTTGAGAAGCTCTTCATATCGCCGTATCCGTAGATCAGCAGCAGTCCGTTGCTGTAGATATCGCCCTTGACAGTATCACCGAGATTTACAGATTCGATCACCTCAGCATCAGCAGGGGCAGATCTTGCTATAATCTCTACAGGGGCTGCAGTTGTGGTTTCAGTAGTCGGTACAGTTGCAGCAGTTGTGCTTACGATGGTCGTCACAGCTGTTGTTTCCGTCTGAACATCAGGTTCATCGGCTTTGATGTCAACAGAGAATGATCCTGAGATCATGCTCTCAATAATACTTGTGTCGTTGTCGGGAGATCGTAGTGTGTAGTCGTTTTCGTCTGTGGTAACATTCAGGCAGCTGTCAGAAGTATCGAGAGCTTCGATATTGATCCTGCTCTCTGCCTCTGAACTCTTAGCGCTGTCTGCAAGAGCATCCAGTGCAGCAGAGCTGACAGTACCGGAAGTGATTGCCGATGAGCATATAACTGTACTCAGCACACCGGCAATGATACGTTTAAACATTTTTCTTCACTCCTTGTAGTTTTTTATATTGTATATGTAAATTATAACAATATACTTTAATGGCCTGCACTCGGGTGCAGTGTTCAGTTCAGATCGCTTATCTGATAATCACTGAAATTGGCAATCATGCGTTCGGCATATCCGTTGTTCTCAAGGAACTCCCTTACACTTGGAATGTTCATGGGAGCTTCTGCGGCGCTGTTGAATCTCTGATCAGATGTGCGGAAGCTTTCTGTCAGCACCTCGCCCCTCAGATAGAGGTCATAAGCAAGACAAATACCGGTTTCTGCATCGATGTCGGCTGTAAAGGTGTAGTGACCGTTATCCTCATAGCTTCCACTCACGCTCACTGTTCTTCTGCCGTTATCGTTTCTTTCTCCTGTTATCTCCCAGGAGGACGCATTGCCTGCGGCGCTGCCCCTTATGAAGAGGAATCCCGGGTATTCATTGTAGTAAACTCTGTCGGTTACGCTTCCGGGCAGAAGCTCATTGCTCATCTTCGTGATCTTGGCTATCAGGCCTCCGTCACCGAAATCGCCTGCGAAAACATACTTGTCATTCAGGAAGAACTGCCGTTCATCGCAGTAGAAACGGCCGTCAGATACGAATATCTTTCGGAACATCTCACCGGTCATGGTCGGGTTGCTGAGCTTTATCCTGCCTTCACAGTAGCGGTACAGCGGTCCGCCGTTTTCCGAACGGTTCAGTGTGAAACCGGCTGAGAACGCATCGTAGTTATAAACAGAAGCGATACATTTCTCACGCAACTGCTCAGCAGATTCGGACGGCTCAGTCGGCGCAGATTCGGTAGCCGGAGCAGCTTCGGTAGTTGTCTCAGCTGTAGGCTGTTCAGCGGCGGCAGATGTTCCTTCGTTCTTTGCTGTAGTTTTCTCGGTATGGCTTTCCGATGACTTTTCCGTAGTATCAGTGTTAGATTCAGACGATGTTCCGGATGCTGTTGTTACTGTATCTGTTTCTGCTGTTTCAGTTACAGTTTCAATTACAGTAACCTGACCGGTAACTTTTGTATCAGCCGCTGCTGTAGTTTCAGATGCGGCAGGATCAGTACTGACGGCAGTGACCGCGGCTATATTGCCGTCATTGAACGGCTCTTCAGGACTCAGACGGTTTGCGTTCATAAGGTGGATAAGACCGCCTATGCCTGCAACCAGAAGAACAGACGCAGCAGCTATCGACGCGGTATGAGTTATCCTTATCCTCCTGTCGTATTGTTCGGCACCTACGGCAACATCTGTGAAGCCGTCGGCCTTTTCGGCACGCTTGAGTGCCTTTGCAAATATTTCATCCTTTTTGGCAGCCTCTGACATGAACCTCTCAACAGAGGCTTCATCGGCGCTCCGAAGGGTATAAATGATCTGTTTCTTATTCATTTGTATCCCTCCTTTAAAGCGTAATGCCGTCTTCGACGAGGAGCTTTTTCAGGCGGTTCATTGCACGTCCGCACCGGACACGCACAGCGGCTGCGCTCATGCCTGTCATCTTAGCTATCTCACCGGAAGTTTTGTTGTAATAGTATTTCTGAACGATTATAACGGAGTCCGGGGGGCCGAGTTCTCCTATCTTGCCGAGCAGCAGATCAGCAAGCTCGGCGTTGTCGGTATTTTTCTCGATATCTTCTTCTCCGGCTATCTCAGCTACATTCTCATCGTCATAGGATATGCAGGCACCGTTCTTTGAAGCAAGCGATCTTCTCATGCTTATCGCTGCGTTTCGTGCAACAGTACCTATGTATGACCTCAGTGATATATCATCACCTGGGTCCATTTTCATCATAATGGAAGCGAATACATCTATAACGCATTCTTCACAATCGTTCTGACTTCCGAAACCGGTTATTATCCTGTTGACAATTGAAAAAACGTAGTTGTAATATTTATCGAAAAGTGCTCGCTGTCCGTTAGTCGGAGTTTCACGCATCAGGCTCAGGATCTTTTCATCAGTCATAAAGTCCTCCTTTACTTTTTTACAGCAAATTCGTCCTTATTTATAATAACGCATAATCTGAAGAAAGTGCAACACCTTTTTTGCTGTTTTTTTATTTTTTTATAGAAATATACAAATCGTATACAACAGATATACGCAGCGGACAGAAGATGTTACTATATTTCCGGCTGTTGTTCACAATTTCAGAATAACCTCCCCTCCTGCAACTTACCCCTCAAAAAATGCAACTTACCCTTCGATTTCTGCAACTTACCTAAAATTTGTTGACTTATGTGGCTATATGACGCTATAATGTGGAAAAAGAAAAACACAGCGTTGATGCTTAAGTAAACAACAAATTCTGCATTTTCATACTAAACATTACTGTAAGCTCTGTACCGGCAGGGTGCGGAGCAGTTTCTGGAAGGACGTGTACAAATGAAATATCCGCATATTCAGCAGCATGACGAATGTGACTGCGGTGCTGCCTGCTTATCTATGGTATCAAGTTACTACGGAGCTGATCACAAAATAGCCAGGATCCGTGAACTTATAAAGGTAGATACTCAGGGAGCTAATTTTCTCGGAATGACAAACGGCGCCAAGGAATTAGGCTTTGATACCGAAGCGCTCGAAGGCAGCTTTGAAGAACTGAAGGACAGTATCAGCAAGGGCGAGATAAAGTTTCCTTTTATCGCAAGAATAATCAGTGAATTCGGATTTGAACATTTCGTTGTAGTATATTCAATAGACGATGATACAGTCGTTATCGGCGACCCGGCTCATGTGAAGATAACAAAGGAAAAGGTCGAGGACTTCAGGGAGAAATGGCAGGAGCAGATACTCACCCTCTCGCCGAACAAGGATTTTGTACGTGTAAATGAAGTGAAGGGCTCGTTCAAGAAGTACTTCAAATTCATAACCCGTCAGAAGAAAATGCTTTCCTTCATCTTTGTCCTCTCTCTTATCGTTACGATCGTGAACATATCCGGTATATTTGTCTTCCAGTATGTCTTCAGCTACGCAACAGAAGAGACTTCGGTAACTTGCGAGCATGATCACGAACACGATCACGATCATGAATGCGATGATGAATGTGAAGATGAAGAACCTGAAGAAGACGAGGACGAGTTTCTCGGAAAGGTCGGCACAGCTTTCATGTCGCTTGAGGAAAAAGCGGATATCATCTTCAACAATCTTGCAACAGTCTGTATAACAGTAATACTCCTGTACCTGCTTAGATGCCTTATCAATATCTTCAGAGGCTATCTGCTTGCGAGAACTGCCAAGATGGTCGATGTTTCGCTTACGACGAGCTATTACGACCACCTTATCGATCTGCCGATGGATTTCTACGGCAACAGAAAGACCGGAGAATATATGTCGAGATTCAACGACACCTCGAAGATCAGGGACGCTATTTCAACTACAGCCCTCACCATTATGCTCGATACTGTTATGGCAATCGCCTGCGGTGCAGTGCTGTTCAGGATCGACAAGATACTGTTCTGTATCACACTCGGCATACTTATGCTGTATGCGGTGGTGATGTACCTGTTCAAGAAGCCCATCAGAAACATAAACCATGTACTCATGGAGAACGAGGCGCAGGTGACTTCCTACCTCAAGGAATCAATTGACGGCATAGAGACTATCAGGTCTTACGGCAGTGAGGATTCTGCAAAAAGCAAGACAAAGAAACTTTATAATGATTTTTCAGATAAGAACGTCAAAGCTTCAACTATCTACGTTACACAGGAATCGATCGTTGCAACGATAGAATCCATAGGCATAGTCCTGCTCCTCTGGATAGGCGCTTATCTCTGCGGCAGGAATATCATCACTTTGGCAGATCTTATAATCTTCTACTATCTTATCAGCTACTTTATCGATCCTGTAAAGAATCTTATCAATCTGCAGCCTGAACTACAGACGGCAGCAGTTGCAGCAGAGCGTCTTAACGATATCATGGACGTTGAGCCCGAATCGAACTCAAAGCAGGAAATACCTGCTATAAAAAGCGATATACAGATACAGAACATCGATTTCAGATACGGCTACAGAGAGCTTGTACTGAAGGATGTGAGTATGTCATTCAAGGCCGGCACGAAAACCGCTATCGTAGGCGAGACCGGCTGCGGAAAAACAACTCTTGTAAGGCTGCTTATGGCCTTCGACAAGCCTGAAACAGGCTCTGTCACCATAGGCGGTACAGACCTCTATGCTTATTCCCCTGTTTCCATAAGAAACAAGATAGCCTATATCTCTCAGGATATATTCATGTTCTCTGACAGCATCTACAATAATCTGAAAATAGGAAATGAAGAAATATCCAATGAAGAGATAGAGGATATCTGCCGCAGATGCGGTATAGACAGCTTTATCCGTGATCTGCCGATGGGCTACGATACCGTACTCGAGGAGAACGGCAAAAACCTTTCCGGCGGACAGAAGCAGCGTCTTGCAATAGCAAGAGCACTGCTGAGAAAGCCCGATGTACTGATAATGGATGAAGCAACGAGCAACCTTGATGTTATTACAGAAAAGAGCATTCAGACAATGATCGACGAGCTGTCCTCTGATATGACCTGTATCATCATTGCACACAGACTCAATACCATAAAGAAATGCGATAACATCTATGTAATGGACAACGGCCACGTTGCAGAGGAAGGCACTCACAGCGAGCTTCTGGCACAGAAGGGCCTTTACTACTCCTATCTGAATGTTGAATGATAATATCAGCGCAAGCACTATAAATACTACTTCTATACTCTTATCTCAGTTCAAAACTGACTAACAGACGTATTTTTGCTGATACTCAGGAGTGCACACTGCTTATCGGCTTAAATAAACAATATTTTATAAAGGAGGAAAAAGTTATGAGAAACATGACAGCAGAGACTATGATGCAGGCTAACGGCGGCAAGTACAGGTATATGTGTGACAGCTGCCACGCCAAGTTCAGGACAGGTGCCTTTATGGTAATCCACATTCTTACATGGCACGCAGGATTCTCAAGCTTCCACAAGATCTGATCGTGAACGGTTTCACATTTGTTCTGCAGCAGCTGCTCCGGAACAACCGGAGCAGCATTGACTTATGAAAATTAATCCTATGCATATATACTATATTATAATAAGGAGATGAAGTATCATGACGACAATGACAGCAGAAACTATGATTCAGGCTAACGGCGGAAAATACAGGTATCAGTGTCTTCAGTGCGACAGCAAGGCTCGTACTAAGATCGCTATGCTCATGCATGTAATCACTAATCATTTAGGCGGCAGGTTCAAGAAAATCTGAGAACAGACTTCTTCGTATTTATCACAGTTAATACAACAGTATATACGAAGCAGACAACCACACTTACAAATACTTAAACATCCCAATATCAACTAACAAGGAGATGAAATATCATGACCAGAATGTCATCAGAAACTATGATGCAGGCCAACGGCGGAAAGTACAGATATCAGTGTCTTAAGTGCGGCAGCAAGTCTCGTACTTTAGTTGCTATGGTCTTGCATATGGCTACTAATCATTTAGGCGGGCCGTTCAAGAAAATCTGAGTACATACTTCTTCGTATTTATCACAGTTAATACTATAGTATATACGAAGCAGACAATCTCACTTACAGATGCTTATACAACACAATATCAACTAACAAGGAGATGAAATACCTTGACAAAGATGACAACAGAAACTATGATGCAGGCCAACGGCGGCGCAAAATACAGATATCAGTGTACTAAGTGCGGCAGCAAGTCTCGCACAAAATTCATTATGATAATGCATATAATCACAAATCACTTAGGCACTGCAGGCATCAAAACCCTTTAAACAGACTTCTTCGTATTCGCTGCAGTTCATGCTACAGTACAGACGAATCAAAGATTAAGATCTATAATCACAATCACAAACCAATATCAACTAACAAGGAGAAGAAATATCATGACAAAAATGACAACAGAAACTATGATGCAGGCTAACGGCGGCAAGTACAGGTACAGATGCAGCAGATGCGGCAGAAAGTTCCGCACCTGGATCGCTATAAAGATACATAATGCCGTTCATCATAGTAATCCAATAATCTTCAGCGAGATCTGATCAATGCCTTTGATCGGTCATATCTGAGCATTCACACTATTATAACTATACCACAACACGACATAAAGGAGAAACCACTATGAGAACCATGACATCAAATGAAATGATGCAGGCTAACGGCGGAAAGGCCAAATACAGATGTACATATTGCGGTGCAAAGCTTCGCAATACGTTTATGACGATATTACACGTTGTTGCAACCGGTCACCGTGGTTTTATTAAATACTGATCACGCTTTAAAACTAAAACACTATACCATTATATTTATAAAGGAGAAAATACTATGAGAACTATGACATCCAACGAAATGATGCAGGCTAACGGCGGAAAAATGAGATATGAATGCGTTAAGTGTGGTGCACGTTACCGCACATGGATAGGTGCAGTAGGTCACTTTATTTCAGCAGGCTACAAGCACAACCACTTCAAAAGACTCTGATCAAGCTTCATTATCTAAGCACTAAAACAAAAATAATTATCGAAAAGGAGAAATTACTATGAGAACTATGACATCAAATGAAATGATGCAGGCCAACGGCGGAAAGTACAGATACAGATGTATCTATTGCGGTAAAAAGTTCCGATCCAGCTTTGGTAAGACACTTCACACTATGTTAACTCGTCACAACTCTTTTGCTTACGTCAAGTAATGCTTTATAACTACAACACTACATCGATATAATACTTAAAGGAGAAATCACTATGAGAACTATGACATCAAATGAAATGATGCAGGCCAACGGCGGAAGAAAGAGATATGAATGTGTTGCGTGCGGAAAGGAGTTCCGTACATGGGTAGGTGCATTAGGTCACTATATCACACACGGCAAGCCGCATAATTCATTCTACAGATTCTGATCAAACTTTATTACTAATATATCGAAAAGGAGAAAATACTATGAGAGCAATGACATCAGAAGAAATGATGCAGGCCAACGGTGGCAGATACCGCTGGAAGTGCGCTTTTTGCGGACGTATGTTCATAACAAAATTCGCTACTACTATTCACTGTAAGTGCCATCACGGTACTGTACGTATCATTCCTGCGTAAGCACAGTTTTATGATCCCCGCATCTGTCAGACCGGTACACATATAGAACAACTATCATGCAAAGACCTGTACAGCGTGCTATACAAAGAAAGACAGATACTTCATCTGAGGTATCTGTCTTTTTCCTTAATATGAACCTTCAGCGTATCTGTCTTGAGAAGAACAAAGCTGAGATCTCACTGTATATAAACAATCGCAGTTTTTCTGAATGCTGAGATGATGCGGACGATCGCAGAATACAGCAATCCCATGCAGTAGAGTATGACGAGCAGTCTTGTCGATTCCAGCGAAAACAGACATAAGACTGCCACAAGCAGATTTACAACGCCCTGACTGAATTTCAGTTTCCAGGAGGAGGCAGCGTTACGCCTTGCTTCCAGTGCCCTGAGTATGTTGATCACGCCGCCGAAAGCGTGCGTTCCGAGCATATACAGGATCAGATAGATATGAGGGACATGAGTGAGAGTCATAGTGAAGATACCGAAATCCAGAACTATCAGCCCCACATACAACTGTATCTTTCCGCCGACCATGTGACGTGCCATTGTGAAATAGTAAAACAGCAGGCGGATTCCGGTCACCAGCAGCGCCACTGAAAGTATGACAGCGGCGATAAGGAAACCTATCTCAGGTTCAAGCACAAGCATTACCAGACTCAGCAGGATCATCAGAATGCCGATCAGGACATTCCGTATACGTCCGATTTTACCCATTGTTACGCTCCTTTTCCGACTGCTTCACAAGTCTCTTGAAATCCCGTATGCCGCGGAAGCCCTTCTTGGCAAAGTCAACGGAGAATCCCGCAAGCATATTGCCCGAGCTGAAGCACTGATTTGTGACCATGCTTTTCTGAGCAAGTGCCGCAAGAATGAATTTCCCGAGGAAGGTATCGTCCTTCTTTTCCTTGGCAGCCTGCAGGTATTCCTGTTCATAACGGTTCTTGTCGAAATCGGGCACTTTCTCCCCCGACAGCGATTCTGCAAACTCAGCCCAGTCCGCACTGGCATCAAGCTGCCGCCTTTCCAGTATCTGACGTACAGTCTCCTCATACGGGGCAACTGTCTCCCATGCGTACTGCCCGGCCTCAAAGGCGGAACGTTCACCCCGCAGATACTGCATCGCATATACGAGCTGACAGAATGCATGGTAGTAATCCGATGGATTATCCTTTACGATCTCCTCATAATCAGCCCATGCCGGAAGATATTTGTAGCGCATAAAGCTGTAATCCGGAAGATGTCCCGCACGCCCGTGGCCGAGGTTCATGATGGAATCCTCGCTGCTCTGGAAGAGCGAACAGGTGTAGATGCACTGCCCGATGTCATCCGGAGCTGACGCACTGTGCCTGAACTGTATCTTACGTTCTCCGTCCGGAAGTATCTCAAAGAAATGGTGGTTTGTGTTGTTTATGACGAGTGACGGAGTACCGGCAAAATACTGATGAGCCCAGGTATCGGCAATAACGTGCATCGCAACACCGACAGCCTGCAGGCTTCTTCCTTTTGCAAGCTCGACCGTCCTGACAGCAAGGTCGCCGTTCGGGCCGCAGATGAGACGGTATTTGTTCCTGTAGCGCTTTGAGCATCTCTCACGCTTTGCATACAGGTCACGGGGCAGGAAATGAAACGAAGCCCAGATGCGTGTGATATCGTGCAAGCCGACCGGATCGGTGTCTGCATCCATAAGCTCGAGCTGGAGCTGAGTAGTCGCAGCCGAGAGCGGCGCTTTCAGTCTCGACAGATATGTACGTGAACACCAGTCAACCAGCTGTGCGCTGTAGCATATCGTCAGGCTTTCCTCGTGAGAATACCCGGCCAGAAATGCTGCACAGTATGTAGCATAGTAATGGAAATCAGCCTGCATTCTCACACCCCGTTTCTGTAAGCTGACGTGACAGTTTTCTCACACGGACAGCGTTGAACATCAGCTCTGCGAGCGTCACGAGCATGGTGATGTCAATGAATACCGTAACAATGCCGTCACTGATACCTTTAAAAGCCTTATCATATAAGACAATTTCTGCTGTGATGCCAAAGCAGTAAAAGAGGATGAAAAGAGCAGTCACGATAAGATAACCGTTCCCCTTTTTCCCGCCGAGGCCTTCCCTGCGTGCCGACATCCCTATATACAGATGAATGCCCAGTATCATAAGCAAAAAGACCGCAATCAGAAAACACAGTACAGCTATAACAAGTCTCTGATCCTCGTCTGTCCCCTTCTGTATCTCTTCCATGACATACTCACGTTCCAGTATGAAACCCATAATGATACGGATAACCGTCCAGATGCCGAACAATGAAACACCTGTCCCGATGCTGACCAGATGATCCCGGCAGCGTCTTATCTCTCTCTGCATAACAAACCTCCGCTATTTCCCGCAGATACACCCGATCGTGCAATATGATCAGAACCACGGGTTTTCCGCATTTTTCCTTTCACTATTATAACACATCAGGGATTTTTGTCAATACAGGATCAGAGAGTTCATACGCAGCGCAGAAAGGCCGGCTTCGCAGTATATCCGAAGCCGGCCCCTTTTATATAATTATCCTTTTTACTGTACACAGATCAGTCCGCTTATTGATATGTCAGTGTAGTTTTATTGTGTAACAGGCTTATTCTGATAGCTGCGTGACCAATCACGGAATTTAGGATTTCCCTTGGCTGCGGCAGCATATGCAGCATCGTTTTGTTCCTCTTTCAGGTATTCGTTGGCTATAAAGTAAACGATATTTCCTACCCGTACAACACTGCCGTCAATACTGATCGTTGAGATTGAATCATCATTGAGTTTCTTTATTCTCTGATCAAGCGCATCCTTATCCGATGTCCAGCCGTCCTCTCCGGCATATCTGTATACCAGGAGCTTTGAACGGTCTGTATCTTTGAGAACGAAATAATACACGTTATTCTCATCTGTGAACTGTCTGTCCTTTGAAGCCTCAAAGAATCTGAATACAGGCTCTCCGTACAGATTTGCATCATATCTCATAAGATCGCTGTTTATGTCGCTTACAGAAAGATTCGCACGGTATCTTGCATTCTCTGCTTTATAATCAAGCGCATGATTAGCCTTCAGCAGTCTGTTGCAGTAATTGCAGGGATCAGAAAGATCACAGGCATACCATGAGCCGTCGATATTCACGACGTTGAAATAATGCTTGTTTCCTCCGACACAATAGTTCTTTACATCAAGCATATCGAGCAGCAGGGAATATGTCTGAGAGATGCCGCCGCACATTGTATAGCCTGTGTGGAGACCCGCATTCTCCGAAATATAGTTTTTGCGGCTGTAATCGAAAGAGTTGTATAAGCAGTCAGGATAGAGCGAAAAGCCTTTTACGCTGTTATACTCTGAATATGATATACGCTCTATGATCTTCTTCGCAGCGGCAAGCTCCTTTTCTTCATCGGAAGAATTCCTGGTGATACCGTCTTTTGCGAGTTCATTGACAATATCATCGAGCATTGCCTGAGTTTCCCTGTCCATGAATTCAGTCATATCGAAAGCATTTATGAATCTCTTTATCGTGTTCTTCATATCGCTTCCGAGAGCAGAATAGGTACTGCCGTTGACAGTATCAAGATTCTCGCTGCCTGCAAAGGCCTTCCAGCCGATATACCTGATATCTTCTGGGATATCGATACCGGTGATGTATGATTTCAGACCTCTGCGCATAGACTTTACGAAATTGTCGTTTATTGAAGTCGTCTCATCGATGAATCCCAGTTCCTTGCCGTTCTGGAGGGAGTAATGTGTGTATACATCGGCAAAAACCTTAGGATCGGACGTATCGGAATCCCTGTAATATTCAACACCGTTGATGTTGAAGTGATGATCCTTGTCATTACTGAACGGAGTGCCTGCAAAACCGTCCACAGGATTATCATATTTATCGTTCATTACGATATTCTGCGGGAAATATACATCCGTAAGATTACTGCAGCCTGCAAAAGCATTATCCCTTACGTTTAGAAAGCTGCTTGCCATGATCTTGTGCTCAGGATTCATGGGCTGACCCAGACAGTTTTTCCAGTTAGGCTGATGATAATCATTGAGATATACTGTTGTAAGCTTGCTGCATGAAGAGAAGGCATTGCTGTTAATAGCTATTACAGGAAGAATTACCGCATACTCATCATTGTAGACAGAGCCCGGTACGACGATCTCGCTGTAGTTCTTGCCATTATATGATTTGATCTCAGCGCCTGTCTCTTCAACATTGAACTTCACGCTGTAATCCTTGCTCAGAGCTCTGAGGTATATGCAGTAATCCTCAGGTGAGAGAAGCCCGTCACCGGAGAGATCAAGCATCTCAGGGGTTATGCCGCTGTCCTTTGCCTCCTGAGAGAGGGTTACTTCTGAGCAGGAAAGCTTATTTTCCGGGTAATTACGGGCAGCATAAAGCTCATTGATCTCGTTTTCGATCACAAGAAAATCGTAGTAATCATTTTGGCCGTCGCTGCCGTAACTGCCTCTTTTTCCGAAATCATACTTAGGCATGTATGAAGCTATACTGAATTCAGCATTCATGACAGCACTGACGTCTATCTTATCAGGCTCTGAAGCTGAAGCATTCATGCTTGCAGGAACAGATACAGACAGCATTGACACTGCCGAAATGACAGAAACAAACAGTGCGGATCTTTTGATGTTATTCTTCATAATTATAAACTCCTTTTGTAGTGCATTGGCGGATCGATTGCTGTGTACAGTATGGATAATCTGCATAAAATGACCGAATATGCATTTTCCGGATGATCCGTTCGTGTCTGAAATTCAGCCCTCCTTTTTGTTGCAGGATCATCCTTCATATACAATACTCGGAGCACTGATAAAAAGTGTTACACTATAATCTTCGACGTAAGAGAGCAATATCGGACAAATAATCTGATGGCCCGCCACCATTTTCTGTCAGAGCGTCTGTGGATCCCCGGTTTATCCCCTTCTCTGCCGCTTTTTGCCTCAACCACATGAGTGATTCTTTCAGCAGCTTTGTGCGAACAGGAATACTGCGGATCGTTATCAGGCTCTGAAGCTTTCAGTATTTTCGGCATAATTAACTGAAATATCAAAATATATCTTACATTTTTCTTGATATAGTCAATTGAATAATCTTACAGAATATGGTATAATATACATCAGTTCTTTGTCATGTATTGACATTTTTTGTAAAGAACTGGCTGAACGCCTCCGCATAGCCGGTATTACCGAATAATACTGTTTACGCTTTGCGGAGAGTACACTATCTGATTTAGGAGGTAAAAAATGAAAAAACTTGTCTCACTCGCAATGTCCGCAATCATGCCGCTAACAATGGTACTTGCACCTCAGATGGAGGCTGTAGCCGTAGCAGAGAATATCCCTGTTTCGGTACAGAAGCACTTTGAGGAAATGAGCGAGCTCCGTAAGGAAGCGATCACCGATTATGAAAAATACGCAAACACAAAGGTAGTATACGAAGAAGAAAAACCAGTATACCATATGCTGCTCATCGAAGGCAGAAACCTTGTAAGCAGAACCGGAAAGGAATTCAAATCAACCGAAGAGGATGATATGATATTCAGCAAGGTTCCTGAGCAGTTTGAGAATCTTTTCGAGTATCTCACAGATCACAATGTTGATATGGTAGTAGACACTCTCATTATCGACGATGCCATTACCCTGTCAAGTGACTATCCCCTTTTCGAAGACGTTACCTTTATCATGGACAAATATGTTCCCTACGGCAAGTATGACAGCGTTCTCACACTGATCCCCGAGCATGAGGATTCAGGTTGTCCATGCACCTCACTCGGAACCGGCGCTCCCTTCTCCGGCTGCGGATACGGATGGTCTCCCATTTCTATACTTGACCATGAATCATATCATCCCGGCGTACATGAGGATGAAAACTGGCACTACTATACTGTAGATCTTATTCTCCATGAATGGATGCATCAGCTTGAAGTGTTCAGAAGTATTCCCGTAGGAGACGGAAATATCATCATGCCTTCAGCAGATATCGCCGGACTCGGAAGCAATGTTGTACTCAGCGAGGACGGAACAAAGTTCAGCAACGGTGTTTACGAATGGGATAATATATGGCCTGAAGACACTGTACTCGGTCACAGCAAGGAATATTATGTAGGATTGGATATCCAGTCCATCTCCTATTCACGCGCATTCCTCAACGGAGCATTATACAAGCTCGATGAAAAGCGCAATGTCGGAATGTTCCCTGCATTCTGGAAGTTCTACAACGGAAAATTCATGCTCGGCGAATTCTACGGCTACAACGATGAAGGATTCAAGTCGATGGACAAAGAGAGCTATAAGATATCCTATACAGACGAACCTGAATACAAAAACAAGGAATATGCATGGAGACTGTCCTACAACCTCGGAGGCGATAATATCGAGGTAACCAACGCCGGTTTACCCTTTGGTGTATACTCCTCATGGCTGTCTTACCACATCAATGATCTGTTTACAAAGATAAGCTTCAAATGCGACGGCGATTACTACATCATGAATACAGCCAATCAGCAGTATCTCACGCCCAGTGAGTATTCAGCTGACTCAACCATTATCCCTCTGACATTCTCTGATTTCAAGGATGATGATTCTATCAAGTGGACGATCACCTATGCAGGCGACAATTTTGTTAAGATCTCTCCGAAATCCGATCCCAGTTTAGTATTTGATATCACAAACAACTATGATATTGATAACAATACTGTTGGTATCTGGCATGAAACCGGATATCCTACAGCTCAGACATTCCAGCTCAGACTCAATCTCGATGATACATATTCTATCTTCCCGCTTCTCTCAGTAGAACGCAGTCTTACTGCCAAAGACGGAAAGGTCGTAATCAATCCCGATACCCAGAGCACTGAGCAGAAGTGGATGATAGCCAAGGCTGACGGCCAGCCGATACCGGTAGAGCCCATTGTTACAACAACTGAGCCTGTAACAACAACCAAGCCCGTTCCCACAACAACAGAGGCTGCTCCTACTACAACCAAGTCTGTTCCTACTACAACAAAGCCCGTACCAACTACAACCAAGGCTGTTCCTACTACAACCAAGGCCGTTCCTACTACAACCAAGGCTGTTCCTACTACAACCAAGGCAGTACCCACCACAACAAAGCCCGTTGTAACTACTGAGGCTGTAGTTCCTACTACTACAACACCTACGACTGCTGTAACGATGAAGCTTCGCGGAGACGCTAATCTCGATGACAAAGTAAATGTTGCAGATGCTGTAGCTGTTCTTCAGTATGTTGCCAACCAGTCAAAGTATCCCATCGATGAACAGGGAAAAGCCAACGCTGATATCGACGGTTCTGTCGGCATCACAGGCAGCGATGCTATTGTTATCCAGAAGATAGACGCCGGCATTGCGTAAGCCAGAGCATCAGCAGATAGTTTTCAACTGCTGCATATCATAAATACAAGCCGTCCATGCAGATCTGTATGTACGGCTTTTTACTTACCCACAGCCGGGAACTGTCTATAATACAGTCTTTTCTCTTTGTCTATGACGTCCACTTGAAAAACAGTATTCTATGTGATATAATAAATGCGTATCACTTATTATTTCAAGGCCATTTCTGATTCTCAGTTCAGAACTAATCATAACACAGCACCTTTACGATATAATGATACTACCACAAAAGAAAGCGGTGATAACCATGCACACAAGTGTACTTATCATAGATGACGAGCCGGAGCTTGCGGAATATACTGCAAAATACTTCACAGTATCCGGAATACCGGCTGAATATGTCCTGAATGCGGCTGATGCTCAGGCATTTCTTAAGGAGAATACCTGCTCACTGATACTGCTTGACATCAACCTCGGGACCGATTCCGGCTTTGATCTTTGCAGGGAGATACGCAGCACAATCAACGTGCCTATCTTCTTTATCAGTGCAAGATCATCGGAGGATGATATGCTGCTTGCGCTCGGTATCGGCGGCGATGATTACATCTGCAAGCCGTATTCTTTAGGCGTACTGCTTGCCAAGGTCAAAGCGGCACTGAAACGTTATGAGGAGAGTTCCGGAAAGAATAAGTCCTCCGATGATAACAGTCTCGTTGAACTCGGAAGTGTCCGGCTCGATATGAAAAAAGCCTGCATCATCAGAGACGGAAAGAGCATCCCTCTCAAAGCCATGGAGTACAAGCTCCTTGTGTATCTGCTTAAAAACAAAAATCGTGTGATACCTAAGGATGAATTCTTTGAAAAGATATGGGAAACAGATTTTGTCAGCGATACTACGCTGAATGTACATATCAGGCATCTGAGAGAGAAGATAGAGGATGATCCGAGTCATCCGGAGCTTATCAAGACCGTATGGGGCACAGGCTTTATGCTGGAGGACGGAGAGTGAAAACCAGAGCAGTTATAGTTTATTCTGTCTTTTTCATGCTCCTCAGCGCTCTGCTTTGTCTTAATATGCTCAACTGCGGGAACAAGAGCACTCCCCCGCAGTATACGACCGAGATAAACCGGCTGCTGATCGGTCTCAGCGATGACTGGGAAAGCATCTGTGCCGGAAACGGTGTGAACGGACACAATGAAGATTTCGATTATGCCGTAACAGACGCTAAAGGAAAGCTTCTGTTTTCCACAAGGGAAGATATGTCCCTGACCGTATCAGCCGCTACGGGCAGGTTTGACATTATCAGGGATATCGAAAGGGACGGAGAAGTTTTAGGAAGACTGATAGTCCGCAACCCTTATGAGGAAATAAGAAGGGCTGCCGACCGGAGAACTGCTGGCCTGACCGGCGGTATAACGCTGATCATGCTTGCCGTGTCTATAGGATACTATATATGGCTGAGGAAGCGTATCATTGAGCCTTTCGGCAAGCTTGAAGGCTTTGCGGAGAAGGTGGCAGCAGGCGATCTTGAAACACCGCTCGATATGGACAAAGGCAACATCTTCGGCGCATTCACAGAGAGCTTCGATATCATGCGTGAGGAGCTCAGGGCGTCAAGGCTTCGTGAAGAGGCTGCTGTCAAGAGCCGCAAGGAAATGATCGCCGAGCTTTCACACGACGTGAGAACCCCGGTTGCTTCAATCAAGGCAATGAGTGAATTCCTTGAGCTGACTGCCGATAATGATGCACAGAAGGAAACGCTTTCCGCTATCAACAGCAAGGCAGACCAGATAGACAAACTCGTTTCAAATCTCTTCCATGCGACTCTCGAAGAGCTTGAACAGCTTGAAGTAAGGCCGGAAGAACTGCCTTCCTCCGAGCTTGTACAGATAGTCACAGAGAGCGATCATCTGAAAAAGGTGACCGTCTGCGAAATAGATGACTGCGTAATAAATGCTGACAGGCTCAGGCTCACACAGGTCGTCGGGAACATCATCTCGAATTCATACAAATACGCTGATACCGATATAACCGTCAGCAGCTTCTTTGAGAATGACTGCCTGATCGTCGAGTTTTCTGACAAGGGCGGCGGAGTTCCCGATGATGAGATAGAGGTCATTACCGAGAAGTTCAGAAGAGGCTCAAATGCAGAGGGCAAGGACGGCTCCGGCATCGGTCTTTACATATCGGCATATCTGATGTCAAAGATGGACGGGGAGCTTGTCTGCCGGAACAACGGCGAGGGCTTTACCGTCGGACTGCGGTTCAGACTTGCCTGATGTTTAACCGGGAGATAAAGAACATTTAAAGAACAGACAAAGATTTCCCGGAACGTATATGATATAATGAGGTCATACAGAAAAGCTGTATGACCTTTTTTACATCATAAGGAGCATTGCTATGGACGAAAAAGAAGTAATCATAAAAACTGAGAAGCTTTCAAAGAGCTTTTCTGTCGGCGGAAAGCAGCAGCATATAATCAAGAACCTTGATCTTGAGATCTACAAAGGCGATTTCACGGTAATCATGGGCTCGTCGGGTGCCGGCAAATCGACTCTGCTCTATACCCTTTCCGGCATGGACAAGCCCTCGCTCGGAAAGATAACATACTGCGGCAAGGATATCACTAAGATGAACGACGACTGTCTTGCAGTATTCAGAAGAAAACACTGCGGCTTCGTATTTCAGCAGATACACCTTGTTGACAGCATGAGCATAATGGACAACGCCGTGAGCACCGGTATGCTGACCGGACAGAAGCAGAAAGCCCTGAAGGAAAAGGCTCTGGCCATGTTTGAGCGTGTCGGTATAAGCGAGGAGCTGACAACAAAGTTCCCTGCACAGCTCTCCGGCGGTGAGGCGCAGCGCTGCGCCATGGTAAGAGCTCTTATCAACGATCCGGATATTGTCTTTGCGGATGAGCCTACGGGAGCGCTCAACAGCGCAGGCGTAAGGGCTGTCCTTGATGTGCTGACGGATATAAACAACTCCGGGCAGTCGGTCGTAATGGTAACTCATGACATAAAATGCGCCCGGAGAGGTAACCGCATTATTTATCTGCAGGACGGCGGTATCATGGGCGAATGCTCTCCCGGTAAATACGTCAGCGGCAACAAGGAAAGATCCGAGAGGATAAGAGGATTTCTGGAGGGTATGGGATGGTAAAGCTTCTGAAAGCAAATCTGCGGAAGGACAAAGCAATGCTGTTCATATTCATGCTGATAGTCATCCTCTCGACTTTCAGGATACACTCCGCACTTCTCGCATCGGACTACAGGCAGATCTATCAGAGAAAGGCCGACAGAACGAATATAGCCGATTATGTCATATTCACCGTTTCAGAACGAGAGGCTCTTGACGGTGTATTTGACGGCTTTGATTTTATTACTGATTACAGGCCGTCAGATGTCATACTTCTTTCATCATTCAGCTACATAACAAGCAAAGACCCGGATGAGAAGATCGCTTCATCATGGATAATACAGAACGCCGCAGAAGACAACGGATTCTCAGATCTCAAATTCATCGAAAGGGACGACAGTGTCTCCGGTCACAGAATATACCTCAATCTGCACACTGCCTACAGCAATAACCTGTGTACAGGAGACACCGTAACGATAGATACGAGGCTTGGGAAATATGAATTCACAGTAGCCGGCATATATGAACACCTCTACATGGGACATACCTATACATACAAGTCAGCTATGATAGATCCTGATATATTCGGTGAAATGACAAGTGAAAGAGAACGGCTCTCCGAAGAGGCGGCTGACCTCTCATGGCGGACGATGTATGATATACATATCAGGGAGGGCTATGATCCCGAGCAGTGCCTGATGGATACAAAGGAAACGCTTTCAGGTGAATACAATGAATTCTGTGAAGGCATCACAGCAAAAGAGATGGCGGACGGCTATCCTTCCATAGTCAATATCATCGCAGCCTTCATGGGAACTTATGCAGTTCTCGCCATGGTGATATGCCTTGTCATTATCGTATTTACAGTCAATAACAATATCAGCCGTGATGTGAGAACGATCGGCGCTCTCAAAGCTGTCGGCCATACCGTCGGGCAGATAAGGGCTGCCATGACGGTCGAATATCTTCTGCTCGGGCTGACAGGTACTCTTATTGGCATCGTGTTATCATATACGCTGAATCCCGTCATAGACTATCTGACTATCAGGATAGTGACCGGTATAACATGGGAAAAAAGATTCTACCCTGCTGTATCATTCGGGCTGCTTCTGGCTGTGATTGCTGCCATTGTCTTAACTGCCTTCCTTTCTACGATAAGGATACGCAGTCTGCACCCCTCGACAGCTCTGCGCTTCGGATTTCAGTCGAACAGCTTCAAAAAGAATCATCTCCCCCTGAGTGAGACCAGGGGAGAACTGAATTATCTGCTTGCTCTGAAGAACACTCTCCAGAACAAGGCACAGAACGTCATCATTTTCTTTATAGTTCTCTGCGTGTCTTTCGTCACCATGTTCTCAGGGATACTCTACTACAATACAAAGGCAGATATATCCGTCTTTCAGCGCATGATAGACGGAGATGTAGCAGATGCCTATTTCTATGTCAGTGATACTTCCTCGGAAGGAGTCGAAAAGACAATTGAAAAGCTGAAAAATGTGGACGGCGTCTCCCAGGCTTACGGTTTATCCTATACATTCTGCTACATAGGCGATAAGGAGACAAATCTCGTCTATACGACCGATCCCTCCTGTCTCAACTGCGGACTGTATGACGGAGTGATGCTGGAGGAAGAGAATGAAGCTGTTCTCGGCATCACTCTTGCAGAGGATATAGGTGCCGGTGTCGGAGATGAGGTGGAGGTCACTTTCGGCAATAACAGTATAAGACTGCTTGTGACCGGACTGCAGCAGTCCGCTCTCAATAACCGCATCTATGTAGACCAGAAAGCAGCAGAAAAGCTTGGTGTGATTCTGAACTACGAAAACATCCGTGTAAGAGTCAGGGATGCAGATGATAAAAGGGTAGATGAAGTGCTGAAGGCCGGAAAAGAGCTTTGCGGCAGCATTATAACCGATACCGAAAACATTTACCGTTTCCAGCACAGCAACGAGAACACACCTTTCTTTGCGGTCAGCTTCGTGGTAATGATACTTATAGCGCTGAATATCCTGATAGTGTTCCTTGTTATCTGGCTGCTGCTCAGGACTGTATTCGTAAAGCGTGAGAAGGAATTCGGCATAAAAAAAGCCGTAGGCTTTACAAGCACACAGCTGAGATATCAGCTCTCGCTCTCGCTCCTGCCGCCTACACTGCTCGGAGCGGTATCGGGTGCAGTAGCGGGGTACTTCCTTACAAATCCGCTGTTTGCACTTGTACTCAGCAGCTACGGTATCAGGAGATCCGACCTGATACTGAAACCGGAGCTTATAGCAATACCCATCGTGTCGGTCACGGCAATTGTATTCCTGTTCAGCTTCGTGATGTCGGGCAGGATGAAGAGACTCTCAGCATATAAGCTTATACAGGAGTGATAACAAATCGGGCGCACAATGTGCGCCCGTACCTCTCCCGTTTCACCTGACAGATGCTGCCCGGTCATGGTAACAATTACAAGGAAAAGACTATATAAGCCGTGCGGAGTTTTCACCTGAATCTCTCCGCACGGCTTTCTGATATTACACGTATATCATGGTATGCAAAACAATTGACATTTACCGTGAAAACGGCTATAATATCTATAAAGTCCGTACTGACGCATTCATTGCATCTTCACTGTTTAAATCCTTATCAGCTAATCATTGACAAGTGCGGACAAAGAACGGATAATACCATAACTGAAAGGGTGATCGACTTGAAGATCAGAAAAAAAGCACTGCTTCTCTCGCTGTGTGCGTTCCTGACACTGAGTACTGCGGCGCTGCCGTACAGTAACTATACGGCAGATCATACACTCACCGCAGAAGCCGCTCTGAGCAAGGTGTTCGTTGATATCGACGGGAACGAACACACTCTCGGCGACGGCACGCCTGCTGTCGTGGTATACGGCAGACCCGGCTGTTTTAATACCCGCACCACGCTGACGGACATTATCAGCTCAGGCTGGCTGAGCAGCGGCGATATCCGTATAATCTTCGCCGATATCGACGGAAACGATATCGGAACAGTCAGCGTTTTCCGCACAGAGCTCGGCTCGGACAGTGTATTTTACTGCAGCGATGATAACCGCATCGGCAGCAGCTACGGCTCCCGTATGTATTCGGATCTCGGTATCAGCGGCTGCGTTACTCTCCCTGTCATCGGCTACTATAACGGCAGCGGCGAACTGCTCGCTTCTACTACAGGTTTGCAGACAGCAGCGGATGTATATACTGCTGTCATGTCGGAAGCTCCCCCGGAAGCAGTAACGGAGCCTCCTACAGAATCACCTGCTGTACCATACGACGCAGCATCAGATTATACCTATGAGCTGCAGGAAGACGGTACTGTCTGCATTACAAAATATAACGGTAACAAAAGCGTTGTAGATATCCCATCTGAGATCGACGGGAAGCCTGTCACAAGGCTCGGCAAATCTGCCTTTGAGTATTCTATGTCTGATATATTCGAGGTGGAGCTCACTTCCGTCACTATACCGGATACTGTAAAGTACATCGAAGAATCATGCTTCTGGCATCAGAAAAAGCTCGCAGCGGTCAACGCTCCGGAAACGCTTGAGTTTATCGGCCCATACGCCTTCAATATCACAAGCTGGCTCGATACTCAGAGCAGAAATACCGATGTAGTATATCTCTCCGGTATCGTAATAGTGGGTATGCACTGCGGCGAGAACGTTACCATAGCTGACGGCACGAAGGCTATTGCAGGCGGTGCATTTGTTGAATCTTACTGCAGGAATATCTATATTCCCGCAAGTGTAAGTTATATAGGTGAAAACGCCTTCAGCGGCCTTGATGATCTGACAGTGTACTGCGAGGAAGGATCATACGCAGAGACATACGCGAAGGAGAACGGATTCACAGTCAGCATAGGAAGCGACCTGCCTGAAAATGAACCGATAAAAGATCATGAAATAGAACCTTTTCTTATGTGGGATGAGGGCGGAGAGCTTGTTCAGAACGACGACGGCACCTTCACATTCGTACAGTTCTCCAGCTACAGCCCGTTCTGGCAGGACGGTATAGTAATTTCCAGACTTGATCCGGCAACAGGTACACTCAGCTTCGTAAAGGGCCTTGATAAGCGTGATGAGGAGATCGGTTCGGTTTTCCTCGGAGAAGACTACAACTTCATACTCTGCGGCAACGACAACTATTCCGAGAGCGATGATGCTATAGTGCTGAGACTGAGCAAATACTCGAAAAGCTGGGATCATGTCGCAGATCTTCTGATAAAGGGCGACAATACGTACGAGCCTTTTCAGGCCGGCGATATCAGCATGGCGGAATATGACGGCAGACTCTTCATCCATACCGCCCATACGATGTACAGCATAGGCGGTGTCCATCATCAGGCCAACCTGACATATCTTATCGATGAAGAGACTATGTCCGTCAAAGACAAGAACTGTTACGTAAGTGCAAGCGACTTGTATGTCTCACACTCGTTCAGCCAGTCTGTCGCAGCCGACAAGGACGGTGCCTTCTTCGCCGATCTCGGAGATGCCTATCCCCGTGCAGTCGTTCTTCAAAAAACAGGACTTAACGGTATCAGCAGTGCTTCGTTCAGCAGTTCATTGATGAATATAACCGGCAGCACAGGCGACAACAGGACGGGAGTTGTTCTCGGGAATATAGTCCTTACAGAGAAAAATGTCCTTACGCCGTTTGCTTCTGTTGAGCAGGTATCCGGCAACAGCTTCAACGGTCCGAAGGATCTGTACATCGCAGTGTCTGACAAAGGAAACGGCAAGACCACGCTGCATAAGATAATGGAGTATTCAAAGAGCGAAAAGAACAGCACCTATTATATCAATGCATTTATCCGTGCAGGAAGCAGGAACATCCTCTTCTGGTCGGCTTCAGACTGCGAATACGAAAAGAACGGAAGCAAAAACCCTGACTATACTGATGGCGTACACAGATATTGCGCCGTAATAAGCGATGAAGGTGAGATAGTCGGCAGTATAACCGAGCTGAATGACACACTGAAAGGCGGTCTGTGTTATTCAGAAAAGGACGGAATTATCTACTCGGCATACGCTGACGATACCGACAATGACAGGATCACCGAGGTAACGGTATATACTTTCGATCCTGCTTCTATGCAGGTAACGGCCGCTGACAGGTATATCACGGAAGCCGCCATGAATAAGAAGAATAAGGGCGACCTTAACGGTGACGGCCTTATCGATGCACTTGATGCTTCAATGATACTTGTACACTATGCGGGAATATCCACAGGCGGATCGGGAGAACTTGATGATACACAGAAAAAGTCTGCGGATGTCAATGATGACAGCATGATAGATTCTTCCGACGCATCGGATATACTTGCTTACTATGCGTATACATCAACAGCAGCTGAAGAAGCCAAGACATTTTATGAATTTCTCGCTACAGAATAAAGAGCGGCAGTTGTTTCAAACAGTATCAGAAAGCCGCGAGCTTTAACTACATCACCGTTCAAGTACACGGAGGTATATCATATGAATGAAAAGGATTATATCATTCCTCAAATGGAAATAACTGAATTTGAGGAAGAGGATATTCTGACCTTATCACAAGAAAAAGATGAGGCTGGCATATACTGACACAAATGCTCAGCCATTCTGAAAACAGAGCATGAAGTCGCTGCCATTAACGAGGCAGCGACTTTCCTGTATAAGACAAACAGCGGGCTCTTCTGAGTCCGCTGTTTTTTCATAAACCTTCCTTCACCTCATGAAATGATAAGCTTTCTCATAAGGCAAAGATCAAACGTATCAAGCTGACCGTCGGCATAAAGATCGCCGGCTTTCCAGTCTTTGAGCTCCGTACCCGGCATACCGAGAAGCCACCTCTGCATCAGCACAAGGTCGGCTGCTTCAAATCGTCCGTTTGCATCTACGTCACCGCGCAATCCTGTATCAGTGACCTCTTCCTTCCCTGAATACTTTATATCAGGCTCAGCCGTTTCCTTGTAGCTTACCTGCACATAATCGACTGCTCCGCTGAAGCCCTTTCCGATAACGGCATTGTCTTCCTCAGATGCGCTCATTATATCAAGCGGTGTCAGAGTTACTGTGCTGCTTGCAACTGTATCGCTGTTGATAATAAGTGCAGCCTTGCCGTCGATCATCCGTATGGTAACCCTGTTCCACTCACCCTTTGAAAGAGGTGCAGATGCGGTAAGCTTTTCAGTCACAGTACCGTCTGTCAGTATCAGCTCAGCTGCACCTTCCCTGTTCGACGGAGTAAAGCTCAGATATGCCCTGCTGTCGCCGAAGTGAAGAAGCTCTGTACCGGCAGCACCGCCCTTCCACAAAGCTGCAAGACTTATCTGTATATCATCAGTCATCAGAAGCGAATCATCAAGGATAAGGCAGTCATCGCCGCCGCTGAAATTGATAACGCCCTTTGCCGATGTACGCTCACTCCCCCATTCTGCTCCTGCCTGACGGGCATTTGTTGCAGATGACCTGTCCTTGGCCCAGTTGACGGAGCTGCCCGAGAAATCATAGTACGCTCCGTATCCGTCAGATATGTCGTGCCAGCCCGAATCATCAAGCCAGCCGAAGCCTATGCCGCTGTTCTTTGTAAGATCGTTGGAATAGTCGCCGTCAGTGATAACGCTGCCGGAGTACGTTCCGCTGCCGTACAGATAGGAATTTCCCTTAATGACCGCATTGTCCTTTACTGTCACAACCTCCGATACATACGCCTTCTGACATACCTTTGCATTCCCGGAGATCTTGCATCCCGCCGTTACCACAGCGCTGTCAGTAACTACGGCATTTCCGCTTATCTCAGCACTTGTCTGTACCCATCCGTTGTTTACGTATACCCAGCCTCCGCCGTCAACGACAGCGTGACCGCTTATTACAGCATTATCCTTTACCGCCGCACTTCCGGCTACGACTGCATGATCCTCTATACGTGCATTTCCTGAAACAACGGCACTTCCGAGCACCATCGCATCCTTTCCGACATATACGCTGTCTGCGACTTTGGCTGTATCCGCTACCCAGCCGCCGCCGTTTGAATGGATATGTCCCCTGCCCTTCGAGTATCCGCCGGACTGCTGTACCTCTGCGCCGGAAAGCTTTATCTCGTAAGGATAACGTCTGCGCTCATCGCCGTCCTTGTACGAAGAATCTTTTTCCTTGTGGAAGGCATTCACCCTATAAAGCTCCCTCGGCATAGCTGAGACAGTAAGGTAAGCTGAAACTGCATCACCGGCAGGAACACTCACTTTCTCACCGCTGCCGAACAGCTCTGAATATGAGGTTTTTCCGCTGCTGTCAGCAATCACGATACAGGCCTGCCATCCGGCATTCTTATCGTCTGAAAGTCCGCGCAGACTGACGGATATCGTATCTCCGGTTATCTCAAGCGGTACGATATTTATGCCCCCCTGCATCGGAGCTTCCTCCTGCGGCGACTGCAGCCAGTCGGTGCCCTTGTCCTCAGGCACGGTATAGAACAGGTTCCAGTAGTACGGAACCTCCTTCAGCTTTTTCGCAAACTCCTCCCGATAGGCTTCCTTTGCGCCGAGATCGAATGTAGCCATGCGCTTTGCATAGTTGCCGAATATCGTCTGAGCATCAGTGCCAGTCAGGCGAGCCACGGTATCAAAAGGATATTCATCCGCTTTTGCTTCCGAGATCATACGCTTTACAAAGGTGGTGCCGAGCCCGCTGATATTATCCGGATTGTACGAAAGATACATAAGGAAGGGCCATACCTCGTAATAGTTCCTGCCATGAGGGAGAGTAAGACTCATATTGCGTATGTACGGCTCAAACCAGCAGGTCTTTACACTGCCGGTATAATAATCGCTCGCCAAGTACATCTCACGGAACCAGTTTGCAAGAGACTCCCACCATGCACCGGTGATATCCTGATCCACCCACGCCTTCTGCTGCATGGTGACAACATGGCCGAATTCGTGCGCTATAGTCAGGTCATCAAGCATCGCCTTCGGACTTATTATCTCAATGCCGTAGCCGTCCTCCGAGCTCATGAACGCCCATCCCTCAGCATACTGCTCAAGGCCGGTGTAAGTGAGATATACGTTTGTCTTGTATTTCTGGCTGCTCTTTCCGTAGATATCAACATTCATATCCGTCATGCCGAGATACTCACCGTAGCAGTGCCAGAGCTTTTCATAGTCTTCAAGATTGCGTTTCAGAAAGGCCTCATTGACCTCACCGGTCGTATCGTTGTTGCCGTAGAATATGACGAAATGCTCGGATTCAACATAGTTTGCACTCTTGCAGTATCCCCATTTGTCACGTATCAGATATGTCTCGTCAGCAGCCGCATTAAAGCTTATGCCTGCGCTGAGAACTGACGCATTTGCAGCTGCCGCACAGGCCGCCAGCGTAATGAGTTTTTTCAGCTTTTTCATATTATTACCTCCGCAATACTCTAAGCTGTATGAATGCTTCTGCATTAATTATACCATATAAGCAAAGCGCATATGGTATAATTGCCCGATTGCAGGGAGCAGATCTTTGATTTGCGTATCTGCAAGGGCTTTTAAATCAATTATAATGAATGCTTCTGCATTCATTATACCATAAATGCGCTTATCAGGCAAGCTGCCGCTTAAAAGTTGTTGCTGCATTTCTGTTTTTTCAGCAGTGTAAGTAAACCGTCAATGCAGGAAGTATATGCGCACGAATGGTTTCATTTTTGTTTACGATGCTCCGCCGACTTATGATTATACCGACAATCAGCGAAGTATCGTAAAATCCCGTAGAATAAGTTGACAATAAAAGAAAAATATGTTAAAATATAATCTGTACGGACGCATAGCAACTGCCTGCATAAAGGATGAGTATTGACAGGGGTCTGACGTCCGCTATTTTTTTTGAAGGGATCGATGAACAATGAAGAAACTCACACGCCATTTGCTCAGCATGACGGCTGCTATGGCAATCGGAAGCTCAGCAGTACTCAGCTGCGGACTTCCGTCTGCACTTGCAGCAGAAGCACAAGAAGCAGAGGAAGCCGGTAAGCTTGTTCCTGTAATAATCAGGCTCAGCGGTGAAGCCGTACTTGCCGGAGAAGGAGCAGCACAGCTCGGAACGGATTATCTCGACACTCCTGAAGCCACTGCAAAAGCAGAAGCCCTGCGTCAGACAAGCAGCGAGGCAGAGGCAGCTATCCGGAGTCTGTATCCCGAGCTCGAGGTAGGATACCGCTTTGATCTGCTCATGAACGGCTTCTCTTGTGAGCTGCCGAAGGGGCTGCTTGATGAAGCAAGAGCCTGCCCGTGGGTAGAGGATATAGAAGAGATCGAGACTGTGAATATCCAAAGGCCTGATCTTTACACAGCCCCGGAACTCGGAGAGGTCAGCTATTTCAGAGAGACTACCGGTTATTTCGGAGAGGGCGAGGTCATCGCCGTTCTGGACGGAGAATTTGACATAGATCACGATATGTTTGCTCCGATAGATGACAAGAATAACAAGCTGACAAAGGAAGATATCATCGCAGCTGCGGGTAATCTCAATGTACAGGTCGATCCCGAACAGGCATATATCAGCAGCAAGCTGCCCTATGTTATCGATTATGCCGACGATACCCCCTATGAATCCAGTGATCCGAAGGAATTTCACGGAACTCACGTTTCCGGCATCGCTGCAGGAAACAAGATAAGCGATGCCGACGGCAACGAGCTCTCCGGAATTGCAAGGGACGCTCAGATCATAATGATGAGAGTATTCGGAGATGTTCTTGTTGATGAGGTACAAGGCACATATCAGAATGCGGTTAAATATGATGCTGCTCTTGCAGCTCTGGAAGATGCAGCAACGCTCAGGGCCGATGTTATAAATATGAGCTTCGGAAGTCCCGAGCCCGATCTTGATTCGATATCATACAAGGATACTCTCAAATCGCTGAACAATGCAGGCATCACAATAGTGGCAGCAGCCGGAAACTCCAGCAACAACCGTATAATTGAAGGCACCTATCTTGATATGGATGCAGCAGTGCCGGATACACAGACAGTCAGTGAGCCTTCATCATTTAAGGAGGTACTGAGCGTAGCCTCTGCAAACAACTCAATGCGCCGTGATCCCTGCTTCAAGATCGAAGGCCTTGATGACGAGATACCCTTTTCTGTGGCAGACGACCGCATACTGAGCGAGATACTGGATGACGGAGTATATGAATATGTATACTGCGGTCTCGGCACACCGGGAGATTTTGAGGGCAAGGATCTCACAGGCAAGATAGCTCTCGTTGACAGAGGAGGATTCACCTTCTCCGAGAAAGCCTATAATGCCGAACAGGCAGGCGCTGTTGCCATGATCGTATGCGACAACATTGATGAGCAGAGTCTCATAGGCATGGCACTCGACGGAGTTACTCTTCCTTCTGTGTTTATTTCACTGAATAACGGTATAAAAATGAAGGAGGCAGAATCCGGAAAGATCCGCCTGGACAGCACGATAACCGTAATAACTCCCCTCGACGGCGGCATAAGCGGTTTCAGCTCCTTCGGCCCGGCAGAGGACCTTACGCTCAAGCCTGATATAGCAGGTATCGGCGGCTCTGTAACATCTGCTGCAAAAAACAACAGTCTTATGCAGATAGAAGGCACCTCAATGTCTTCTCCGTATGTTGCAGGATGTGCAGCGATACTCGATCAGTACCTCAGGAAAAACGGCATGGTGCTTTCCGGCAGTGCAAAGACTGCCTTCATCAAGAACCTTCTTATGAATTCCGCAGTTCTTTTCCAGAACGGAGATACCTACGAGAGTCCGAGACGTCAGGGCGCAGGTCTTGTCAATCTGAAAAACGTCCTCAATGACAGAGTTATCCTCACAGGTGAGGGCGGTCTTGCAAAGGTCGAGCTGAAGGACAAGCTCACAGATAAGATCAGCTTCAATGTTGATATAAGGAATTTCAGCGATCAGGACGTTGAATTCAAGGAGGCCAGACTCGTTCTGACAGCTGAGGACGGCGCTATGATCGAGAATGATGAATCCGGTCAGATATCCATTATCGGTTCAAGCAATATCGGTGTCACAGCTGATCTGTCTTCTCTGCTTAGTACAGCTGCCGGCGAGACCAGAACAGTAACGGTCAGCGCTCAGCTTTCAGAGGCTGATCTTGCAGCCCGCAGCACTTCCTTCCCCAACGGTTTCTTTGTTGAAGGATATATCATTCTCAGCGGCGCCGAGAACTGCTGTGATGTCTCCATTCCTGTAATGGGCTTCTGCGGTGACTGGACTCAGGCCCCTATCTTCCACAGCGGTACGAAGTACCTTGCTCCTTACCAATTATTCACCACTGCCGGCAACGGATCATTTGATGCTTCATATTCCTTCGCAGGCGTTGCAGAGGCTACGGCCAGACTTATCGAAAGACTTCCCGAAGAGGATGCAGAGTATGTGCTGGCCAATCCTTTCAGCATCGCCGATTACTATGACGATGAATACTTCGGGGATCTCATGAATTGCTACAGCGAAAGTACATATCTTTCTCCCGACGGAGACGGATTGTCCGACCGCTTTGGAATAGTCTTCTCTCTGCTCAGATCCGCTCATATTTCCGGATTAAGGATATATGACAGCGAGAACAACCTTGTCAGTGAATCGGATGCTGCTAATGTTCCGGCACAGAAAGTTGTATACTCAATGTCCGAAGAAGATCTCCGTTCACTTCCCGACGGCGAGTACAGAGGCTCTTTTGAAGGCTATATCTACTATGAAGGCGCCGAGAACAATCCTCAGGCCTACGATTTCCCGATAGTTGTTGACAAAAAGGCTCCCTCGCTCGAGGTAAAGCCGAAGGAAGAAAACGGAAGAAAGCTCATCGAGATCACCTCTGCGGACGAGAACCTTGACGGCATCTTCATAACCGGAAGGGGCGACGGAGGAATAGCCGGTGAGTATACAGCTGACGGCGCTCCTCTCGCAGAGCTCGCAGGAGTAAACAATGCGCTTGCTTCCCTCTTTGTAATATGCGCTGATCCCAACGCCACAGCAAGATCAGAGTCTCTTCTTTTAAACGTCATAACGGATTTCGCAGATGAGTATGAAAAGAATATCTACAATTCATACGATTTCTCAGATGTACTTCCTGCATACAGATATCAGGACGAGGACGGAAGCGTTTCTGTTACCTACGATGTTACCGATCTCGAGGATTATATGGTAACAGCAGTTGACAAGGCTTTCAATACTGCCGAGATAATGTCGGATGACCGTAATGCTGCACATCTCAGACAGGGATTATGGTGGGCAAAGAACGGCGGAGATGCTGACGTCTACTACAACTTCTGGGACAGCAATGAAGGAAATATCCGCTATCAGAACGGCGCTCCGGAGAAGGAGTTCAAGTTTGAGCAGAACGGCGATACCGTTGCCATGAAGCTAAAGACCGGCAGCTCCGAAGAGACACGCACCGGAAAGATCACATTCACAGACAAGAGCAATGCAGTCATCACCTGGGATGACGGTGTTACTGAGAATCTCTTCTACGCAAACCCTGACGGTTTTGCCAATTTTGATTTCAGCACCACAAAGCAGATCGGAGAGATCGTTGCCGATTACCATAACAACAACAGCGACAGCAAGGCTGAATCAGCTGAGGTCACATACGATGAAGAAGGAATGGGTACAGTACGTCTCTTTGACAAGAGCGGCAGCCTGATCGCAGAGTACACCGGTTACGACAGATTTGAGAACACAGCAGTTGATCCCAGCGGCAAGACTGTAAAGTTTGAGTACATCAGAAGAGGCGTATACCGTGTATTCCAGGATCCTGCGCTCAGCGACAAGCATTACTATGTTCTGTTCACCGAGGACAACAGGGCTGTTGTCTGCTCGGCAGAGGACGGCTTGTTATGGGACTACACGGTTGACTATAACGGCAACGTGCTTACCGGCAACAAGGGTATGGACAGCGAGGTGTCCGTAAATGTCTCACACTTCTCCGTATCCGATCACACAGTGACTTTTGAAAACGGTGATGAATACTACATCTGCTACGATCCGAACTTTACTGCCGAGGATTACAAGGTGTTCACCGTTTCTCAGCTTGAGGAAATGGCAGCAGATTACTGCGAGCGTTTGACAGGCGAGCGTCCCGGTCTCGGATCAGCATCATTTGTAGACGGCGGCAGTTACTTTATGTACTTCCTCGACGGAGAGACATTTACAATTGATCCTTTAGGTGCCGACGGTTTTGACATTGACAAACAGGTAGTTGACCTTAAAGCCCTTCCCGAGATAAAAGACCTCTTTACTCCCGGACTCTGGAGCTGCATGACAGAGGATTCCCTGAAGTACTACAGCTCAGACGGTAACGGCAATATCACTGTTATCGATCCCGAGGACGGCTCTGAGGAGACGATGAAGTATAACTGGATCGGAACAAAAGCAGTTGAACTCACCTCAGGCGGCAAGACCGAGAGGGTCGTTGCATCAGCTGTGTCTGATACAGACATATTCCTCGTAAGAGACGATAACTCAGTTGAAACACTGAAGTATTCAGGTGAAGGAACGATAGACAGCATCGTATTCTATTCCGACAGGGAGCTTGCAGAAATGGCAGCAGCCGACCGTAGCGAAAAGACCGGAAAGGATGCTAAGGTATCAAAGACAGCAAGCGATGAATCCGGCACAGTGGTTATCACCTTCGATGACGGTTCAGAGTACATGATAAACCGCTTCTCAGGTATAGGTACAGATGAAGAGGGCAACGAAGTCGATCTTCCGCAGACAGGAAACAACGATATCAGTACAGCCGCAGCTGCCGCAGGAGCCGGTATGCTGATAATGCTCGGAGCAGCTGTAATGTACGTTTCTGTGGCATTCCGCAGGAAAGAGGAGTGCTGATACAAGCAGCGCTCCGGGAGTATATCGCTTCCGTTTATAAGCTGTTTATTCTGCGATCAGATAACATTATCAGGAGGTAAAAATATGGATTACGATCATAATGAAGCAATGGACAGGGCAGTTGCTACTTGTTGCATTGAAAAGATAAAAATGAATACGTACAAACCGTTTCTCAGTCTGAAGCTGACTGATACCGCCCCGAAGCTGTGCGAAAGCAAGGTCGGCGGACTTCCGTATATTCCTTCCGGCGGCGATATCCCGTGCGATGAAAACGGCGGTGCGCTCAGAATGCTTGCACAGATCGACTGTTCGCAGCTTAAAGCATTGCCCGACTTTCCGGAAAGCGGTCTTCTCCAGTTCTGGATCGGACAGGATGTTAACTGGGGCTATGAAAAAAAGAAAGGATCACGTGTCATCTGGTATGACACCGTTGATCCCTCTGTTACAGAAGAGCAGGTGAAGGCCAAACTTGCTTCCGCTCCCCTACCGGCAGACTATGATGACTGTTTCCCTGTAAACGGAACATACGGTATCGAGTTTACTCCTTCATCAGACTATATGGCTGCCTGCAACTCACATTTTGCGCCGATGTTTACCGAAATGTTCAATGCAGAAACTCCCGGAGAACCTATCGGGCATCCGGATGATCTCGGTGACGATATAGGTGAAATGATATGGGAGCAGCTTAAAAGCGAAGGCGACAAGATAGGCGGATATCCCGGTTTCACTCAGAACGATCCCAGAGAAGAGGATGATGACCGCACCGTGCTTCTCCTCCAGCTTGACAGCATATCCGATGACGGAAAAACCAGAGTCATGTGGGGTGATCTCGGAATAGGTGTATTCCTTTGCACTCCCGAGGAGCTGAAAGCACGGGATTTCTCGAATGTTCTGTATCACTGGGACTGCGGCTGAGCTATGATAAAGTGTCTCGGCATACTTCCCGGAATAACGCCGCAGCACTGCAGTTTGTGCATATGGTAAGTATTTAAGACGATAAAACGAAGCCTGCTCCCGATGGAGCAGGCTTTAATCTTTCTATATCGCCGCACTTCTGTAATACTCCTGTTTCCTTACCCCCTGTGCTGCTGTATCATAGTCCTTATAGTCTGGTAGAGATACGGCTTCAGCGTCTCTATTGTACAAGGATCGCTGTAGAGTATGGCTGAATAGCATGATGAAGATACAAGCTCTATTATCATGTACAGCATTATCTCCGGATCCCTCAGATCAGACGGCGCTTCCTTCAGCATTGAGTTGTATACATCATGAAAGTTCACATCCTCCTCAGAAGCCGGAGACGTCAGTGCTGATTTGAATATGCCCCAGCTCAGATTCTTGGATATGAACGTGAGAAGAGATTTGTCATTATCCAGCTGATCTATGATATTATCAACGATCTTTATCAGCTTGTCCTCAAAGCTGAGAGTGTCTATCTCTGGTGAGAGCTGCTCCAGTGCAGATCTGAAAAGCTGACTCGACTTATGTGCGATAAGCTTGTTGCGTATATCATACTTATCCTTGAAATACAGGTAGAAAGTACCTTTTGCCACGCCTGCCTTGTTTACTATGTCTGATATGGAGGTCTTGCTGAATCCCTTGGTAGTAAAGAACTCAAATGCAGTCATCAGGAGCGAAGACTCCTTCTTCTGCTTATTCAGGTCGACTTTCCCCATCATATCACTCCTTTTGGCAGATCATTCATATTATACATCTGAATAGATCATCTTGTTTTATAAATATTATACTTCATAACCAAAGAAGTGTCAAGCTTGTTAAATTGACTATCGGTCACTAATTTCGCGCCGCAAAACTGTGCAGTTGAACAAAAATGTGACTTATAGTCATTTTTTTCTCAGCTCAGATATTGACTGTTGGTCATAATTGTAATATACTATGCATAAGGGATCAATCTTCCCCCTATTTTCATGGCAGGTTTCCGCAGTCCTCCTTCTGTCCCCCATAATGAAGACTGTTGAATTAATCCGGCTGCGGAAATCTGTACTATACGGAAAGGATGAGACTTATGCTCAGATTCGGCGAATTTATCACCAAACACCGGTCACTCATACTCATAATCGGTATTCTGATGCTGATACCCTCAGCTGTCGGCTATATGAATACAAGAGTAAACTATGATATACTCTCCTACCTGCCAAAGGATATTGACACTATGGCCGGTCAGGACATACTGAAGGAGGAGTTCGGACAGGGCGGCTTCTCGTTTGTAATGGTTGAGGGAATGTCAGAAAAGGAAATAGCCGAGACTGCGGATAAACTCTCTGCGGTTGATCATGTTTCCGATGTTGTATGCTATGAGACCCTCACAGACCTGAATCTGCCGAAGGAAGTGCTTCCTGAAAAGGTGTCCAGCTTCTTCAGCAAGGACGACACCACTCTCATGGCAGTGTTCTTCGATGATACGACTTCAGCTGATACCACGCTTGAAGCTGTTGATGAAATGCGCCGTATCACCTCGGAACAGTGCTTCATAAGCGGAATGTCTGCTATCACCGATGACATGAAGCATCTCTCGGACAGCGAATCCGTTATATACGCCGTTATCGCTGTCATACTCACAAGCATAGTACTTGTGCTTACAATGGACTCCTTCCTGATACCGGTATTCTTCATGCTCAGTATAGGAATGGCCATTATATGGAACCTCGGCAGCAATTTCGTTATGGGTGAGATCTCCTTCATAACGCAGGCTCTGGCACTTGTACTCCAGCTCGGCGTTACTATGGACTACTCGATTTTCCTCTGGCACAGCTACAAGGAACAGCAGGAACACTACACCGACAGGAACGAGGCTATGGCTCACGCAATAGCACAGACCGTCACATCAGTAGTCAGCAGTTCTTTCACAACAGTAGCCGGATTCCTTGCAATGTGCTTCATGACCTTCACCCTCGGTCTTGATCTCGGAATAGTCATGGCAAAGGGCGTTATATGCGGCGTTATCGCCTGCGTTACAGTCCTCCCGGCAATGATACTCATATTCGACAAGGCTATAAGGAAGACCTCACACAGGGAGTTCCTGCCTGACCTTTCAAAAATAGCCTCATTCATCACAAGTCATTCCGGTCTGTTCATCACAGCAGCTCTTGTACTGCTCATACCGGCAGTATACGGCTACAATCACTACAGCGTATACTACAAGCTGGACAGCACCCTTCCCGCAGACCTTGAAAGTGTGATCGCCAATACAAAGCTGGCGGAAGAATACAACATGAACAGCACACATATCCTCATGGTAAACAGCTCTATGGATCCAAAGGAAGCCAATGCGATGCTGAAGGAAATGAAGAAGGTGGACGGAGTTCAGTTCACCATGGGCTTCAATTCACTGGTAGGTCCGGCGATACCAGAGGAGGTAGTACCTGACTCCGTAAAGAGCGTACTCAAGGGCGACAAGTGGCAGCTGATGCTCATAGGCTCTGAGTATGAGGTGGCCTCCGATGCAGTCAACGGACAGGTAAAGGAGCTGCAGAGCATAGTAAAGAAATACGATCCTGACGGTATGCTGATAGGAGAAGCTCCGGCAACAAAGGATCTTATAGATATAACCGCCCGTGATTTCAAAACAGTAAGTCTGCTTTCCATAGCAGCCATCTTCCTCATAATCGCATTCACATTCAGATCAGGTTCTCTTCCTGTCATACTTGTAGCAGTCATAGAGCTTGCGATAATGATCAATCTCGGCATAGCCTGCTATACTGATACACAGCTGCCGTTCATCGCATCTGTGGTCATCGGCACGATACAGCTTGGTGCCACGGTTGACTATGCGATACTCATGACAACACGCTACCGCTCAGAAAGAGCAGCCGGCAGGGACAAGCAGGAAGCTGTAAATACTGCACTGGGCACATCAATAAAGTCGGTATTCACATCGGCTCTCGGCTTTTTCGCAGCTACAGTAGGCGTTGCAGCCTATTCAAAGATAGGCATGATCTCTTCACTGTGCGTGCTGCTCAGCCGAGGAGCTGTCATATCCATGATAGTCGTCATCGGTGTGCTGCCATCGATGTTCATGCTGTTTGACGGTATAATATGCCGCACAAGCGCAGGCTTCGGCCATCACAGCGATGATAAACCGGAACGTATACATTTCAGATTTGCTCATTGACGAAAATGACGAAAGGAAGTAATCTGTATGAAAAACTATAAAAGAGTGATCGCAGGCGTAATGGCAGTTGCAGTATCAGTTGCCGCAACAGGTTCTGTCGCATACGCAAAGGCAAACAGCAGTCAGAAGGCTGAAACTGCTGAAACCCAGCAGAAGGATGAGGACAAGAAGATCGAACGTGCAGCTTCGGATAAGGCTGCATTCAAGGACGAGACGGTATACGTACTCTGCAAAAATGATTCTTCCGTAAAAAAGGTAGTAGTAAGCGACTGGCTGAAAAATGCTCCGGCGCTGAAAAGCCTGAACGATGTATCGTCGCTGGCAGAGATAGTCAATGTCAAGGGCGATGAAGTCTACAGCAAGTCGGGAGAAGAACTGGACTGGGACGCTATGGGCGATGATATTTACTACAAAGGCAGCTCCGACCGTCCTCTTCCTGTAAGCGTAAAGATAAGCTACTTCCTTGACGGTGCTCCCATTTCACCTGAGGCTCTGAAGGGCAGGAGCGGTCATGTGACGATACGCTGGGACTACACAAACAACGAAAAGACCGCAAAGGAAATAAACGGCAAGGTGCGTGAGATATACGTACCGTTCCTTGCAGCAAGTGCAGCTGTCCTCGATACAGGCAGATTCACAAACGCAGAGGTCACCAACGGCAGGATAATCTCAGACGGTGAACGTCTGATCGCTGTGGGAGCAGCGTTCCCCGGGCTCTCCGAAAGCCTTGATCTCGATGATATAGATATGATGAAGATAGAGCTTCCGGAGTACTTTGAGCTCAGCGCTGACGTTACTGATTTTGAAATGGATACATCCGTGACTGTTGTATCGAACGAGATATTCTCCCAGATGGACATCGGAGACAGCTTCGACCTTGACGAGCTTCAAAGCAAGATCAAAGAACTCACCGACGGAGCAGATGCACTCAGGGATGGCACCTCTGAGCTGTACGACGGTATGAAGGAGCTTTCCGGAAAGACCGGCGAACTGACAGACGGCATAGATAAGCTGTACAACGGCTCCGATGCCCTGAATGCCGGTGCAAAGAAACTATCCGAGGGCTCCGCGGCACTTGCGGCAGGAGCAAAGACTCTCTCTGACGGTGCCGGTCAGCTCAAGGGCGGCATACAGTCCGCAAAGGAAGGCTCACAGCAGATAACAGACGGAACAGCAAAGCTCGTTCCCGGCTCGGAGGCACTTGCAGAGGGCGCAAAGCAGATAGACGAGGGGGCAGCTTCACTTTCCTCAGGTATAGACGCAGCAAAGTCAGGCTCTGACGAACTGGTAAGCGGTTTCACTAAAGTAAGTGACGGAGCTGCTGCACTGAAAAACGGTGCAGAGCAGCTGACAAGCGGCATCGGAACTCTTTCCGACGGCAGCAGCAAGCTCACAGAGGGCGCAGCACAGTTCTCCGGCGGCATGGGACAGCTCTCGGCAGGCGCAGAGGAGCTCAGCACATCAGCCGGACAGCTCTCAACCGGCATAAGCTCTGCAAGATCCGGAGCAGAATCACTTGACACGGGTATAGCATCAGCGAAAAACGGTGCAGATCAGCTTTCAGCCGGAGCAGCCCAGATGCAGTCAGGCGCAGGACAGCTCTCAGCAGGTATGGATTCAGCTGCAGGCAGCCTTGACGTTACAATAGCCGCCAACGAACAGGCTCTTGCCGCTCTGAACGGGCTGTATCAGCAGTCTCCGTCAGAGGAGCTTGCCGCAGCTGTCGCCACTCTTCAGCAGACCATCGAAGGTCAGAAGCAGTTATCCGCAGCGCTAAAAGCAGGCGGACAGCTTCATGACGGTGCCGCTGCACTGGAAACCGGCGCACAGCAGCTCACCGGCGGACTTGCTCAGCTCTCAGAAGGACTTGAGTCCGCACAGAACGGCTCAGCACAGCTTTCACAGGGACTCACGGTCATCGACAACGGCGGAAAGGAACTCGCTGCCGGAGCCGAAAAGCTTTCCGGTTCTTCTGCTGAGCTTGCAGAATACGCACAGTCACTGTCTGCCGGCGCTGCAGAGCTCAACAACGGCATCGGTCAGCTCGCACAGGGCAGCACAGGTCTTATCGGCGGACTGGATCAGCTGACAGGAGGCATATCACAGCTTTCTGACGGCAATACAGCACTGAACGGAGGTCTGGCAAAGCTCTCCGGCGGAGCTACTCAGCTTTGCAGCGGTACAGGTCAGCTCTATACCGGAGCTCTCACCTTCACAGAGGGAATGCATCAGCTCAACAGCGGCGCCGGCTCACTTAACAACGGTCTGGAACAGCTTCTTACCGGCGGAACAAAGCTCTCCGGCGGAGCTGATACACTGTACAGTTCCATAATGCAGGTAAGCAGAGGCGCAGGAAGTCTCAGCAGCGGTGCAAATGATCTGTTCGGCGGTATCGGCACACTGAGAAACGGCATACCGAAGCTTACGGACGGTATATCACAGCTTGAGACCGGCGCAAAAGAGCTTAACGAAGGAATGATAAAGTTCAGCGATGACGGCATAGGCAGAATATCCGGAGCAGTTGATGAAATGCTGCCCGACCTGAAGGACAGAATGATCGCTGTACGTGAAGCATCAAAGGATTATGACACCTACTCCGGCAAGTCCGAAGATATGGACGGAAGCGTAAAGTTCATATATATGTTTGACGGAATCAGCTGATAATACGAAAAAGCGCATATGCCCGATTGACCGGAGCATATGCGCTTTTCTTTTAAGTGTATATTACTTGTAGTTCTTGAGCCTTACAGAAAGAACGGGACAGTCAGACTGCTTTATCAGTCCTGCGTCTATCTTCTGGATAGCGATAGCATCGTCGCCTGTGATACCCTTTCCGGCATCCACAAGGTCAGCGTTGGCTTTTCCCTGATCGGTCAGAGCGTATTTCGTCTGGTTGCTGATATACTGAAGAACTGCAACCGCATCAGAAACAGTTACCTTGTTATCCTCGTTTGCATCGCCCCACAAGGCTGTCTCAGGTCGTTCACCGGTCGTCGTTGTCTCAACAGTAGTAGGCTCCGGAGTCGGCTTTGTGCCGAAAGTATCATCCATGTATGAAGCTACCCATGCAAGCGGAGCATTCCACTGGAGAGATACTTCATTTACAGAAAATGCCTCTGCAGAATCAACGTAGCACTTCTGGCTTGCGACTCTGCCGCGCTTGAAGCCCGCACCGCGTATATACTTATCATACATACCTGCAGCCGGACCGCCGGAGAGAACACCGGCA
>JAFZRF010000038.1 GCA_017620025.1 Ruminococcus sp.
AGAAGCGCCCTGCGGAGAATGCGGGACTCTGTCCCAACCTAACCGGTCCGTCCCCTCTGTCAGCTTCGCTGACATCTCCCCACACTGTGGGGAGTCACCCTGCCAGAGGCGCTGCCTCTGGACTTCGCTAAAGGGGCGCAGCCCCTTTAGAATCCCAAACTTAATGTTACAATGCTGTAGATGTCATGTAAAAACAGAAGGACGGCCACTGACCGTCCCTGCTTTGATAATTATGAATTATGCATTATGAATTATGAAGTGAAAAACTCAGTCCGCTCCTCCGCCGCCGCAGCCGGAACAGCTTGAACAGCTCGAGCAGCTTGAACAGCTTGAGCAGCTGCTTCCGCTTGAACTTGAATCACTGCCGTAGCCACGGTTATAAGAATAGGTGCTTGCGATGTAATAAAGGGCTGTGAGCATATCGTCATCTGAGCTTTCTGTAACGATATAACCGGTAGTCGTTGACGGATTGAAGAGAAGTCCCAGTGCCATATAGCTTCCTATCGCAGGATCTCTCTTGGCCGCACAGAAGCATTCATACGGATCTGTTTTCAGCTTCTCGTAGACTGCAAGATCATTCCATAGCTTGATATCATCCTCGACCTGCTTCAGTTCGCCGGAGGATTCAAGATACTGATAGAGACTGCTGTCCTTCAGTGCCTTTGAATACTCCTTGCAGAGCTTATAGGCATTGTTTTCAAGCTTGTAGTAAGACATTGAATTCCCCGAAAATGTTTCCTTGATCCTTGCAAAAGGTATCATATATCCGGCGCCGTCCGGCTCTGTACCGAATGTCTCAAGAAGGAGTTCGTATATCTTCTTGTCATATTCCTGCTGTACAAAATCATCAAAGGCATATTTCGGCTCATTCTTAAGGTAGATAGCCTTTTTGTCAACTTCGATATAGCCCTTCTTCATGATGTCAAACAGCATCAGATAGAACAGATTAAAGCGTCCCCCGATACTGCTTTTCATCTTTGGCAGCATAGCAAACCATGTGTAAGGGATATCCTGTGAATCAAGCCGCTCCGCTGCATGGAGCATATAGTCGGGATCCTTCCTTTTCATGGACATTGACTTGAAAAACGGACCTGCCTGTGACTTGATGAATATTATTATCAGTAACAGAGGTATAAGCACGAACGGAAGAATGAACAGCCATTCCACCCAGTTTTCCGGTTCCAGAGAGCCTCCGCTGCTGCTTCTGACGCCGGAATCGACTATCTCAGGCAGCTGCACATCGATCACTCTTTTGAGGCTGTCAAATGGAACCGCGGACATCTCAGCTGTTATCTTGTACATACCGACAGAATTCTCGGCAGTACATACTATCACATCGCCGTCGATGTCAAATATTCCATGAGACACCTCCAAGTTTTTCAGAGCATTGATATCTGGCAGGTATATCTTAGCCGTTACCTTTTCGACGTTTTTTGTAAAATTATCGCCTATCAGACGAAATGCACATTTTGCCGTGTCGTCACCTGTGAGCTTGACCGCATTGGGTATCACATAGCTTATCTTATAGTCTACTGTCTCGTTGCTTGCGTACTGAAACCAGTGAACAGTATATCTGTCCGACTGCGGTTCAAAGAAATAATGACCGTCGCTTCGGGTGTCATCGTATTGTCTTACCGCATCCACGCCGTTGATCTGACAGCCCGCAATTCTTACCTCCGGGATGTATTCAAGCTTGTTGTACGGGTTGTAGATATCCTTGTAGAAATGCGTAAAGCTGCCTTTTTCGTATGTGACCTTCCAGTCCTCGCTTATAAGTGCATCTCCGTTTTCCTGGAAGGCAACTGTGAAATCAGCCGAGTCTATCCTGTATTCCTTCTCATCTGCCGATGCGCCGAGGGGCTGTACCAGCAGCAAAAGAAACATCAGCAACGCAGCGTTTATCAGTCTTATCCTGTATTTGTGTGTAATCATTATACACCTCCGTCAGTATCTGTTATAGCAGTTTATATCCTTGATATCGTATACGCCCTTTATGGCGTAGGAGAGGCATTTCGCACCGCCTCTGCACCTTTCCGCCTGCGGGCATCTGTAGCAGTCCTCCGGTATCTTCATTTCACGGAGTTCCTTTATAAGCGGACTGTTTTCGTAAAGCTCCGTCATATCCTCCTCAAGGCAGTTCCCTATCGGTATCGGCAGTCTCCTGCACGGGAGAAGAGTACCGTCTGCAAGAAGAGTGAGCAGATTCACTCCGGCAGAGCAGTGATAGTAGCACTCTCCGCCCTCAAGGAACTGCAGCGAGCGGTTGAGATGCACATCGGTATGCGTGAAGAGCGGACGCCGGAAATGCTCTTTTGTGAGCTGCTTTATCACCGAGCGGTATTCCTCCGTAGAAAGCACCTCTTCCCTGCTGCTGCCCATAGGTATCAGCCTGTCAGCCCAGAAACGGTCGATGTCCTCTCTCCGGACGATCTTTATTACCTGCCGCAGCTCCGTGTAATTGCCCTTATGACAGGTAAACGCAGCCATCGTCTGTATACCGGCTTTCTTTATTAGCCTGAGTCCTTCAAACGCCTTGTCGAAGCTGCCCTTGCCTCGGACACGGTCATGTGTCTCTTTTGTGCCGTCTATGCTTACCTGTACGAAGCTGAGGTTTTTCAACCCGCCAAGTCGTTCCGCAAGAGACTCGTCAATGAGAGTGCCGTTTGTGAGTATGCCGTAGGTGATGCCGTTCTCCTCACAGAGACCGAGCAGCCGGAAAAGCTCCGGTGACAGCAATGGTTCGCCGCCGGTAAAATTGATATGTCCCTTGTAACCGTACTTCCGGCAGAAACCGAGGTACTGGAAAAAAATCCTTTCAAGCTGATCACCTGTCAGCTCTGCAGCATAGTCCTCCTGATAACAGTGGGTACAGCGCAGATTGCAGCGGTGGAGGATATGCCACTGGAGTACGTGCTTCATACCTTACGGAAGGAACTTTCCTGATGCGAGATAGAGCCTGTACCATTCCTCACGGGTGAGTTCGACCTTTGAAGCATCGCATACCTCCCTGAGATGATCGGGGTTCATGGTGCCCGCTATTGCCTGCATATGTGCAGGATGGCGAAGTATCCACGCGATGGCTACTGCCGTCTTGCTGACGCCGTGACGTTCTGCGACCTCACCGAGAGCCTTATTGAGCTCAGGAAAATCCGGGTTATCTACAAAGGTACCCTTGAAGAAACCGAACTGCAGCGGAGACCAGGCCTGTATGGTTATGTCGTTGAGACGGCAGTAATCAAGCAGGCTGCCGTCCATGCTGTATGACATATTTGTAGTCTTGTTGTTCATGTACAGTGCCTGATCGATAAGCTGCGACTGATCGAGAGAAAGCTGCACCTGATCGAATACAAGAGGATGCTGCACGTACTTTTTGAGAAGCTCTATCTGCATGGGCATAAGGTTGCTCACGCCGAATGCTCTTACCTTTCCGCTGAGATAGAGGACATCGAAGGCCTCTGCGACCTCCTCCGGCTCAAAGAGCAGATCGGGACGGTGAAGAAGAAGTGCATCAAGATACTCCATACCGAGGCGGGAGAGTATCTTGTCAACGCTCTTGATGATATGCTCCTTCGACCAGTCAAAGACCTGTCTGTCCGGGCAGATAGCACATTTGGACTGTATGAATACATTCTCACGGGGTATACCGGTCTTGGGGAAGGCCTTGCCGAAAACAGTCTCTGCCTCGCCCATGCCGTAGCAGTCGGCGTGATCGAAGCAGTTGACGCCGAGCTCATAGGCATTGCGGATAACGGCCTCAGCCTGCTCTGCGGAGAGATCGGGCATACGCATACATCCGAGAACGACCGCGGAAAGCTCTGCAGGAATGTTCCTTACTTTGATATATTTCATGATATTACCTCCTTTTCCGTATCATCATGTAATATCATTATACCATAATATATCCGATCATGCAATAACTTATCAACTCATTATTCGTAATTCTCTATATACATTTTAATAGAACAGACTATGGACGGATACAGGAAAGACCCGGACGGGGGTCCGGGTCTTGTTTTTATTAGGTTGTACATTCAGGAGCGATTATGCTCTTGAACCTGTGATGTATACAGAGCCCTCACTGTGATGAGCTATAAGGTCATCGAAGAGGAGTGTGAAGGAATGGAGGTACTGCTGTGAATCTGTTGTACCAATGGTATCATCAACGAGTACATACCAGTTCTCGGGACGGTGAGGGTGCTTTCCGTTGCTGAGTTCAGGGTCGCTGCCGAACCAGTAACTGTAACCAGCCTTGTTGCATGCCTTTACATTGTTTGTTGCATCGATATTGAACCACAGCGATCCGATCTTTACATAATTCCATGCATGACAGTGGCAGTCGCCTGCTACAAGTACACGGTCATCAGGAACACCTGCCTCGCGGCAGAGCAGATAGTACAGTCTTGAATAACCGCCGCAGGTTCCCTTTCTGAGGCTGATAACTGTAGCTGTATTTCCTTCCTGAAGCTGCTCCTCAAGGCTTGCCGGGCTTACATACTTATTAAGCTTTGCCATAAGATCATTGTAGAACTTCATTTCTTCCTCAAACTTCATTCCGCTCTTGTATTTAATGCCCCACTGCTGAACAAGCTTCCTGCATATTGACTTTGCGTAGTTCTGAGCTCCATAACCATATGCTCTGAAGCATATACCGCAATCCTCAAAAGCATTAGGCTCTGCATCGATATTATCACGGTCAAAGTTTACTCTGCTTATCTTCGGGCAGTTAGCGAATGCATAACGGCCGAGAGAGAGCTTCTTGGAGTTTCCTGCCTCGAATGTTACAGTATTCAGGCTCTTGCATCCAGCGAAAGCAGAAAGATCTACACTTGTAACGTTATTGGATACCTTGACACTTGTAATACCGGAGCCACTGAAAGCACCGTTTCTGATCCATGTTACACTGTAAGGAATGCTTACGCTCTTCAGAGCTGTGCATCCCTGTAAGAAATAGATCGGTATATTTGTGATTTTGTTATTGCCGTTGAAATCAAATGTTGTCAGTGCTGTACAGCCCTGGAAACCGCTTGAGTACATATTCTCAATTGCGCTGCTGAGTCTTACTGTCTTCAGCTTAGTGCAGTTCATGAATGCCTCGTTATAGATCTTCTTCATTGCCCAGCAGTTTCTGAGGTCAATGGAAGTAAGCTCACAACCCTTGAATGCCTTTTCAGCGATCGCTGTAACCTTATATGTGCCTGCAAAATCACCTTTCTGAACTATGATCTGGTCGGGGATTACAACGTCTTTAAGAGTTACGTTTCCGCCGCTGGGATTCTTGGGAGTCTTGCCGTAGATAGTAGCTTCCTTTGTGGACTTGTTGAGCTTGTACTTAATGTTGTTGCAGGCATAGATATCGCCTGAGTAATAGATAGCGATGTTGTTTAATGCGGCCTCTGCTGTGATTGCTGTCTGTGAGAAGAGTGTTACTCCGCCCTGGAATGTTGCTGCTGATGCTGTAAATACTGTAGCTGCGGCAAGAACGCCTGCTGCGACTCTTTTGAAATTCATAATTATGTCCTCCTAAATCGTTTAGCTATGTTGATATCATAAATCATGTCAGAAAAACTTGAGCAATTAATACAAGTATATTGCAGGATACATCCCCTGCATTCCCCTTATCGTAATGTGTAATTATGTTCCGGAACTTTTTTACATATTGTAGATAGTTTTCTGTTTGTATCGATCAACCAGGAGTTTTTTCTGATGATTTAATTATAGCAATATTGACACTATTTGTCAATACAATTCCTATATTTCGTTTATTCAACCAATTGCGAGCATCACTTTATATTAACTATGCACAACACAACTCTGATAAAATGTTTTAAAGTCAAGAAATCGTCATTATACCATATGTATTACTTATACATATAAGGCTATATTGTGTCAAATAGTGTCATTTGTTGATATAGCATTTTATTGCAGCAATTTCAGTTCGCAAATAATTCAGGCGCATTTACAAGGAACCTATTGCAATATCTGAATAATTATATTATAATGTAGTGTTTAGTTTCATGTCAAATATTACAGGGCGGAGTATATCAGAGACAAGGAAAGGCCCGGACATATGTCCGGGCCTTGTTATTTATGCTGTTATATAGTCAGAAGCGATTAAGCTCTTGTACCTGTGATATATACAGAACCCTCTCTGTGATGAGCAATAAGATCATCAAACTTCAGTGTGAAAGAGTGCAGATACTGCTGAGAGTCTGTAGTTCCGATCGTATCATCAACGAGTACATACCAGTTCTCAGGACGGTGAGGATATACTCCGTTTACCTTAGTATCATCTCCGAACCAGTAGGAATAAGCAGCCTTGTTGCAAGCCTTAACATTGTTTGTAGCATCAATGTTGTACCACTTATCGCCTATCTTTACATAGTTGAACGCATGGCAGTGGCAGTCGCCGCCAACAAGAACACGGTCATTCGGTACGCCTGCTTCACGGCAAAGCATCCAGTAAAGTCTGGAGTAACCGCCGCAGGTACCCTTTCTTATACTGATAACTGTTGCTGTATTGCCTTCCTGTGCCTGCTGGTCAAGATCTGCAGGTTTAACATAGCCATTGAGCTTTGTCATAAGAGTATCAAAGAAATTGCGCTGCTCAGCTTCTGTAAAGTTAGAGTTCCACTTAAGTCCCCAGTTAGAAAGGAGATTTCTGCAAATCCACTTAGCATAGTTCTGAGCACCATATCCGTATGTCTTTAAGCAAGTTCCGCATCCGTCAAAGATATCAGCAGCAGCCTTTACAGAAGTTCTGTCAAAATATACCTCGCTGATTCTTTCACAATTCTGGAAAGCATTAGAGGAAATGAAGAGGTCTGATCCACCGCTCTCGAAAGTCAGCCTTTCAATTCTCTTGCAGTTCTTGAAAGCACTTGCTCCGATATTTGTTACTGAGTTAGGAATTACAAGCTTCTCAACACCGCCGTCATTCTTGCTGTATCTGAGGCCTGTATTCTCAAACGCACTTGTAAGGATCCACTTAAGGCTTGAAGGGAACTTTACGGAGTAAAGGTTCTCACAATTCATGAAACACTGAGACGGAATAGTGTCGATCTTTGTAGCACGTGAAAGGTCAACCGTTTTGAGAACAACCGGCTTATCCTTGAAAGCTCCTGTTGAGATATCAGTTACTGTATAGTAGCCCATCTTGCTCTTGTATGCAGTCTGATCCGAACGAAGATCAATGCCGTAAGGTACAACGACCTGTGAAACATTGCTGTAAAGACCGTCTAATGTGAGAGTTTTCTTTGAGCTGTTGTACTTGTATACAAGGCCGTCATATACAACCTTCTGGCTGTCGAGGAAGTAGCAGGCATTATCCGCGCTTGCTGTGATAGCTGTCTCTGAGAAAATTGAAGTTCCGTTGTTTAAAGTAGCTGCTGATGCTGTGAATACTGTTGCTGCGGCAAGAATGCCGGCTGCGATTCTTTTAAGTTCCATTATTGTATCCTCCTTATCAGGATTATATGTTAGTTATATTAGTGTGAATAGAAAGTCAGATAGAAAGCGTAATAAATACAAGTAAATTGCAGAGCATAATTCTCTGTTCTCCTATATCGTTGTTGCTTTATCGTTCCGGAACAATTACAGGCAGTAAATATTATTCAGATACTGTATTGATCTGCTTCACTTTACCTGACGCCTTTATTATACCCCGGCAAACTTGAATTGTCAACCGTACAACTTCATTTTCGTCAGTATTTATCATATTATTCCGATATTCATATCTCATCTTCGTTGAAATGTATACTTCAATCACGCAAACCTTTTAAGAGCTCTTGAAAATTACTATTTGTAATATATCATTTAACTTCTGTGTTTTCGAAATATAATGTATATTTTACTACAAGATTATATTGCTTTTCAAATCATTTGCTTTTGTGCAGTATCATTCAATAAAATATACTATATTTCCAAAGTATTATTATCTATATCATATAACAAATGTGCATCTTTTCAGAAAAATCCGATGAGATCTTCTCAGCGAACACAGTACATCATAAGAACTTAGTTATGACGCATTCTCTTCAAAGAAAACGTTCAGACAAAGTCTGAGGGCGCTTGATAAGCGCCCTCTTGCTGTATTATTCTTCATTTTCGTTCTCGAATTCAACCGAGAAATCATCATTGATATGGCATCTGTCGCTGACTATAGGTGCAGTACCGGTAAGGAAGGAATATCCGCTTATCAGCTCTGCCGCACTGTTGTAGATATCGGCCATATGATTCTGACGTCTTCTTCCGAGATCGGTCTTGGGGCGGTTGTTCGCCCAGAGATACCTCTCGATATTGAGACAGAGTTCACCAAGCATCTCAGGTATCCTGAAATAAGCATTCGGGTCACGCCTTACATCAGGAAGAGCAATAGGTGCTTCCTCGCCTTTGTCCTTCGCTTTTCTCTGAGAATAAGCAAGTCTTTCCTTGCGCTCTGCAGTAACCTCTGCAAGTCTTTCCTTGCCGAGCTTCTTGCCGTTCTTGAAATGATCGGTCTCGTCGCTGATAAGACTCAGCTTATTATCAATGGTATCGGTTATCCTTTTGACAGTCTCGCATACGCCGGTATACTCATCCGTATCGTTCTTGAGGCTTCTTGACCACCATCTTTCCTTGGTGCGGTCTCTGTCCATTTTCATGGCAGCGGTCGCAAGCGTCCTCGTCCTCTTTGCAAGTCTGATAAGCTCAAGGCAGCAGAACTGCTCGTCAAGTGCCTCACGCTTCCACTTTGCTATATTGACTGCGACGCCCTTTCCCTTACGCTCAGGGAAGCACTTTTCCTTCATGCCCTCATGGAATATCATCGGGAGAGCTGCGAGAGAATCGAATATATTCACCGGCTCCGCATCATCTCTTCCGCTGTAGCCGGCCTGCTTTCTGCCGAGAGCAAGATCATCGATATGGATATTTACGAACTCCTCATTTCTTACAACACGTATCATTCCCGGAATAACCGTGAATCCGCCCTCGTAGAGTCTGCCTTCGTCACTTCTGACATCCTCGAAGAGAGAAGCGTCAAATTTCGCCTCAGCCACAGAGCTTTCGATCTCCTTGTTAAGAGCTGCCGCTCTTGCCGAGAAGGCTATACTGCATTCCTCGGGAAGCTGTGCAAAATACTTCTTTTCCTCATGAGTGAACTGTCCGTCAGCCCACTTCTTCACACGTGCCGCCATATCCTCGGATACTATAAGAATATCTTCGGTTCTGACCTTATCGGTTCTCTCAGCACCTTCCTCAGTCGGAAGGAACGGCAGTATACCTGAGGCTGTTCCGCCTATTCCGGTTATCTCAGCAACGTATTTTCCGTCGGCATTTTTTATCATGTCAAGTGTAATGCGAAGCTCCTCCGGTCTGCGCTTAGGAAGATCCATCAGGATATCCATTACCTGTATATCAGCCGCACCCTTTATGCAGCCGGGATTGTCGTAGTAGCTGTAATCACGGAAGATATTGGTTTTCGGAGTGAAGCGCTCTGCTTCTCTCTGCTGAGTCCTCTTATTATCCTCACGTCTGCTGTCGTCTTCGAGTCTGTCCTTGATCTGATCAGTACTGAGGCCCTTGAAATCCGACTCCTTGTACTTATTGATCATTACAGGCAATTCGCCTGCAAGCTCGCAGTCGTGGATATTCTCAGCCGTGATGTAGAATGTCCTTCTGTCATCGGCCTTATGAACAGTCATATCGGTGCTGCTGTCGGGTTCGGCAGTTCCTATCCTTACCGGATAGGTGCCTTCCTCGCTTCCTCTTCCGCCCGGCAGAGGAAGCCTGCACGCATCGAACATCCTGTATCTCGGAAGGAGTCCTGCCGGTGCAAGTGCAGAGGCAAAGCTTCTTGCACTGCCCTCGTTGTATCCGTCCGGAGCGCCCTCAAGAGCAGTTCCCTCGACGAATCCGGCATTCATCATGCTGCGGTCGAGCCTGTCTATCAGGGCAGTAAGTGCAGGTATCTTCTTATTGATGAACTTTTTGCTGTATCCGGAGAATGCTTCAAGGAATCCGCCACTTTCACGGCTGTCTGCTGCAGGAGTAAAGGCCTTGCGGATATCTCCGCCGTCCTTGTTCTTCGCATCGATAAGACCCTCTGCGAATTTCCTGATAACAGAAACGGGATTAACCTTGTTTTTCTTGCCGTCGGAGGTCTCCAGCTCGAGAGTCTTTTTAAGCTCCTCGGGTGCGGATTCGAGTACAGCTTCAACCACCTTCATGAATAGCTCATGATCGTTCTGCGGAGCGTACTGCCATATGCTCTCGCCGCTTCCTGTACGGCCGCCGAGCATACCGCTTCCCTTTACGCTGTCGAGACATCTCTTTCCGTTCTCCCATGCGATGGAGGTAAGCTTGTCTTCAAACTCGCCTGCTGCATCGATAACAGCCTTGTTGTTCATAAGCTTCATAAGGCTTTCCGCCCTGGGAGACTCAGGATCGCTGAAGAGATACTGCGGAAGGAGGGAGTCCTGCTTCAGATGCTTGGTGCAGCTTATCATTCTCTCATAAAGAGGAGCATCCTCGTCCTTCTCTCTTTCCTTATCGGACTTTTCCTTGTATTTCTTCACTTCGTCAAGGAGGCCTATGCCCTTCTCGCCTGTCAGGCAGCCCAGTATAACGAGCTTCTCCTGTGCGATGGCGTGTACCTTTGATATACTCTCAAAGAGTTCCTTGTCGGATGTATTCTCTTCGCCTTCGGAATAGCAGGCGTCAAGTGCAATATAAATATCTCTGTATGCCGAGAAGAGCTCCTTTGCCTGCTGCTCGGTCACGCCCTTCATGCCCTCATGTCTTTCGCTACAGGAGAAGAGTTCCGGAATAAGTTCCTCAGTAAGCCGTTTCAGAGGCTTTGAAGCCTGTGCGCTGGCAGCTGCAGCATCCTTCGGCTGCTGTCTTTCCTTCTTCTGGTTTCTGCCTTCACTGCGCTTGCGGCCTGCGGATTCTCCTGCCTTTATGATGACAGCGGCAACTTCTGCAAGTCCTCCCTCTGTGGAGGGATCCTGCCTGCCCTGCATCTCGTATATCGTAAAGAACAGATCCTCCTCAAGCTCCTGAGCATCTGCATAGCTGCTGATGTATTCTGCTGCGTTGCCGAACATAGCCTCAACTGAGGAAATGTCCTCTGAGGCGTTTTCAAGCACCTTCTTCACATTTCCGGTTGCTTTACCGGTCTTTCCGAGCACCTCGGTAAGCAGCGAGCATTTCTTTTTAAAGGCGCTGAGCCTGTCGCCGTTCTCACTTATCTCCTGGAAGGAAAGAAGTGTGCCGTTCTCCCTGTCAGGACTGAACAGTCCGGAGAACTGCTTTACTGCATCGATTCCAGCTTCTTTGAGAGCAGCAACGGTCTTTCTCAGCTCGCAGGTCTTTTCTGTACCGTCATCCCTTTTATATGTGACAGCTTCCTCCGGGAAGGCATCACCGTCTATGCCGAGAACAGCATTCACGGCGTCAATGAAGGGTACCTGTGCGTACTGCTCCGGGGCTTCGCTCCTGAGTCTGAAGAGCCCGAGCTGATCAAGGGTATCAAGCCCCTGTTCCTTCATAAGAGCAAGATCCTTCTGTCTCTGCTCCTCCTTTTTCTTCTCGAGCAGTTCTTTCTCCTGCTCCTCCTGATAAGCCTTGTTATTAGCCTCAACGATGTGGGAGATATTTTCGATCTCGTTCTTTATTATCTCGTCAGTCCTGGTAATGATCTCAGTTATACCGGTATCGGCATTCTTTCCCGTCCTCTTTACGGCGATCAGCATATTCTGATCCTGCTGCAGGAGGTCATCGGCCATATGAGTGAACTCATCCGCAAGCTCCTGGTCACGGAGAGTATTGCGTTTCTCGGTGTCTGAGAGCTTATCGCTGTAGAAGTTCATCATATCTATGATGTTGCGTACAGCCTTCTGTCTCTCAACAGGTCTTATACTGCCGAAATTAACGATAGCCCCCGCATTCTCGCTGAGCTGCTTCATCAGCCCAGCTGATTCCTCGGCAAGCTTGCCTTTCTTTGCAAGCTCTTCGGCTTTTCCGCTCAGGTTCTCGGTGGTCTCGATATCCTTCTCAATGTCCTTGAGAACGGCATTCTCGTTGAGCTGCCTCTTGGCATCGGAAACTGCACCGGAGAGAGTCATAGCCATCTTGATAAACACAAGATTCTTCGGATCGGTAACGAGTAAACCGAGTTTCCTTGTGAGAGCGTCGCCAATGGTATTAAGGCCGTTCAGCTTCTCGCCGGTCACACCGTTTTCCGGTTTACCGTCAAAGTCCTCGTCATATGCTTTGAGAAAGTCCTTTATGTATGTATAGATCTCATGGCGTTCATCCTTGGAGGTGAGATCAGGATTGGCCTGAAAGAGCTCTGTAAGTTTGCCGGAATAGGTTATGATGTCCTTGAATCCGCTTGGACGTTCCTTCTTGCCGGCTGATCTGAGATACTCCGCAAGCTTCTCATGATCAATAGGTTTCAGCTCAGCCATTGTTTTTCCTCCTTTATAAATTACTGTATGCGAGCCCGTATCTTTTTCTCTGCCGGGTCATCGCTGCCGGTACTGCTTTCCGGCCGCAGTTGTTGTATGTCTGACCTATTTATTATCAGTCTCCTCCGCTCAGCCCGTCTAACAGAGCGAAGTGCCGTTGTATTCAATCTGAGACAGGAACATTCCTGACTCCGGGTTAAAAGTTTTTTAGCACGCAAATGCAATTACCCGATATTAATAGTATTATTTTTTATTATACCACATAAATATGAACATACTGTAAACAAGGCGAAGAAAAGATATAAACATAGCGTTTTTATGCAAACTAACCATGTTTATCAGTATGTTTCTATGCGCTTTCACAATAATATTGCTATCGTATAAGCAAATAAACCTTCAGTTTTCCACAGTTTCCCCGCATTGCCGCCTTTACTGCTTCTCAGAAGCCTCTGACGGCTTGTCGCCCTCAAGGAGCTTTCTTGCAAAATGGGTGCAGAAGAATTCTATCAGCGGGCCCATGAAGAAGGCTGTTATGACAGTGCCGATTCCTGCTATAGTCGGTATCGCACGAAGCTCTCCGCCGCTTGCAAGGAACATTATGCAGCCGGATACCACACAGCAGAGGTCTGTGATTATGCGGATGAACTTGAACTTTCCTATCTTCCACTTGTTTGCCATTATAAGAGCAACTGCATCATAGGTGGAGACGCCGAGGTCCGCCGTGATATAGAGCGAGGAGCCGATGCAGATGATAACTATGCCCGCTATCAGGAATAAGATACGCAGAGGCATTGAGGGCTCCGGTATCATGTACCTGAACAGCTTGTAGGAATACTCCGTAACGTAGCCGAGGAGGAAGAGGTTTATAAATGTTGCTATGCCGATGTAGTGCCTGTCGAAAACAAGACTGAACAGGAGCAGCACAGCATTCACGATGACGTACAGCGTACCGAAGCTTATCGGTACAAGGGTGCTGATACCGCTCATGAATGACTGGAACGGGTCTACTCCGAAAGCGGCCATTTTGAAAACGGCAACACTGACGGCGCCGGTCAGCACTCCGGCGATGGACATAACGATTCTTCTTTTCATGTTTTCTCTCTCTTTCTGTATGGCCTTATCTGTATGATTATACCACTGCTTTAAAGGGTTGTCTACACGATTATTGCGGTCTTCTCACCTGATACTGCGGATTTTTTATCTGAGCGCAATGAATGCCGTGTAGATTTATTCTATTATCTTCTGAAAGAGTTTCCGGAATCGTGTCAAGCATTGCTGATACCGGCATGAATATGCCCCTTCCGCCTGACGAGTGCCGTCTGACAGAAGGGGCAGATATTATTCAACGTTCTTGAGTGCGAGCACCTTGGGTATTCTCCTGATACGCCTGAAATCAAGCACAGTGATCACAGCATAGGCTGCGAATACGAGCAGGAACTCCTTAACAAAGCCCGATGCAGGCAGTACGAAGCCAAACCAGCCGCTCATCTGCATCATGATCAGCTTCCAGAATCCAGCCATTATCTTATAGCCGAGATACATTGCAAGGAACTCAGAGAAGAATACTACCAGCGCAGTCGGGAAAAGATATATCGAAGCTATCTCTCCGTTCTCATAGCCGAGTATCTTGGCCATGGATATCGACCGCTCGTTCTTCTCGATGATGATCTTTGTCAGGAGGAAGAGCAGTATAGCCGCTACGATAAAGCATACATACTGGAAATACGTCATATACGCACCCATTGAGTGATCAAGCTGGTCAGCGACCTTCGTCATATCCTGTGAGGTTATCTCCTTAGCGATGTACTCTTTGTCAATATCGGTTATCATAGTATCTGACATATAGCCGCTGAAATCATCGGCATCTCTGTCAAAGACCTCGTTGAACTGAGCGATGCCCATGAATACAGAAACTGATCCGGAATAATCGTAGATGTCCTGCACCTTCCAGGTATAATCCTTGTGCTCATACTTCTCGGAAAGGGTTATTGTATCGCCCTTTCTGATTCCGTACTTGTCTGCGTAAGCCTTTGAGACATAAACGCTGCCCTCCTCGCAGCTGCCGAGTTTTACGTATCTGCTGCCGGAGACTATGCCGTATACAGAGACATCTTCATTGTACATATCCGACTTTCTCTCAAGGGATGTGATCGAAAAGCGCTCTGCATTTTCATCGGGAGTTGTTATCGTATTGCCGTCCTCATCCTCTGTTGTACTGAGTATCACCTGATCCTCTGCAAACATCATATCCTTCATCGAGGACTGATAGTAGGACAGTGTTTCGGGAAGTCCGACTGCCATGGAAATGAGCAGCATCACAAAGGTAACGCCGACGAACAGCATGATGTAATTCGGGATATTCTGGAGGAACACTCTTGTTCTGAAACGTGCGAAGAATCCCCATTTCGGCAGGCGCACAGCCTTCTTCCTCCGACTCTTTTTAAGGTCGTGACGAAGGAACTTCAGCGGTGAGAGCTTCAGTGTCTTCGTAATGACAGCGAAATTGATGACAAGCATCAGTACAAATGGTATTACCGTTGTCCTGATGAAAGCTTCTGGAGTCCATAAAGGCACGTACTTCGGCAGGCTGTATGTGTTGTAGTACATATCAGCAACGATGTTTCTGAAAACCGTATACCCGAGGATGTTTCCTATAACAGATGCGATGACTACTAACAGAAGGGGTGCGCTCATATAGTAGCGGAGCATTTCTCCCCTTGTATAGCCCGATGCCCTGAGCGTACCGATGACAGCTGACTCCTTCTCGAGCGTACTGCTGATATTAACTGCAAATATGAATGCAAGTACGGCAGTGAGTATGTAGAGCAGTACACCCGCCATTGCCTTATCCTTGCCGATATCATTCTCTGCAAAGGTCAGCGCCTGATTAGCATATGCGGGTACATAGTCCTTTATCTCAAGGTCCTCCGTATCGGATACCGCGGTCTGTGTGATAAGCGACTTTAGGAAATGCTCGGACATTTCCTTCTCCTCATACTTGTCTGCGGGCGGGCTGTTGTAGGTAAAGGCGTAATTATAAGATGTATTTGCATCGATGCGGTCAAAGCCTTCCTCTGTGGTCATGCCGACATCAAAGGTCAGGGCATCGAACATGGTATCGGTATTGCTTTCATAGAGTGCGCTGTAATCAGCAAAGAAAGCAACTCCTACTACCTCGAATTCCGCATTGCCGGCCTTTATCGTATCGCCTATACTGATCTTTGCGTTGTCGGCGTGCATACGGTCGATTATGATCTCGCTGCTGTTCTGCGGCGCACGTCCTTTGAGAATATCGAAAAGATCAATATCAGCGCGCTCGCTATAGATACGGATCCTTCCGGAATAATCGCTGTCCGCAGGCAGTATCTCATCGGTATCCTTATAGAAATCCTCATAGACAGTAACCGGTACGGGATCGAACTTCTCATCAAGTCCGTAGCGGTCGGAGAGCTCGGTATACTTCTCATCGATCTCCTTGTCGATCTCCTTCTTCGCTTCTTTCATGGCGTCGTCGAAGGCCTTTACATAGTCCTCCGACTTCATGGCTTCATCAAGCGCATCACTGACTGCCTTGTCGTAGTTCTCCTTCATGGCAGTATCAAATGCAGCAGCGATCATTTCTGTACGCTCTGCCTCTGTGGCCTTCATACCGGCCTTTTCTGCCTGCTGAAGCTGCTCGTCAACGGCAGCTTCGGTCTGAGTTCTTATTGCTTCCTCGACCTGAGTTCTGACGTTCTCCTCAACAGCCTCATCTACTGCTTTGCGTACCTCTTCTTCGGCCTCGTTATACGCACGCTCACGGAATACCTCAGGCACATCGGCAGTAACACCTGTCTCTATTGCCTTTACGGTATCTTCGTCAGCCTTTTCAGAAAGCCGGAAATGTCCGTTCTCCCGCCTGAGGGCCTTTATACTGCTGTCGAGAGAGTGCAGCATACTGTTATTCGTGACGTACATACCGGAAACGAAGCCTATAGTAACCACAAGCATAATGCAGATCATCAGATATCGTTTCCAGTCACGGATCATATCCTTCCATACACGCCGGCGCAGAGGATTCCCCGGGCGTCTGCCGGATGAGATGCGTTCCTTCTCCATAACGACGCCCCCTTACCACTCTATCTCTGCGGCAGAAAGCTTTTCGGTATTTATTATATCGTGCCTTATCATGCCGTCACGGAGCTTTATTATATGGTCAGCCATCTGCTTTATGGCTTCGTTATGCGTTACCATAATAATGGTATTTCCGTACTTCTGGTTTACCTCCTCGATAAGCCGGAGTATCTCCTTGGAGGTCTTGTAGTCAAGAGCTCCGGTGGGCTCATCGCATAGGAGTATATCGGGATTCTTTACGATAGCACGGCCGATGGATACTCTCTGCTGCTGTCCGCCGGAAAGCTGGTTCGGAAGCTTGTGACGGTGCTCATACAGGCCGAGTATCTTCAGCAGTTCATCGATATCAAGCGGATTATCGGAAAGATAGGCACCTGTCTCGATATTCTCCTTTACGTTGAGATTCGGTATCAGGTTGTACATCTGGAACACATACCCGAGATGCTTGCGCCTGTAGCGTGTAAGGCTCTTCTCGTTCATCTCTGCGAGCTTATCACCGTTGATGACGATCTCCCCTTCGTCGGCGCTGTCTATGCCGCCGAGTATGTTCAGCAGAGTGGATTTGCCCGAGCCGGAGGGACCGAGAAGGACACAGAATTCGCCCTTGGCTACAGTGAAATCAAGTCCCCTGAGAACCTCCTGTCTGGTCTCTCCGCTTCCGAAGCTCTTTTTCAGTCCGCTGACCGAAAGAAACATTTTCTCTTCATTGCTCATAATCATTACCCCTTTTGTCTTGATCTCGTTGTTCCGTATATCATTGGCAACACAGTTTCATTCACATGATAGGATTACAGGTTCATCCGAACATTTGAATGTCTATTCATATGTTATCACACTTCAGAGCATTTGTCAAGCGTTTTCTTAAAAATTTGTAAATGCTAACATTTCAGTCCGTAAATTCTATGTAATTTTGTTAGGTTGCACTAACCTTTCTTTAAAAGATAATGGGATAGATTTTATACATCTCCCCTATCATCATAATATTTCAATCCTTGATTCAAGAATTATTTAACCGAAGGTATACATCTTCATAAATATAACAAATATATTCCGGAGGGTATTGATTTCAATTGAATATTATGATATAATAATATCATAAATCTGTATTGTGAGGCGTAGGATATGCATAACCTTTTTGAAAGACAGCACAGCCTTAACGACCCCATCGAGTGTTTTGTTTTCGATGCGTCGAAGGAAGTTTTCCCCGTTAAACCGCACTGGCATTATTTCGCTGAATTCATCTATATGTGCGAAGGAGAAGCCGAAGTGACAGCTGATGACAAAAGCTACATCATGAAGGAGGGCTCCTTCATCGCCATTCACCCTTCGGCAGTTCATGCGATACTGCCCGTCGGTGATACCCTCCCCGTGTATGAAGTATTCAAGTTTGATCTTCTCAGATTCCCGAGCCAGACTTCATACGCTCCCTCTCCTGTTGATATTTTCAGATACGCCCGCTCGGAGGATATGCAGATATTCTTTGAACCGGCTCAGGCAGAGCGGATGAAATGCAGGGAGATATTCAGCGACTGCATCAACGAGACGAAGACACTTGATTACGGAGCTGATATCATGCTGCGTTCACAGATCTACAGGCTGATCTTCGGCATTGTTAGACAGTGGATCGCCGCAGGTCTCAACATCGACAGATGCCCCTCCACCGTAGGCACATCCTTCGGCATCGAGAATATCACAGAGTATATCGATGCACACCTTGAAGACAACATCAAGGTAAGCGATATCGCCGAAGAATGCCACCTCAGCTACTCCGGCTTTGCAACACGCTTCCGTGAACTCTACGGAATGAGCTGCAAGGAATACATCGGACGCATGAGGATATTCAAGGCTGAGGAGTATCTGATGTTTACGGATCATGATCTCAACTTCATCAGCAGCCATACAGGCTTCTCTGATTGCAGCCATTTCATACGCTGCTTCCGTCAGTACCGTGGTATCACTCCCAAACAGTTCAGGCTGCAGAGAAAAAATGGAAACGCTTAACACTGTGCCGGTCAGTTATCCTGACCGGCTTCTTTCTTATTTTCCCATAAAATCAACCTGTAGAGATAGATTCACCAGTATTGATTTCATACAAAAAAATTGTACGAATCTCTGAGAATCCGTATAAACTATTGAAAAGATATACCAATTATGATAAACTCATATACAGGGAGCTCCCGTTCCCGATAAAACACATGGAGGTAGATCAATGGATAACTTCAACTTTTACAGTCCGACCGAGTTCGTATTCGGAAAGGACAGAGAATCCGCCTGCGGTGAGTATGTTAAAAAATACGGTGGAAGCAAGGTTCTTATCCATTACGGAGGAGGCTCTGCAGAGAGATCAGGACTATTAGGCAGAGTAAGAGAGTCACTGAGCAGATCCGGCCTCAGCTTTACAGAGCTGGGCGGAGTACAGCCGAATCCCCACGATTCTCTTGTTTACAAGGGCATCGAGATCTGCCGAAACGAAGGAGTAGATTTTATACTTGCGGTAGGCGGCGGTTCCGTTATAGATTCTTCCAAGGCAATTGCTGCGGGAGTACTCTATGACGGAGATTTCTGGGATTTCTACAGCGGAAAACACGTAGAGAAAGCCCTTCCCCTTGGCGTCATCCTGACTATCGCTGCAGCAGGCAGTGAGGGCTCAGGTGACTCCGTCATAACCAAGGAGGATGGTATGCTCAAGCGTGGAACAGGCTCTGATGCTCTGAGATCAAGGTTCTCTATACTGAACCCCGAGCTCACACAGACCCTGCCCGCATACCAGACAGCCTGCGGCGCTACCGATATCATGGCACACGTTTTTGAAAGATACTTTACCAACACCAAAGAGGTCGAGATTACCGACCGGCTGTGTGAGGCAGTCCTTGTAACGATGGTACGTGAGACTCCGAGAGTCATCGCAGATCCTGACAATTATGAGGCAAGAGCCAATATCATGTGGGCCGGTATGGTAGCTCACAACGGTATCGTAGGTGTAGGAAGATCGCAGGACTGGAACAGCCATGCAATTGAGCATGAGCTGTCTGCGCTCTATGACTGCGCACACGGTGCCGGACTGGCAGTGATCATGCCGTCGTGGATGGAGTATGTCTACAAGCACGATGTCATGCGTTTCTGTCAGATGGCGGTCAGAGTCTTCGGCTGCCAGATGAATTTCGAGGATCCTGAGACTACTGCACTGGAGGGAATCCACCGCTTCAGAAGCTTCCTGCACCGCATCGGTATGCCTGTCAATTTTACCGAGCTTGGTGCTAAAGAGGAGGATATCCCGCAACTGGTCGAGAAACTCGGACTCGGCAGCGGAAAAAGCCAGGGCTTTGTACCGCTCTCGTCAGAGGACGCAGCTGCAATTTACAAGATTGCCGCAAAGGCAAAGATCTGAGGTGTATCATATGAAAATACTATTCATTGGCGGTACCGGTACTATCAGTATGGCTATAACCAGGCTCCTTGCAGAGCAGGGTCATGAGCTGTATCTGCTGAACCGCGGAAACAGGAACTCCGGTCTTCCGGAGAACGTAAAGATCATAACCGCCGATATCGGGAACGAAGAAGAGACGGCAAAAAAGCTTGAGGGTATGAGTTTTGACTGTGTAGGGGAATTCATAGGTTTCGTACCTTCTCAGCTTGAACGGGACTACCGTCTGTTCAAGGGCAGGACAAAGCAGTTCATATACATAAGCTCTGCATCTGCCTATCAGAAGCCCCCTAAAGGCTATACCATCACGGAGGAAACTCCGCTCGAAAACCCCTACTGGGAATACTCCCGTAACAAAAAAGCGTGTGAGGAATACCTTATGGATCTTTACCGGAAAGAGGGATTTCCGGTAACTATCGTTCGTCCGAGCCATACCTATGACGAGAGGAGCGTACCTCTCGGAGTTCACGGCAACGGCGGCAGCTGGCAGGTCGTTAAACGCATTATGAACGGCAAGCCTGTTATCATCCACGGTGACGGAAGCTCGCTCTGGACAATTACCCATAACAGCGACTTCGCTAAGGCGTATGTCGGGCTGATCGGGAAGTCTGAAGCGATCGGTGAAGCTTTCCATATCACATCGGATGAGAGCATCAGCTGGAACGAGATCTATCAGGCTATAGCAGACGCTCTGGGTGTTGAGCTGAAGCCTTACTATGTTTCCTCGCACACACTTGCCGCAATGAGTGATTACGATCTCACCGGCAGTCTTATCGGTGATAAAGCAAACTCCGTTGTCTTTGACAACTCAAAGGTCAGGTCTCTCGTTCCTGATTTCAGGGCAGAGGTGAGCGCAAGAGAGGGAATCCGCAGAACGGTGGAATATATTCTCGCTCATCCTGAATGTCAGAACGATGATGATGAATTTGACTCCTGGTGCGACAGGGTCATAGCTGCTGTGGAAAAGATGAAAGAGGGTTTCTGAGTACCTGCACTGACATTCGCATATAACGATACCCCTTTGTTCCGCTTTTTGAACGCTTAGCGGAGCAAGGGGGTATTTTCTTTTTTATTCACCGCAGAGAAGGCTCAGCTCCGCTTCTGTAAGCGGGCGGTACTCCCCCAGCTTAAGAGCTTCATCAAGCTTCAGGTCTCCTATGCTGTCACGGCGGAGATAGAATATCCTGCAACCCACAGCTTCGAGCATTCGCTTGACTTCATGCTTCCTGCCCTCGCAGACCTTTAAAGTGCCGGAGAAGGCGGCTCCTTCAGGATTCTTCATGTAGCGGTCACGGCGCTCAGGCGGCATGAAAGGCTCAAGCTCACGGATGCGGTATTCTTTTATAAGGCGGAATTCAGCACTTCCTGTGGTGAAGTCTGCCATTGCTATGCCTCTTTCAAGGCGGAGCTTTTTCTCTTCGTCCATTTTTCCGAGAGCATAGAAGAAGTAAGTCTTGCCTACGTGCCTGCCGGGCTGCATGATCTTCTGATCGAGATATCCGTCATCAGTGAGTATCAGCAGTCCGCAGGTGTCCTTGTCAAGACGCCCGACAGGATGCAGGGCAGCCGCAAGCTCCGGCGTGAAATAGTCCATAACTGTACGGTGTACTTCATCAGAACGTGCAGTAACACAGTCAGGCGGTTTGTTGAACATGAAGTATAGCATAGTGAGTTCCTCTTTAGTGTTCTTATATATCAGTAAGAAAAGCCATAGCACCAACTATCACTGAAACTATGGATTTTGGCTTTTTATTGGCAACTATTTCATGGCCATTATTCATTCAAGCTTCCAGCCGTTTTCGTCGTGGTAGATCATAAGCTTTGTCATGCCGCCGTCGATACAGATATTCTCTCCGGTGATGAAACCTGCCTTGTCGGAGCAGAGGTACAGCACCATATTGGCTATATCAAGAGGATTGCCCACTCTGCCGCATGGCTGCTGGTATGCGTCCGGGCCTTCATAGACCTTATACGATGTATCTATCCAGCCGGGAGATATCGAGTTTACCCTCACCTTCCCCGCAAGGCTTACGGCAAGGGCGTGAGTAAGGGCTGCTATACCGCCCTTTGCGGCTGTATAGCTCTCGGTCTGCGGCATACTCATGCGGTCACGGGAGGACGATATATTTATGATACTGCCGCCTTTACGGAAGTGCGGAGCAAAAAGCTTTGAGAGATAAAACGGCGCAGTTACGCCTACAGCGAGGGCGTACTGAAAGTCCTCGTAGCTACATTCGTCTATGCCCTTCATCTGCGGTATGGCATTGTTGATGAGATAGTCGATATGTCCGTGCTCTGCTATCACCTGCTTTACAAAGGCTTCGAGTACTGCCTTGTCGGAGATATCGCCGACGAAGTGATCACCCTCCGCCTTGTCGATAACACACACCGCAGCGCCGTTCTTTCGGAACTCTTCTGAAATACATCTGCCTATACCGTTTGCGCCGCCGGTCACTACTGCAACTCTGTCTCTGAATATACCGTCTTTTTCCGCCGCTGCCGGCTCTGCTGTATGTTCATCAACAGAGCAGAAAGCCTCTTTTCCCTGACACCAGCCGCTGTTCCGGATATCTTCAAGTATCCCTTTTATTATGTAATGTGTTTCCTCGTCACGGCTTATGATAAAGTAATCTCTGACTGTAAACTTATGGAATGTGACGGTCTGTATATACCGGCTGTCAGCTTCCGCTTTACTGCAAAGCCTGCCGATTATCTCGCCGAAGTATGTCTCCTTCGCCTTACGGCTGCGGTGATTATAGATGATTACAGCCTTTGCCTTGGTCAGATAGTCTCCTGCCTCTTCGTAATAAGTGTATTTCACACTTTTCGGCGAGCCCTTTTTTACCGAATCACAAAGCAGACCGTTATCGGGGTCAAGGAAAACGATATCGCAGTTGCCAAGCGTATTCAAAGCCTTTTCATGCCATTTTTGCCGCTCAGTTTCTTCTCTCGGAACTGTATCGCCGAAATAGACAGCTTTGCTGATAAGGTTCAGTCCTTCAAGAGTTCTTATCGAGCGCTTTCCTTTCTTTATGCCTTCAAGCTTTTTCGCAAGCTCTTCGTCTGAATCCCTGACGCTCTTCAGATCACGGTATTTACCGTCCTCCTGCTTGAATTTTCCGTCCTTGCCGCGCTCAAAATCAAGCTCTCCGGGATCGTACCAGTTTATCCCGACAGTAAACTTCTCCGCAAGCTTCCGGAGAAGTCCGAATTTGCCGAAATCACCGATATCACCGGCATATCTGTCCTGCATATCAATACCTCCTCTGAACAGTATTCACATTATCATTTTATCAGCCCGAAATGACGGGCAAGCTTCTCGCATACCTCGTTCCGGGTATCTGTGCCGTTATCCTCTCTGACGAGCGTAAAGAAGCCGCTCGAGGCATATTCATCATAGTGCTCCCTGCTGTTAATCAGCGCAAGGCCACGGCGATAGTTCTCCATGACTGCCTCCGCATCTTCACAGCTTTCAATAACGCTGAGTATATACTGCTTTTCCGGATCGGAGCGATCGAAGAACCTTTCAACGCTCATGCTCTGCGGAGAAAGCATCACCGCAACATGATCGTAGTCTGTTATCTGCTTAAGGATTTCAAGAGGGATATTCGTATCGACTATTACCTTCCTGTCACGTGAAAGGGATATCAGCTCTGCGATCTCAAAGCCTGTCGCCTCACGGCCGGTGTTGTACATCCAACGCTCATATTCCTCCGGGGTGCGTGTCACAAAATCCCTGAAGTCCTCAAGCTCCCTGATATAGCAGAGATCCGGCTGTATCTCCGGATCTGCTACCCTGTCACTCACATCGGTGAAGTAATTCTCGCCGCACATTACCATATCATACCGCTCAGAAAGCAGCTTTACAGCTGTCGATTTTCCGGAGTATGCCGTGCCGGTGATGAAGTATACGTTTCTGAGATAATATCGCAGTATGTTGTTTTCGATATCCATTACCATCTCTCCTGTTCAAGGAATTCATTTACAGTGTGTATTACATCAGCGTCCTCCGTAAAGGTGACGAACTGATCCGCACCGTTACGTTCAGCGACGCTGACTATCTCCTCTTTTGTCTCCTTTTTTCCGGAGTCATCTATCTTTGTTCTCCACATCGGGCTGCCCCATCTGACCGTGGTGGAAGTTGCGTTCACATAGCGGTAGCCTTCGGCGTCCTGATAGACATAAGTCTGATGGGTGCGCTCCCCCACTCCGCCGTGAAATACAGCGATATATCCGTCTTCTATGGTATCACTGCCGGTATCAAGGGGAGATACTACATCTTCCACTACAGGCTTCTGGGGGTACTCCCACCTTTCGTAGTTTTCGCTCGTAAGAGTGCCCTTCGGCACGGCCGCCATATAGCAGAATCCGCCCATGACATCACACTGCGCCTCGTCAGGATCAGGCCACCTGCTCTGGTCTGTCTTGACGAAGAAAAGAGTGTTTTCATCAACAAGAAGTGCGCCTGCGTGAAAATCATAACCGCTGCAGCTGACCTCTTCATACTCTATCACATAGGTATAGTCAGCTATCGGGTATTCCTCTGTCATACGGTTGAACGGTGCTGAGATCGCCGTCTCATAGTACCATAGCTCGTCCTTGGTAAGTCCGTCAGGCGGAAGCGCAAGGCCGTAGTATTCAAGTGCGGCATCGAGCTGTTCCTGAGTATCGATAATGAGGCGGTCAGGGTGAGTATATGACATATAGCCGCAGTCAAAGCTGTCAAGGTATATATCACAGGCGGTCAGCAGCTTTGCATTCTCGCTGAACTGGCTCATATCGATGAGAAGCTTATGGCCGTCCCGGGAATAATGTACCTCTTCCTCTGCAGCGGCTTCTGTCGGAGTTTCTGTATATACAGGCTCGGTCACTTCCGTTTTGCTCCCCGTATCTGACGTATCGAGGCCGCATGATGTAAGGAACGCAGCCGCAGCCGCAAGTATTATCATAGTTTTTTTCATAATGACCATCCTTTCGCAAACGCATCGGTGTACGTAGTATTCTGTATATAAGGTGTCACTGAAAAGACGGATCGCTGCATCAGAATGAATATTTCGGCATAGTTCACAAACCTGTCCTGGGCTCTCAGTGCATATCGACGAAGCTCAGGACTTCTTGACGCAGGAGTGCGGAAATGGTATAATATATCGAAGTCAGAATTCCCGCAGGATTCTATGTGAGGGAGATACGAAATGAGGAAAAGCCATGGATATCAGAACTATCAGAGCTGCCGAGACCTGGCAGCAGGCAGGCGCATACTACGTGCGGATACAGGGAATGGCAAAACAGCACGGCATCACCCTGCGCCGTGAATTCGACGAGCACGATACCCCCGATACGAAATACATCGTCCTTACCGACAGCGAATTTCCTGTTGCTACCTGCCGCTTCTATCCTCTCGGCGGAGGTGCGGCCATGATAGGCAGAGTCGTCGTGCTGCCCGAATACCGCGGAAATGGGCTCGGTCAGAGAACGGTAGAGGATGCTGAGCAGTGGCTGCGTGAGCTCGGCTATACCACGGCAGTTGTTGAGAGCCGTGATGTTGCGGTCGGGTTCTATGAGAAGCTCGGATATACCGTAACTGACAGCAGCATCATACACGGAGACACCTTTGACTGCATCAGGATGGAGAAGGAGCTGTAACTCACTCAGCAGTGCCGTTTATCAGATTGACAAGAGCCGCTTCAAAGTCCTTGTCCTGCTGCGCTGTTCTCTTCGGCATTCCTTTGGTGCGTCCTCCGCTGCGGCGTATCTTTGCGGATACCGCACGGAACTCGAGCAGGCCGGATATATTGTCTTCGGAGTAGCGCCGGCCGTCCTGATTTATAACTGTCGCCTTTTTGCTCAGGCACATTGCGGCAAGGCCGTAATCCTGAGTCACGGCGATATCACCTTCGCCGACGAGGTTGACAAGCCGGAAATCGGCGCTGTCAGCACCCTTGTCAACTATGACTGTAACTGCGCCTTCACGCTGTATGGAGTGGGCTGTATCACATATTATCGTACATTCCATGCCGTATTTTCTGGCTGTCCTGACCGCAATATCTACTACGGGGCAGCCGTCGGCATCTATGAATATCTTCATACCATTCACCTCGACTTACGCTTTATCATTCTGATTATAGCACATACCGGTGGTATTTACAATACCGGACGCATTACGCTCCGGGATCAAGTCTGTCAAAAACCTTAGTTATATCAGGGGACGCCTTCACTTGCAAGGCGTCCCCTCTTCCAAAACAGTCCCCCGGACTGTTTTGGAATTCACCCCTTGCGAAGCGCCCTGCGGAAAAATGCGGGGCGTTGCCCCACACCCCACCAGAGGCGCTGCCTCTGG
>JAFZRF010000039.1 GCA_017620025.1 Ruminococcus sp.
CCGGGTGAGGAAAAGAAAACCGCAGTAAAAGCTGACATCCTCCCCCGTCCCAAGGTTTCCCCCTCTGGACTCCCCCTTCCTTGCCCTCCACCCCCTCCTGTCAGCTTTTGCTTTTTATCGGAGACAGCAGGCCTTGTCAGGCTATCGCACGGGTGACATAATGTGCGCTGTTAGTTTTAGTTGCTGACTTCGGACGGGGTGTAGGGGGCGATGCCTACATCGCCCCGCCACCTGTGTATTTCGCCCCCCCTGCTGTAGGGGCGGCCACTGGCCATCCGCCCGCCAACATCCTTTTATATGGATACCCGATTCTTCACATGATATACGGATTGTAGGGGCTGCCTTCGGCAGCCCGCCCCCCCTTACGTCGACTCGCTACAATGCGGACGCCCAATGGGCGTCTCTACAGATTGCTTGCAACTCATGACCAGCGGACCACCAAAGGCGGTCCCTACAGTCACCGTATACGTTGTGGCTGGCGGTACCGCAGATTCCGAATTCCGAATTCCGCATTCCGAATTAAAAAAGACGGCTGCTCCGATTGAAGCAGTCGTCTTTGCATTACTTTTTCTTATTCTTCTTTCCGGTCTTTTCCGTGCTGTCCTTTTCGTCCGTCTTTTCCGGCTTTTCAGCAGTTTCTGTCTTTTCCTTCTTGTCCTTGTCGTCAAACAGATCCTCGAACATGGTATTGCTGTTATACTCCACGACCTTCGCCCGGTCTCCGTGGCAGTCGATCTCCATCTCCTCACGATTCAGCAGATACATGATGCCTGCAAACATCAGTGAAAAGCCTATGGTATTTGCAACGATGCTGAAATATACCCTTATGCCCATTATCGCGCCGAGCATACCTCCGAGCATAATGCCTACGCATATTATTATCAGCGCTTCAAACTTGCTCCTGTCCGGATCAAGTTGGAGGAACGAGAAGCATACCGCCGCCGATACTATCGAATGCACTATTGCGAGCCCGAGAGAATAGGGTTTGTAGAATTCCAGATCCATTGTGTTCAGCTCAAAATACATCATCACGCATTCAAGCACGATGTATACTGTATAGCCGACCTTCATGTAGTTTCTCATTCGCACTGTGGTAGACAGCATATAATCCGAGTAGATAAGTGAACCGAAGCCCGCTATCTCCACGGCATACGCTATGAACTCAAGCACCTTTGAGAACGTTGATTCCCTGTCGTATGTCAGGTAGTAGACATAGCATATCAGACCGAACAGAACGAACAGAAGGTTTCCGGCAAGGCCGGATCTGAGTGCGGATCTCAATCTTACGTTCATGTCATTCTCCTGTTATCCGAGAGCCTTGAGCGCTCTCTGGCCGATGTCAGTACGGTAATGTGCGCCCTCGAAGCTGATCTTGTCAACTCCGCTGTAGGCTGTGGCAAGTGCCTCTCTGAGGTCGCTGCCCTTTGCCGTTACGCCTATTACTCTTCCGCCGTTGGTGAGGAACTTTCCGTCATCCGAAAGCTTTGTTCCTGCGTGGTATACAAAGCAGCCCTCGACCTGTCCCTTGTCGTCAAAGCCGTTCATCTCTATGCCCTTGGGGTAGCTCTCCGGATAGCCGCCGCTTGCCATTACTACGCAGGCGCAGCTGCCGTCATGCCACTTGATATCCACCTTGTCGAGCTCGTGGTTGTAGATAGCCTCGAATATATCGTAGAGGTCTGCATCGAGCATAGGAAGCACTACCTGTGTCTCGGGATCGCCGAAGCGGCAGTTGTACTCGATGACCTTCGGTCCCTTGGGTGTGAGCATGAGTCCGAAATAGAGGCAGCCCTCAAAGGTGCGTCCCTCTGCGTTCATTGCATTCATGGTCGGGAGGAAGATCTTCTCCATGCACTCTGCTGCGATATCAGCAGTATAGTAAGGGTTGGGTGAGACCGTTCCCATACCGCCGGTATTGAGTCCCTGATCACCGTCGAGTGCTCTCTTGTGATCCATTGAGGATATCATGGGTACCATTGTCTTTCCGTCTGTGAAGGAGAGAACAGATACCTCGGGGCCTGTGAGGAATTCCTCTATTACTATGCGCGCACTGCTCTTGCCGAACTTGAGGTCGTCGATCATATCGTGTACAGCCTTTACAGCCTCCTCCTCGTTCTGGGCGATGATAACGCCCTTGCCGAGAGCAAGTCCGTCAGCCTTGATAACTGCCGGATAGCTGTTCTGCTGCTTCAGATACTCTATTGCCTTGTCGGATTCCGTGAACACCTCGTAGAAGGCTGTCGGGATATCATACTTCTTCATAAGCTCCTTGGAGAACACCTTGGAGCCTTCGATGATGGCTGCGTTTGCCTTCGGGCCGAAGGTCATGAAGCCCTCTGCCTGAAGTGCATCGACCATACCCAGCACCAGCGGATCGTCGGGAGCTACTACCACCATATCCGGCTTCAGTTCCTTTGCAAGCTTTACTATGCCGTCGATATCCGTTGCGCCGACATTGAAGCACTCGGCATACTTTGATATGCCGCCGTTGCCGGGAGCACAGTAGAGTTTGTCTACCTTGCTGCTCTCTGCGAGCTTCATTATAATGGCGTGTTCTCTTCCGCCGCCTCCTACTACTAATACGCTTCTCATTGTGGAATTTCCTCCTTCTATTGATGAGCTGCCCTGCCTCGGCCGGGAGCCCGTTTCGGACTTTTAATAAGGACTGTCCATAGTCTCTGCCTTTGCAACAGCCTCCTCCAGCGTCATGCCGTGGAAATCACCGGCGGAGAAGAGTCTGCCGGACTTGCCGTCGTTTACAAAGGCTCCGGCTATTACTCCGGGGATCGCACTTTCGGGTGCGTTGGGTGCCTTGGGGCCGCCGAGATCTGTCCTGCACCAGCCGGGATCTGTAAGGCTGATGATGACGTCACTGCCCTGGAGCTTTGAGCCGAGGTCGATCGTCACCTTGTCAAGAGCCGCCTTGCTTGCGGAATATCCCGCCTGCTCGGGCTCGAGACGGATGCCGCTCGTTGTGTTCACTATCCTGCCGAAGCCACGCTCCTGCATAGCCGGGAGGAAGTGGTATACTATCACCATGGGTGCTATAGTATTCACGATGAAGCTGGTCTCATAGTCGCTTACGGGAGTCTTCAGATAGTCAGTGCGGTAAGCTATCTGTATACCCGCATTGTTGAGGACTATATCGACCGGTACGCCGAGGCTGTCTATCTCTGCCAGTGCTCTCTCCACTGACGGGATATCGGAAAGCTCTGCCTCCACAGCATAAGCCTTCACGCCCTTTGCCTCAAGCTCTGCGATGAGCGGGGCGGTATGCTCCCTGCTTCTGCTGAGGGCGATGATGTTCACGCCCTGATCAGCCATTGCAAGTGCGGCAAGTCTGCCGATGCCCCTGCTTGCGCCCGTTACGAGCGCCCATCTGTTTCTTAGTTCTTTCATGTTTTTTCACTGCCTTTCATTTTTATATCCGGCAGGTATGAGCCATTCAAGGCTTATCGGCAGTGTCCTTGTGTCCGGATAGGGAAGACCCTCTCTTCTTCTCTGTGTCACTCTTTACCGACAGTCTTTGTCAGGCCTGCGCCTGCATTGGATCATGTTTTCTTTCTGTTATTTCAGTACCAGGCTGTCGATAAGTGTGTCTGATCCCGCTTTTATCTTTTCGTATCTTCCGGGATCTGAGTTGTCTATATTGGTGAATATACCGAAGGTCGCTCCGGGGAGATCGACAAAGGTATACTCTGATACGGTCGTTCCTGCTTCAAGGCGGAACCAGTATGCGGGATGATCACGGAAGGTGATCTCCTTCTCCTCCTTGATGATGCCTGAGCCCTCATAGGCTGCCCTGAGGTCCTCTGCCTCTCCGGCGGCGTCTCTTCTTTCCTCAGAGCTGTCGCTGAAGAAGGAAGTAAAGCTCATTGACTGCGATTCAAGTGCCCCCTCAGTGGTGAAGTAGGATACATCGACGTTCTTTTTCTCGTCATCCTTGTCCTCGTAGTAGAGGTACCATGTGTCCTGCTCGGTTACCGTGAAGGTATCGCAGTCGAATACCTTCGGAGTCATATCCTCGTCATATGTCATGGTCGAGGTGATCTGTCCTATGACAGAATCGCACCATTCCTCCGTCTCGCTGTCTATACCGGTAGTACCGATTATAAGCTGTGAGCCGTCCTTGGTGGATACCTGATAGAAGTGAAGCAGTGAATCAGTCTGGGCATAGTGTCCGTAGATATGGAAGCCCTCAAGACCGCCGATCGTTACATCCTCCTGCTGCATGGAATCAAGGATGCTGCCGTAGTATTCGATCTCGCCGTCCTTATAGTTCGATGCGGCAAGATGCGTCGGATAGCTGCCCTGTATGCTCACACGGGTGAGAAGATCGGAGGAACTGTCCTTCGGGACAAAGGTCACGTAGAAGCTGTTGTCTCCGTTGATAAGTTCCATTTCCCCGGCATCTATCACACGGATATCCTCGCCGGCCACCTTGAATGTGAATGCTCCGGTCGTGAATTCCGTACCGTCTGCGGAGCAGTAGGTCGGGTCGGGCAGAGTTGCCGGCTCTGTCACAGGCTCGGTCTCCTTTTCTGTGGGCTTTTCCGTCGCTTCTTCTGTCGGTCCGGCTGTCTCGGTCACCTCTGCGGATGCCTCTGTAGTATCTTCACCTGATAAGACATCATCCTGCGGTATCAGTGAGGAACAGGACACAAGTCCTGCTGCCATGCAGAGTGCTGCCGCAAAAGCGGCGGTCTTTCCTGAAATCATACTTCACCTCGTTATTATACTTTTATTCTTCTTTTGTGCCGCTGTGCTTTGCTGCGTAGAACTCTGCGCCTGCCGCACAGCACATGAGCATCATGGCAAGGAATCCGAGCCAGCCGGCCATAGAACCTGCACGGTTGATGATATCTGCAAGTGCTGCAGCCTTTTGGCCGGCATTATTAGCCTCTATATTTGCCATTGTCGAGAAATAAATGTCGCCGGCTGAACGTACTATACTGAATACCGCTATGAGTATCACAGTGATAATACTTCTCGGTCTGCTGACTTTTCCGGCAAAGCCGTTGACAAGGAAGAGGATGGTGAGCGGAAGTATTCCGACGCCCTTCATCATAAAAAGAGTGCGTGAGAGCTTCGGTATCTCTGCATCAATTATCTCTTTTCCGGCGCTGAACATTCCGGCGTATGTATCCGGTCTGAACACTGCGAATATCTGCAGGGCTATCACGGCGCCTGTGAGAAGTGCTGCAAGGAACGCAAGTACTCGCATGGATACGGGTTTCTTCATAATGATCTCCTCCTTGTTATTTACTGATCAAATTTGAGCGATTCAAAGAACTTGGTTATGAACTCTGTCATCTCTTCCTCGTTGTCGGGGGAGTTGGAGAATTCAAACTCCCAGGTCTCTTCGCCGCGGCCGAGATAATATATCCTGAAATGCTCGTCATAGCTGTGGCTGGCGTTTTCAGGCTCGATATACGACAGCAGCACCATATCATATCCGCTGACTGTCTCATCACTTAACTTTATATCCCAGTCATCGGGCGTTGAATCGGGATTGATCTCAGCCAGATGCCGTCTGCTTTCGGCAGTATTCTCCGCCAGTTCTTCGGGAGAGAGAATGAGATCGTGAACTGTTATCTCAAGATTACGGGTATAGTTAAAGAACCCGACTCTTTGTTCCGATTCAAGTGAAGAACGTATCATACGGCTGTCCATGATGAAGGAGGCGTTGCGGAAGGTCTCGTCAGTAGTCCTTGCATCCTCTCTTGCCTGATGCTGCTCGGCTATTTTCTCTTCTGTAAGATGTTTCAGAGTAAGACCGGAAAGCAGCTCGTCGATCTCCTTCTGATCGTCTTCGGAGCCGTCATTGATCACGCTTGTAACTGTATAGATCATGCCGTTGAGATCAAAATACCATGCCCTTATGCCCCAGCGGATATCTCCGGTCGAGATACGGTACGTCAGAAGCTGAGCCTCGTTTCCCATGAAATCAACAGTGCTGAGTTCGATATCATTTGTAGTTTTCGATTTCTGCTTGCTTTCATAGACTGACTGAGCCTTCTCAGCGGCGGTATCATTTCCGCCGTTATTGAGGACAGCGAACGACAAGCTCGGGGTGAGATACTTCCCGGGATCGTCGGTCTCGGCATAGCAGAACTTCACGCCGACAACATTGCCTGTGGTCAGATCGGTCTCTGTATCTCTTGCTACCCCCCACTTCGGATCGTAGTGCAGGGTGAAATATGGCGTATCATAGTCCTGCGGCTCGGTGGGGAGGAATATATCGGAGATATATTCCGCAGAGCACATGATCTTTCTCAGCTCTGCCCTTGCACTTTTCGCATCTGACTTTTTATAGTGAGCAAATACAGCCAGTTCCATGGACTGATATGTCATATAGTAACTGCTTATACACTGTCCAACCGACTTTTCATTATCGTTATTCGTATAGTGACAGGCGGCACATTCATAGGGCGCCTCCTCTATCACTTCGGTCTCGATGTCAGTTATGTTCTCATCATCCCTGAGACTTTCGGCATAATCCTCAGCAGATGCCTTTGCCCTGAGCCGCTGCACAGAGCTGCCCGATATCTCGAGCGATATGATGCCGCTGCCCTCAAATTCAAACTTGTCTGCGATATCGTCATCGTCGTAGTCATTCGATTCCGTCAGCTTCAGGCCGCTGTCTGTCGTAAAGCGATAGAAAGCAGTCTCGTAGACCGTTCTGCCGTCGGATGATACCGATACACTTCCGGATACTGAGGATGTATCTGCTGTTTCTGATGCACAGCCGCAGAGGGGCATCAGCATTGCCCCTGCGACTGCGATTGATGTTATTCTTTTACCCAATGCTCCCATTTTTCAATAATACCCCTTATAAATAATACCCCTGTTATTTATCAGTGATGGAAAAGTCTGATGCCTGTGAATGCCATTGCGATGTTGTACTTGTTGCAGGTCTCGATAACGTTGTCGTCACGGATAGAACCGCCGGGCTCTGCGATGTACTCAACGCCGGACTTCTTTGCTCTCTCGATGTTGTCGCCGAAGGGGAAGAATGCATCAGAGCCGAGGCATACGCCTGTGTTCTTTGCGAGCCACGCCTTCTTCTCTTCCCTTGTGAATACAGCAGGCTTTACCTTGAAGATACGCTGCCACTCACCCTCACGGAGAACGTCCTCGTACTCATCTCCGATGTATACATCGATAGCGTTGTCACGGTCAGCTCTGCGGATATCGTCCACGAACTGGAGTCCCATTACCTGCGGGGACTGTCTCAGCCACCAGTTGTCTGCCTTCTGTCCGGCAAGACGTGTGCAGTGGATACGTGACTGCTGGCCTGCGCCGATACCGATAGCCTGTCCGTCCTTTACGTAGCATACAGAGTTGGACTGTGTATACTTGAGTGTGATGAGGGAGATAAGGAGATCGTCCTTCTTGTCGTCGGGGATATCCTTGTTCTCTGTAACGATGTTTGCGAGGAGCTCACGGTTGATATCGAGCTCGTTGCGTCCCTGCTCGAAGGATACGCCGTATACCTGCTTTGTTTCGATAGGTGCGGGCTTGTAGTTCTCGTCTATCTTCAGTATGCAGTATGTGCCCTTTCTCTTGGACTTCAGTATCTCAAGAGCCTCGGGATCGTAATCGGGAGCGATAACGCCGTCGGATACCTCACGCTGGATCATCCTGGCTGTGCATACGTCTACCTTGTCGGAAAGAGCGATGAAATCGCCGTAGGAGGACATTCTGTCTGCGCCTCTTGCTCTTGCGTATGCGCTTGCAAGTGGTGTGAGCTCGCCGAGATCGTCTACCCAGTAGATCTTCTTGAGATCATCGGAGAGAGGACGTCCGATAGCTGCGCCGGCGGGTGATACGTGCTTGAAGGAAGTTGCAGCACATACGCCTGTTGCAGCCTTGAGCTCCTTTACGAGCTGCCAGCCGTTGAAGGCATCAAGGAGATTGATATAGCCGGGACGTCCGCAGAGCACCTCTATCGGGAGCTCGCTGCCGTCAGCCATATATACTCTTGAAGGCTTCTGATTCGGATTGCATCCGTACTTTAACTGCATTTCATTTGACATGATAATGTCCTCCTTAAATATAATTCATAATGCTTAATGCTGATTATCAGCGGTCAGTCTGACCGTCGTTCTCGGATTTGCCCCTGCGTATCCTCTCCAGCTCACGGCGGATGTTGTCCGCCCAGTCTGCGTCGTCGTTGGTGATGCGGTACACACGGAAGCCGTAGGCTATGCCGTTTTCGTATACCGACTTCTCATCGTCAACGTGGAGGTCTATGCGGTATACCGAGGGGTACTTCGACGGGAAATTGGATCTTCCCCTTGCGACCTCGGCCTCATGCCGGGGTGCGTTGACTATACTGTCTATCCTTATGCCGTAATGGCCGAATATGCCGCGGATATAACGCAGGCTCCTGTTGGAGGTGGTGTATATCCACAGCTCTGTATCTGATTCGTTTATCTCCTTCAGAAGCTCGACTGCTCCCTTTCTGAGTCTGTCCCTGTACAGCTTGTTGTACGGAAACTTAAGCTCCGGTTCGGTCGGCACCTCCGCAGGATTAACGAACAGTGTCTCGTCAAGATCAAATGATATCTTCATCAATGTATCCTCGCAAATATCGCCCTTATCAGGAAGAAGAGACCGGCTGCGATACCGGCGTGTACAAGGAATGCAAATACCATCGTTGCCTTCTTCCTTGCCTCACGTATCTCGGGGGTGAGCAGCATCCATGCCGGGAACGGCCTTGCCTCCGCTACCTTTGCAGGAGATATCACATACATCGCTATACCCACAAGCAGAGGGAACATTCCGCCCTCCTCAAAGCCGAGATAACGCATCACAACTCCGGCGGAGTATATCAGGGAGACGACCAGTATCAGTTTGAGCCAGTCACGTCTCCATGTCTTCATCCTTGACGTGAATATTATCACGTCCTTCTCGTCGGGCTCTGTCTCGGGCTTCTGCTCCGGTACCGGCTCGGGTGCGGGCTCCGGCTCGGGAACGGGCACATAGGGAGTGCCGTCCGGTACGTTGTACCAGTTGTGGCAGTACTCACACTGTGCGTGGTGCTGTGAAACTCCGTAATGTATATCAGCTCCGCAGGACGGGCATTTCATGGATGTACTCATACCTTACTTTTCTATAAGCGTAACGGAAATGATCGCCGCTGCGATAAGTCCTACAGCCGATGTGGCTAAGCAGAGTCCGTAATACTTCAGAGCTGTTGCAAACTTCTTCGGCGGAGGTGCGGGAGAGCCGGGCAGCCTGCTGCCGTCGGGCTCTGATGCAGCCAAGACTACCGGAGCTGCAAAGAATATGCCGAATGCTGCGAGTATCATCAGCACTCCCCAGCCGTCAAGATCGAACTCCAGCAGCATACCGCCGAGGAACCACAGAACGCCTGACAGTATAACAGGGATGCGGCCCTTTTTCTTCCATTTTTCCATAGCTGCCCTGTAATCCGCCGACGCATTCTCATGGCGCTTTACCTCTGCCTCACGCTCGGCAATCTCTGCAACACGGCGGTCAAGCTCGGCATCGGCCTCAAGAGCCTCGAGTGCATTGCCGAGTGTGGCTACAGAACCGCAGTATTCACATTTTGAAGTACGCGATCCTTTGCGGAAGGTGATGTCAGCTCCGCAGCCGGGACATTTTACGGTATCGAGATTCATAGCGTCTTACTTGTTCTTGTTTACGATGCGTGTCTCGTACTTGCCTGTTTCAAGGTCTACGAAGCGAACGAACAGGGATACCTTGTTTGCCTCACTGAGGTTGTTCCATACCATATCAGTGAACTCGTCTATGCTTCCGGAAATACCTACCAGCTCAGGCTCGCCCTCAAAGCTCGGGAGCGGACTGCCGTCGCCCATGTATGTATGGATGAAGTGTCCCTCGCCGTTTACGGGGTTGGTGTAGGAGTATGTGAAGCGCTGGCAGGAATCGGGATTGCCGTTTGCGCTCTTGAGTATCGACATTGCGTAGTTGAAGCCCTCCTCGCCGAAACGGAGGATACCGGAAATACGGGGTGTGTAGTTGGGAGCATCGTCCTCGAACTCACGGGTGCGGAGAGCCTGCTCGAAGGTGTACTGCTTGTCCATGAGCTCATAGATAGTATCGGTCTGGTCACCGTTGGTAACGATGAGCTTGTTGCCGAGAACTCTTACGGGAGAGTAGATGATAAGGTGGGGATCTGTGAGCTTGGAGGGATCGAATGCCTGTGTGCGGATGCCCTCGCCGTCCTCAACGAATACACGGTTGCGGCTGTTCTCGCTTCTTCCCATGATGAAGTAAGCGGTAACTGCGTACTTTCCGTCTGCGGATTTACCTATAACGATACCTCTTCCGGGGTAGTCATTTGTGTTGAGCTGGGTTGCAAGATCGAGCTTTTTCATAGCGATTCTCCTTTACTTTAAAAAGAATGTGTATATGCAGTCAGCGGCGACTATAAGCGCCGTAATGAGTGCGATGATGTTTATCGTCTTCCCTGACGGCTTTGAAAGGAGCCAGTCAAAGAAGGGCTGTACTATGTACATGAAGAGAAGTCCTCCGAGTCCGAACCTCACCGAGGTCGAGAGGGCTATCCTTGCCTGGAAATTGTATTTGTAGCTTGCGTAGGTCTGCCACGGCCAGCCGCCCGTTGCCGCCTCGAGTATGTAGCTTGCGATCAGCTCTATCAGAGTTGCCGCCGCCATACAGCCGAGGAATATCAGCACCGGCTTGACAAGTATCTCAAAGGGGAGGCTGTACTTCTTCTTTTTGAACTTCCCGAAGAGAAGCTGGAAGGTAAGCGCTCCCACGCCGTATACCGGGCAGTAGGGGCCGAAGAGTACTCCTCTGTTGGAGAAGCCCCATTTGTATATGAAGGTCTCGAGTATGACCTCATAGCACCAGCCGAGCACGGCATACATCATGAAGCAGAGGAAAAGCTTCTGTATGGTCTGCTTCTGTTTCAGGCTGTCAATAAGGGTACCCATATCATTCCCTCACGTATGCCTTGCCGTCAACGATCTCTATCTTGTCCTGGCAGAAGAGGGAGACAGCCTTCGGGAGGAGCTTCCACTCGACGTTCTCCATGATGCGTCTCTGGAGTATCTCGGGAGTATCGTCGCTCTCGATATTGACTGTGCCCTGGAGTATGATAGCTCCGGCGTCTGCCTTCTCGTTGACGAAATGTATGGTAGCTCCGCTCACCTTTACTCCGTATGCAAGAGCAGCTTCATGGACTTTCAGTCCGTAGAAGCCCTCGCCGCAGAATGAAGGGATAAGAGCCGGATGCACGTTTATTATCTTATAGGCATAGGCCTTTGTCACGCACTCGTCGAGTATCGTCATAAAGCCTGCGAGTACTACAAGGTCTGCCTTCTCCTCGTTGAGTGCCTCAAGTATCGCCTTGCTGTAGGAAAGGCTGTCGGGGTACTCCTTACGGGGTATCACACGTGACGGTATGCCTGCTTTTGCTGCTCTTTCAAGGGCAAATACTCCCGGCTTGGAGGAGATAACGCAGGTTATCCTGCCGCCCTGTATAATACCGGAATCCTGTGCGTCGATGAGCGCCTGAAGGTTTGTTCCTCCGCCGGATACCAGCACGACTATATTCTTCATTTCTTTATGCCTCCTGTATTATCAGCCGCCGAACATTGCTCTTACCACAAGGAAGAGAATGACAGCAATGATACCGCCGAAGATGATGTAGTTCTTATATGGGGAAATAAGCTCGTCCTCACGTTCTGCAAAATAGAAAAACATCGGATCGAGCGGATCGTAGCGCACTACCTCCGTGCTGCCGGTCTCATACCGGCGTTCGGTGTCTCCGAAGGAGCATACCGAGGTGACCGTTCTGCCCTCCTCGGTCTCGTATGTCACTATCGGGTAATACAGCTTGGTCTTCTCGGAAGTGTGATAATCCTTTATCACGCCGAGTGTTTCCGTCGTGCCGGATATCTGCTGCTTTACCGTATTGATATGGTAAAGGAAAACAGACACCATCATAGCATATATGATGATCACGCCTATCGAAAGGCAGCCCTTCGAGAAAGTCAGTGCAACTGTTACCAGCGACAGGACAGCCCAGACATAATCGATTTTTTCAACCTTCATTTCTTCCTCCGGTTACTCGGGGAACTGTACGTGCCCCGGTATTATCTCTGTGTCATCATAGGAGAGCGGGATACCCTCGTCTATGATCACCTGACCGTAGATGTCTGTTATGCGGAATGTGAACGGACCTGTGCCCATTTCGTTTGATTCAAAGTAATTGTAGCGGCGTCTTCCTATCTCCTTGAAGCTGCCGTTCTCGTCGAGGTACTCCAGACGGGTTATGGGGTAGCGGTGGTTTCTCACCTGCACTCCGCACCAGAACTCCGTGGTGCCCTCCTTGTACTTATAGCAGACAGGCGCGTCTGCTGCGGTGTCGAGCGGGACTATCTTCCAGCTTACCGGGACTCTGCCCTTTTCGGCGGGAGCTATCAGCGGGAAGGCATCGACATACAGGTCAAGGTCGCCCTTCTTGCCCTCCGGCAGAAGATCCGTGACCAGCATATTTATCGTGCCGAGCTCGCCGGTGACTTCAAGGTATGCGCCTGCAAGCTGTCCCTCGTTGTAGTCCGCAAGGTTCATGGCTACTATCCAGTAATCCTCGGATACCGGATCAAGCATGGCACAGCCGCCGACATAGCCGCCTCCGTAGAAGGTGCCTTCGCCGGTGTGCACTGTCCCCTTCGGCTCAAGGATACAGCTCTCGTCAATGAGGACTCCGTCGCTGTTGAGCACGGGCTCCGGCCGCTTGCCGAGGACGAAATCCGCCACGGCATTCAGCTCCTCCGCAGATATGCCGGCTTTGCGACCGGCAACCACGTCAAAGGCATCAACGACGCCGTCGCCGTTTATGTCCTTCGGGTCGGAGGCTGCCCTTGTATACGGCGCTCCGGATACAGATGCAGCAAGTATCAGTGATGATGTCAGAAGCGGTATCAGCCTTTTCACTACTATCACAACCTTATATGTGGAAATGCCACCAGATAAGTCCGTAGCCGATGAGCAGCAGCGGTACTGCCGCAATTATCCTGTATATTATCTCACGCACACGGAAGCCCCTCTTATCGCCGACGAAACAGATCTCCGGATCATCGGGGGAATACTTCACGGAAACGGGTGTGCCGTTCTCATAGGAAGCTCTTTCGTCCCTGTACTCTGCCGAGGCTCTGAGAACATAGGGCATGGGGACTGTATACTCCTCTCCCTCCGCTGTCATGAACTGCACGACTGCGCTGTATTCCCTTGTGATGAGCGGTATAAGGTTCACGGTATGCACGGTGAGGCGGGACTTCATCTCTGTGACAAAGCCTTCGGCCTCTTCGTACCGCTCCTCGGCGGATATGCGTGATGTGCCCTGCCGGATACCGGCGGCTATGACCGCCAGCCCGAGCAGGAGCACGATTATGCCTGATATGAGAAGAAGGTACATCAGCAGATGATAACGCCTTCCTCTGATTCAACGAGCTCGCCGAGAACGTAAGCGTCCTCGCCGGCAGCCTTGAGTACCTCGACTGCCTTGTCGGCATCGTTCTTGTCAACGGATACGATCATGCCGACACCCATATTGAAGGTGTTGAACATATCACGCTCCGGAATATTTCCTGCCCTTGCGATGAGCTTGAAGATCGGGAGAACGTCTACTGCGTCACGCTCGATCTTTGCTGCAAGGTTCTTCGGGAGGGCTCTCGGGATATTCTCGTAGAAGCCGCCGCCTGTGATGTGGGATACGCTCTTTACGTTCACTGCATCGATAAGGCTGAGAAGTGCCTTGACGTAGATGCGTGTGGGAGTCAGCAGGCACTCGCCGAGGGACATACCCAGATCGTCGAAGTGCATATTGAGGTTCTGCTGATTGATATCGAATACGCTTCTTACAAGTGAGAAGCCGTTGGAGTGTACGCCGCTGGACTTGATAGCGATGAGAACGTCGCCTGCCTTCTGTGTATCGGGCTGAAGGATCTTGTCCTTGTCTACCACACCTACAGAGAAGCCTGCAAGGTCGTACTCGTCAAGAGGCATAAGACCGGGATGCTCCGCAGTCTCTCCGCCGATAAGGGAACAGCCTGCCTGTACACAGCCCTCTGCAACGCCGGCAACGATCTTCTCGATCTTCTCGGGATAGTTCTTGCCGCAGGCAATATAGTCGAGGAAGAACAGGGGCTTTGCACCGCAGCAGATGATGTCGTTTACACACATGGCAACGCAGTCGATACCTACTGTATCATGCTTGTCCATAACGAATGCTATCTTGATCTTTGTGCCTACACCGTCTGTGCCGGAAACGAGTACGGGCTTGGATATGCCTGTTGTGTCGAGCTCGAAGAGGCCGCCGAAGCCGCCGATGCCAGAGAGAGCGCCGGCAGTCATGGTGCGGGCGATATGTGACTTCATCAGCTCTACAGCCTTGTAGCCTGCTGTTACGTCAACGCCTGCCTTCTTGTAGCTCTCGGAAAAACTGTTGTTGTTCATTGATCTAATACCTCCATATCTAAGTCGGAAAAAACAGAGACCCGGGCCGTGACCGGAATTACGGCCGTATATTCGGTGATTCCGGATCACGGATCACGGATCCCTGCAACTTATTCTTTACCGCTCCAGCAATAGGTGCAGAGCTTGCATTCGTCGATGCCTACAGCCTTTACCTTTCCGGGGAGAGACTGGAACTCGAGTGAGGTCAGCTTGAGTCTGCGGCATATCTCGTCACGGAGACTCTTTCCTCTCTTTGTAGAGGAATCGCTGTACTCAGCAAGATACTTCACGCCCTCCTCGCCCTCGAATTCATGTATGATCTGACGGGCGATAAGCTCCAGCTCGGAGTGGCTGCGTGAGAAGTTGAGGTACTTGCAGCCGTACATGATAGGCGGGCAGGCAGAACGCATATGAACTTCCTTGGCGCCGTTCTCGTAGAGGAACTCTACGGTCTCACGCATCTGTGTACCTCTTACGATACTGTCATCAACGAAGAGCAGTCTCTTGCCCTCGATGAGCTCGTGTACCGGTATCAGCTTCATCTTTGCAACGACGTTGCGCATACTCTGGTTGGTAGGCATGAAGCTTCTTGGCCATGTGGGGGTGTACTTTATGAAGGGGCGGGCAAAGGGTATGCCGCTCCTGTTTGCATAGCCGATGGCATGGGGTGTGCCGGAATCCGGTACTCCGCATACATAGTCAACATCCGGCAGGCAGCCGTTGTTGATGTCGTTCTCGGCCATTATCTCACCGTTGCGGGTACGCATGACCTCTACGTTGACGCCCTCGTATACCGCTGTGGGGTAGCCGTAGTATGTCCACATGAAGGTGCATATCTTCAGCTTGGAGGGATCGCCGGGATCAAGGACCTCGCAGCTGTCCTCGGTGAGCTTTACTATCTCGCCGGCGCCGAGCTCCTTGTATGTCTCGTAGCCGAGCTTCTGGAAGGCAAAGGACTCTGTGGAAAGGCAGTAGCCGTCCCAGCGCTTGCCGATGACGATAGGCAGTCTGCCGTACTCGTCTCTTGCAGCTATTATGCCGTCCTTTGTGAGTATTATAAGCGACATGGTGCCGTCTATCTTGCTCTGTGCATAGCGGATACCCTCGACGAAGCCGGACTTCTGGGCGATGAGTGCGCCGATGAGGTCGCCGGAGTTGATGTTTCCGCTGCTCATGGACTCGAAGTTTGCACAGCCCTTCTCAAGGAGTTCCTCAACGAGCGCATCCGCATTGCGGATGATGCCTACGGAACATACTGCGTAAAGGCCGAGCTTAGAACGTACCATGATGGGCTGGGGGTCTGTATCGCTGATGCAGCCGATACAGAGCTTTCCGCGCATATTCACAACGTCGTTCTCGAACTTCGTTCTGAAGGGAGAGTTTTCTATGCTGTGGATGTTGCGCTGGAAGCCGAGATCCGGAGAGTAGGAGGTCATTCCGCCTCTGCGGGTACCCAGATGTGAGTGGTAATCGGTTCCGTAAAATACGTCTATTATACAGTCGTTTTTGGATGCAGCTCCGAAAAATCCACCCATATCCTTATTCTCCCATCAGACGCTTCATGATTTCCTGGTATGCTTCCTCTACGCCGCCCATATCTCTGCGGAAACGATCCTTGTCGAGCTTCTCGTGAGTTGTGCTGTCCCAGAAACGGCAGGTATCGGGTGAGATCTCGTCAGCGAGGATGATAGTGCCGTCAGAGGTCTTGCCGAACTCGATCTTGAAGTCGATGAGGTCGATGTTGAGACCCTTGAAGAACTTTACCATGAACTCGTTTACCTTGAAGGCATACTTTGCGATTGTATCGAGTTCTTCCTTTGTTGCAATGCCGAGTGCGAGTGCATAGTAGTCATTGATGAAGGGATCGCCGAGGTCGTCGTTCTTGTAGCTGTACTCAAGGATCGGGCAGAGAAGCTTCTTGCCTTCCTCAACGCCCATTCTCTTGGAGAAGCTGCCTGCGGCAACGTTTCTGATGATTACCTCAAGGGGAACGATGGAAACCTTCTTTACAATAGTCTCACGGTCGCTGATCTCCTCTACGAGATGAGTGGGAACGCCCTCCTTCTCCAGCATCTTGAACATGAAGTTTGTCATGCGGTTGTTGATAACGCCCTTGCCGGAGATAGTGCCCTTCTTTTCGCCGTTGAAGGCTGTGGCATCGTCCTTGTAGTCAACGATTACAAGATCGGGATCGTTTGTTGCAAATACCTTCTTTGCCTTGCCCTCGTAGAGCTGTTCCTTCTTTTCAATGTTTTCCATTTTGAAATTCCTCCTTGAGAATTATATGAATGTGTATGTGCAATCCCGCTGTATTACGGGAATTGTAAGCTTGTTCAGTCGGAGATGTTGTCCTCTTCTCCGCAGCCGATGTACTCAGGTGTAACGACCACATTTCCTCTGCCGTCGAGCAGGGGTGTAAGGCCGGAATAGCCTTCGCCGACAGTGTTTATGTAATTCACGCCGGTAACTGTATCAACAATTACATGAAGGGCGCCGAGGCCGTATGTCTTCTCGAGCTTCTGCTCGTGAGTTACTATGAAACGTCCGCGGTCCTTTTTCTTCTTTTCCTTATCAAACATGGCTGTATTACCTCCCTGTAATGATGTCTGCCGCCTGCTGCGGCGTATCTGCTATGAGCTCCGCTCCGCCGGATTCGAGCTCCTCCCTGCTGCCGTATCCCCAGAGAGCCCCGAGGCAGTCTATGCCCGCCCTGTGTGCTCCTGCGATATCGTTGAGCCTGTCGCCGAGCATCAGCACGCTGCTGCGGTCAGTGATGCCGGCCCGGGAGAGAACGTAGTCTATGACCTCATGCTTTTCGATGCGTGTGCCGTCGATGCCTGCTCCTCCGATAATGTCGAAGTACTGCATCAGTCCGAAGCGCTCCATTATCCTCTCAGCGTAGGTATCCACCTTGCAGGTGGCAACGTGAAGGCTTATGCCGTTATCCCTGAGGCGCCCGAGCAGCTCCGGGATGCCGTCGTATACACGGTTCTCGAAAAGACCTATGGTGCTGTATCTCTCACGGAATACCCTCACAGCCTCGGCGGACTGTTCTTCGTCCATGCCGCAGAGGTTCCGGAAGGACCATTGCAGCGGCGGGCCGAGAAAGCGGTCGGTATCTTCAGGCATATCAAAGCCCATTACGTCAGAGGCGTGGCGGAGGCAGTTTATCACTCCCTCACGGGAATCTGTAAGTGTGCCGTCAAGATCGAATAGTACTGTGCGGTAGGGTTTTATCATAAAGCAGCGATCTGCTCCTGTAATGCCTTGTCCTTGGCGATAACGCCCTCAGCCATTGCCTTCTTCTCTGCTGCGAGCTTCTCTGCGAGAGCTGCATCGGAAAGGGCGAGTATCTGTACTGCAAGTACGGCTGCATTCTTTGCTCCGTCAATGCCGACTGTGGCTACAGGTACTCCGGGGGGCATCATGACTGTTGCGAGAAGGGCATCCATGCCCTCGAGAGCCTTTGATTTCATGGGTATGCCGATAACGGGGAGAGTGGTGTGTCCTGCCACTACTCCGGCAAGGTGAGCTGCCATGCCTGCGGCGCAGATGATGACGCCGAAGCCGTTCTCTCTTGCTGATGAAGCGAACTCTGCTGCCTCTGCGGGTGTGCGGTGTGCGCTCATTACACGGCATTCAAACTCAACGCCGTACTTCTTCAGCTCTGTAAGTGCTGACTTTACTACCGGGAAGTCGCTGTCGCTTCCCATGATTACTGCAACTTTCATTGACATAATATATCTCCTGTCTGCCGGGAATACCGGCGGTTATTACATTATTCAGCCTGTATCACGGTCTCCTCCTGCTGATACAGCTCCTGCTCCCCGGCCTGAGGAGTTTCCGGCTGCACGTCCTCCGGTGTCTCCGGCTGCGGTGTCAGCGGCTCTCCTGTCTCCGGATCGTATTCCTGCGTCTGCGGCGGCTCCGGCTTCGGATAATCGGGGCTCTCCTTGTTGAATGAGCCTGATACTGCGATCAGATCATTGAGGCTGCCGCCCGAGAATGTTACCTTGGCGGCGCATTCCTCTGTGAGCTTTTTGGTCTTGCCGTCATTTTCATCGGAGTAGGTTATCTCCGTATCAGCCTTGACCGATATCGCATATCCCGAACTGCCGTTGTCAAGACGTGTGTTGTATATGTATATCTCATTGACGCCCTTCAGCTCCTTCTCGAGTATCTTGTGATCATCGGGATAGAGCTGCTGGAAGGCTCGTGTCGCTGAGGTTATCTGTCCGAGCAGGTCTTCGTTGCCTGTATAGGCAAATTCAAGGTATACTCCAGTATCGCTGACCATCTTCTCAAGCATCTGTGTGCTGAGCTTCTGGAGGATTATCTGGCTCGTTACCTCCATCGTATAGGCGCATCCGAGGCTCTCGCCCGAAAGCTTGGCCCTCTCGCATACCACACCGCCGGAAGTGATGCCGTAGGTGAATATGCCGCCCTTATCGACGAGTATAAGCTTGCCGTCGGAGAACTTCGCCCCCGTCCACGACTGGCGGAATACCGGGATGAAGCTCTTGTCATAGACAACGAACTGTCCGTCCGCAGCTGCTTCGCCGATATAGAACGTGAAGCCGTCCTTCTGGTGATGCGTTATGCTGCTGTAGATAAACGGCACTGTGATGTTGCCCTCGAAATCTATACAGCCGAACAGCACCTTTCCGCCTATCCTCTTTGAGGCGATGCAGGTATCATCTCCGGCAAAGGAAAGCTCGAGCCATTCGGGAGCAACGATGACTCTGTCACGGCTGTCAAGTATGCCGCAGAGCCCGCTGCTGTCCTCGAAGATATCGTTGCCGTCCGGATCGGAGGCGATCCTTTTGGAGATCTCGGGCTGATTGACTCCGCCGCTGACCTCATCCGGCACTGACGAATAGAAACGTGTTACCGCTGCTGCAAGTATGATTATGACTACGAACAGCAGGGACACGACGAGTTTTGTACGCTTATTCATTTTCTATCAAAGACCGGAGGCCGCCTTCTTGCTGCGGTAGCTCTCCTCGGTCTCGCTGGCGATGTATATCGGACGTCCCTTGGTCTCAAGGTAGGTCTTCGCCATGTACTGACCGAGTATGCCAGTGCATATCATATCAAGACCGCCGATGAGCGTTATAAGGCCTGCAAGGGCAAGTCCGCCGGAAGCGCATATAATGGCGATGATGAAGAGTATCAGCGATGCACAGCAGCTTATCATGCCGAGTATTATTGCCACGAGAAGCGGCGCTGTGGAAAAGGCGATGATACCTTCTATCGAATAGCGGAACAGTCCCCAGAAGGACCAGGAGGTCGTACCCTTTGCTCTCTCGACATTCTCATAGGGCATATACTTCACCTTGAAGCCCACCCAGCTGAAAATACCCTTGGAGAAGCGGTTGTACTCGCTCATCTCAAGTATCGAATCTACCATCTGACGGGTCATGAAGCGGAAATCCTGCGCTCCGTCCACGATCTCGGTCTGTGATATCCTGTTCATGATCTTGTAGAACTTCATGGCGAACCATGAACGCACCTTCGATTCGCCCTTGCGGCTGGTGCGGCGTGTGGTGGCGCAGTCGTACTCGCCGTTCCTCACGTAGCTGTACATCTCGGGCAGGAATGCCGGCGGATGCTGGAGATCGGCGTCCATTACAACGACGAAATCACCCTTCGCATTGCTCAGACCGGCATACATACCGGCCTCCTTGCCGAAATTTCTCGAAAAGGAGATGTAGCGGACACGCCTGTCCTGATCCGCAAGAGAACGGAATATCTCAAGGGTCTTGTCCTTTGAGCCGTCATTTATGAAAAGGAACTCGAAATCAAGCTCCGGGTAGGTCTCAGCCATCTGTGATGTGACTTTTGTTATCTCTTCATAGAACAGAGGAAGCACTTCCTCCTCGTTATAGCAGGGCACAACTATGGAAAGCAGTTTCATAATATCCTCCCTCTTTATATAGTATCCGGAAAGCGCATTACCCTCTCCGGCAAATACACTATTAATTATACTACAATTATCCCGATACTGCAAGAGATATTTTGAAAAAATTTCGCCGTATCCGGAAATACCCTTCCTCCGGCGTAAAGTTATATCAAATTACTATGCTTGTCTGAAAAAATGTATATATTCTTCGTCTTTAGTCATTTTAAACAGGACATTATGGATAAAAAACCTGATAACGATTTGTTGTTTTCTACGAAAAAATTAAAATCGGTATAATTTCCGCAGTTTATTATTAAAAAAGTGTTGATTTTTTTTGTCGTATCAGGTATAATATGATTAAGAATAGTGCCCGCATATCTGACGTCTGTCCGGAGGCCGGACTGCGTTCGTGATATGCGGGATATCGTCCGACCGCCCGACCGGTCACAAGAAATCGGCAAGCCGCTGCCGTAAAGCGGCAGACGCAGGTCACTGCGCAGGTCACGCACCGGTTCATACAGTCGCTGTATTGCTCTTTCCGGTGTTCCTCATACCCGCTGTACTGCGTTAAGGAGAGCATTATGGATGTTACACTTGTTACTACTTCCTTCAATGACACGGTCCATGGTACATTCAACGGAAAATTCACAGGCTGTAAGATAAACCTGCAGAAGTCCGAGAACGCTACCAAGTTCCGCAGAACTCATCTTATGACTGACCTGGGCGAGATCACCTGCGAGAAGTGCAAGGCAAGGATCGCAAAGGAAATGATCAAGGCCGATCAGAAGGAAATGAAAGTGCTCCTCAAGGAGGAGAAGCTCCGTGCCAAGAGAGGCATCGAGGACGAGGGCATCGTTCCCCTCGGAAATACAACTGCAAAGATCACAGGTAACCAGCGCCACGACGACAGACGTGACAGACGTGATTACGGCGGCGGTACTGAATACAGAGGCAGCAGTGCTTCAAACAGCAGCAACTACGGCGGCGGTTCCGAGTACAAGGGCAGCAGCAATAATTACGGCGGCGGCACTGAGTACACAGGCAGCAGCAACAACTACGGCGGCGGCACCGAATACACAGGCAGCAGCAACAACTACGGCGGCGGTACTGAGTACACTGGCAGCAGCAATAACTACGGCGGCGGCACTGAGTACAAGGGCAACAGCTATAACGAGCCCGCACAGGAAGAGCGTCCGAGACCTGCTCAGAAGCCCGCTGAGGAGAAGCCCATGGATGAGTTCAGCGCATTCATCGCTGCTCAGCCCAAGCCGAGAAATCCCCAGCCCCAGCCTCAGGCTCAGCCCCAGACACCTCTGGATGACCCCTTCGCTGTTCCGGCACCCGCACCCGCAGCTGCACCCGCTGACGATGACGATTATCTCGCACAGTTCGCTATCCCGAAGCCGGCAGCTCCCGTTCCGCAGGCAGCCGCTCCTCAGGACGACTTCCTCGCACAGTTTGCTATACCTGCTCCCGCTCCGGCACAGCCCGAGCCCGCTCCTCAGCCTCAGGTACAGCAGCCTGCTCCCGCTGTGAACTCCGGCGACGATATAATGAATATGTTCTCAATAGGTGCCAAGCCCAGCTCTGAGCTCGACATCTTCAGCAATAACAGTGCTCCCGCAGCACCCAGCGCTTACAACAATTCCGATGTTATAGACGTTGCTGCTGATGCACTGACTCCCGCAGGCGCACCCGCAGAGGCAGAGCCCGGCAATTCCGGCAACTCCGAGTGGGACCGTCTTGCAAACCAGCTCTTCGGCTTCGGCGGACAGGAGGCTCCTCAGGCAGCTCCGGCACAGCCCGCAGCTCCCGCAGCTCCGGCTCCTATGGGCATGGACGATCTGAGCTTCCCCGCACCCGGACAGACAGCTGCTCCGATACAGCCCGCTGCTGCTCCCGCACTTGACGATATCTCAGCTCCCATACTCGCTGATATCTCATCCGCTGCTGACGAGATCGTTGTTCCCGAGGCAGTATCCGATGATTATAACACCGGTCTCTCTGACGAGGACTTCATGGAAGAGGACGTTGACGATTCCGAGCTCCTCGATACAGACGATGATACAGCCGCTATAGAGGATATCGTATCCGCAGCCGCTGCTCAGGTAAGACCTCAGCCCGCTGCTCCCGTTATCCCGCAGGCTCCCGTTACTCCCAAGGCTCCTGTTGCTCCTAAGGCTCCCGCACAGCCCGCAGCAGTACAGCCCGGTACTCCGGTAATGCCCGCAGGTGCAGTTCCTCCCGCAGGCGCTGCTCAGCCCATCGTTACAGTTCCCCAGTTTGCAGGCTATGATGCTGCAAACCAGCCGATATATACATACATCCAGATGCAGCTCACAGGCTACGATCAGAACGGCCAGCCGATTTACGCTCCCATGCCGGGTCAGCAGATGCCTATCCCGCCTGCAGCTCCCGCATACTCAGGTATGCAGTCCACTATCGGTGCTACATCACTCGGCACAGGCCAGAATGCAGCTCTTATCAATCAGATCCTCAACGAGCCTACTGATCCTTCAAACCTCACAATAGGCCAGAAGATCGCTGCTGCAAACGCTAACGTTGCCGATGTCCAGAACGTATCCAAGATCGCTGTACACCAGCACAACAAGGGTGCTTCACAGACATTCATCAGTGCTATTTCCGGTGCAAAGGCTTATGCAAACCAGAGCCTTACCGATACTCAGGGTCTCCAGCAGCATACAAGAGTTCTCGGCTCAGTTGAGGACGTACTCGCTGCTATGGGCGACACAAGCTACAAGCAGAAGCAGGCTGAGGCTGCTGCAAGACAGCAGGGCCCTGCCGGCGGAGCTAATTTCCACGTTGACGAATACAAGCCGTCTTCAAGACGTCCCGTACAGGCTTCTTCAAGACCTCCCATGCGTACTGTAGAGGATGAGAGATTCCTTACAAAGTCCGAGCTGAAGGCCAAAAAGAAGCAGGATAAGATCGATGCCAAGTTCAAGAAGGACATGGCCAAGAGAGGTCTCTGATCCGTAAAAACCGAATACTAAAACGAAGCGCTGAACATGAAAGTGTTCAGCGCTTCTGCAAAGAAACGAGGTACCCTATATGTCAAATAACGATATCATTGCTGAGCTGAAGGCTAAGCTCGGCGATTCCCGTGAGGAGAACGAAAAGATACTGCGTGAGGCAGCAGAGCGCTTTGCAAAGGACGGAAACACCGAAGGCTTCAGGGCTGCTGAGCAGCTCATGCTCGAGAACCTCCCCGAGGCAAGAAGAAAAGAGATCGAGCGTCTCACAACGATTGACGGTGAGCGCCTTGACGATATCTATGACCGCATCAACAAGCTGATGCGTGAGCATGATCTCCTTGCCGCCAAGCCCCTTGCAGAGAAGCTCTACAAGAAGATAACCGTTGAGTATGCAGAGACCGATACGGAGAAGTTCGTATCACTCAGGAACCCCTTTGAGGACGAGCTCTGTCAGCATCTCTTCAAGTCGGAGAAGACACTCAAGCGTGCTCCCTTCGACTTCTCTACCTACCTCACCACATACGCTTTCATTCTCCTTGAGACAGGCGGTACTATCGATTCTCTGCCCGTACTTGAGAAGGCAATAGCCTTCAATCCCGTAGACGTTGCTCCGAGATTCGAGATGGCAGAGATCTACAAGATAACCAAGAACTTCAAGAAGCTGACCGAAATAACGAGAGAGACTCTGAAGATATGCTCCTCACCTGTTGCCATTGCCCGCTGCTACGCGAATATGGGCTATGGACTCACAGACCTCGGTGAGTTCGAGGATGCTGCCGCATTCTACGTTGCAAGCGTGAGATTCGCTCCTAATCCGGCTATACCGCTCGAGATGCAGCACCTTGCAGACCTCAAGGGCAGCCCCCTTGTACGTCCTACTATCGAGCAGACCACAGAGGTAATGGAGAAGTATGACATAGCATTCGGCGCAGACCCGACAGTCATCGAGCTTGCTTCAAACCTTGCCGAGTTCAACCTCAGACACAACAATATCCCCGATGCCGTAAGGGCAATGAAGATCGTTTACAACCTCACACTCAACGAGGACCTCAAGAAGATAATCCTCAGCTATGAGCCCGAGGAAGAGGGAGACAGATCAGGCATCACCCAGACGATCAATCCTGAGACTGAGGAATAAACAGTAATGATAAAGGGCGCACAGATGTGCGCCCTTTCATAGTATCAATAATGAAGAATCGGGAAATACTTTTAGTATAACAGTTTGACATTCACCCTTCATGGTGATATAATATAACTGACTATACGGAGCAGTTCAGTCCTCCGGCGGATAGTAATAATCAAGGAGCAGATCGACCATGCGGCTGTAGCTCTGTATGCCGTCGCTCACACCGTTCATCTTCATGCTCGTGTCAGCAGCGGCGGATGATACCGTACTCACTGTATCGGTTGAGATTATCTCCTTCTCCTTGTTCTCCTCCCAGTAGTTGTCAGGCATGAAGCGGAACCAGTCGTTCCTTACCTGCTGCGATATCTCACAGCTGAGAGGATAGGCCTCCGATATACCGCTGCGGTATACCTGATTGTGTACATACATAAGCGCATTGAGACAGCCGCTGTACTGCATCTGCGGCTCACCGCTGCCCATTGTCGCTACGAAGGAGATGAAGTTCGCTTCATCCTCCTGCATGAAGCCTTTTAGATGTGCGTACTCATGGCAGAGAGTTTCCGGCAGGTTCTCACGCATCATATCGTTATTGTAGCTTGCCTCCATGGAGAACGGCAGATACATACCGAGCGTATCAGTCTGGCTCATGAAGAAGGAGAACATTATCGGCTTCGGGTCGGGATAATATCCCGCAAGCTGCGGATAGGTCTCAGCAGCCTTCTTCATGGCAGCCTTTGAGCCGTCCACAGGGTCTATAGTAAGCGTGAAGCGGTCCTCACTGTCCCTCGGAACCTGCGCCGCAAGCTCGTTGCAGGTATGGATAAGCCTTCCGTAAAGGTCGGTAAGCTCCTCCTGAGAGTGCTCCTTTGACCGGAAATACTTCTCGGAAAACTTTGTGCAGCCATAGAGCGTGAAGCAGTTGAGAGACTCGGTCGTGACTGCGAAAGCAAGCGCCCACAGCATGACGGAAAGCGATGTGAGAGCGACCTTCATGCGTGACCTTTTGCATACTATCAGCAGTATCAGCATCAGAGGTATGCCGATGCCGACGAGCAGCAGCCCGGCAATTATCATCAGCTCACCGAGCGCTACCGGCAGCAGCCCGCTCAGGAATGCGTAGGGCGTTGATATGTACGGGAATATATGTGCGGCATAGAAATCAGCAAATGGCTGAGAAAGACGACCGCATACTGTCAGTACTGCGGAAAAAAGTATGAGCAAGAGCGGTATAAGATATCGTTTTTTCATATTGCCCCCATAATTATTAATGCTTTACATTCATTATATCATATTTCAAACGTCAGTGCAATGCCGCAGGGAGTGGTAGTTCTTTCCGGCAGAGCCGTCTGTATACAGGAGAAAACAAATGAAGAAAATGTATTTTCTTGTGAATCTCATCGCAGGCAAGGCCGCAATAGGCGATAACCTCGGTGAGATTATAAATGAGTTCAATAAGGCCGGCTGGGAGGTTACTGTCCGTGTTACTCAGGACAGCGACGACGCCTCTCTCATGGCAAGGTATGCCTGCGATAACGGCTTCGGGATGCTGGTATGCGCCGGCGGAGACGGTACACTCAGCCAGTGCCTGCAGGGTATCATGTCAAGCGAAAGGCGCATCCCCATAGGCTATATTCCGACGGGCTCGACCAACGACTTTGCAAGGAGCCTCGGCATACCCGCAAGCCCTATGGATGCCGCACGCTGGATAGTGACCGGAGTGCCGCGAGCCTGCGACGTGGGCGGTCTGAACGATGCCTATTTCTCCTATATAGCCGCATTCGGAGCCTTTACCAATGTGACCTATGAGACTCCGCAGCAGATAAAGAATATATTCGGTCATGCAGCCTACCTTGTCAACGGACTGCTCCAGGTAACGAACCTGCGGTCTAAGCGTATGCGTGTGGAGTGGGGCGATAACTGCATCGAGGATGATTTCATATTCGGCATGGTCACGAATTCCTCGTCCGTTGCAGGACTGCTCTCCATGAACGACTTTCTGCTTGACGACGGAGTGTTCGAGGTAACGCTGATAAAGAAGCCGGCGAATCCGGTCCAGCTCCAGCAGATACTGCATTCGCTGCTTAATATCGGCGTGGAGATAGACAAGGAATATATCCGCTTCTTCCGCACGGGCAAGATAACATTTACCTCTCTCGGCGGCGATCCTGTCACCTGGACAAGGGACGGCGAATACGGCGGTGATTCGCAGATAAACGTGATACAGAGCATTCCGCGTGCCGTGGAGTTCCTTCTTCCGGCCAAGCATAATGATTCGTTCTCGGATTAATGACAGGATGTATCTGACTTACTGAATATGAGATTAAAGGGGCTGCCTTTGGCAGCCCCTGAATCATGTATATAGGGGCGGGGCGATGTAGGCACCGCCCCCTACACACAACGAAGCCTGCTACCCAAAGTGACAACCCACATTAATTTGCCCGTGCGATAGCCGACTTTAGCCTGCGTGTTTGGAATAAAGCAAAAACCGGCAAAGGGAAGAAGAAAGGGGTGAGGGAAAAGAGAGTCCAGAGAGGAAAACCGTAGAGGGGAAAGAGGGAGGGAAATGCCGGTTTTTGCTGCGGTTTTCTTTTTCCCTCCCTCTTTCCCCCGGAGGTGTTCCTCTTTGGCTTTGTTTGAGATTTTGCAAATCTCGAAAATTCAGACATAAGAATAATGAATCCTCGTTCTTTATTTCAATTTATCATACCTCTTACTTGTACTCACAAAGCCAGAGGGGGAGCCTTCGGGGAAACAGGGTGAGGAAAAGAAAACCGCAGTAAAAGCTGACATCCTCCCCCTTCCCCTACGGCTCCCCCTCTGGACTCCCCCTCACTCTCCCCTTGACCCCCTCCTGTCAGCTTTTGCTTTTATTTGAGACCAGCAGGCTAAATCAGGCTATCGCACGGGTGACATAATGTGCGCTGTTAGTTTAAGTTGCTGATTTCGGACGGGTGTAAGGGAGGCGCACACTGTGCACCCATTCCGAATAAAAGTGCATATACGCAAAAACCCCGGTCAGATGACCGGGGTTTGTTTATCAGTATATCTTACTTCTCGATAACTCTTACACGGATAACGCCGTCTACAGAGTTGATCTTGCCTACAACCTTAGCAGGAACATCACCGATAACGTCGAGCATTGTGTAAGCGAAGTCGCCCTTGCTTGCATTTGCCATGTTCTCGATGTTGAGTCCCTCGTTTCCTACTGCTGTAGTGATGGAAGCGATTGTTGTGGGAACGTTCTTGTGGATAACGCAGATCTTTGTGCCTACAGCGTTCATGCTGAGGTTAGGAAGATTTACGCTGTTTCTGATATTGCCGTTCTCGAGGAAGTCGATGAGCTCCTGAGCAGCCATAACAGCACAGTTGTCCTCGCTCTCGGGTGTGGAAGCACCGAGGTGGGGAAGTACGATAACGTTCTCAGCGCCGAGAACTGTATCATCAGCGAAGTCTGTAACGTACTTAGCGATCTTGCCGTCAGCGATAGCCTTTACTACTGCCTCGCTGTTGATCAGCTCGCCTCTTGCGAGGTTGATGAGACGAACGCCGTCCTTCATCATTGCGATCTGCTCAGCGTCGATAGTGTTTGCTGTATCCTTTGTGTAAGGCATATGGATTGTGATGTAGTCGCTCTCCTTGTAGATATCGTTGATATCTGTAACTACCTTTACGGTAGGCTCAAGGTGAAGAGCAGCACCAACTGAGAGGAAGGGATCGTAACCGATAACCTTCATGCCGAGAGCCTCAGCAGCGTTTGCGATCTTGCCGCCGATAGCGCCGAGACCGATGATACCGAGAGTCTTGCAAGCGATCTCAGGGCCTGCGAACTTGGACTTTCCGGACTCTACAGTCTTGGGCGCGTCCTCTGTGCCCTTGAGTGAAGCAGCCCACTGAGCAGCCTCTACGATCTTTCTTGAGGAGATAAGGAGTGCAGCGATTGCGAGCTCCTTAACAGCGTTGGAGTTAGCACCGGGAGTATTGAATACTACGATACCCTCCTGAGCGCAGCGGTCAACAGGAATGTTGTTTACGCCTGCGCCTGCACGGGCGATAGCAAGGAGCTTGTCGCCGAATACCATGTCGTGCATCTTAGCGGAACGAACCATGATAGCGTCCGGATTAGCCGGTGCATCAGCTACAGCGTACTTGCTCTTGTCAAAAATATCAGTTCCCACTGCGGAGATCTTGTTGAGTGTCTGAATATTGAACATTTCACTAACCTCTTTTCAGATATTGTTTGTTCCTGTATGATCAGGAATTCTCTTCCTCGAACTTCTTCATGAATGCAACGAGTGCCTCAACGCCCTCGATAGGCATAGCGTTGTAGATGGAAGCGCGCATACCGCCTACGCTTCTGTGGCCCTTGAGGTTCTCAAGGCCTGCTGCCTTGGACTCAGCAACGAACTTCTTGTCGAGCTCGTCGTTGCCTGTAACGAAGGGAACGTTCATGAGTGAGCGGTCCTTCTTGTCAACTGTGCCCTTGAACATCTTGCTCTGGTCAAGGAAATCATAGAGGAGCTTAGCCTTCTTCTCGTTGTGAGCCTTCATAGCCTCAAGGCCGCCCATCTTCTTGATCCACTTGAATACCTTACCGCATACATAGATGCCGTAGCAGGGAGGTGTATTGTAGAGTGACTCGTTGTCAGCCTGGATCTTCCAGTTCATCATTGTAGGTGTGATGCTGAGAGCGGGGCCGTCTGCGATGAGATCCTCACGAACGATGATGATCTGTACGCCGGAGGGGCCTACGTTCTTCTGTACACCGCCGTAGATAACGCCGTACTTTGATACGTCAACAGGCTCTGAGAGGAAGCATGAGCTTACGTCAGCAACAAGCTCCTTGCCCTTTGTGTTGGGGAGCTCCCAGAACTTTGTTCCGTAGATAGTATTGTTCTCGCAGATATATACATAGTCAGCATCCTCGGGGATGTCGAGATCTGAGCAATCCGGGATATAGGAGAAGGTCTTGTCAGCAGAAGAAGCAACTCTTACTACCTCGCCGTACTTCTCAGCTTCCTCAGCAGCCTTCTTAGCCCACTGACCAGTGATTATGTAAGCAGCCTTCTTGTTCTTCATGAGATTCATGGGAACGCCTGCAAAAACCAGTGAAGCACCGCCCTGTGCAAAGATAACCTTGTAGTTGTCGGGGATGTTCATCAGGTCACGAAGATCCTGCTCTGCTTCCTTGATGATGTTGTCATAGACCTTGGAACGGTGGGACATCTCCATAACGGACATTCCGCAGCCCTTGTAATCCATCATTTCCTCTGCACACTCTCTGAGAACTTCCTCAGGAAGTACAGCGGGACCTGCGCTGAAGTTGTAAACTCTGCTCATTGTAATAAAACCTCCACTTTTAGTGTAAATTGAAAGGCAGCGGCGTCGTATGGCGTCACCGCCGGAGTATAATCCATACAATATAAATTATACTCCCTTACGGGGAATAAGTCAAGCCTACACGGGAAACTTTTTCAGCAGTTGCGATTTTTGTTTCAGTGGGTTAACAAAGTGGGATGAGGTGACGGGGCGGGCACCCCTCCTCCCGCCACTTGTTAATACTATTCACTATTCATTATTCACTCTTCACTATTCACTAAACCGGGTTTACGTTCTCTTCTTCCTCTTACGAAAAAACACACCTGTACTCACAATGCCAGAGGGGGAACCCAGGGGAGCCCAGGGAAGAAAAGAAAACCGCAGTAAAAGCTGACATCCTCCCCCTTCCCCAGTTTTCCCCCTCTGGACTCCCCCTTCCTTGCCCCTTATCCCCCTCCTGTCAGCTTTTGCTTTGTTAAGACCAGCAGGCTAAATCCGGCTATCGCACGGGCAGCCTAAAAGTTTATGATACTTTGCGGACGGCCAATGGCCAACCCTACAGTCTTACCCTATTTTAAATACATCGCCGCAGGCGATACCGCCAATTATGCATTATGAATTAAGAATTATGAATTGAAAAGCTAACGGCTAAAGGCTAACGGCTTATGGCTCTAAATAATTCTGCATTCTTAATTCTGAATTCAGCATTAAAAAGGGCGCACATTGTGCGCCCTTTCATCTGTTCACTTCTTCTCCAGCTCCGACCGGAATATCTGCTCTATCTGCTTTCTTCCGTCGGCGGTCTCGAGCTGCTCCGTTGTGAATTCGCCTGTGAATATCTTCTTCATGATAAGCACATAGGCATTTCCGAGAGCTACAGTGAGCGAGCTGGCTACTGCCGCATTGACCACTCCGGCTGCGACGTTGACTACGGGTATCAGCTTCAGCACCGATCTTACAGCCGCACGTCCGAGGACTGTGGCGGTGCTTGCGCCTATGGTGGCGGAAATAAAAGCGGAAATAAAGCCCTTGCTGACACCTATGCCGAATACAGCCGTTATCTCGGCTATCATGGTCGTCTGTATAGGTACGAGGACTGCTGCATCGGAAAAGGGTATCGGTATCGCACCGGCTGCTGCCGCCGCTGCCGCATTGGTAGCTATGATGCCCTGTGCGAATTTCACTTTCTCCTGAAGAGCTGCTTTCTGGACGTGCTGCCAGGTTTTTTGAAGATCGTCCGGCAGGACAGCTCCCATGACTGCGACAAGCTCATCAAGGCCGTAGGAGCTTACGATGACCTGTCCGCGGAGCACATAGTCCCGGGCAAGGACTGGGATCACCTTCTTTACCTTCAGATTCTTCGAGTCGATAAGGCGCTTCAGCTCGGCGGCCTTCTCCTCGTCCTGCGACTGAGTGAGTATCACTATCACAGGCACGTTGTATTTACTGTTCTCTTCTGTGAACTCGGTGAGCCATTCAAGCTCGGCCGGCTCAACACGGTTTGCGGCGGTATTGATACAGTACCAGATACAGTGTATCGCCTGATCCATATCACGCTTCTCTATGCCGTTCTTTATAAGGCCGATAAGCCCCTCTCGCACCTTTACAGGCCGGTTCTCGGACATATCGAATCCCGGGGAATCGTATATGGCAAGGGGGCTGTCGGGAGTGGTGTAGCGGCAGAACTCTGTAGTCACCGGCTCGCCTACCGCAGCCTTTGCGAACTCCTTGCCGAACACACTGTTTATGAGAGTGCTCTTGCCGGAGCCAGTCTTGCCGACGACTGCTATATTTATCTTGTTCAGCTCGCTGATTCGCTTCCTTATCTCTTCAAGAGCGGTGCGGGCTGCTTGATCTACGGTCAGTTCGTTCATCGGCATCTCCTCACCTGAGCGAATCTGCCGAGCTCTTCCTGTAGGCTCTTGCGGCAGTCTTCTCAGTGATAAAGGGCATTACAAGGCCTGTAAGAACGGCAAGCAGTACGCTTCCTATCGCAAAGAGTATCACATTCTTATCGAGCTCATAGCTCTGTTTTTTCTTCTTTCCCATTTTTGTTCCTCCTTGTCGGATATACAGTCACAGTTATTTTCAGCGGATCCGGTATCCGCATTTCCACATTTTCATTATAGCATAAATTACCATTTTGTCAATATATCATCGTCCATTTATGATAATGATATACAAATTACAGTAGACAAATCCGTCACATTGTGATATAATATAAAGTAGCGGGATAATACGCCAAAAGCTCTACAGGAGGATACTCTATGAAAATGACATTTATCGGTGCCACCCATGAGGTCACCGGAAGCTGTACATATATCGAGGCCTGCGGAAAGAAGTTCCTTGTGGATTTCGGTATGCAGCAGGGAGAGGACATTTACGAGAACGTGCAGGTGCCTGTTGCTCCGGGACACATCGACTTTGTGCTCCTTACCCATGCCCACATCGACCACTCCGGTATGCTGCCGCTGCTCTATGCCGGCGGATTCGGCGGAGAGATACACGCCACAACAGCCACAGCCAACCTCTGCTCCGTAATGCTCCGTGACTCCGCACATATCCAGGAGTTCGAGGCTGAATGGAGAAGCAGGAAGGCGCACAGAAGAGGTGAGCCGGACTATGAGCCGCTCTACACTATGGAAGACGCTCTCGGCGCTATCTCACTCTTCGTGCCGCATGAGTACGAAAAGGAGTATGAGCTTGCACCCGGAATAAAGGTATTCTTCCGTGATGCCGGACACCTTCTCGGTTCATCGAGTATTGTTCTCACCCTCACAGAGGACGGTGAGACAAGAAGGATAGTATTCTCCGGCGATATAGGAAATACCGCACAGCCCCTCATACGTGACCCGCAGTACATCGACGAGGCGGACTATGCCGTTATCGAATCGACCTACGGCAACCGTGAGCACGAACGCCCGACCGACTACGTAACGGCACTCGCAGAGGTGCTTCAGACTACCTTCGACCGCAAGGGTACTGTTATCATTCCCTCCTTCGCTGTCGGAAGGACTCAGGAGATGCTCTACTTCATCCGTCAGATAAAGGAAGACGGTCTCGTAAAGGGACACGACGGCTTCAAGGTCTACGTCGATTCCCCGCTTGCAAACGAAGCTACGGATATATTCATCAACAACCGTGAGAGCTGCTACGACGAGGAGGCGCTATCCTATGTCCGCAAGGGTATAAACCCCATTGAGTTCGAGGGACTTATCCGCACTGTCACCAGCGATGACTCCCGTGCGATAAACTTCAACAATATGCCTAAGGTCATCATCTCCGCAAGCGGTATGTGTGAGGCAGGACGAATCAAGCACCACCTCAAGCACCACCTCTGGGAGAAGCAGAATACAGTTCTCTTTGTAGGATATCAGGCAACGAACACTCTCGGCAGAGCTCTTGTTGAGGGTGCCAAGAAGGTAAAGCTCTTCGGCGAGACGGTGCGTGTTGCAGCCGAGATAAAGCAGCTGCCCGGCGTCAGCGGTCATGCCGATGTGAACGGTCTGCTGAAATGGGCGGAGGCTGTCAAGGGCGTGAAGAAGTTCTTCGTCAACCACGGCGAGGCTTCGTCTGCTGAGGCCTTTGCACAGCGCCTGCGTGACGACCTCGGTGCTGATGTATATGCACCGTACAGCGGAGCGGAATTCGACCTCATCACCGGCGAGGTGACTATAGATGCAGAGCCTGTCCCGATTCCGAAGAAGGAGGGCTATGCAAATCTCAGTGCAGCCTATGCCGCACTCAAGGCAGCGACCGACAGGCTCTCACAGCTTGTCGATGATTCCTCCGGCAGAACGAATGCAGATATGCGGAAGCTTGCAGAGGATATCAATAAGCTTTGTGAGGACTGGCAGTTATAATAAAAAAGCGGCTCCGGCCGCTTTTTTAATTCATAATTCTTAATTCATAATTCATAATTACACGAACCGGCATCTGAAATTCGGAATTATCGGTATCGCCTGCGGCGATATTCTGAAGTGTAGGGGCGCACAATGTGCGCCCGTTTGATTGTGTATTACAGAAATACCTGTTTTGAAAAAACGAAGCGGCTGCCGGAGCAGCCGCTTTTGTTATACGTTTACTTGGTGAGAGGAAGCTTTACAAGTCCTGCGTCTGCCTTCTGGATAGCTATAGCATCGCCGCCTGTGATTCCTACCTCTCCGTCGCAGTCTGCATTTGCAAGGCCTGCGCCCTCGAGCTTGTACTTTGTGGAGTTTGCAATGAACTGGAGCACTGCAACTGCGTCGGCTACGTTTACCTTCTGATCAAGGTTCGCATCGCCGTAAAGAGTAGCAGCATTATTACTATCAGTGCTGCCAGCAGTGGTAGCTTCAGTGGGAGCCTGTGTACTGGTACTGACAGTGGTCGGCGCCTCCGTGGGCTTCGGAGCCTCTGTTGTAGGTGCCTGTGTGGGCTCTGTAGCAACTGCTGTTGTAGTTGTTTCTACGGGAGCAACTGTTGTAGCCTGTGTTGTCTTGGGTGCCTCTGTAGGTGCGGGTGTATCGGAGTTTACGGGTGTGCCGTTTGCCTTCTTGCCGCCGTCGAGGTTGCTTCCCTCGCTGTTTGCGTAGTTTGCATAGAAGTCATTCAGTGAGATACCGTTCTTGCCGAGTGCTACCTGGTGATCAAGGCCGATGTACTTACCGGAGGAAGCTGTCTGCCAGAGAGCCTTCTCAAAGAGCTCATACTTGGACTCGTTCCATGTGATAGTTGTACCGCTTCCCTGCATGAAGCCGAGGCCGTCCCAGAGTCCGCCGGTATCGCCGGAGTTGGTATTCAGACACCAGAATGTGTGGTTGATGTGGTGCTCTATCATGTAGTCACGAAGGAGAGTCATCCACTTGAGGTTAGCGGCATTGTTCATATGTCCGCCCCACTCACCGATGAGCTCGGGACCGATCTCCTCGGCGTTGATATAAGCCCATGTATCGTACCAGTACTCATCAAGAAGGCTCTGTGTATTAAATGCTTCACCTGTAGCGCTCTTGTCAAGGTGGAACCATGTCTGCTCATATACGGACGGGCCGTAGTCATGAGGTGAATAAACTATCTGTGATGTACCCTGCTTGGGAACAATAGGGTTCTCTCTTGCGCCACGGAAGTTACCGCCCCACCATGCACCGATGTAGGGTGAGTTGTCTCTTCTGTCTGCGATTCCCCAGTAGTCGCCAGCCTGAGCGCCGCTCAGGGACTGCTCAACGCCCTCAACAAGGATAAGAGCATGGGGGTTTACATCGAGGATAGCCTCTGCACACTTTGTAGCAGCGTAAGCCCAGTTGTTCTCATCTGTAGAACCATCCCACTTGGCTGCTGCATCGCCCTCCTGACCCTTGCCGTGAGGCTCGTTCTTGAGGTCGTATGCAAGAAGTGTATCGTCGTCCTTGTACTTTTCAGCAAGCCATACCAGTGAATCGATCCATACATCGGTAGTAACGCCTGCCTTGCCGTACCAGAGGTTGTAGTTATGGCCGGAGTTGTCGGTATGAGGGCTGTGGATATCGATGAATGCCTTGATTCCGTGCTCCTTACACTTCTTCATCATGATATCGAATACCTGCATACTGTCAACGGGAGTCTTTCCGTCAGGTCCGCAGAAATCGGGATTGATGGTGAAGGACGGATCGGAGTTGCAGGAGAAGCTGCTTACCGGGTTGGGTGAACCCTTCATCCATGATACAATCAGCTCTGTAGCGATCGGGAAACGGATGATGTTGATACCGCGGTCAGCGATCTCGGTCAGACAGTCGTCTGCGTCTGCGCTCCAGAGGTAGTGCGGGCAGTTCTCGGAACAGTTGAAGCCGAACCAGTTAGCGCCTGTGAGCCATACCTCGTTGCCGTTCATGTCGTAGATGCGGCTGCCTTCGCAGTGGAGCCAGTCATCGTTGTTAGTGTCAACTGCCTGAGCAGTAACAGCATTGTTGGTCATTACAGCGGGTATCACAGAAGCTGTGCCTGAAACTGACAGGGCAGCTGCGGATACAAAAGCTGCAAGAGCCTTTGTGATTTTCTTCATAATATAATTTCCCCTCTCAGATCATGCGGAAATTTTTGATACATGATCCATCACTTATATTTTAGCATTATGCTGAAAGAATGTCAATTGACATTGTGCATAATATCAAAGAAATAAAGTGTTCAATACCCCGAAACCATGAATCCATGGGGGTTCACACATGGTACAGTGATGTGAATTGATTGTGAATAGGTAATATCACTTTCGTGCTGCTGTTAAATTGAAACAAAATTCAAAACAAAAGTAAGGTATTACTGCAACCCTATAAATGCTAAGAATTCATTATATCTCAAGGGATCTACAAATAAATGCAACGGCAAATGATTATCAAAACTTCCTGTCACACATTGTATTGAATTATAAAACGTCCATTCCTTCCATCTTCTGACAAATAGTACATTTATATTACGATTATTCTGTGTTTTCCATTTTCCAAACATAGCTTGATAGGTTTCCTTTTCAATAGAATAAACCGTTTGATTAGGGCGAATAAACTTGCTAATAAAATTATCATAATTATTCGGATGAATATACTTATATTTTCCGTCTAAAGTATCAAAATCAAACACCCAGATTACTTTTAACCCTAATGAATTATAAAAAGCATTTCTATTATGAAATGTTTCCATGTCAATTTTAGAATGCTGAAACTCTATCACTGTTTTCTTTTCGGGGAGAAAAATGTCAGCTCGAAAAATATTTGAAGCTCGTTTAAAAACAATCTCTCTTCGATCTTCTGGATAACGCCCCTGCCAATACTTATGCCATTCACTCATCTGATTAGCAGTTCTCAATTCGTTTCTCTCTGTACATTCTCGTTGAATACGCTCATTTGTAACATCAGGAACATGAGCAAAATGATGAGACACAAACTCGCCATTATTCTTTGCCATCAATCGTGTCCCGCATTCTTCACAATAATACGAAGTACCGTTCTTAGCATTATCAATAAAAATTCTATTTCCTTCGAGGTCTAATGCAAATACAATCATTCTGTCGGCTCCTTTCAGTTGATATGTTTAGTATACCATGCACACAATCAGAATGTCAACAACTGTGCCCTCTTTCCCCACGTATAAATTGAACTTAGCATGATATAAAAACAAGCCCGGAGGCAGGTTCTATGACCTCTCCGGGCTTTGCTGTGTCAGAAATTCGAGCCGTTCCAGCCCCAGTGATCCGTTGAGAAATAGCTGACGTAGATACGGTCGGCAGGAAGTCCGAGTGTATCGGTGAGCAGATCTGTGATGCGTCCGGTCATATCGGTAAGTGCAGCAGATGAAGCAGCGCCCATAAGGCTTACCTCGACCATAGCTGCGGGAGCGTCTGTACCCTTGAACCATACAGCCTTGTCTCCCTCTATAGCGACCATGAGCCAGGCCTCTGTCTTTCCGGGAACTGCTGTTATAGCCTTTCCGAGTCCTGCCTTGATTGTCTCAGCCTTGTCTGCAGGAACAGCTGCGTTTGTCTTTACGTTAATGAATGGCATGATGGATTCCTCCTTAGATTTGATAAGTGAATTATACCACAGACATAGCCGGTTGTCAATCAAAACCACCCGTTGAACGGGTGGTTTGCAAAAGCCCTATAAGGGCTTGATACTGACACTGCCCCTTAAGAGGCTGAGAAAAGTCTGCCAACTGCATTTCATACCCTATAGCTCACAAGTGAGCAAATTAGATTTCGC
>JAFZRF010000040.1 GCA_017620025.1 Ruminococcus sp.
AGAAAGCAAAAGCTGACAGGAGGGGGTCAAGGGGAGAGTGAGGGGGAGTCCAGAGGGGGAGCCGTAGGGGAAGGGGGAGGATGTCAGCTTTTACTGCGGTTTTCTTTTCTTCACCCTGTTTCCCCGAAGGCTCCCCCTCTGGCATTCAACGGTACACGTAAGATGTTATGATGAATTGAAGAAAAGAACGATAATTCTTCTTTCTCTTGTTTGAATTTCAAGATTTGCAAAATCTCACACAAAGCCAAAGAGGAACACCTCCCGGGGCAAGGAGGGAGGGAAAAAGAAAACCGCAGCAAAAACCGGCATTTCCCTCCCTCCTTTCCCCTTACGGTTTTCCTCTCTGGACTCTCTTTTCCCTCTCCCCTTTCTTCCCACCCATTGCCGGTTTTTGCTTTGTCCGGACTCGCAGGCTAAAGTCGGCTATCGCACGGGCAATATAATAGGTGATGTTTATTTATTAGAGGACTATTTCCGGACTGTATCCTCAAAGTGTTGCATCGGCTGATATATAATTTTGGAATAGCAGCATATATAATTGCATAGTTTCAATTGCCCCTGGGGGATAACAGAAATCCTAAGAACGCAGTATAGGTTCATATGAACCTCAGAAAAATCCCCGAGATATATATAACAGTGTCTGACTGTTCTATATGTTGGTATATGACAAAAAAATAATGCGTATTGACAAAATATCAGAAATAATATATAATACATTCATACGATCCGGAGCACAGGGTTCCGGTTCAGTACACCGTTATAGGAGGTCTATATGGATATCACATCAATCATCATCATCGCAGTAGTTGCTTTGCTGGTAATACTCATCTTTGCCTTTGGTTATATCAAAGCTCCCCCGGATACTGCTTACATTATTTCCGGCCTCAGACGAAAGATAATAATCGGAAAGGCAAGCGTAAGGATTCCTTTCTTCGAGCGTGTCGACAAGCTGAAATTACAGCTCATCGCCGTTGACGTAAAGACATCCAGCGCAGTTCCTACCGCTGACTACATCAACATCAACGTTGACGCAAACGTAAACATCAAGGTCAGCAGCGATCCCGTACTTATCAAGCTCGGCGCTGAGAACTTCCTCAACAAGGACACAGTGTATATCTCAAAGGTAGCACGTGAGGTTCTTGAAGGTAATATGCGTGAGATCGTCGGACAGATGACTCTCGTATCAATGGTTAATGACCGTAAGGCATTCGCTGAGAAGGTACAGGAAAACGCAGCTCCCGACCTCAACAGGATGGGACTTGAGATAGTTTCGTTCAACGTTCAGAACTTCACTGACGACCAGAACCTTATAGAGAATCTTGGTATCGACAATATCACCACTATCCAGAAGAAGGCAGCCATCGCAAGGGCCGAGTCTGAGAAGGAGATTGAGATCGCCAAGGCTCAGGCAAAGAAGGAAGCAAACGACGCAAGAGTTACCGCTGAGACAGAGGTTGCTCAGAGAAACAACGAGCTTGCAATCCGTCAGGCTGAACTCAAGAAGGATTCCGATACTCAGCTCGCTATTGCCGACGCTGCATATCAGATCCAGCAGGAGGAGCAGAGAAGAAGCATCGAGATCTCCAAGGCTAACGCCAACATCGCTGCTTCCGAGAAGGAGATCGAGCTCAAGACAAGAGAGGCAGAGGTCAAGGAGCGCACCCTTGATGCTGAGGTTAAGAAGAAGGCCGAGGCTGAGCGCTATCGTGCACAGCAGGAGGCTGACGCTAAGCTCTATCAGCTCAAGAAGGACGCAGAGGCCGATCGTTTCCAGCGTGAGCAGGAGGCTGAGGCTCAGAAGGCCGAGGCTGAGGCTGCCAAGTTCGCCCGTATGCAGGAGGCTGAAGGTATCGCTGCCGTAGGTAAGGCAGAGGCCGATGCTATCCGTGCGAAGGGTCTTGCTGAGGCTGAGGGTATCAACGCCAAGGCCGAGGCTATGAAGAAGTACGGCGAGGCTGCTGTACTTGAAATGTACTTCAAGGCACTGCCTGAGGTAGTAAAGAACGCTGCAGCTCCGCTCGCAAGCGTAGACAAGATCACAATGTACGGCGAGGGCAATTCCACAAAGCTCGTCGGAGATATCGTAAACTCCACCACAAAGATCACAGAGGGACTTACAGAGGCTACAGGCGTTGACATCCGTGCACTGCTTGCCGGCTTCTTAGGCAGCAAGCCTGCTCCTTCTGCACCTGCAGCCGCTGCTCCCGCTCCCGCAGCTTACGAGCCCGAGGAGGAGACAGAGGAAGAGGTTGAGGTAACTGACTTTACGGAGGAGGACTAAGGAGGGGATAATATGTTCTTTCCGCCAATTCCATTGATAAGGCGTGAGCACATCATCATGAAGCTTATGCTTGCCGGTGCTGATTCTCCCGAAACAGCAATGACGCTGGCGGATGCCGGCGTAATAAATCCCTGTGGATTCAGAAGGATCACACAGGCGCTTGTCGGCAGAGGCTGCCTCGGCAGAACTGATGACGACAGGTACTATATAAGATAAAACGTGCAGGGACATCCTTTATGGGTGTCCCTGTTTCTGTCATGAGATATGCAGAAAATTTTTTTGAAAAAGTGAAATGCAGTGAAGGCGGAAGTTGTCTTTATGTACAGAGGACGAAATAACACAACAGAAACAAACAGTACTTAACAGCATAATAAAGCACAGCGGAACTACAGCTAACGGTTATCCCGGGCGAAAAGCCCGATAACATACAGAGCAGGCAAAAGATAAAGCAAGGTTTCAGCACTATATGGATCAGCGAACCGGAAAACTGATATGACAGCATGATACAGGGGTACCAATGTATCAGACGAAACAATTTATCCGAAGCAAGACTCACAAACCATTATATCAAATATCAAAGAAAGTGTAGGGAAATTATTATGAGAAAATCAATCAAAGCAATCATCTGTGCAGCATCAGCAGCAGTAGTATGCGCTGCACCCACAGTAGCAACATTCGCAGGAACAGCCGCAACAACAGCTATCACAGCAGAGGCTGCAAGTGATAATGTAGCATCGATCACAAAAAACAGCAAGGGTCAGGAGATCGCCATACTCAATAACCTTGTATACGAGTTCGATCTTTCAGCACGCAAGGCAGTTTTAGCCGGAAGATACAGCAACCGCACAGAGATCTCATCTCCTGCAACTGTAATAATCAAGGGCGTGGAGTGTAAGGTGAAAGAGGTAAAGGACGGTGCTTTCAGAAACGGCAGCTCTATCAAGAAGGTAGATCTTTCCGGCTGCACATACCTCGAGAGAATCGGTAACTATGCATTTGAGAGCACAACCTCCACTACGATCAAGCTGAACACAAAGCTCCAGACCATCGGTGTCGGCGCTTTCAAGGGAACAAATGTAAGCGAAGTTACTATCCCCGGCGGAACAACACTTGTTGCCAATAGTGCATTCATGAATTGCCGCTATCTGAACTATGTATTCTTCCAGTCTGCTTCTGTAGCCGGTCTTAATGTTGATACACCTCTTAAGATACAGAACAGTGCATTTGCAAACGATTCAAAGCTTACAAGAGTAAATACATACCGCAAGAAGTATAATATCGAACCTGGTGCATTCACTGGAACAAACATCACATCTTATGAAGGCGTTGGAAGAAACGACTTCGCATCACAGTACAAGAAGTAATCCGGAACGATAAAAAATCCCCCGGCGTTTTGAACGTCGGGGGACAACTTTTTATTCTTTCTCCATATTCTCAACTCTTGCCCTGATGTACTTCTCCAGGGCATCGACAGTACCGTCTATACCGAGGCGGCTGCTGTTGATACAGAGATCGTAAAGTCTCGAATCGCCCCAGTGCAGGCTGATATGATAGTTGTGATAGCGCTTTCTCTTCTTGTCCTTCTTCTCAATGAGCTCCTTTGCATCTGCCTCGTTGAGCTCGTATACCTCCATGACACGCTTTATCTTAGCGTCCATGTCACCGAGTATGAACAGTGATACAAGGCACTTGAAGTCACGGAGCTTGCTCTCTGAGCAGCGTCCGACTACTACGAAGGATTCTCCTGACTCTGCCTTCTCACGGATGAAGTTGAACTGCATCTCGGCGATGTTGTCCTCGATCGAGTTGCTGAAGCCTCTTACACGGCGTGAGATGATATGCGGCTTGGGAGCTTCGTTGTACTTCTCGACCTCCTCAGGTGTGAGGTGAGTTTTAGCTGCGATGTCTGTTATAAGATGACGGTCGTATACCGGTATCCCGAAGCGCTCTGCAAGAGCCTCGGCAATGACACGTCCGCCGCTTCCGAATTCACGTCCTACAGATATGATAAGCTGTGACATAGTAAAACCTCCTCAGGCATTAAAGATAACGAACGAAGATATAGATCGTTGATATAGTCAGTACGATGATTGTTGCGGGCGCCAGCTTTGCGCAGTAGCGTCCCCAGCTTACGGGATAGCCGTTCTTTGCGGCTACGGATGTACCTACAACGTTTGCGGATGCTCCGATAGGTGTTGCGCTTCCGCCGATATCGGTACCGATGGAGAGTGACCATGCAAGGGTATGCAGGTCAACTCCGGAAGTTGCGGAAAGGCTCTCTATGACAGGCACCATGGTTGCGGCAAAGGGGATGTTGTCCACGAATGCACTTGCGATAGCTGATATCCAGAGGATGATGCCGATCATCAGGAATACGTTGCCGCCGCTGATCTTGCCGATGAAGTCGGCGATGAGCTTGAGTATGCCTGTCTCTTCAAGGCCGCCTACTACGATGAACAGACCGATGAAGAAGAGGAGAGTCTTGTAGTCTATCTTCTTCAGCAGCTCTATTGAGTCCTTGCCGTTGGCGATTATAGTGATGAGAGCTATGAAGAGACCGATGGAAGCAACGGTCAGATGAGTTGAGCCGTGTGTTATGAGGAGTATTACCGCAAGGCCGAAGATTATGCTGCTTACGATGAAATCCTTCTTGTTTGTGATAGCCTCTGAGGGCTTGGGGAACTTGCTCATGTCGGGAGCTTCTCCGGAAGCGGAAACGAGCTCCTTGCGGAATGCAAAGTAGAAGAACACAACTGAGATGATAAGGCATACTCCTGCGATGACTCCGGTATTTGTGAGGAAGTCAAAGAAGGAAAGACCGAGTGAGGTGCCGACGATGATGTTCGGGGGATCTCCGCACATTGTAGCCGAGCCGCCGAGATTGGCGCAGAATATCTCTGCGAGTATCATCGGTATCGGGTTGAATTTCAGAAGTGCTGCAAGCTCGATGGTTACGGCTGCAAGGAACATGATAACTGTGATCGAGTCGATGAACATCGAAAGCACTGCGGCCATTATCATGAAGGTGATGAATACGGGTATCGTTTTGCACTTTACCATGAAGGCTATCTTCATGCAGAGCCAGCGGAAGAAGCCGGCCTTTGCCATACCCTCTACCATGACCATCATTCCGGCGATGAATAGTATCGTCGCCCAGTTGATGCCCTTGCTTTCGCTCTCCGTGACCTGATACCAGAATTCCTTCGTGGCAAAGCCCTTGATCGCGAGTGTATCCCATATCGCCCTTCCGCTGCGCATACAAATACCGAACACTACCACGAGTGTCAGCGCACCGCAGCCGAGAGTAACGTAGTGCCGTTCTATCTTGTCCATAACGATCAGCAGGAACATAAGGACGAAGATGATGACGGCGAAGATCTGTGCTGTCATAAAAAACCTCCTGTCCGGAGAGAACTCCGGAGAAATTTCCGTTTTCCCGGTAATTACATAAATCATTTGTCATCGGCTTCAGAGCCATTGTAATATTAAATAGGAAAATCGAACCAAATCGAATTATAACATATCCGCCGATGTATTTCAAGCCAAAAACCATGATTTGCAGGCTTCAGGAAATTTTCTGTTTTCTGACGGGATTTGTCGCACCGGACACGGTGTTTTTTGTTGAAAAAGATAAGGCACAACCCGTTTGCGGCGTTAAGTGGATAGTGAACAGAAGAGGTTCACTTGCAGCGATGAATTTGAATTGCAGGGGCGCACATTGTGCGTCTGCTGTAACATACTTGATGTTGGGGCTGCCTTTGGCAGCCCGCTAAGCCGATAGATACATTTGTAAAGTGGACGCCCGATGATTGCTGTCGTTATGCTTACAGCGCAGGATAAGCGGACCGCCAAAGGCGGTCCCTACAGTCGTTATGTTCATGACGGCGGACGCAATCCCTTCAGAATCCTGTTTCTGTGGAAACAAGCTTCAGCATAAAGGCACAGCCGCAGCTGTGCCCTGATAGTTTTATGCCAGTGCGGCGGCTTTTATGATCCTGCATCAATAATTGACATCAGCGAGACTTACGATGATATCATAGACCTCAGCTATATCCGCCCCCTTCTTTGCAAGGGTGTACGGTACTTTTTTGCTGTACAGTTTCTCTGCGGCGGCGACTGCCTTTCCGGATATTTCCCGGAAACGGTTCAGCACGGCATCGCTGCCTCCTTTATCGATGCACCTTAGCTCATGGCAGCTCTGTATGACGAGCTGAAAGAACTCGGCCTCTCCGCCTTCATGGATGTAGTCGAGCCCCTTGCTGCTGATGTACGGATCAGTATCCTTCAGGTACACACAGCCGCAGTAGGGATCCCGGGCGGCATAGCGCAGATGCCGGATATTCGACATGACTGCCGTGCCCATACACATGGGGCAGGGCTCCATTGTGGTATAGAGTACAGCCTTTCTTACGTTGCAGAGAGAGGTATCGAGCCGGCGCAGGGCATTTGCCTCCGCATGGGCTGTCCCGGGGTTGGGGATACCGGTTTCGGCTGTGCGGTTATGGTCCTTTATAAGCAGATTGCCGTCCTCGTCATATATTGCGGCGCCAATGGGGATATTGCCTGCTCTGAAGGCTTCCCACGCCTCCCCGAAGGCGGTCTTCCATTCTTCGGTCAGATCCTTCCACATAGGCCTTGTCTCCTTTCGTTCATAGAAGAAGGGCCGCAGAAACCCTGCCCTGGGGCGGGGACACTGCGGCCGGAGTTGTAATTATGCGAGTGCAGCGGCTCTCTTTGCGAGGCTCTCTGCTCTGTCTGTCTTTTCCCATGCAACACCGAGATCCTCACGTCCCATATGTCCGTAGGCAGCAAGCTGTCTGTACTGGGGCTTTTTGAGGTTGAGCATCTTGATGATGGCAGCAGGACGGAGATCGAACTCCTGCTTTACAGCCTCGGAGAGTACCTCGTTGCTGTACTTGCCTGTGCCGAATGCGTCAACAAGTATTGATACAGGCTCTGCAACGCCGATAGCGTAGGAGAGCTGAACCTCGCACTTGTCTGCGAGACCTGCTGCAACGACGTTCTTGGCTATGTAGCGTGAAGCGTAGGCTGCACTGCGGTCTACCTTCGTCGGGTCCTTGCCGGAGAAAGCTCCGCCGCCGTGACGTGAGTAACCGCCGTAGGTATCAACGATGATCTTTCTTCCTGTAAGGCCGCTGTCGCCCTGAGGGCCGCCCACAACGAAGCGTCCTGTCGGGTTGATGAAGATACGTGTATCCTTCATAAGCTCTGCGGGGATAACAGGTCTGATAACGAGCTCCTCGATGTCCTTGCGGAGCTGCTCGAGTGTGATATCGGCGGAGTGCTGTGAAGAGATTACAACAGCGTCAACTCTTGCGGGCTTGCCGTCGATATACTCAACGGTTACCTGAGACTTTCCGTCGGGACGGAGGTAACGGAGAGTGCCGTCCTTGCGGACCTCTGTAAGTCTGAGTGCAAGCTTGTGAGCGAGTGAGATCGGCAGGGGCATGAGCTCAGGAGTCTCGTTGCAGGCGAAGCCGAACATGATGCCCTGATCGCCGGCGCCGTTGGAGAGACCGTCGTCCTCCTGATTCTGCTCACGGTACTCATAGGCCTCGTTTACGCCCATTGCAATATCGGGGGACTGCTCGTCGATAGAAGTGAGGACAGAGCAGGTATGTGCATCAAAGCCGTACTTTGCACGGTCGTAGCCGATATCGGCGATGACCTGACGTGCGATCCTGGGGATATCAACTTTTGCCTTTGTTGAGATCTCACCCATACAGAGCACCATACCGGTAGTAACTACTGTTTCGCAGGCAACACGGGAATTCTCGTCCTGCTCGAGCATAGCATCGAGGACGGCATCTGAGATCTGGTCACAGATCTTGTCGGGATGTCCCTCGGTTACAGATTCGGATGTGAATAAGAATTTGTTCATTGGATGACCTCCTTGGGAAATAAAAAAGGCGCCCTTCCGGACGCACGAACATTGACCTTTGTTCTCCTCATCTTCCGGAAAAATACCGCAGGATTTAGCACCTTGAACTTCTGCTCAGGTTGCCGGGCTTCACAGGACCTGTTTCCTCCGCCACTCTTGATAAGGTATGCTTGTATTATACACCATTGTTGCAGATTTGTCAATACCTGTTTCACCTGTGCAACAGAAAAAGTGAATAGAAGACGTATCGCCTTCGGCGTGCAGGGGCGCACAGTGTGCACCAGCAGTCATGTACAGCGGTCGTAGGGACCGTCTTTGGCGGTCCGCATGGCGGTGATCGTTGTCAGGGATGCGGGCTGCCAAAGGCAGCCCCTACAATTCAGATCATCCGCAGAAACCGACAAAAAACGCCGGATATCCGTGGTATAATGGGTGAGTATCATTCATAAGAGGGGGATAGCCATGTCATTCAAGCACCATAAGCCAAGACTCTCGGAGCCTGCTGTTACGGCGCTGTCACTGCTGCTTTCAGCTGCTGCCGGAGCAGTTCTTTCCGGCTCGACCATTGCCGGGACAGCCTCATTTGCGGGTATTGCCGCTGCCGGAGCGGTATCTCTGCCGTCCTCGGCGGCGATATTCACCGGTGCTCTTGTCAGGAGCACCATATCCGGAACTGTCGGCAGGAACGCCGTGATGCTCTCTTCCATGCTCCTTGTCTTTGTGGTGCGTCTGTTCATGGATCAGCCGGATAAGCCCGAGCGCAGCGGCATTGTTACCGGTGCTTCTGTGGCTGTCTCCGGTATTGCTGTATCCGCCCTCATCGGAGAACTGCCCTACAAGCTGCCGTTTTACCTCTTCTACGGCGCAGTATCCGGATTTGCTGCCTATGCGGGGGCGGTATCCCTGCAATGCCTGCGCCGTCAGCGGCTGCTGCGTCTTACGGGGCTTTACGGTGCCTGCTTCGGGGCGGTCTATACTCTTGCCGTTGCTTCGCTCTGCTCTCTGCGGACAGGCTTTGCCGATCCGGGGATAATTGCCGGGACTGCCGTTACCCTCGCCGGCGCTCACTTCTGCTCCCGGCATGGCGGGGCAGTCTGCGGCACTCTGACAGCCTGCGGTGCCTTTCTTGCTTCACCGGAGTCCGGGCTCAGTGCGGCGCTTCTTCCGGCGGCGGGGCTTCTTGCCGGCTGTCTGCACCGCCGCCGGATAAGCCTGAGCGCCGGTGCTTTCGTCCTTGTATCATTTGCGCTTACGATACTCTCCGGCATACCGCAGGGGCGTGACGGGAACGGTCTGACAGGCCTTGTCAGCATAGCGATCGGCACGGCAGTATTCATAGCGGCAGCGCCCTGCTATTCCGACAAATGGGTAGCGGCAGGAGACGGCGGAGCTGCAGAGCTTCGCCCGGGACTTGAGCATTCAAGAGCGATGTTCCTTGCTGATTCCATAGGCGGCATAATGAGCGGAGATGAGGAAGTGAAGGAGGGGGCAGCCGAGCAGTTCTGTCCGGAGGAGGTGTGCGGCAGCTGCTGGAGACAGCCTGTCTGCCGGAGTACCGAGGATACGGCAAAGGGCTTTGCACTGCTTGCGGAGCAGACCGGAGACGGCTTCCCGCAGGAGCTTGACCGCTGTGTGCGGCGTGAGAGCATACTGCGTGCGGCGGGGGAGTACCGCTGCCGGAGGGCTTCTGACAGACTGACGGCGCTCGGGGCTTCGGGCTGCCGTGCGGTGCTTGCGGAGCAGCTGCGCTTCACGGAGGAGCTGCTCAGACGCAGCGGAACACAGGAGGATATCCGTTTTTCTCTGCCGGTGAGCCGCATGATAGAGGAGAAGCTCAGGCGGCACGGCATAGAGGCGGACAGCGTATATGCCGGCTATAACTCCTGCAACCGCCTTACCGCCGAGATATACCTTCCCGATGACGGAGCGCCGGACAGGAGTGCACGTATATGCGACCTTGTGACGGACGGGCTCGGGGTTTTCATGGAATGCAGCGGCAGAGCGGCTTCCGGCCGGCAGCTGCGGCTGTCACTCGGGGAAAGGCCGCAGTATACCGCGGAGATATGCGTGGCCTCACGCTGTGCAGATGCCTCCGGTGTATGCGGGGATACTACTGTATCCTTCGGCGACGGGAAGGGAAGATACTATGCGGTGCTGTCCGACGGTATGGGAACGGGCAGCGGTGCGGCAGTGCGCTCAGGGGAGGCGGTGCGTCTTTTCCGGGAGCTTGTCGGCGGCGGTGCGGATACCGCTCCGGCGATACGCCTTGTCAATTCGCTGATGCTTGCGGGCTCCTCCGAGGAGAGCTTTGCGACGCTCGATATCGCCTGCCTCGACCTAGATCACGGCGGACTGCGCATGATAAAGGCGGGAGCAGCGGCGACTCTTCTCTGTCACGGCGGGAGCGTCATGAAGATAGCTGCAACTTCCTTTCCCGTGGGTATATACCATGAGGCAGAGCCGTTTGCGGCGGAGTATGAATTTGCCGAGGGCGATACGGCTGTCATGTTTTCCGACGGAGTTACCGAGAACGAATATCTCTTCATCAAGGAGCTGCTTCTGAATACCGGCGGAAAACCCCAGCCGCTCAGCCGGCTCGTGGAGGAGATATGTGCAAAGGCGGAGGTCTTCAATCCTGCCGCAAGGAGAGATGATGTGACCGTTATGGGCATACGTCTCAGCAGAACGTCAAGGAGCGCAGGAAGATCCGGGGCATGAGGTTTTTGTGTGCAAATTAACAAATGGAAGAAAATCAAAAACTTGTGAATTACAGCAAAATAAACAATAAGAATGGCTCTTTTTTATGTCTCCTACCGAAATTTAGTATTAATTTACGAAAATGCTTGAATAATAACGGTAATTCTGTTAAAATGATAATTAGCAAAGGAGGCTGAATTTTATGTCTGTTACATCAAATAACAATCCGAATGATTTTCCGCTCTACCTGTTTTACCAAGGGAAAAACTACGAGGCATACAGATTTTTCGGCGTACACGTCCGTAAGAAAGGAAGGGGAAAGGTATACGTTTTCCGTGTATGGGCACCCAATGCGGTGAGCATCTCCGTTGTGGGAGATTTCAACCACTGGGACCGCACGAAGAACCCCATGTCCCTGATAGCAGACGGTGTGTGGGAGACTGAGATACCGCGCCTTAAACAGTATGATGCCTATAAATACAGCATAGAGACAGGCGACGGCAGGATACTGCTGAAATCCGACCCCTATGCATCACACTTTGAAACACGCCCCGGAACTGCTTCCAAGATATATGAGAGCAGTTATGAATGGGGCGATAAGTCGTGGTATGAGGAAAAGGAAGAAAAGACGGTCTATAAGAGCCCGGTGAATATATACGAGGTGCATCTCGGCTCATGGAAGAATTATGCAGATGAAGTCTTTCTTGATTATGTTACCTTTGCTGAGCAGATAATACCCTATCTGAAGAAAATGTCCTATACCCATATCGAGTTCATGCCGCTTACGGAGTATCCCTTCGACGGCTCCTGGGGCTATCAGGTCACGGGCTATTTCGCCCCGACCTCACGCTACGGCACCCCGGACGATATGCGTCATATGATAGATATGTTCCATCAGGCAGGCATCGGTGTTATCCTTGACTGGGTACCGGCGCACTTCCCGAAGGACGCTCCCGGTCTTTACGAGTTTGACGGCACCTGCTGCTACGAGTACACGGATGACCGCAAGAAGGAGCACAAGGCATGGGGAACGAGAGTATTCGACTACGGCAAGGCCGAGGTATGCTCCTTCCTGATCTCGAGCGCCAACTACTGGTTCGATGAGTTCCACGTAGACGGCCTGAGAGTAGACGCAGTAGCTTCGATGCTCTATCTTGACTACGACCGCAGGGAGGGCGAATGGGCTGAGAACGTATACGGCGGTAACGAGAACCTTGAGGCAGTTGAGTTCCTCAAGCGTCTCAACGAGGCTGTATTCTCCAAGCACCCGGACGCACTCATGATAGCCGAGGAATCCACCGCATGGCCCCTCGTTACCAAGCCGACGGATATGGGCGGACTCGGATTCAACTTCAAGTGGAACATGGGCTGGATGAACGATATGCTCAGTTATATGTCGCTTGACCCGATATACAGGGCGTTCAACCACGACAAGCTGACATTCTCCTTCTTCTATGCCTTCTCCGAGAACTACATCCTACCGATCTCACATGATGAGGTCGTACACGGAAAGTGCTCGATGATAAACAAGATGCCCGGCGATTACGATCAGAAGTTCGCATCATACAGGGCATTCCTGGCATATATGATAGCCCATCCCGGCAAGAAGCTCCTCTTCATGGGACAGGAGTTCGGCCAGATGAAGGAATGGGACTACAAGGGACAGCTCGACTGGGCTCTCCCCGAGGAATACGATTCACACCGTGATCTTCTCAGGTTTACCGAGAAGCTGAACCGGTTCTATATTGAGAATCCTCCGATGTGGCAGAACGATGATTCATGGGCGGGCTTCTCATGGATATCCAACGACGACTACAAGCAGAGCGTTATTGCGTTCAGGAGAATGGATGACTCCAAGAACGAGATAATAGCAGTCTGCAACTTTGTACCTGTTGAGCGCAGGGAGTACCGCATAGGCGTTCCCTTCAAGGGCAGATACAAGCTGGTGTTCAATTCGGACGACAAGGCATTCGGCGGAAGCGGCATCTCAGAGAAGAGCTTTAAGACGGCTGCAATACCGATGCACGGATTTGAGAACAGTATCTCGATGACTCTTGCACCGCTCTCCGTTATCTACCTCCAGTACGTGCCTCCGAAGGCAAGGAAGAAGGAGGAAGAGCCTGCAGCAGAGCCGAAGAAGCGAGGCAGAAAGCCAAAGGCAGCGGCAGTGGCAGAGCCGGCAGCGGAGCCGAAGAAGCGAGGCAGAAAGCCAAAGGCAGCGGCAGTGGCAGAGCCTGCACCGGAGCCGAAGAAGCGAGGCAGGAAGCCGAAGGCAGAGGCAGTGACAGAGCCTGCACCGGAGCCCAAGAAGCGCGGCAGGAAACCCAAGGCAGAGGCAGTGACAGAGCCTGCACCGGAGCCGAAGAAGCGAGGCAGGAAGCCGAAGGCAGAGGCAGTGACAGAGCCTGCACCGGAGCCGAAGAAGCGAGGCAGAAAGCCCAAGGCAGAGGCAGTTGCAGAGCCCGCACCGGAGCCGAAGAAGCGAGGCAGAAAGCCTAAGGCAGAGACAGTGACAGAGCCTGCACCGGAGCCGAAAAAGCGCGGCAGGAAGCCCAAGGCAGAGAAAGCGGCAGCAGCTGAACCCGCACCGAAGAAAAGAGGACGCAAAAAGAAGACAGAGGAGTAAGCTCCGATAGTCCTACAGGATACGATACAATATGTTGATTTCACAGGAGGAATAATATGTATACCAAGAAAAGAGTCGTTGCGATGCTTCTCGCCGGCGGCCAGGGAAGCAGGCTTTATGCCCTTACCAAGAACGTCGCCAAGCCGGCAGTACCGTTCGGCGGAAAATACCGCCTTATAGATTTCCCTCTCTCGAACTGCACCAATTCCGGAATTGATACAGTCGGAGTACTGACACAGTACCAGCCCCTTGTGCTGAACGAGTATATAGGCAACGGACAGCCCTGGGACCTTGACAAGAACAACGGCGGAGTACACGTTCTCCCGCCCTATGAGACGCAGGCAGGCGCTTCATGGTATGAGGGAACGGCCAATGCAATATACCAGAACATCCGCTTCATCCAGCGCTACAATCCTGACTATGTCGTAGTGCTCGGCGGAGACCATATCTACAAAATGGATTACTCGAAGATGGTGGAGTTCCATATGCAGAACAACGCAGACTGCACTATCTCCGTAATAGACGTACCAAAGTCGGAGGCTTCACGCTTCGGCATAATGATATGCGACGAGGAGAAGAAGGTCATTGACTTCGTTGAGAAGCCCAAGGAGCCCAAGTCCACCCTCGCTTCAATGGGTATCTATGTGTTCAGCTGGGACAAGCTGAAGCAGTACCTTGAGGAGAACGAGAAGGAGGCCAACCTCAAGCGTGACAACAACGAGCCCTGGTCGAAGGACTTCGGAAAGGATATCATAACCTCGATGCTCCGTGACGGTCAGAGACTCTTCGCTTATGAATTCGACGGCTACTGGAAGGACGTAGGAACTCTCGATTCCCTCTGGGAGGCGAACCTCGACCTCATCAGCCCGCCCAATAACGAGAACAGGCGCCTTGACCTCTATGACAAGTCATGGAAGGTATACTCAAGGAGCAACTATATGCCTCCTCAGTTCATAGGAGACGATGCAGAGATCAAGAAATCCATCATCGCAGAGGGCAGCCATATCGAGGGTTCTGTTGACTACTCGGTGCTGTTCTCCGGAGTTGTGGTAGAGCCGGGCGCAACGGTCAACTACAGCGTTATCATGCCGGGCACAGTCATCAAGGCAGGCGCAGTAGTTGAGTATGCCATAGTGGGCAGCGATTCCGTCATCGGAGAGAATGCCCGCATAGGCAGCAGCCCTGAGAAGAGCCGCAATGACGCAGGTGAATGGGGCGGTATAGCTGTAGTCGGAAACGGCGTTACGGTATCGCCCGGAAGTGTAGTAGAGCCGAAGCAGATCATCGGCGAGAACATCTGAGCGAGCGGAGGTATTATCAATGAGTGTTAGAAATGATTATTTAGGTCTTATATTCGCAAGTATGCACGACAAGGACGTTCACGACCTGACAAGCAAGAGGACTATGGGTTCCATCCCCTTCGGCGGCCGTTACAGGCTCATCGATTTCTCTCTTTCCAATTTCGTGAATTCGGGCATTACTGATATCGGTATCATCACAAAGTCGAACTACGGCTCATTGCTCGACCATGTCGGCTCAGGAAGAGACTGGGATCTTGCAAGAAAGAAGCACGGACTCAGGCTCCTTCCGCCTTACGTTCAGGAGGATCAGAACGGACAGTACAAGGGCAGGCTCGATGCGCTGAAGAACATCTGGCCGCTCCTTGAGCACTCGGAGGCGAAGTATATCATCTGCACCAACTGCGATGTCATAACCTCGATCAACTTCCATCCCATGATCAAGCAGCACATCGCTACAGAGGCGGATATCACCCTCGTATACCAGAAGACACCGTATGACAAGGAGAAGGACAACGGCGCTACTATCATCGATATGGATGACAACGGCAGAGTAACGGAAGTAAGGGTGACTCCGAATGATTCAGGCGAGCAGAATATGTGGCTCGAGATGCTGATAATATGCAAGGACAAGCTCAAGGAGATAGTTCTCAATTCCTCTCCCGGAGATTTCAGCCTTACAAAGTATGCTCTCCAGGACAGAATCGCTCAGCTGAAGGTATTCGGCTTCGAGCATACCGGCCACTTCATGAGGATAAACAACCTCCACAGCTACTATGATGCAAATATGCAGCTCCTTGACAAGGATATCAGGGACGCAATGTTCCCCGTTGACCATCCGGTATACACCAAGGTCGGCGACAGCGCACCCGTTAAGTACGGCTACGGCGCAAAGGTGAAGAATTCACTCATCGCTGACGGCTGTATCATCGAGGGCACAGTTGAGAATTCCATCCTCTTCCGCGGTGTACAGGTCGGAAAGGGAAGCGTCGTAAAGGATTCGATAATCATGCAGGGCGGCATGATAGATGATGACTGCGAGGTCATAAAGGCCATCGCAGACAAGAACGTGAAGATACTTGACAATATCGGACCCGGCAAGGAACTCGGATTCAGATTCCTTCCCAAGGGCTCCTACGTGAGAAAATGAATATACTGTTTGCAGCCAGTGAGGCAGTTCCTTTCGCAGCCTCCGGAGGACTGGCAGACGTGGCGGGTTCCCTTCCCCGTGAGATAAGCAGGAAGGGTCATAACTGTGCTGTCGTGATGCCTCTCTACAGTGCTATCACTGAGGATATGCGCATACAGTACGGTTTGGAGTTTGTAACGAATATCACTGTCGATGTTTCATGGAGGAAGCAGTACTGCGGTATCTTTTCCGCCAGGTACAGCGGCATGACCTACTATTTCATCGACAATGAGTACTACTTCGGCAGGAACGGTCTGTACGGCTTCTATGACGACTGCGAGCGGTTCGTCTTCTTTGACCGTGCAGTGCTTGAGATGCTGCGGAGCCTTAAGTTCAAGCCGGATATCATCCACTGCAACGACTGGCAGACGGCGCTGATTCCGGTATACTACAACGTCTACTACAAGTACCAGCAGGGATATGACAATATCAAGACTGTCCTGACCATACACAATATCGAGTATCAGGGCAAGTACGGCAAGGAGGTCCTTGACGAGCTCATGGGCATTCCGCAGTACAATGCCGGCCTTGTGGAGTATGACGGTTATGTCAATATGCTCAAGGGCGCTATAGAGACTGCCAATCAGATAGTTACGGTATCCCCGAGCTACGCCTGGGAGATACTCGATCCCTGGTATGCCCACGGCCTTGACCGTATACTGGTCACCAAGAACTACAAGCTCAAGGGAATTCTCAACGGCATAGATACCGACACCTACAATCCGGCGACGGACGAGGCGATAGCGGCCAACTATTCCGCTGATGATATCTCGGGCAAGGCGGTATGCCGTGAAGCTCTGCACAAGGAGCTCGGGCTCGAGCTGACCGATGAGCCGGTGATAGGCATAGTGAGCCGTTTTGTCAAGCACAAGGGTATAGATCTTATCCGCAAGGCGCTGGAGGACCTTGTATCCAAGGGCGTGAAGTTTGCCATTCTCGGCAGCGGTGAGAAGATATACGAGGACTTTTTCCTTGAGATGGCAGCTCGCTATCCCACAAGGGTATCGGTAACTCTCGGATTCGTTCCGGAGCTCTCGCACAGGATATATGCCGGAGCTGATATGTTCCTGATGCCTTCTGTGAGCGAGCCCTGCGGACTTGCACAGATGATAGCCATGCGCTACGGCACCGTGCCGATAGTACGTGAGACAGGCGGTCTGCGTGATACCGTCCGTGATAACGGCGGGGCAGGCGGCAACGGATTCACCTTCAAGACGGTGAATGCGGATGATATGACCGATGCAGTGAAGCGTGCCTATTCAGCTTACCACCGCAAGGGCGAATGGGAGGCGCTTGTAAAGCGTGCCATGCTCTGCGATTACAGCTGGTCGGCTTCGGCTGATGAGTACATAGAGCTCTATGAAAGACTTATCGCCGATAACGAGGACGAGGTCATGATACAGGTATAAAAACAAGGGACTGCTCCGGCAGTCCCTTTTGGTTTATATGTGAATGGCGAACAGAAGCGGTATAGCCTTGCGGCGATGCTCTGAAATGTAGGGGGCGATGCCTGTATCGTCCCGCCGGTACGATAAAGCGATTGTAGGGGCTGCCTTTGGCAGCCCGCAATTCTTACAATTGTACATTATCCTGCGGACCGCCAAAGGCGGTCCCTACAGTATGTATCATATTATTATCAGCTTCCTCATCGCACACAGATCAAAGGTATCGATGACGTTATCCTGGATCAGATCGGCGTTCTTCCAGTCGGAGAGCGCTGCATCGGGAGCACCGAGCAGCCATTTCTGGAGGAGCACCATGTCGGCGGCGTTGCATTCGCCGTCGGAGTTCACGTCTCCGGCAACACTGAGCAGATAAGACTCCCACAGCTTGCTGAGCCAGTCCTCACGCTTTTCGATGAAGCTGCGGACAAGATCGACGGAGCCCATGAAGTTTTCTCCGCTCGAGGAGCCGAATACGCAGTACTCTGCGCCGCCGTAGGTATGCCAGCGGGCATTGCTCATATCGGCGGAGGGTGCTATCCTTCCGGCCAGCTCTTTAATATATGGTGAGGCAGGATCGGAGAGCTTTTTCAGGAACGGCACGAAGCGGGTGTTGTAAATCTGTGCGGTGCGTCTTACGAAAGCATCGCTCTGATAGAGCCTGCCTATCCAGCTTCTGCCGGCAGTGGGCCTGCCGCTCTCCTTGTAGCCCTGTATCGGGAAATAGGCAGCATAGAGGTTATCCGTCTTGTAGGCATAACCGGTCTGCCCGTCCTCGTTGGTCACCTTTGCGGGGAAGCAGCCGTAGCTGAAATCGTGATCCCAGGCGGGGCTGAAATGCAGCTTGCCGTCGCCTGTGAGGTCTGAATCCTTCCAGAAGTAGAAGCTTGAGTAGGTCGAGTCTATGTTCTCGCTTATCTCCTCAATGAGGTATGCTATTATCAGGGAATCCACATCGCAGTACTCACTGTAGTGTTTTCCCTTGCCGTTATAGCCGTTTTCGGAGTATATGGCGTCCTCGAACTCCTGCACGAAGGTGCGGATATACTCAACCTGTGCTGCGGAAATGCACTCAGGCCCGTCAACTTCAACAGCCTGTCCGCGAGATGTGACAAAGCCGCTCTTGGCCTTGTACGGGTATCGGTTATACTGCTGGAACTGGAGGAGATAGCCGCCTGTGATGTCCTCCGGGTCGTTGGGGATCTCGAAGTACTTGCAGCTGTTCTCCATATAATCATCGAGCTTCTCGACGCCCTTTGCCTTTCTTGGGAACACTTCAAGGTCGCCGCCGTTGAGCTTTTCCGTCTCCTCCTCGAGGTCACGGATATTGATGCGGTTCTTCTGTATCTGAACTCTTTCGTAGAGCTGGTAGGTTCCGCGGTAGGAGCCGTCAGCATAGAGATCGACGAATACTGAATCGAGAACGCATTCCATGCCTGCCGCACGTGCGATCTCGTCCGTCACCATATTGCGTATCATGGAGTGGTCGAGGTAGTTGGAGATGAGAGCCCATTTCTTGGCCTTGCCCATGCCGTAAAGGTTCTGCTTCTTCGGCAGCTTGAGGTTGTAGGACTTCTTCTTGCTGTAGTCCCAGGAGGAATTGCCGTGCGGTGAGAGCTTCTCTATCTCGCCGCTGAATTCCGTGCCGCCGTCTGCATTGAGCATGAGCGCTGTGCCGGTCTCCGTGTGGTATCTTGATTCGTCAAGGTAGTCGAGGCCGGTATTTGAGGTTGCAAGATAGATGCAGCCGAGATTTGACTGCATGATCTTCAGCTTGCCGCAGTCCTTTTCACCGACGGTGATATCGAACTCATCGCTGCCTGAGAGTATGGCAGTATGCTCGCCGGAGGGTACCTCCTCACCGTTGAGGCAGAGGGTATCTTCGGCGGTATAGGTGATGACCAGGTCACTGCGGTCGGCGGTTGCGGGAAGGAAGAGGTAGCGGCAGTCGTCCCACTCGCTGAACCACCAGTCGGTATAATCAAGGTCGGTATCTGTTTCCGGTGAGATCTCGCTGACTCTGAACAGTGAAACGGGGATCTCGGCATATACGTTGTTGTTTTCGGGCTCTTTGTCTTTGTCTGCCATTATCGCTGCGAACTGTCCGGCAGGTATGTAAAGGTCCTTCATTCTGTCGTAGAGGGGATATTCTTCATCGGCGGCATTTGCGGGGAAGTGTACTGCTGATGCAAGCATCATGACCGCAGATACCAGCCAGGCGATCTTTCTGTTTTTCATGCTTTCTCCTTGTATATCGTTATCAGGCGGAGATAAGTCCGCCGTTTTTTTAATTCTATCATGTTTCGCAGGGACTGTCAAGGAAAGGGCGAGGGGGTTAGATTCATAATTCTTAATTCATAATTCATAATTATTCTGAGACGTCGGACCTTCGGTTTAATTCGGAAGGCGGAATTTGTGGTATCGTCTGCGGCGATGATCTGAATTGTGCGCCGGCTGCTGCAAATATAAGACTGTAGGGACCGCCTTTGGCGGTCCGCTTGGTAAATCGTTATTGAGGCTGCGGGCTGCCGAAGGCAGCCCCTACAGTACGATTATGACAGATACTGCTGTTATTCTTTATTATTTCTTCTCTCTTCTTTCTTCTTTATTCCGCGATTCCTCCGGTTGACAATCAGATATAGTTATATTATAATAATAAGGAATGTTACATAAGTCAGATGGCGACAGCATGGCAGAAAGTACGTCCGGGAGGATATATAAATGGGCAGTAATAAAACAGCAAAGGCACCGTCAGGGATACTTAAGCACAAGTGGTATCTCTATCTGACGGAGTTTTTTTCGGGAGTATCCGTAATGGCGGTGGAGCTCGGCGCAAGCAGACTGCTTGCCCCTTATTTCAGCTCCTCGCAGATAGTATGGACTATCATAATCGGCACTATCATGATAGCTATGGCGCTCGGCAATATCTACGGCGGCCGGAGCGCTGACAAGAACCCCGATCCCGACAGGCTCTATGCAAGGATACTCTTTGCGGCGGTCTGGATAGCGGCCATACCGTTCGCCGGAAAGTTCGTGATACTCGGCATATCGGCGCTGCTCGTCGTCACGGTGAGTACGGGCTTCCTGATATGGGCGGCATTCATCACCTGCATGGTGGTGTTCGTCTTCCCGCTCTTCCTGCTCGGTACTGTCACCCCCTCGCTGGTGAAGTACACCGTCGGCAGCCTTGACGACAGCGGAAAGACCGTCGGCACTCTCGGGGCGTTCAATACCATCGGCTCTATCATAGGTACCTTCGTGCCGACCTTCATATCTATACCGGCAGTCGGCACAGCGGCGACCTTTCTTATCTTCTCCGGCATACTCCTCCTCATCGGCATTGCATACTTCGCCTTTGCAAAGAGGGGAGCGGCAAGAGTCGCAACGGCATCAGTACTCTTCCTTGTGTGCTGCTTTGCCTCACCGGCGCTGGGCTTTGCCTTCTGGGACAAGGAGCTGATATGCGAGGACGAGAGTATCTACAACTATCTTCAGGTCAAGGAGAATGACAGATATACCGCTCTTTCCACAAACGTGCTTTTCGGCGTGCAGTCCGTTGCGATGAAGGACGGCGGCCTTACCGGTATGTACTACGACTACGCAATGGCAGCACCGCTCATGGCTGACCACCCGGACGAAAAAACGGACATACTCGTCCTCGGCATGGGTACAGGCACATACGCAAAGCAGTGCATCGAATACCTTGACGGAGAGGTCTCCGTTGAGGGCGTCGAGATAGACGAGAAGATAACCGGTCTTGCAAGGGAATACTTCGGACTGCCGGAGAGTGTGAATGTCACCACCTATGACGGCAGGGCTTTTCTAAACGTATGTGAGAAGAAATACGATGTTATAATGGTCGATGCTTATCAGGACATCACCATTCCTTTCCAGATGTCCTCACGGGAGTTCTTCACCCTCGTCAGGGAGCATCTCAACGAGGGCGGTGTGATGGTAGTTAATATGAATATGCGCTCGCAGGACGAGGACGGCATCAACAGCTGGCTCTCCGATACTATCGCAGAGCAGTTTCCGTATGTGTATACCGTTGACTGCTCCGGCTCTTCAAACCGTGAGCTCTTCGCCACTGAGGACCCGGCGGCACTGGAGCGTTTCCGCAGCCGCAGTACAGCTCTTGAGGGCGATATGCACGTTATGATGTCGAGAGTCAATGACGGCCTTATCGGATACAGTGCCGGAGACCGCATCCTGACGGACGACAAAGCGCCTGTTGAGCTGCTCGGCATGGAGGTCATTGACGATATGATACAGGAGGAGCTTGTATACTACAGGAAGGTGTTCAAAGAGGAAGGAATCAGCGGACTGCTTGGTTAATGCTGATCATTATGGGATCCTGAAGGGCGTCCTTAGATAAAACGAATGAAAGGCAGCCTTGAAGCTGCCTTTTTACATGGTATATCATGTAGTGACCGCCTTTGGCGGTCCGCTTGATTACATTGTAATTGGGTCTGCGGGATGCCGAAGGCAGCCTCCACAAAACGATATAACACAAAAAAACGGGCGCACACTGTGCGCCCCTGCAGTTATAATGCATCGCCGCAGGCGATACCATTTTTTATTCTTTCTTATTTTAGTTCTCACATCGGCGTGTGCGTGATAGCAAATGCGATATAGAGAATGAATACTGTTCCGATAATGGCAGCATATGCCATTATTCCCATGAGAATGAGTATCAGGATGGAGTTGATGGGCTTTACTCCGCCGGCAGCAGAAACGCACTCACGGGAGAGCACTGTGCGGCGTGTGCGCAGCTTTATCTTCTGTAAGGTCCTGACTGCAAAGCGCATATACATATGGTTGCAGAACAGGCAGAGTGAAAGACGTGTTATAAGGTCGCCGATGCTGCATACCTCTATCAGGGCATTCAGGTAATGGCGGTTGTCGTATATCAGGTTTGTGAGCTCGGTAGGCAGGAAGAAATAGCCTTCCCTCATGCTGTCGTTTATCATGTAGCTCAGGAATGCGGGTATAGCAAGCAGCACCATGATGACAGAGGATATCATAGCCCAGCCCCACATACGCCTGTTTGCAAAGTATACCGGCGGGAAGATGAAGCAGAGCAGGTTGAGCGAGAGCTTCGTGCCGAGCTCCTTGAAGCGCTTGAAGAGGGGGATGTAGTATATCGTGTTGCTGTCAACGAACTGTGAGAGCTCACGGATAGTAGCACCGCCCATATCCTCCTCCGGATCGAAGCCGAGGAACTCGGCTGTCTGTGTGAAGGGGGAGAACTCCTCGTTAGGCTCGATAGAGTCTTCATGCTCACGTATCTCAGGCTTTTCTGTCTCAAGACGTTCACCGCACTTGATACACTTCTGGTTGCCGAGCCTGTTGGCTGTACGGCATACCGGACAGATAGTCAGCTCACCGGCCGCAGCTGTCGGGAACGGCGTTACCGTGCGCTGCCATTTCTTTCCCTCTGCATGGAGGTCTGTGGCTGCACAGGAACCGTTCTTTTTAAAGCATTCTCTGTGATGCGGAGCGCCGCACTCAGGGCAGACTACCACGTCATCATTACCGGAGAATACCTCTCCGCAAAGTACGCATTTTTCATCGATGTAGTTCATAGATCTGCCCTCCTTGCATAATTCTTCATTATATATATTATAACATACTATGTGAAAGAAAATCAATAGGCCGGAGAAAATATGCTGAAAAAATCGACAGAAGCCGGAACATGGCGGAAGAGAGGATAAACAGAAACGGAGCCCACGCACGGTGAGCTCCGTTGTTCGTCGTTTAATAGCCCCAGTCGCCGCCGGAGGTATCATTCCATCCGCCTGAGTCCCAGCCGCCGGAATTATCCGACCAGCCTCCCGAATCCCAGCCTCCGGAGTTATCGCTCCAGCCTGAGTTGTCGCTCCAGCCTGTGGACGGGTCTGTCCAGGTCTGCTCACCGCTCCAGCCGCTGTCTGTCCAGTCTGTGGAGGGATCTGTCCAGGTCTGCTCACCTGACCAGCCGGTGTCAGTCCAGCCGGTATCGCCCCAGCCGGTATTGTCCTCAGTGCTGTCCTCGGTGGTATCGGCAGCAGTTGTTGTGGTGCTGTAGTCATAGCCTCCGGGCATTGCAGCTATCGGGATCCTTCCGCTGTAGAAGGTGAAGCCTGCGCCCATTGTTACTGTAATTGTGTAGTTGGTATGTGATGTGGATACCGTAGAGCCTGTGCCGTTTGTTGCCTTGGTAACCGGTATCGCAGTTGCTGTGACTGCGGAAGCATCCGTGGTCTTGACTTCGGGAACGGCATTGATACCGTCGCCTCCGTTATTGGAATGATGGATGCTCTCACGTCCGATGCTCGTCATTATCTTTTCACTCGGTGTGATCGGGAACATGACGAAGAAAAGAAGTACAAGCAGCGTGAGAAGTATGAAGGCGGCGCATGATGACACCGTCAGCCTTGTTGACTTCTTCAGGCTGTTGTAGAAAGATGCAAATTTTGCCATTTTGTTTATTACACTCTCCTGTCTTTGTCTGTGTCCGCAGAGGGACTATGTGTAGCTGTATTCTCTATTGTACAGCAAATCATGGAAAAAGTCAATGATAAACAGGTGAAAACCGATGTAAAAATTAAGCCCTCCGCCGCAGGGAGGGCTTAGAGATAATGCACATAAGCGCTCAGATACTCGCTTTTATGCGGCTTATGGCACTTTTCTCAAGGCGTGAGACCTGTGCCTGAGATATGCCCGTCTCAGCGGCGACCTCCGTCTGTGTGCGCCCCTGCATGAAGCGCTTGCGGAGTATCTCACGCTCACGGCTGCCGAGGGCTCTTATCGCATCCCGGACGGCTATCTCCTTCAGGGCGCTCTCAACGTCCTCACCGCCGCTTATCTGATCCAGCATTGTGACTGTGTCACCGGAATCGTTGCCTACGGGCTCGCAGAGCGAAACCGGGTCGCTGATGCTCTCGAGGGCTATTACCACGTCCGCACGCTCCTCGCCTATCTCTGCGGCTATCTCGCCGATATCCGGCTCACGGGCGAGCGAGAAGGTAAGACGTTCCCGGGCCTGTATCGCCTTGTAGGCAAGGTCACGGAGAGAACGGCTGACACGTACATGGGAGCTGTCTCGCAGATGCCGGCGGAGCTCTCCGGCGATCATGGGGACGCAGTAGGTGGAGAAGCGCACCTCCTTGGTGAGGTCAAAGTTGTTGACCGCCTTGATAAGGCCTATGACGCCGGTCTGGAAGAGGTCGTCGATATCCTCGCCGCGGCCGGTAAATCGCTGTATCACGCTGAGAACAAGGCGGAGATTGCCCTGTATCAGCCTGTCACGGGCCTGCTTGCTGCCGGTGGCACGTATCTCACGCAGGAGGGCTATCTTTTCCTCCTCCTTCATAACGGTGAGCTCCGAGGTATTGATGCCGGATATCACTACTTTGTTGTATGCCATATCATCCCTGCCTTTCGGTGATAGTATTGACCGGATGACAGGATTGAAACAGGGGATAAATGGAAAAAGGGGGCGGGGCGATTTTTAATTCATAATTCTTAATTCATAATTCATAATTATCTGAAGGGCATCTTTTAATTCGGAATTTGTGGTATCGCCTACGGCGATGATCTGAATGTAGGTGCGCACAGTGTGTGCCTGCTATTACGAAGGAAGCAATTGTAGGGACCGCCTTTGGCGGTCCGCTTGTTCTGTGTTGCAGGTTGCCGGTGTAGTATTGGGCGTCCGCTTGATAACGAGAATCGTTGTAAGGTGGCGGGCTGCCGAAGGCAGCCCCTACATCTATACAAAAAGCCGTACCACGAAGGTACGGCTCTGATTGTTATATTACTTGCCTTTGAGAAATTTCTTTCGGTCAGCCATGTGCTTTCCTGCTAAAGGACTGCCGTTTCTTAATCCATCAGATATCATTTCTTTAAAGAAAGAATCCTTTATCTCGCAGAGTTCTTCAAGCTCTTTGATTCTTTTATCCTTTTTTAAATTCTCGCTTTTAAGTGAGGCTATTTTCTTGCTATTTCCAAAAAGTCCCATAATTCATCCTCCTTTAATACGGACACTTTATAGATTATAATGCATCTTCCAGTTCTGAAACTGAATAGCCGAATGTATAATCTTCATCCTTTCCATTTGATGCCCATATCTGAGCTGCTTCATAGACGTCAATACCTTCTTCGTTATCATCTTCTTCATAAGAACAAAACGGACAGTAGAATGTATCTTCGTCAATTCGTTGCATTGTTTTTCCACATTCCGGACAATGAGCCCATCTTGGCATAGAATCACATCCTTTATAATTACTGATAACAACATATATGTTGTCTAATAATAGTATAACATCATTATTGCTATTTGTCAATACAACACGTATGATGTATAATATTTTTGTAAAATAATGACAAAGCGAAAGAGTGGCTGTTATGCAGAATAACCTATACCTTTATCCGAACTTGGTCAAGGTCAGAAAGGCGAAGATGACGCAATATGAGCTTGCGGAATATCTCGGTATATCTCAGCAGGAGATAAGCAGATATGAAACGGGTGAAATAAAAGCTCCTGTGAATTATATCAAAGATGTTGCGGAGATATGTGGTGTATCGGTTGATTATATACTCGGTGTAGGAAGAGAAACGACAGATATGATGTCTGATGAAGAATTTCAGCTTCTTGAGCTTTTCGGCAGATTGAAACCGGAAAACCGTACAAAGCTCATAGAACGAGCTGAGACTCTGCTTGAAATACAGGATAACAAATAAAAGGCGAACCCGAGGGTTCGCCTTTTATTATGCATTATGAATTCTGCATTATGAATTAGTACATTCCGCCCATTCCGCCGGCAGGCATTGCAGGTGCGGGATTCTCCTCCTTGATATCAGCAACAAGGCTCTCTGTTGTGAGCACCATTGATGCTACGGAAGCTGCGTTCTGGAGTGCGCTTCTTGTTACCTTGGTAGGATCAACGATACCTGCGGGTATCATATCAACATACTCTTCCTTGTATGCATCGAAGCCGTAGCCGGTCTTGCCGGAGCTTACGATCTTGTCAACGATTACGCTGCCCTCAAGACCTGCGTTCTCTGCGATCTGACGTACAGGAGCCTCAAGTGCCTTGAGAATGATCTTTGCACCTGTCTTCTCGTCGCCCTCGAGTCCGCCGAGTACAGCCTCAACAGCAGGAATGGCATTGATGAATGCTGTGCCGCCGCCTGCTACGATGCCCTCTTCAACGGCAGCCTTTGTAGCTGCAAGAGCGTCCTCGATACGGAGCTTCTTCTCCTTCATCTCGATCTCTGTAGCTGCGCCGACCTTGATAACTGCAACACCGCCTGCGAGCTTTGCAAGTCTCTCCTGGAGCTTCTCACGGTCGAAGTCGGATGTTGTTGTCTCGATAGCTGTACGGATCTGGGCAACTCTGGACTTGATAGCGTCCTTGTCGCCTGCGCCGTCAACGATGATAGTGTTCTCCTTCTGGATAACGATCTGCTTAGCCTGGCCGAGCTGGCTGATCTGAGTCTCGCTGAGCTCAAGACCGAGCTCGGAGCTGATAACCTCGCCGCCTGTGAGAACAGCGATATCCTTCAGCATCTCCTTGCGTCTGTCACCGAAGCCGGGAGCCTTTACAGCGGCAACTTTGAATGTGCCTCTGAGGTTGTTGAGTATGATGGTTGTGAGAGCCTCGCCCTCTACGTCCTCAGCGATGATAACAAGCTTCTTGCCCATCTTTACGATCTGCTCGAGGAGGGGAAGGATCTCCTGGATAGAAGATATCTTCTTGTCTGTGATGAGTACGTATGCGTCGTCGTATACAGCCTCCATCTTGTCAGCGTCTGTTACCATGTAGGGTGAGATGTAGCCTCTGTCGAACTGCATACCCTCAACTACCTCGCTGTATGTCTCGGCAGTCTTGCTCTCCTCGATGGTGATAACGCCGTCGGATGTAACCTTCTCCATAGCCTCGGCAATGAGCTTTCCTACTGCCTCGTCAGCGGAGGAAACTGTACCTACTCTTGCGATGTCCTCGCTGCCTGCAACAGCCTTGGAGTTCTCAACGATAGCCTTTACAGCAGCGTCAACAGCCTTTGCGATACCTTTCTTGAGAACCATCGGGTTAGCGCCTGCTGCGATATTCTTCATACCCTCACGAACGATGCTCTGAGCAAGGAGGGTAGCTGTTGTTGTACCGTCGCCTGCTGCGTCGTTTGTCTTGGTAGCAACTTCCTTTACGAGCTGTGCGCCCATGTTCTCGAATGCGTCATCGAGCTCGATATCCTTGGCGATAGTTACGCCGTCGTTTGTGATGAGGGGAGCGCCGAACTTCTTGTCAAGAACTACGTTCCTGCCCTTGGGTCCCATTGTTATCCTTACGGTATCAGCAAGCTTGTCGATACCTGCCTGAAGTGCTTTTCTTGCGTCCTCGCCGTACTTTATATCCTTAGCCATAGTTATATACTCCTTTTAAAAGAATTCACAGTTCATAGTTACTAATGATTTGAAATTAGGAATCCCTAATTCCGAATTATTTTACTGTTGCGAGAATGTCTTCCATCTTCACGATGATGTACTCCTCGCCTTCGAGCTTTACGTTTGTGCCGGAATACTTGGAAATGAGCACCTTGTCGCCCTGCTTAACTTCCATCTTTACATCAGCTGTTCCGGGGCCTACCTCAACGACCTGAGCTACCTCGGGCTTTTCCTTTGCTGAACCGGAGAGGATGATACCGCTCTTTGTGGTCTCCTCAGCCTCGACCATCTTTACTACTACTCTGTCCTGTAAGGGTTTGATAGTCATAATATATACCTCCTGAATTAATTATTAGCTACTGTTTAGCACTCTCTTTCTTTGAGTGCTAATTATATTTTACCACCTTTTTACAATAAATCAAGTGCCCGGAATAAACTTTGTGCATTTGCACAACTGTTTCAACACTCTGTTGAAATAATATGTGGATAATCTGACGAAGGGCTGAACCGTCTCTCTCTGCCCGGAACGCACTATCCGGCAGTATACCGAAAAATACGCACATGAAGAGCCTTCAGGGTAAATGTTATGCGGCAACTGCATAAAAAAGAACCGCAGCCCTTCTGTCACTGCGGACGGAAATGCTGCGGTCATTCGGCCATAATACCTTATTTTTTCAGGGGACGCCTTCACTTGCAAGGCGTCCCCTCTTCCAAAACAGTCCCCCGGACTGTTTTGGAATTCACCCCTTGCGAAGCGCCCTGCGGAAAAATGCGGGACTCTGTCCCACACCCTGCCAGAGGCGCTGCCTCTGGACTCCGCTAAAGGGGCGCAGCCCC
>JAFZRF010000041.1 GCA_017620025.1 Ruminococcus sp.
AAAACAGTCCCCCGGACTGTTTTGGAATTCACCCCTTGCGAAGCGCCCTGCGGATAAATGCAGGGCGTTGCCCCAACCTAACCGGTCCGTCCCCTCTGTCAGCTTCGCTGACATCTCCCCACACTGTGGGGAGTCACCCCACCAGGGGCTCTGCCTCTGGACTCCGCTAAAGGGGCGCAGCCCCTTTAGAATCCCAAACTAACGGCTCCCGCATCGGGAGCCGTCTTTTCTGTCCTTCGGTTGTGGCTGTTGTTCTTGTCTCTGTCCTGCCGTCAAGGCCGTCGATAATATCGCTTACGGCGTCGCCTGCGCCCTCGATGATATCCTTTCCGGCATCCCCGGCACCGTCAACTGCATCGTCGATATGCTCCTTTGCAGTGTGGTCTCCGGGAAGCTCAGTCACCCGGCTGTAGGCGTTGTCATCAACGACTTTGCCGTTCTCGGTGCTGTATTCTCCCTCGTGCTTCATACCCGAACCGCAGCTCGTCAGAGCAGCCGCAGTGAGTGCAAGAGCAGAGGTTATTGCTAAAAACTTTTTCATACGATTTTATCCCTTCATAAATTATATTGTGGACAGGTTTTCCACAATACCTTTCTATTGTTTACTCTTTTCCCCCTCTTATCCACCATTTTTTCAACTTCTATATGGTGGCAGAATGGGTAAAACAGGTGCGATTCCACACTTTCCACATGGTTTTCAACAAGTTTGCCGTTTCTCCAACAGGCTTTTCAACACGATGTTGAAAACTTATCGACAGCCGTGTGGAAATAAAAAGGGATAATATTGCCGCTCAGTCATCATCAATATCTGTCATTACGTTCCTGTGCTTTTCCTCATCAGACTGAATCCGCTCAATGATATTCTGAAACTCTTTCTTCTTCTCCCTGTTCATCATAATTATGTACAGCGGCAGCGGCAGCACCAGCATAAGTATTGCGATTATAACAAACGGCGCAAGGAAAGAGTACAGGTCATTTACAGGCACGATATGCACCATCATATTGTAGAAGAATATCCCTCCGACGATGACTCTCAGTGCCTCACGGACACAGAAGAACCGTTTGCTGATGAATTCGATCACCAGCATCAGGACAAGTGCTATCAGAATATACCATACCCCGACGCCCGCAAGAACCCCTATCACTTCAGATACAGGCCATGTCATGTCTTTCTGGCCATGTCTCCAGTATCTTTCAATAAAAGTCAGAACAAGCATCAGGACTATGTTTACCGCCGGAAATATGCAGAGGATATGCCTTATCCTTTTTTCATTCTTTTCCATAAACCGAAAGCTCCTTTCACGGTATACTGTAATACTATTATAACACATTTCCGCGGAGCTTTCATTGATTATTTATGTACGGTCAGATATCGCTTATTCGTATCTCCTCGCCGCTGTAAAGCTCCGCTTCATCGCAGAGGGAATACTCCTCTTTGCCCTCCCTGACCGTAATATCATAGGTATATCTGCCGGACGATGTATCAGCACTGATATTGAGTTTTAAATCGGCAGTCTTCCAGCTGTCGGATAAAACTATCCTGACAGGGATTATTGCCGGCTCGGTCATTCCGGACGTCTGAAAACTGAGCTGGAACGGCTGGCCGCCGTACTGGCCGCCCCTGCAGCGGAATCTGCAGCCGTCCTCCCTGCTTCTGAAGAACGATACCTTGTTTACCTTATTATGCTTCATCATCAGCCCCTGTACGTTCTCTTTACCGAGCCGGCAGGGCTCGCCGTCTACAGTCAGGGTAACGGAGCAGCCCGTTTTTGAAAAGAAGTGCAGCCTGGAATACAGTCCGTAACCGATGCCTGTAGTCTTTGACAGAAGAGTCAGAAGCAGCCATATTACGACAACAGTCGTCGCTGCTATGATACCGAGTCTTATTTTCTTGTTTTTCATTTCAAGTACCTCCTGTGTGTTTTTGTTATACACAGTATAACAAGCCGGTATGTCTTTTATATGTCCTTTGTGGATCTTTTATGTGTCCTTTCCGGCACACTGGTACAAAAATGCCCCTGTTCTTCGCAGGGGGGAAGCTTGTTGAAAAAGCACTTTCTAAATCAGTTCGGGATTCTAAAGGGGCTGCGCCCCTTTAGCGGAGTCCAGAGGCAGAGCCTCTGGTGGGGTGTGGGGCAACGCCCCGCATTTATCCACAGGGCGCTTCGCAAGGGGTGAATTCCAAAACAGTCCGGGGGACTGTTTTGGAAGAGGGGATGCCTTGCAAGTGAAGGCGTCCCCTGATAAAGCTTTGTTATTTGATGCTATGACGCCCCTGCAAAATACAGGGGCGCATAATATCATATATATCCGAGTGTCCGAAGCAGGAAGAGCCAGCCGGTGAGCGTGAAGGCGCTGCACAGCGTTGCAAGCATGACTGCAAAGGCAGTTATCATACCCTTGTGGCCGAGGTTCTTTGCCATTACGAAGCAGCTGCCGGTCGTGGCACTGCCGAGCATGACGAGTATCGCTATCAGCTTCTCTCCCCGGAAGCCGAACCATACTGCTGCCGGAAGGAAGAGCGCACAGAACAGCACAAGCTTGATGAATACTATCCCGGCTGTTATCCGCAGACGTCCTTTTGCCTCCTGTGTGCGGAAGGAGGCGCCGAGTGCTATCAGCGAGAGCGGAGTCGCCATATTCGCAAGGTAGGAGACGGATTTCGAGAGTATCACGGGCTGCGGTATCTTCAGCACCGACCACACGATACCGACGATGATGCCGATGATGATAGGGTTCGTGATTATGCCCTTTACCGTCTTCTTTATGACTGCACTTCTGCTGCCGGTGCTGTCCCGCTCAGGTGAGGTGAGCGAAAGCACGGTCACTGCGGCGATATTGTACAGCGGCACGGTGGTAACTATCATCAGCGCCGCCATGACGGATTCGCCGTAGATGTTCTTGACAAAGGCTATGCCCAGTATAGCGGCGCTGCTTCTGTATGCCGCCTGTATGATCTCGCCCCGCTCGCTCCTGTCCTTGTGCAGGAGTGAATAGAGCACTGCGATGCCGATACTGAGGAGAGTTACAACAGCACAGAAGAGGACGAACCTGCCGTCCCATACCGACCGGAAATCGGCGGTGGAAAGGTCGCAGAAGAGGAGCGCCGGAAGCAGCATCCGGAAGGTGAAGCGGTTGAGCTTCGAGGTGGTGTGCTCATCGAGCATACCCGTCTTGTACATGACCCAGCCGAACACCATTATCAGGAATACCGGTACCGTGGCATTCAGGCTGAACCGCAGATTATCGAGGAACAATTTGTTCTCCTTTCATATATGTCCGCAGTGTATACAAATGCAGGGACCGCCAGAGGCGGTCCGCACTTGATGTGTTCTTTTAATGCAGGCTGTTCTCTGCCGCTGTCAGAATATATCCTTCTTGCTCTTGATATGCCTTCTGACAAGGACTACTACCATAAGGATGATACTGAATATCAGGAACAGCGGAGCGAACCACTTGTTCGTGTTTTCGTCCTCTGCGGATTTCATCTCAGTCCAGAGGTTCTGCATGGTGAGATTTGCCTCATCGGAGAGGTTTACGAATACCGTAGTCTTGTCACGGACGAAGTCTGCGTCCGGATAGGATATGGGGCTCTGCTGAGTCTCCTCGTCGAGCATATCGTATGCGGCCTGATGCGGTGTGGAGTAGCAGATGTAGTCGATATTCGCAAAGGCTATATCCGGCTCACACATGAAGTTGATATACATCTCTGCCGCTTCCTTCTGACGTGAGGCTGTGGGTATGCACATCGCATCGATGAAGCGGTTGGTGCCGCTCTTCGGTACGACGAAGCCGAGATCCTCGTTGTCATCAAGTATGGTGAGGGCGTCGCCTGCGTAGTAGGGAGCGATAAGGGCATCGCCTGCTCCCATCTTGTCGAATACCTCGTCCATGACGTAGCCCTGAAGGATGCGCTTCTGCTGTCTGAGCTTGAATGCAGCCTGCTCGAGCTCGTCCTTGTTCTCGGTATTGAGGGAGTAGCCGAGCATTATCTCAGCTATCGCAAAGGCGTCACGGGGATTATCGAACATGAGTATCTGATCGGCGTAATCCTCGTTCCAGAGCAGATCCCAGTCGATCTCCTCCTCGGGTATGTCGATCATGGTGGTGTCGTAGATGATGCCTACCGTACCCCAGGTGTACGGCACGGAGTAAGCGTTCTCCGGATCGTAGGCAAGGTTGCGGAAATCATCCATGATGTAGCGGAAGTTCGGGATGTTGTCCATATCGAGCTTCTGTATCATGCCCTCGCCGATCATCTTGGAGATCATATAGTCCGAGGGTATAATAACATCGTAGGAGGCAGCTCCGCCCTTGAGCTTGGCGTAGAGCTCCTCGTTGGTGGCGTAGTTGGTATAGTTCACCTTGATGCCGGTGAGCTTCTCGAATTCGCCGTTTACGTCGAGAGTTCCCTCATCGGCGCCGTTGGAGATATACTCGCCCCAGTTGTAGACGTTGATGGAAATGCCCTTGCCCTTGAATTTCGTATAGTAATCGGGATCCTCTATGGTGAGAGTCTGCGCTTCGGAGCTCTCCTCAGGCTCCTCCTCTGTTTCGGCAGGCTCAGCGGCACAGCCGGTCAGGAGGCTCATTCCCACAAGTGGAGATGCAAGGAGCGCAAGCAGCTTTTTCATATCCATGCTCAGCCCTCCTTTACCGCACCGCTCTTTGCGGCGGCCTTCTTCTCGATCGCATTCTTCACGAGCAGCACTATTATTACTGCGATGAAGATGAGCGTTGAGAGAGCATTTATCTCCGGCGAAACTTTTCTTCTCGTCATGGAGTAAATTGTTATCGGGAGAGTCTGTGAGGTAGAGCCTGTGGTGAAGTAGCTGACAACGAAGTCGTCAAGTGAATAGGTGAATGACATCAGGAAGCCTGATACCACGCCCGGCATTATCTCCGGGAGCACTACCTTGCGGAAGGCCTTTATCGGGCTGCATCCGAGATCCTGTGCCGCCTCGTAGATATGCGGATCCATTTGGTTGAACTTCGGCATTACGTTGAGTATGACATAGGGCACATCAAAGGTGATGTGTGCGATGAGGAGGGTGCCGAAGCCGAACTCGAAGTTCATTCTTGCAGCGAAGAATACGAACAGCAGCATCAGCGATACACCGGTAACGATCTCCGGGTTGATGATAGGCATATTCGTTACGTTCATAACGACTGTCTTGGGTACCTTGCGCATACTGTTGATGCCGATAGCGGCAAAGGTGCCGAGGACGGTGGATATGATACTTGCCGCAACTGCAATGAGTATCGTATTGATAAGCGAGGTGATGATTATGCGGTTATGGAAGAGACGCACATACCAGTCAAAGGTGAAGCCGCTGAAAACGCTTCTGCTCTTGGTCTCGTTGAAGGAGAACACGATCAGCACGAAGATCGGCACATAGAGGAAGAGCAGAACGAGTGCCATATAGATCTTACCGAGTTTTTTCATACGCTCCGCCTCCTTACATAAGTACCTGATCGTCAGGATCGAACTGGTTCATGACGGTCATTATCACAAGTATTATCACCATCAGCACGAGGGATATAGCTGCGCCGAGGTGCGGGTTGTAGGCATTGCCGAGGAACTGCATCTCAATAAGGTCACCGATGAGCAGATTCGAGCCGCCGCCGAGCATACGTGAGATGATGAAGGTCGATATCGCCGGAACGAATACCATGGTGATACCCGAGGTTATACCGGGCACGCTGAGCGGTACGATGACTCTGACCAGAGTCTGGCGTGAGCTGCATCCGAGGTCTGAGGCGGCCTCAAAGAGTGAGTTGTCTATCTTCTCCATTACGGAATACAGCGGGAGTATCATGAACGGGAGATAGTTGTACACCATACCGAGGACTACTGCGCCGGAGGTGTTTATCAGCTTGAACGGTCCGAGGCCGACAAGTCCGAAGAGGTGGTTTATGATACCGTTGTTGCCGAGGAGAGTCATCCATGCGTAGGTGCGCAGGAGAAAGTTCATCCACATGGGGAGCATCACTATCATAAGCATCGTGCCCTGACGGTGCTTGTCCATGCGGGAGAGTATGAATGCTACGGGATAGGCGATGATAAGACATATCGCCGTCGCTATAAGTGCGAGCCATATGGAGCGCACGAAGATATTGGCGTACTGTCCGACATCGCCGAGGTACTTTATCGTAAACTGGCCGTTGTCATTGGTGAGAGCAAAGTAGGCTATCATCAGCAGCGGCACGAGTATGAACACTACCATCCATACAAGGTAGGGAGCGGAGAAATACTTGAGCTTCATCTTATTCCTCCTCCGTCTTCTTCATGATATGTATATCAAACGGATCGAAGGTCATTCCTATCATGGCGCCGACGGGCTCTGCCTTGGTGGAGTGTATCACCCACTTGTGGTCAACGCCGTCAACTATCATCTCATAGTGTACGCCCTTGAATACGACGGACTCAACTATGCCTGTGAGCTGTGCCTTGTCGGCGGGTATCACCTTTACGTCCTCAGGGCGTATAACTACGTCAACGGTCTCATTCGGGCTGAATCCCCTGTCAACGCACTCGAAGCGGCGTCCGGTGAATTCTACCACACAGTCCTTTGGCATACAGCCGTTGACTATATTGCTCTCGCCGATGAAGTCCGCAACGAAGGCGTTCACGGGTTCGTTGTAGATATCCGTCGGAGAGCCTATCTGCTGGATGATGCCGTCCTTCATAACGACTATGGAGTCGCTCATGGTAAGAGCCTCCTCCTGGTCGTGGGTAACGTATACGAAGGTGAGCTCGAGCTCCTGCTGGATACGGCGGAGCTCTATCTGCATCTCCTTGCGGAGCTTGAGGTCGAGTGCGCCGAGAGGCTCGTCAAGGAGGAGAACCTTTGGGTGGTTTACAAGGGCACGGGCTATGGCAACTCGCTGCTGCTGACCGCCGGAGAGACGGTTCACGGTACGCTTCTCGAAGCCCATAAGGTTGACGAGCTCGAGCATCTCGCCGACTCTTTTGACTATCTCCTTCTCCGGTACCTTCTTTACACGCAGACCGAAGGCGATATTCTCATATACATTAAGATGCGGGAAGAGCGCATAGCGCTGGAATACTGTATTCACGTTTCGCTTATGAGGCGGCACCCCGTTTATACGCTGACCGTCGAAAAATACGTCTCCGCTGGTCGGCTCAAGGAATCCGGCGATGATACGCAGGGTAGTGGTCTTTCCGCAGCCGGAGGGGCCGAGAAAGGTCACAAACTCCTTATCCTTGATATCGAGACTTATATTCTTGAGGATGCGCTCGGAGTCTTCGAACTCCAGAATGATGTTTTTCAGGCTTACGATATTTTCCATAGCGGTGGTACCTCCCTATCGGATAATGTGACTATTTATTATACCATATTTGCGGCGGAAAATCAATATATACAGCGAAATTTACACGATGATGAAAGCTCTTTTTTCAAAAAACAAGGACAGCGCCTTATTTTGCGCTGTCCTTCTTGTCATCTGAACGTATGGCACTCTTTGCAAGCTGCTTGAGTGCGTCCTTGAGCACTGTCTGCTTCTCCGGCGGCAGTTCGCGCAATGCACGGAACATGGTGGAGTAAGCAGCGAATTTGCCCTTGACTATCTCCTTCATGGTCATCTTGTCGGGGGCTTCGAGCACACCGAATACGGCCTCGGTGAAGGTCTTTCTGTCCTCGTCCGAAAGATCCTCGAGCATACCGGATATCGCACGGTTCACAACAGCTCCCGAGCGGGAGAGCTTATCGGTGCGGGCGAATATCTTTCCTATGACCTCCCAGTTGTAGGCGAGGTGCTGGAGTATGCCGTTGACGGAGCTCTTTACCGTAACGTGCTCCGTATCGTTTTCAAGGAGCATACCCACAACGGAGGATTCCGGTATATAGCTGTGTACCAGCGGAAGTATCCTCTTGTAGTCGGCCGATTCCGTTATATCCTTCCTGAAGCCCGGGGCATCGTAGGAATAGATATCGGTTATCCTCTCCCGGAGCATCGGGTCACAGAACGCAGAAGCGTACACTGCGAAGTTTCCGCCCTTGGAGTGTCCGCCGACTCTCACCGGTCCGGTGCTGCCTGCAAGCCGTGTATTCAGATAGCTCATGGCGTAGGACTGGCCGGAGGTCTGATCGGAATAGCTGAAGGTGAAATCCTCCTTCCAGCCGACAACAGTGCCGTCTGTGCCGCGGAATGAAACGAAGGTCACTCCGTCATCCGTTACGCAGGTAACTGCGGAGAACTGGAACTCTGCCGCACGGCTGATGATGTTCACATATCCGGTGACACGCATATCCCCGAACCTGTCGGAGTTCGACATCAGCATCAGGAGACGGTTGTCGTACTCAAAGCTGAGTATCCTGTCCTTCTCATCAACAGCGGAGCTGTCATACCTCTTTGCTATCTCACGGATCGTAAGCTCCTCGCTGTAGCCGCCGGTGAAAACCTTCTCCATGGGAAGATAGCTGAACTCGGAGAGTATCAGTCCGTCCACCTCGTTGAAGGGAGATACCGAAAAGGGTACATCGCCCCGCCATATAAGGTAATCGAGTATATTAGCCATAGTCTTATCTGCCGGAAAGGCGTGCAAGAGCCTTCTTTGCGTTGCCGTTGCCTGCATCGGCGGCTCTGCGGTACCATTCAAGAGCATTCATGCGGCTCTCGCTCACGCCCATGCCCTTCTCGAAGCAGAAGCCGAGATTGTACATTGCGGAGGGGAAGCCCTTGTTGGCTGCCTTGCGGTAGTAATCCGCAGCCTTTGCCATATCCTTCTCTGTGCCGTGACCGTAGTAGTAGCAGCTTCCGAGAGCGTTTATCGCCGGACGATAGCCTCTTTCTGCGGAACGGAGATAGTACAGGAATGCGGCATCGTAGTCCTGCAGTGTGCCTGCGCCGTTCTCGTAGCAGTATCCTACATTGTACTCAGCAGCGGCATTTTCCTTCTTTGCGGCACGGCAGAACCAGTCGAAGGCCTCGCTCTGGTTCTTGGGCACTCCTCTTCCGTAGAAGAAGCAGTTTCCGAGCTCGAGCATAGCGCCGGGATGGCTCTTCCATGCTGCCTTCTGCAGCCAGCTGTAGGCGATGGTGTAGTCCTGCTTTACGCCCTTGCCGTAGTAGTAGCAGCAGCCGAGGTTGTATTCCGCCGCATCGACACCCTGTTCAGCGGCTTTGGAGAACCATTTGAAGGCCTCCGGATAATTCTTCTCCACGCCCTTGCCGGTGTAGTAGCATCTGCCGAGCTCGTTCTGAGCCGGAGCATAGCCGTCCTCGGCGGAGCGTTTCAGATTCGATGCTGCAACGGCGGGATTGCGTTCATAAGCGCCCATCGCCGCCTCATACAGCAGCTTTGCATTCATATGTTTAAGCTCTTCCTCCGAGGCAAGCCCGAGGAAGCTTTCCTCCTCCGGCTTGTCAGGTTTCAGAGCATCGCATACCATACAGTTTGCCCATGAGTCCTCATTCGAGGTGGAACACATCGGACATACCCAGCTCATATCAGCCTCCGTTCTTGACGGCGAGCTTCTGTATCACGGCCATTTCCGGACGTATGAAGCGGCAGCTGCCGTCAGAGGTGTAGAAGTTGTAGCCCTTGACTCCGCTCATCTCGGCACGCTCACAGCGTACATAGCCCTTGGCAGCCATGCCTTCCTCGCTGAATGTGATGCCGTGCTCCTCCCAGGGCTCTGCGATAGCGGGAGCTGCGGGCTCCGGAGGTGTCTCAGGTACGGGAGCAGCAGCCTCTGCGGGAGTCTCTGCTGCGGGTTCTGCTGCCGGAGCTGGCTCGGGCACAGGTGCTGCGGGTGCAGCCGGAGCAGGTGCCGGAGCTGCCGGTGCAGGTGCGGGTGATGCGGCTGCTGCCGGAGATGCACCCTTCACCGCATATTTCATTGCAAGGAGCATCTCCGGCTTGAAGAAGGAAGAGTTGGAGTCTGCACGATAGAGCTGATATCCCTTGATACCGCTCATTTCCTTCTGCTCGCCTGCCACGAAGCCTCTGCTGCGAAGCTTTTCCTGGTCGAAGGTGATGTCGTGCTCCGGCCAGGGTGCGCAGAAGCCTGTAGGCATAGCCGCAAGTGTATATCCTCCCGATATGAGTTCCTCACGGGAGGCTGTCTTCTTTTTGCCGTCGTTGAAGGTTATCTCGTAGTTCTTCACTCCGCCGGTGTTGGTCTTCTTGAGACCCATGATGCCGCCGGAGGAGAGCTTGTCACGGTCGAGCACAAGACCGTGCTCCGGCCAGGGCTCTTCTATAACAGGCTCGGCCTCACGCAGGCGCTTGAGCACCTCAGAGGCAGTCGGACGCTTTGCGGGGTCCTTTTCGAGCATATCCCTTATCAGGTTGAGATACTTCGGGCTCGTTATCAGCGGGCTTATAGCAAGCTCGCATCCGCTGTTGAGTACTACCCAGCAGTATATTACCTTTCCCTTTGCCTTGCGCTTTTCAAGCTTGGGAGTAAGGGATACGGGCTCCGGAAGGCTTCCGGAGAGGTAGTAGTGGAATATGAGACCGAGAGAGAAGATATCTGTCTTCTCGGTTATCTTCTTTGCAAGCTCCTCACGCTCGTCCTCCGAATCGGCGTATTCACCGAGCTCGGGTGAGTAGTAATCGATAGTGCCTACTATCTCATCGGGCTTGTCGTCAACGAAGTAGCTGCTGTCGAAGTCGATCAGCTTTGCTACATAGTTTCCTGTCTTGTTGCGTACAAGAAGGACGTTCTTGAGCTTGAGGTCGCTGTGTATGATGCCCTTGCTGTGTACGCTGAACAGAGCTCCGGCAGCGGTCTGCATGAGGAGCTTCTTAACGTCAACGGAAAGGGTGGAGAGAACTGTCTCCGTCTCGTCGTCGCTGATCGCACCGTCAACGAATTCGGCGGCCTCTACGTACTGGTTGCCTTCGATGAACTCATCGCAGGGGATAACTATGTTTCCGCCTGTGCCGGCGATAGTCCTTATGGTCGTATTTACGCCCTTCCTCGTCTTGACGAAATTGGTGAAGAGCTCCTTGTTGTGCTGGAAGGTCTTGGCATCAAGGGTGCCGTTGTTGAGGGGCATAACAGGTGTCTGGTACTTCTTGAGGAAGTACTTTCTGCCGCCCTTTACTGCGGTTGCGGTCTGTCCGCACTGACTGTTTTTCCAGTCGCTTATCAAATCATAGCCGTGGAATGACATGGTATCCTCCTTTTACAGATCCATATATTTCTCGTAGGTCTCGTCGTATTCTCCGAAGAGCTGTGACTGGAGCTCTGCCTTTGCCGGCAGCTCTCCTGCCTCCTCCTCGGATGCGGAAGCCGCTTCCTTTACAGCCTTCGTCATATCCTCCGGGAAGGAGGTATCTCCGGCGATGATCTTCTTTACTATATCAAGGGAATTGTTCTTCCAGTATTCAGCGGAGTACTTGTCCTGTGCCTCCTTGAGGAGCTGCTCCTCGAGGCTGCCGAGTTCCTCCTCCTGAGTGCGGACGATCTCGAGCATAGTCTCGAGTATCTGACGCTCGTCCTCGTCCATGGCGGACTTGTCGAGCGGGATCGCACCGCTTATAAGAGCCTCTGCGATGCGCTCGGCATCATCGGGGTATTTCTCGGCATACTTCCTGTTGCCGGAATCGTACTCAGTGCGCTTCTGCACTATACTGCGTACAGTAGGGTTCTTGCCGCTGCGGAGGCTTCCGAGGAAGCCGAACAGGCTCGCAACTGCCGCCTCGCAGCTTTTCAGCTCTGCAAGCTCATCGTCCGGGAAGGGCTTCATGCTCTCCGGTATGCCTGCGTCGCTTACTCTTGCTATCATATCCGAAAGCTGGCTCGCTGTCTCGCTTACAATATCCGACTGCTGACGGAGCTGCTTCAGGTAGCTGTCAGCGCTGCTGCGGTAATGCTCGCCGGCGGTCTGCACCTTTCCGGCAGCCGAACGGCGGTCGTCATCGGAGCTGTCGTCTGCCATGACGAAACCGGTGATATGCTTCTGTGCCTCACGGAGGATGTTTCTCCTTGCCTTTTCGGCCTTTTCACGTATCTCTGCGGCGGCATCATCGAACTGATCCTTTGCTGCCTTGTGGCAGTACTCATCCACGCTCTCACGGCAGAAGCGGTCAACCGCTTCATTCTCTGCAAGCTCTCCGCAGAGTACTGCAAGACGCTTCTCCTTGTCGGCGTTGAGCTGATCGAGCTCTGCGCCGTAGTCATGCTGAAGGAGGCCTTCAAGCTCTGAGAGGTAGTTCTTTTCTATGAAGGCAAGACGCTCTGCTGCGGCCTTCTTGAAATCTGCGAAATCGCTGTAGCCGAAGAACTTCATAGCGATAGTGCTGCTGTCGTCGTGTCTGCCGTACTCAAGGAAGAAATCGGTGAGCTTTGCCGACATCTCTTCGGGATCCTTCGATTCACCGGCTGTCTCGAGGAGAGTCTTCTCGAATGCCATCGGGTGGATGAAGTAGCCGGAATCAAAGCATCCGTCAGTAGAATTGAACAACACGCAGGGCTTTTTGAAGCTGAATGCCGAGCAGTCTATGGTGAAATCCGAGCCCTCGTCAGCACGGATATAGTTTGTCATTCCGCCGTCGGCACGTTCCTGATCGGCGATTATTTGGCAGAGACCGTCCTCCTTGTTCCATACGTAGGGGCGGGAGTCGCCTGCCGTAACGTAGAGAACGTCAACGGAATCCTTGTTCTCACGGTATATAGCGGCTGTAAGTGTAGTGCCGAGCAGGGCAAGTCCTGCGTATGCGCTCTCGTATACGATATTCGCTTTCTCAGCAGCCTTGCAGAGCTTTTCCTTTATCTCTTTCCTGAACCACTCGCCGAGCCCTTTGAGGAATTCCTCTCTCTTGCCGGCCTTTTCCTGCTTTTCAAGCTCTGTAAAAAGGTTCTCCGGCCTGAGATCGTTCTCAGTGAGGACGTTGTGGAGCACGATCGCCGAAACGATACGTGAAGCGAAATAGCCGCTCTTCTTGATATTATTAACGTTGTCGGTGTATATATCCTTCACCGAGCGCAGCTCGAAGAAGGAGTCCTTTACATAATCCTGAAAGGCCTTGTCCGAGATATCGTCCATAACTCCGCCGAACAGGAGCTCAGTCACCTTGTTCTCGTCGAAGAGTTCCGGGCTTATCTTGGTATGACGGATAGCCGCAGCTCCGCCGAGACCGTCCGCAGTCATGATAAGACTGCTGTCAACATACGGTCTTGCATCCTCGCCCTTGTAGACGACCGTGCCGTCAGGGCGTGTCTTGGAGGCCTGTCTGTATACAGTTAATTCCATAGCTTTCTCCTTGGTATAGTTTCACGTGGAACATTTTATTCCCCGTTGCCGGAGTCGTTTTTATTCTTGTCGGCTGCCTTCAGGAGCTTCAGCTGTGAACTGCACAGCAACGCTCCGAGCATCGGGACAACAGCGAATCCCGGGCTTTTTTCACCGTGATTCAGTATCACATAGCCTGCGCCGATGACAGTGAGTATGACGAATAGTATATTTAATGCCAGGACAGCCTTGTATCCTATGCTGTGTCTCATGTTAAATCTCCTTATCAAATGAAAAGACCGGTACAGAAGCTCTGCACCGGTCTATGTCAGTGTCTTAGAAAGAACCTACGACCAGGTCGATAGCAGACTGTATATCTACATCCGGGAGACCTGTGCCTGCCGGTGAGAATGCCGGCCAGTATCTGTTCCATGCCTGAAGCTCAGTCCAGGGCTCTGCATTCGGAACGAAGGCAACAAGACGTCCAGCCTTTGCCTGATAGTTGCTTCCGAGAGTCTGGTCTGTAGCCTCCCACCATGCGCCGAGCTGAGCGATATCAGCGGGCATACCTGATGGGTAGGAAGAGGAAGTTGCTCTTGCGCCGAGCGGAAGAGCCGGTGCATCAGAGAATACGAGAACTACGTGACGGCGCTTAGCTCCGCCTGTTGTCCAGTCGGACTTGAGTGCGAGTGCGATAGCCTCAAGAGCGTTCTCGGGAGTATCTCCGCCGCCCTTGGCCTCGATGCCGTTTACAAATGCTCTGAACTCATCGTTGCCCTCGGGGAGGGTGAAGAACTGAGACTCTATCATAGGCTCGCTGTCGCAGCCATAGTCTCTGAAGGCGATAACCTTGATTCTCAGAGTTTCTACTTCCTTATCGTTCTCCTCCATGGATTCTATGAACTTCTCATAGAAGGAGATTGCGTTTTTCTTTACTTCATCGATTATAGGAGCCATACTGCCTGTAGCGTCGATACACATAACGATGTCTACGCAGTATTCGCCCATTCCCTGTCCTGCCATTTTTCATTGATCCTCCTGTTATATCATTACGGAAATACCGTAAGAATATTATACCGCAATTTCCTGTGATTGTCAATAGTCTGTAGATAAAATGGCATTATCACATTATTTATGTGGATGTTATATAAGAGGGCGCGGGCGGTGCAGTCTTGTCTCTTGTATTTTTCTCTGCGGATCATACGTGGGCAAAGTCGTTTCAGAAGTCCGTTCTGACTCTGGCGAGCCGGTATTTCATTTGACTTTCCTCCCCGCTTCTGATAGAATAATCTATAGAAAGGAGCTGAGTGCATGATATTCCGTACACCCGGATATTACCGCAGATTCCGCTGCATTGCCGGCGACTGCCGTGACAGCTGCTGCATCGGCTGGGAGATAGATATAGACGAGGATACTGCCGCATACTACGGCAGCGTGGAAGGCGATTTCGGCAGCCGGCTGCGTGAGAATATATCCGGCGGCTGCTTCACTCTCGGAGAGGACGAGCGCTGCCCCTTCCTCAACTCACGCAATCTCTGCGATATCTATACCGAACTCGGTGAAGAACACCTCTGTCAGATATGCTCCGATCATCCGCGCTTCTATGAATGGTTCGGCGATGTGAAGGAGGGCGGTATAGGACTTTCCTGCGAGGCCGCCGCCGCACTGATCCTCTCTGAGGATATGGTGCTTGCCGAAGAGGAGATACAGGAGGAGGCCTTCGGCGAATGTGACAGCGGGCTGCATTCTCTCCTGTGCTCTGCCCGTGAGGATATCTTCTTGCATCTTCAGAATGAAGACCTTCTTTCCGCTCTCTGCACTGCCCTTGACTATGCCGAAGCCTTACAGGAGAATATCGACAACGGCATTTATCAGCTTCCGGAATGGGAGGAGACCTCGGCTGCGGCTGTCCCCGATCACGCCGGAGTTATATGGTTCTATACCTCGCTTGAGCAGATAAGTCCGGACTGGGCGCCGGAGCTGAGAGCTTCTGCACAGCGCCCGGCAGCGGATCTCACAGCGGATGACATCACTATGCTCAGAAGGATAGCCGTATACTTCATCTACCGCTATTTCCTCAAAGGTGCACACGACGGCGAGATACTTTCCCGTGTGAAGCTTGCGGCGGTAAGCGTATACATAATAGCACGTCTGCGCAGGCGCGGCGGGGATATGCTCCTTACGGCGAAGAACTACTCCAAGGAGACGGAGTACTGTGAGGAGAATATTGAAGCTCTATGCGATGCCTTTTACGATACGGATATATTCACCACAAGCCATATAAAGGGACTTCTGCGGGAAGAGCTTGACCTTCCGGGAATATCGTGATATAATCAGTACATAAAGCTATACAGCGTAAAGCGAGGAAGAAATCATGATAGATCTTTCCAACATTGAAAAATACAAGGAGAACAACCGCATCGAAGCAAAGAAGGCCACAGGCGGACTTCCGAAGAGCTTATGGGAGACCTACTCCGCATTTGCCAATACTCTCGGCGGAGTCATACTTCTCGGTGTTGAGGAGTACCCCGACAAGACTCTTCATCCCGTTGATCTTCCCGATACCGACTGGATGCTCAGTGACCTCCGTGACGGTCTCAGCGATCCGGCTGTTGTCAGTGTGAATATACTTTCGGAGGACGATGTGCAGGTGCAGACCGTAGAGGGCAAGCGTATCATCGTTATAACCGTGCCACGTGCCGCACGCAGTCAGAAGCCGGTATACATAGGCGGCGATCCCTACTCGGGCTCATATTTCCGCAACGGCGAGGGCGATTACCGCTGCACCGCCGAGGACGTACAGGCCATGCTCCGTGGGGCTTCCTCCGATCCGCACTACCATGCCGGCCCCGACGGCATAATCGACTGCCTGACGGAGAATGTCTCCGTAACTCTCAGCGAGCTATCAAGGCTACTTGACCGTGATCCGAAGGCGCTCCGCCCGATACTTGCGCAGCTCCTTGACGAGAAGGTGATAGTCGAGGACGAGGAACCCGGCGAGCCGATATACAGACTCAGAGCGTGAGTGCGAACAGATAATACTGAAAACAGCCATAAGAAGCTACGACACTTCTTATGGCTGTTTTGATTTTATTTGAGTACCGATTCGTGAAGCGCAAAGTGCTTCGGTATTCCCTGCTCTGTGATAAGGTTCAGATCACCCTGTATCAGCGGGAGGAAATAGCTGAGAGCAAAATCACGGATATTGTTTCCTGCGGAGTTGATGTACTTCTTCGGCAGGAATTTCTCCTTGTTTGCAATATCGGAGGCATCTGCCACTTCTATGGTAACGGTATAGGGCATATCCTCAATGCGGCGGAATACCATCACCTTGCCTGTCTGTCCGCTGAGAGCGGTGCGTACACCTGCTGCACCGATAGCCTCCGCTTCGTCGATATCCGTGCGTGAGCCGAGGTGCGATGAGCAGCGCTGCATTACGTTGAGCTCGATGGATCTTACCTTGCAGCCGATCTCGCTGCGTACAACGTCCTCAAGGTACTTGCCGATGCCGGAGAGGTACTTGTGTCCGAAGTTGTCCACCAATCCGGACTGCACTCCCTCGGGCACTTCGATACCCTCGGATACTGCCACGATAACTGCCTTGTGCTTTGAGAGCTGCTGACGTACATCATCGAGGAAGGATTCCTTGCTGAATTCTACCTCCGGCACGTATACCAGATGCGGAGCAGTCTCGCCCATAGCGTGGAGAACTGCGCTTGAGGCTGTGAGCCAGCCTGCATGACGTCCCATTATCTCGACGATAGTAACGGAAGGGATACTGTATACGATACTGTCACGGGTGATCTCATGCATAGTTGTAGCTACATACTTTGCCGCAGAGCCGAAGCCGGGTGTATGATCCGTTATGCAGAGGTCGTTGTCGATAGTCTTGGGGATGCCGATGACCTTGATATCAAGCCCGGTATTTGCGAAATACTCCGACAGCTTGTTTACCGTATCCATTGAGTCATTTCCGCCGATGTAGAAGAATGCACCGATATTACGCTGCTTGAGCGTGTTGACGATCTTCTTGTAGGTCTCGACGTCCTCGTTCCAGTCCGGCAGCTTGTATCTGCATGAACCGAGAACGGTGGAAGGAGTCTGTCTGAGCAGCTCCATGTCGTTGTTGCTGAGTATCGTGGTCTTGAGATCCACAAGGTGGTTCTCGATGATACCCTCGATGCCGTTGATGGATCCGAAGATAGCATCTATCTCCGAAAACTTCAGTGCTTCCTTGAAAACGCCCACAAGCGAGGCGTTTATCGCACAGGTCGGGCCGCCCGACTGTGCAACAGCGATGTTCATCATTCCTGATTACCCTCTCATAGTTTATTCAGCCCTCCGGCTGTTGTGTTGTCAGAAGGGTTTTCCCGTCCCTCCTGAGCTCTGAGGTATTATCCCGCGGAAGTATGCGCCGCAGCGTACCTTCCATGTTTATAATTGTAATATAAAAAGCACGAAAAGTCAAGGGCTTTTCGTGCCTTATCAGCGTATATATGTGAATATACCGTAAATTTCCGTACTGTTATTATTGAGGTAAAACAATTTTGTGTACAACTTGGAATAAAAGTACGTTTCCAATCAGTGTGGGATTCTGAAGGGGCTGCGCCCATTTATCCTCGCGGCTTATCGTCGTCGGGATGCGTACTGATATGCTCACTGATAAGCCGGCAGAACTCCTCGCCGTACTTCTCCGCCTTCTTTTTTCCTACGCCTGATACAGTAAGGAATACCGCCATGCGTGTCGGCCGCACCCTGCACATATCCCTGAGGGCGGCATCGGAGAACACGATATAGGCCGGAACCTTTTCCTCGGCTGCCAGCTTTGCACGCAGCTTCCTGAGCTTCTCGAAGAGCTCGTCCTTTGCATAGAAGGAATCCTCCGCACGCTTTCTGCCCTGCGGGGGCTTTTCCTTCGGGAGGTTCATGCGTACCGTTATCTTGTCCTTTACTATCCTTGCGGACTGCGCTGTCAGCTCAACTACCGGATACTCTCCGCCGGAAAAGCTGAGAAAGCCCTGCATGATTAGGTGATCGAGCTCGGCACGTATGCGCTGCACCGGGGTATCGCTCATCAGGCCGTAGGTCGAGAGCTTGTCGAAGCCGAGCGACCGCACTCTTTCGTTCCCGCTGCCGTGCAGTACGTCGATTACCATGCTCTTTCCGTAGTACCTGCCCTTCTGCTTGATGCGGAAAACACAGGAGACTATCTTCTGTGCGTCAACGGTGATATCGACCTCCTCGAAACCGTTCACGCAGGACGAGCAGTTTCCGCAGTAGGAGGGCGCCTTTTCGCCGAAATACCGGAGCATTGACTCACGCAGACAGCCGGAGGTGGTAGCGTAGAAGGTCATCTCTTTGAGACGCTGCCTGTCACGCTCGAGCATGATATCCTTCTCTTCCTCGGAGAGATCGGTATTCTCCTCACGGCTCTTCTCTATCATGAATTCGTTTGTCTTTACATCCTTTCCGCTGTAGAGAAGTATGCACTGCGCCGGGCTGCCGTCACGTCCCGCACGTCCGGCCTCCTGATAGTAGCTCTCGATATTCTTCGGCATATTGTAGTGTATGACGTAGGAGACATCCGATTTGTCGATGCCCATGCCGAAGGCATTTGTAGCTACCATTATACGCCTGCGGTCGTAGATGAAATCCTCCTGATTTGCTATTCTCTCCGTGTCGGGAAGTCCGGCGTGGTATCTTGTGGCAGAGAAGCCGTCGGCGCAGAGCTTCTCGCAGACCTCCTCCACGCTCTTGCGTGAAAGGCAGTACACTATGCCGCATTTGTCGCCGAAGCCGCCGATGAGTCTGCGGAGCGCAGCGTACTTGTTGTCCGGGTTCATCACCGAGAAATAGAGGTTCGGGCGGTCGAAGCCGGTTATCAGGGAGAAGGGCTCACGCAGCCCGAGCAGGCGTATGATGTCCTGCTTGACCGTATCCGTGGCGGTCGCCGTGAATGCGCTTATCACAGGCTTCTGCGGCAGGCTCTCTATGAACTCGGCGATATGCAGGTAGCTCGGGCGGAAATCCTGTCCCCACTGTGATACGCAGTGCGCCTCGTCTATCGTGACCATGGGTATCCTTACGGAGGATACAAGGCGGTTCATCTCCTGCGTGCCGAGTCTTTCGGGGGCAACGTATATCAGCCGGAACTCCCCGCGGCAGGCACGGTACATCGTATCGGAATACTCCTCCGGCGTGAGGGAGCTGTTGATGCAGGCGGCGCTCACGCCCGAGGAGAGCAGTGCGCTGACCTGATCCTTCATCAGCGATATAAGAGGGGATATGACTATGGTCGTGCCGCTGAGCAGCAGCGCCGGAACCTGATAGCACAGCGATTTTCCGGCGCCTGTGGGCATTATGCCGAGCACATCGCTGCCGGAGAGGATGTGGTCGATAAGCTCCTCCTGTCCCTTGCGGAATGCCCTGTGGCCGAAGAATTCATTAAGCACCGAAAGCTTGTCCACCGGTCTGTCTCCTTTCCATGTAAATATCATAGATAATTATAGCATTTCCGGCGCCGGCAGTCAAGGAGGACAACGATGTCAGCAACAGTTGTTTTGTGCAAATGGCAATATAATTCTTGACATTTTATGTGCATTTGTGGTATAATGTATCCACCATCATTGATATCCCGGAGGGCGAATATCCCGGGAATGCAAAATAATTATAAAGGAGTTGGTATTTATGAAAAACAAGCTATTGAAAAAGCTGTCGGCAGTGCTGCTGTGTACGGCTGTGCTGGGCGTCGGGATGCCTGTTCTGGCTGCTGACAAGCCGGTCTCTGACTGCGCTGTCACGGCGGAGGCCGCAGATTACGGCTTCACGTATGACAGGAATCTGGGAGTCCTCACACTAACCGGCCCCCTTAACGTGTCTATGATGCGAAACTATATCAGGGATGATTACCCGGTATACAGCATTATCGCAGCGGAGGGTGCCGTTCTTCCTGAGGACTGCGACGGTCTCTTCTCCGGCTTCAGGCTGGTGGAGACGATCGATCTTACCAAGGCTGACTGCTCGGCGGTCACAAGTATGTGCTGTCTGTTCCAGGACTGCGCTAAACTGCGTACAGTTGATATGTCAGGGCTGAAAACAATCAACGTTACAGACATGAGCAGTATGTTCCAGTACTGTGATAAGCTGGAGACAGTCAATCTTTCAGGTATGAAGACTTCAAAGCTCAAGCGCATGGACTATATGTTCTATGGCTGTGAAGCACTGAAAAATGTAGATTTCACCGGCTGGGATACTAAAAATGTCACTGATATGAGCTATATGTTCTGTGAATGTACTTCCCTTGAGGTGCTCGATATCACGCCCTTCAATACTGCAAGGGTAGAGGATATGAGCTATATGTTCGCAGAGGACAGTTATCTGAAAGTAATATACGCCGGCTACGACTGGACGACCGAAAGATTAAAAGACGACGGCGATCATCTGATGTTCCTCGACTGTACCTCTCTCATGGGCGATAACGGCACAACGGTAAGAGATACCGGCAAGAAGTATGCCAAGATCGACGGCTTTGATCAATATTACGGCTATTTCTCCGACAAGAACTGGGATCCGGTGAATCATGTACTCTATCTCAGGGGCAATGTAAAATATGATGCCGTCCGTCAGTATGCTAATGATAATGATGTAATGTATGTCTATGCTGAAGAAGGCGCAGTGCTTCCTAAATATTGCAGATTTTTGTTTGCAGATTTCAAAGCTATACAGATAGGGCTCTTTAATGCCGATGCTTATAATGTCACCGATATGAGGTATATGTTTGAAGGGTGCATTAATCTGTATAGGGTTGATCTGTCAGGGCTAAATGCGATACAAAACACAACAACAAATTGTATGTTTGCTAATTGTAAGAGCCTGAAATTTATCAATCTGAAAGGCTTTTATACAGGCCGTGTTACAAACATGGACTGTATGTTTATGGACTGCGAATCATTGGTCGATCTTGATCTGAGCGGATTGGTCACAACAAGAGTTACAACTATGGATGGTATGTTTGCTCGTTGCAAATCATTGAAAAATCTTAATATCAGCGATCTGAATACACAAAGTGTTACAGATATGGCTGGAATGTTCATGAACTGCGAATCATTGGCTTCGCTCGATCTCAGTAGCTTCAATACAGCAAAAGTTACGGATATGGGGGAGATGTTCGATAGCTGCAAATCATTGAAAACACTGGATCTCAGCAATTTCAATACCGCAAATGTTGAATCGATGAAATGGATGTTCAGTGATTGCAGTTCACTGACTGATGTGAATCTCAGCAGTTTCAATACCGCAAAAGTTACAGATATGGAGCTTATGTTCTCACAATGCAAAAAACTTACTTCACTGGATCTCAGCAGCTTTGATACTTCCAAAGTAACAAATATGTATGGTATGTTCAGCGGCGATACAGCGCTTAAAACGATCGTTGCATCAGATAAGTGGAAAACAGGCAGCGTAACAAAATCCGGCGCTATGTTCAATCAATGTACTTCCCTTGTCGGCGGCAACGGCACTACGTATTATGACGGCCATACCGACAAGGCATACGCCGTTTGCGACAAGACAAAGCATCCCGGCTATCTGACCTACAAGGAACCGGATTTCAAGACCAATTCCATGACGCTCGGCGGCGCTATCAGCCTCAACTTCTATATTGATCTCTCGACCGTCCCCGAGGCATGGCGCAGCTCGACCTATGTGACATTTGAAGTCAACGGCAAGAAGTATAACGTTAATTTCGATCCGAACAGGATGAACAGCAAAAAGATATACTATGGCTTCAACTGCCCGCTCAATTCCGTATCAATGGCCGATAATGTAAAGGCTACTCTCCATTACCTCGATTACGACGGCGACGAGGCAGTGAAAACAACGGTATCCACAGCTGAGACATATCTCAGGAAATTCAATTCCAGCGATACTGAAAAGACATGGAACCTTATCAAGGGTATAAACGATTTCGGATACTATATGCAGGAATACCTCAGCAAGCGTTCCTCAAAGCCCTGGACTCTCGGCGTTGATCACGTCAAGATGCAGCAGTACTTCATGTCAACAGGCGCATTTCAGGGAAATAAATCCGCCTATCTCACAGCGCTTGAACCCTACAAGAAATCGGTAAGCCTTAAGACGAGCGATATCAAAGCGGTGAATTACTCGCTCGTTCTCGATTCGGAGACAAATATCAACTTCAAGATAAGGAAGGCTGACGGCTACAAGGGAACAGTCAAGGTCAAGGTGGACGGCATTTCGGTTACTCCGACAACCCTCACCGACGGCAGACTGCAGGTATCGGTAAAGAATATCGCCGCACATAAGCTCGGCGAAACGCATACCGTAACGATCACAACTTCCTCCGGCACATCAACATTCAAGGCATCCGCACTCTCCTATGTATATGAGTGTATCAAGGCGCCTAAGACCACGGATGACGATCCGAAGGGATACCTGGAGTCAAATGCCATGAGCGCCATGTATGAATACTACAAGGCAGCAATGGCTTACAAATAATACAAACGAAGGGAGCCTCCGCAGGAGACTCCCTTTTTTTCGTATGTGTATCGTTTATCAGAACAGATCTTCAAGTCCTTCCAGACCGGCGAGACCGCCGAGATCCAGGTCTTCACCGAACAGCTCTTCAAGAGTGCCGGTATTTACAGATCCATAGAGGTTTTCTGCTATTACGTAGAGATCAAGATCCTTGTCTGCCTTGCCGTCCTTGACTGTGAAGGAGATCTGATCGGTCCTTACGCTGTTGTAGTCCTCGGCAGGCTTTGCAGCCTTGAACTCGTCGCCCGTTGCTGACATCAGGTTTATGCCCTGATAGCCTTTTTTGTAGCACTCAAGGATGTTGAGTGCTGCGGTGTAATCGCCGTCGGGAAGTGAGAACGCTTCTCCTGCCTTGAGGTCTCTTGCAACTCTCTGGGAAAACGGATCATCGTTATCGTAATAAATGTCTATTGTGCAGAGGTCGTTGAAGAGAGCACAGTTATCGTCCCAGTTGTAGATGTTTACGTTGATGTTCTTTTCCTCTGTAACGGGAGTAAAGTAGTATATGTACTCCTGAGAGTAGCCGTATACGAATCCGTAGCCGACATTATCAGAGCCTGATCCGGTATAGCCCTCGGGAGGACTGTCTACCTGTATCCTGTATGCGGGTTTTCTCACGCAGGTACGTGTGAGGCCTGTAATGGTCTCAGGACCGTCCGCTGAGGATGTCCATGTCTTAAATACCTTTGCGTACTCGTCGGGAGCTTCGATGATGGACAGCTTTGCGCCCTCAACAGGCTTGCCTGTGTATGCATCGATACATGATACAACAACTTCGTTTTCCATGCCGTCGATCGGGCCGAGGTCGAAGCGGGGGTCGCCTGTAATCTGGCCGTCCTTTACTGTGAAGTCGATGCCCTGGGTGCAGTTCCGGAAATCAGCATCAGGGAAAAGCTCCTTCAGCTCGTCGGCGAACTCTCCGTCAGGATCGAGGAAACTAACCGGCATTCCGGTCAGCTTCAGATTTGCGTGATAATCACCGTCCGGGAGAGCGAAATCACAGAAATCAGCGAGGTTGGGGTAGTACAGGTTTCCGTCCTTGTCGGTTATCTCGATCAGGCCGGCGCCGGTCCTGTTCTCGCCGTTTGTCCAGTCGAGAAGGTCGATGCTGAGGGGCTTCTCTTCATCTTCCTTAATAAGTCTGACAACGAGCTCCTTGTCTTCCTCGTTCTCACCGAAGCTGAACTCTGTGCAATTCCAGCCGCCGTAGTAGAATTCGTAGCCCTCGGGAACAGTCAGCAGCTCCAGGAGATAGTTGTATTCGTCATCGGTAGGAAGTCCGAAGAAGTTTATATCTTCTCCGCTGGCTGCCCACTCGCCGAGAGCGAGACTGTATTCTTCACCTTCGTAGTCATATAAGGTGTGGAGCATGAATTCTGCGCCGTCGAGAGGCTCGCCTGTCATCATATCCACGAACTTTATCGTGAGCTTTGCGCCGTCGGGCTTCTCTTCGCCGGTGACAACCTTTCTGAGCTTTACGAAATCGAAGATGTCGATATTATCATCAACGACTAAATCAGCGTTTCTCCAGCGGCCGAGCTCATCGCTCTGACCGAGCAGGTATCTCTGGAGCTGGACTGCATCGGCGATACCGATCTGTGCATCGTCGTTTACGTCGCCGAACATCGAAACGATGTCAGCGGGTACCTCCAGAACGAGATCCTCTGCCTGTGCGGCAGGGATACATACGGACATGGAAGCAGCTGCCGTTGCTGCTGCCATGATTAAAGCTTTGATGCGTGTGATTCTGTTCATTGTAATTACCTCCTGTCATTTTTTACGGGCATTCCCTGTGCCCTGTTGATTAAATTGTAACACATTGCCATATGGAAGTCAATAATTTCAGAAAAAATCGTCAATTAAGTTATATTGCCGGCAGAAAGATAAATACATATTTGTGCATGATGCAGTATCAGTGTATATTGCGATATATCGGTGATTATCGTTGTTTCAGCTTTCGGCAACCTTCCTTCTCAGCGCTACCAGATCGAAGGTATCTGTCCTGCCGTCGAAGTTGAGGTCAGAGAGTGCTTCGCTGCCCTCATCGAGCCCTCCCTTGCCGAGGAGGTAATTGCTCATGCTCACGAGGTCGGCCACGTTCTTTCCGCCGTCCTTGTTTACATCCCCGACGGAATAGCTGCATTTCGGAACGCTGTCAAAGCACTGCTTATGCAGGGAAGAGGTGACCTGCGATTTCCATGAAGCATGGCTGCCGCCTTCCGCTTTCAGTTCATCATCGGATTTGAGGAACCAGTAATATCCTATCTTGTCGCCGTCATCCCATGTGGTATCAACATGGAAGTACTGATCGCCTATCCTTACTATGTTCCATTCGTGATCGGTGCTGCTTACACAGCATGAATCCACACCAGCCTCCTGAAGCAGAAGGTCAAGCGCTCTCGCATAGCCCTCGCATACCGTCACGCCTCTGAGAAATACCGATATGTCCGCATGGTTGAGCTTGTCACTCGGATCAATGGTGTCATATTCCGCATTTCTGCATACCCAGTCGTGAAGAACACGCACCTTTTCTATATCCGTCATATCATCAGTAATGCATTCGGCAACAACTGCTTTTACTCTGTCCTGTACGTAGAGATTGATGAAGCCGACATCATTGGATCCGGCGAAGTGCTTGTAGACTAAATCGGCACAATCAGGATTGAATTCTTTCTTTTCGGTATCGTAGGCGTCCACACCGTTTATCTTGTACAGCGAAGGACATTCCATGAACGAATGCCTTGAGGTCACGTCTGCTCCTATATAAACATTCTCGAGCGCCGTGCAGTCTTCAAAAGCCTTGTCGAGCAGAACGGTCTTTCCGTTCAGTTCGGCGCTTTTGAGCCCGTAACATCTCTGGAAGGCACTCTCGCCGATCGTTGAATCATTGACTGTTACCTCAGTCATATCCTTGCAGCCGCTGAAAGCATAGGCACCGGCTTTCCAGTTTTCGAGCACCGGTGACTGCAGACCTGTTTCGGCAAAGGCACGGCTCTCGGTGTATACCGAGAAGAGCTTTCCGAAGTCTCCGAGCTCTTTCAGAGAAGTGCAGCCGTCAAAGGCGTTCATCCTTATATCGGCGGAGGTACAGTTATCCGGCAAGTCAACAGCCGAGAGCGAAGTACAGTCCATGAAGGCGCTGTTCTGTATGCGGAAATCACTATCGCCGCTTATGTAGGTCACCGTTTGCAGCCTGGAGCAGTTTTTGAACATATTTGCCGATACCTCAAATCCGCCCGAATCGACGGAGAAACCTGATATGACCGCTTCCTCTATCTTCGAGCCGGCGAAGCGTCCGCTGATACCGGTATCGCCGCCCTTCATTATCAGCTTCTTGAGTGATTGATCAGAAAGCTTGCTGACATTTATCTCACGGATCGTATCAGGTACGGTAAGAGAATCCACGCAGTCAGGAAGATCGATGATACAGCCGTATACCTCTGAGTTATTGAGAGTTGTCGGAAGCACAAGATCTGTAGCCTTGCCCGTATACTTTGTAAGGATCATACAGGATGAGCCTTTTATATTGTTAAAAGCGTATCTCCAGTTGTCGGCGGTACCGGTCTGATCTGTGTCCTGTGAACTGCCGACGCCGAAGAGCAGCTCCTCATATTCCTCCGACAGCCTGAACGGACATCCGCTGAATGCCTCGGGATCTATCCTTGTGATATTCTCATGCAGCCCGACCTTTTCAAGCTGAGTGCATTTATAGAAAGCCTGCTTCGGTATGACGTACAGATGCTGCGGTATGTTGACGGAACTCACAGACGAGCAGCAGAAAGCCTTACTTCCCATAGAGTAAACAGTATCCGGCAATGAGACATCGCTGATATACTGGTTGTTTTCAAATGCGCTCTCAGAAATACCGGTAACGGTCATGCCGTCTACCGTCTCCGGAACGACGATATCGCCGACAGCATAGCAGGCGACAAGTGAAAGCTCGTCCTGCACCTTTGGATTCTTCTCGAAGACAAGACCGTCAACAGCTGCTTCACACATCTCGAAGCGGATAGGAAAGTTTGTGTTTTTGGATATCTCCTCCAGATCCTCCTCGCTGATGCCTGTACTGCGCGGGATCCAGACACACGCGGCAGCCCCGTCAGGGGAGCGGAATGCAAGGGGATCGATGGAAGTTACCTTTGCATCTCCCACTACTCCCGGAACAAAGGCCATTGGCTCATACGGGCTGTCTTCCGTCTTCTCCGGCAGCTCGCATTCCATAAGACGCAGCTCGGTCTTTGCAGCGTCGGTGAATTCGAAGTACATATTGTCGATTTTTGGAAAAGCTACCTCACCGCTGAGTGCTCCAGCGTAATAAGGCGCAGTTACGGCAGCAGTCACGACCAGTGCCGCTGCTGTAAAAAGATGATTATGTCTCATGTCACAGTCCTCCCTTACTGTAATCATTTCTGTCAATGTCATTTCGCCGGAGCATCATGCTGCAATAATCCTTTTTTGTATGTAGCGGATTTTCAGGCATCCATAACGCTCCTGTCAAGGATATTATATCATACAATAGCACAATATGTCAATGAAATTAAACATTATGCGGACGTTATACCAAAGAATTGATAAACTGAAGGGGCGCACCAGAGTGCGCCCCGTGCTTGCCGTTACAGACAGCGGTATTATTTATCAGAGCAGTAAACCGCAATAGCATCAGCAGCGAATACTGCCGTCCCCTCGCCGCCTGCCTTGTCGATATTCTCGGTGAACTCGCCGCCGGCTGCATACATCTTCCCGAGACCTGCGAGTATCTCGTTCGTGCAGTTGTACATATTATCCGTTATATAGTCCTGCAGCTTCTTTACCTGCGCCTGAGCCTCGGGTGAATCCGGCTTTCCGGACTTCATCGTGCCGAACTCTGCGAATATGGCCATGATACCCGCCGCAAGAGAATCTCTTTCCTCCGCTGTGCGGCCTGCGTCCTTCTTCTCGAACTCCTTATATGCCTCTGTATCGCCCCATTCCTCACGGGCACGCTTTGAGTATTCCTCTATCTTTGATCTGTCAAATGCCTTGAAATCCATAGCTTTCGCTCCTTTATCCTTTATTTCACGGGCAAGGTCTATTATCTCACCGAGCCTCTGCCGTTTCAGTTCAAGCAGCTCTATCTGCTGGCTGAGCGCTTTCTGCCGGTCGAAATCCGGACTGCTGAGTATGCGGACGATGTCTGCAAGCGGGAATCCGAGCTCCCTGAACAGAAGTATCTGCTGAAGACGCTCCATAGCCGTATCGTCATACAGCCTGTAGCCCGCCTCTGTGCGCACAGAGGGGCTCAGCAGCCCTATGCTGTCATAGTAGCGGAGAGTGCGTATACTCACTCCCGTCAGCTCGCTCACCTGTTTTACCGTCATCATATCAATGACCTCCTTCCGTGTAACTACAGTATAAACCATGACGTAAGTGGAGAGTCAATAGTTTTTCGTATAATTGTAGATTTGCACAAATCTGCAGGCTCTATTGTGTGCATTTCAGACAAGGGGTGCTTCGGTGTCTGACTGAGAATTATTTATTATCAAAGTCAGTGATTTAAATTAACCGCCGGAGCAGCTGCCGGGCTCTCCAAAAAAATGGAACGCATTATACACCTTGCGGGGGAGAATGTCAACAGGTCTCTTGTAAAGCACATGATTATTCTTGTAAAGCAAGATAGTTCAAGCAATATAATCTGTATTTTGTAAAAGAATATTACGCGTTTGATGATCAGGTTTTACTGTAATTAATATGCTACAAAACAAAATGATTTGTATTGCCGGCGAAAATGCGTTGTAAATACTGACAGAGAAACTGATGGTTTCCTTAGTAATAATCACGAAATGAATGAAAGGTGTTGACATATTGCATAAACGGAGCTATAATATATTTCGGAGCATACAGTAAATGTCATAATACAACTTTTTTGTTCTGAATTGAACAATTGTGCCGCGAGCATTCCGGAAAAGGCTTGCGGCTACAAAAACGACAGCAGGGATATCACTGTATGTGTGTTGCTTATTATACTAAATATTGCTCCGCACTAATATTTCAGCAATCATTCTTACTAAAGATCCAGGAGGATATAAATCATGAAAAAGTCTATTAAGGCTATCACAGCAGCTATTTCAGCAGCAGTTCTCGCTGCACTTCCGATGAGCACTCTCACAGCAGGTGCATTCGACGGTACACACATGGACAGAACATACGTGTTCTCCACACAGGCAAGACCTTCCTACACTGAGGAGATCCAGTGCCAGATCGGCAGAAAGGGCGCTCTCCACGAGTTCTCCTATGACCTCGGCACAATGGGCGGTTCATTCGGCGAGCCTCATGGCAACGGCGGACAGACATTCACTGTTCTTAACGTTCCGTTCATCCCCGGCTCAAACGGTCTCAAGCGCGGAATCATGATGAATTTCACAAACTACACATCAAACAGCTCTCTTCCTGAGAATCTGCTCAACTCTATGCGTATGTACAGATTCACATCTACAGGTACAGAGGATGTTGCTAACACAGCTTCTATAACTGTTCGCTGCGGTGATATAAGCGGTTACCTCAATCAGAATGCAAGCCTCGTTTATGACGGCCTCACAGCCGGCGATGCTGCAAGAGTTGCATACCTTATCAACGCATTCGGCAAGAAGCACACTGAGGCTGGCTACAGCGGCTACAGCAAGTGCATCAATCTCCAGGATGATTACTTCGGCAAGTACACATGGTCCTATGTAAACGGTACTTCAAAGAAGAAGATCGACGGTACATACTACAAGCTCAAGAAGATCACTATGGCTCTGCTCGCAGCTGATATCAACGGCGACGGCTGGGTAACACCTGCTGATTCTGCAGCTATCATGCTTCTCGGTGCAAATCCTGATGCTTACCCGAACTTCCTTGAGTTCAACCAGATGCCTGATGAGGATATCAACAACCTTTAATTCCTTTGAAAGATCATAAAAAACCCTGACATATCCTAAGATATGACAAGACGGGGCTGCGCCATCGGTGCAGCCCCGTTCGTCGTATCTGATGAACAGCGGACAGAAGCGGCCGTCTATTAAATGCGGAATTCCGCATTGCCCCCAGTCTCTCAGATAATTATGAATTATGAATTAGCGTTGCCGCTTTGTCCGTACATAATTTAAAATGCGGTATCTCAGAGGGAAGATACCGCATTTTATGAGGGATGATTGTAGATTTCAATAGTTCTGAGCGAGACCGTTCCGCCGCATCAACCCAAAAGACACGGCGAAATGCAAGATCTCTCTGATTTGTCCTTAACCCTTACAATTAAGTTCTTTATTGAACTGCCGGACGATGTGCAGATTGTCCGGCAGGATCAATCAATTATGGCCTGTGATGTTCCTTTTTGCTTTTTGCCTGTGATTTATGGCTTATGAGAAGAACCAGTAATCAAGCTCAACGTCACCGCTTGCGATGAGGTAGATATCCTTGGAGCCTGTTATGCTCTCCTTAGCGGGAAGTGTGGACTCGTCGCCGGAACCGTCGAGGTTGATGTAACCGATTACTGTACCGTTTACAGAGCCTGCACAGATCTTGATAACGCCTGTGCCCTTGCCCTTACCTGTGATAGAGTCAACGCCCTTGCTGAGGTCTACGCCGGAAACCTTGATCCATTCGCCCTTCTTCATGACTACTGTTGTGTTGCCGACACCGTTTACGCTTATGTTCTTGGACTGGTTGGACATTGTCTCAGCCTGTACGGTCTCGTATGCGTTGAGCTTCTCGATCTGGCTTACACCGGTCTGTGAACCGCTGCATGAGAGCTTACCGCCGTTTAAAGTTGCCTTATCGATACAAGGTGATCTGTAGTTCTGACCTCTGCCGCCGTTAACGCCCATACGCATCTCAAGCTGACGTGAGTGGTAAAGTACATAGTAGCTGCCCTTGAATTCGATGATTGAGTGGTGGTTGTTACCGCCGTTGTCAAGTCTCTGTGAGCCTGTATTCTGGAATACAACGCCCTGGTACTCGTAATCAGCGAGCGGATTCTTTGATGTCATGTAACCGATATCAGCATTGCTGAATGAATGGCCGTTTACATTTGCGCCGCCGGGAACATCCCAGTTGTGGCAGAATGAATAGTACCATGTATCGCCGATCTTGATCATGCTGGAGTCCTCAAAGAGGTAAGGTGTACCGGGATCGATAGGTGTACCTACGATGGAGATCATGTCTTCGCCGAGCTTAGCGATACGTCCCTGCTTTGTCCATGCTTCCTGTCCCTTGTTAACACCGCCGCCGTATGCGATGATACCTGTATCTGTATCAGGATCGTAGTAAACGCCGGGATCGAAGAGCCATACTACATTACTGTTAGGTGTGTTTCTGGAAATGAGCTCGTGTCCGAGAGGATCTCTTACATTCTTTGTGAATGTCGGGTCATCAGCTGTAAGAACGCCGATACCTGAACCGTTGTTTGCGAAGTAGAGGAAGAACTTGTCCTGTCCGCCGATATTCTTCCATGCAGCATCAGGAGCCCATGCGTTATTAGCCCATTTTGCAATAGCGCCGGTTGTTCTTGTCTTTGCAACAGGGATCTGACCGTGGTCTGTCCAGTTTACAAGGTCTGCTGTTGATAAGCAGTTGATGTAACCTGAAGAGTAGTCGTTTTCAACGATTCCGCCGTTCTTGTATACGAATTCGTCAGCTGTTGTGTAAACGTAGAGTCTGCCGTCATATACGAGCCAGCCGGGATCTGCGCCGAAACGCTGAGTATAGATCGGGTTGTTCTCGGTCTCCTTCTTGAAGCTTTCTGCGAGCTGAACGCCGCTGAACTTAGCCTCGAGTGCATCGAAGTCAACGGGAGGAGTTACCTTCGGGAATGTATCGATCTTGCCGAGGAGAAACTCGTCGATGAGTACGAGGTCGTTTACTTCGTACTTGCCGCTCTTGTCAACGTCTGCTGCCTTCTTCATCATATCGTCCTCAAAGTTGCCTGATACGACATACTTACGTGCCAGAGGCATATCGAATGCGTCGCATACACCGTCGAAGTTGAGGTCGCCGGGTGTAACCTTCTTGACCTTGGCTACGCCTGCGCCGGAGTGTGCTGTGCCTGCTGTTGAAGCGTACATATCATCGATGTAGAAATCGTTGATGGAATCCTCAGTCTCTACATAGATCTGGATATCGGAAGCTCCTGCAGGGATCTTGTAGTTTGTATTTGCAAGCTGTCCCCATGCACCTGCCGGGATATCACCGCTTGCAACTTCATCGTACTGTGTATCTGTTCCGTCAGAGTACTGAATCTTCATCATGTAATGTACAGGATCAGTAGAAGCTGTTGTGTGCATTACGTTTACTGAGAAGCTGTACTCCTCGCCGGGCTTGAAGTATAAGGTGCTGAGTGAGTGCTGAGCACCGTTCCATGCAGACTCTCTGCCGGATACGTAGAGTGACTTGCTGCCCTCATAGTGCTGGCTGCCGGAAGTATCTACTGTAGCTACTCTTCCTGACCAGCCGTCGACTGAAGACTCGAAAGTGCTGTGGAAGTAGTTGCCGTCCTCGTCGGGGAGAGTTACAACGGGAGTTGTGCCGCCGTCGCCGGAATACTCGCTTCCGTTGCCCCACGGCTGAGGAATGATGCTTGTGATAGCTGTATATGCAGCCTTGGGCTGGTTGCTTCCGTCATAGAGGAGAGGAGCATTGCTTCTGCCGCTCTGCTTGTCGGTGGCTACCCAAGAGTTGTTGTCGTTAGGACCCCATACCTGAACAAGTGTTACCTTGCCTGCGTACTTGCCGCTTGTATTTACGTCAACAGCGTGCTGGAAGATAGCCTTGTACTTGGTAGCCTGATCCTGTAATGAGAACTTTCCGCCCTCTGTGGAGATATCAAGCTCAGTTACCTGAACATCAATACCGAGTGAGAGGTATTCATCCATTGCAGCGAGGTATGAAGGAGTTCCGCCCCAGTCATACTGACCTGAAGCTGCACTTACGTGCGACTGCATACCCATACCGTCAATAAGACCCTTTTCCTTGAGAGGCTTGAGGATCGTATTGATTATACAGGACTTCTTATCGCCTGCGAACTCGTTATAGTCATTGTAGAAGAGCTTACAGCCTGCCGGAGCATACTTTCTTGCATATGTGAAAGCCTTCTCAACGAAGCTGTTGTTGCCGTAAACTCTTACCCATGCAGATGATCCGTTCTGACCGTTTGTACCGTTTGTAGGTCTGAGACCGCCCTGGCTTGCAGTGCCGTCGTTGATTACCTCGTTACATACGTCATAAGCGAAAAGATTCAGTGTAGGATACTGCGTAGCGTAAGCAGCGAACATATTCTTGATGTAGCTTTCCATACGCTGATCCATTGTTGCTGAATTAACGTAGCTGCCGTCGTTGCTGAAGCCTTCCTTGAAGAACCATTCAGGAGTCTGGCTGTGCCATACAAGAGTATGACCTCTGAAAGCGATTCCGTTCTCTGCAGCAAAGTCACATATAGCAGCACATCTGCTGAGTGATACCTTTACGTTGGTATTGGAAGAGCCGTTCTGAACGATAGTAGCATCCGGCTTTGTCTCGTTCTCACACTCGATAGCGTTGTGATCCTTGAGGATGATGCCCTTGATACCGGAGTTGTTGACTGTACTGCCGTTGAGGATATTACCTACACGGAAATAATCAGCGAACTCGTCCTTGAGTCCCTGCTCGGCAGCCTCAGCTGTGATACCTGAGCTGCCCTCTACTGTGAAATCGTCGAATGCGAAATCCTCAGTAGAATCTGTAGTGATGACAACCTCGAATTCAGCTGAATCCTTTGGAGCCTTGTAGGAGGCTGAGAGGTCTGTCCACTCGCCGCCCTTTACAGCCTTGTCAACGAGCTTTACGATGTTCTCTTCGCCGGTGTTCATATCAACGGTGCGGAGAGTGATGTGGAAAACATCGTCCTTCTCGGTGTAGACCTTTACGCTGTAGTTGTACTTGACGCCGCCCCAGAGGTATAAGCCCTTGGATGAAGCAGCACCCTGATCAGCGGAGGTTCTTTCAGAAATGACCATGCCTCGTGATCCTTCGAAACCAGCGCCGTTCTCTGCGTGCATGTCAACGTCGTTGTCTGTGCCGTGCCAGCCGCCGTAGGTCTGCTCGAAACCGTTATAAACGATCTCAGATGCATTTGCCTGACCGATCGACTGCGGCATAACAGCGAACGTGCTTGTCACGCACGCCGCAGCTGTTATAGCTGCATAGATTCTTTTCTTTGTCATAACAATTTCATCTCCTCATTAAATTTGATTTATTTGATTTTGAATTATTATGCTTTTCTATTCTCATCTGCTACATTATAGCAAAATCTGACTTACACTATCGTGCTCTGACCGCAACTTTTGAATAGACTTCAAATATTGCGATGTGGTAAAATAAAGATAACCAGAAATTACAGAAACGGAGTTGATAATCATGCGAATGGACGACATCGGATTCAATCACAAACATGACAAATCATTTATCGTAGACCGTCCCAACGGCACCGAGGACTGGCTTATGCTTATTGTAAGGACCAGGGCTGTTTTCCGTGAGGGCTGCAATGATATATCCTGTTCACCCGGAGCTTTCATAATCTATACCCCGGGCAGTCCGCAGTACTATCATGCAGACAATACCGAATATGCCGACGACTGGATCCATTTCTGGCCAGATCCTGATGAAGAGGAGCTTCTCAAGGCTCTCAACATACCGCTCAACCGCATCACACCTCTGCCGGATATTTCTTCCGTTACCGGTATAGTAAGAGATATGTGTCATGAGCACTATTCTGCTAATCCCTATCGCAGGGAATCCGTAACTCTCTGCTTCCGCCTGCTGCTTTACAAGCTGAGCGAGTGTCTGATGAACCGCAGCACTGTATCGCCTTCGGAAGTGCTTTATCACGACAAACTGCAATGGCTGCGGGACTGCATTTATCGCTGGCCTTCAAGGGACTGGAACGTGGATGATATGGCAGCTGAGATATCCCTGAGCCGTTCAAGGCTCCAGCATCTATATTCTGCCGCATTCCGCACAAGCATATCACGCGATGTGATAACCAGCAGGATGGACAAGGCTGCCGAGCTTCTGAGGGATCCGGATATGCCTATACATCAGATCGCCTCAACGGTTGGCTGCAGTACTCCTTCTTATTTTAACAGACAATTCCGTGCTGCTTTTGGTAAAACTCCGACTCAGTTCAGAAATGAATATCTGTCCGCCCAGAAGAAATAAGTTGTCAGCCACGATTCGTTATCTTAATTATACATAGTTCATATTTCATTAACAACCCACAAAATAAATATTTGGTGCACAAAATAAAGAATCACCGTAAAAACTGGTAATATCTTTATTGGGCAAAATGCCCGATGTATCGCACAATGCGAAAAACCGACAAAAAAACAGAAAAAAATCCCTGTCAGAAATGACAGGGATTTTTAGTCATTTGTTGCGGTACATCAAGCGGAAACTTACCAAAAATAGCGGACAAAGGATAAACAACTTGTTATGTACATTTCAGAAGTTGTCTGCACCAAAATTGGAATTGTATGTCTCTGTCAGCACGATTCTGCTGAAAAGTTGTACTTTTCTTGACAAATCATACAAAAGATGATAGAATAACCTTGAATGTATCATCGTCCGGAGACGGTATATACTATTATAAAAAGGAGAAACGCTATGAACGATCAGGAAATGTATTCGTCCATATACGACATCGTACAGAAAAACGCCGTGGATGCGGGCAGCGAGCTCGAGACCTCAAAGGACTGCTTTCTGTGTATTACCGCCTCGGAGCCCTCGAGAGTGGACGTGCTGAAGCTCTCGGAGGAGAAGGACAACATGACCTTCCTCAGAAAAGCATATATATGTATGCTCAAGCGCATAGTAGACCCTGCCGCACTTGAATCATGGAAGCTCAGCGCAGACCTTTCGCCTGAGGAATTCCAGCTTCGCTGCGTGAACGGCCTCAAGCTCTCGGAGGAGTTCTTCCTTACTCACGTAAAGCTCGAGAACAATATCTACGCCACAAACAACCCCGTGACAGGCGCACCCGCCGCCGCTCCGGGTTCGAGTGTGACCATGCCGGAGAAGCTTATGAGAATGTACCGCAAGATGCCTGATTTCATGAAGAAGGCCGCAAGACGTGTAATGGGCGTCAGGTAACGAAAGGAATGCATTATGAAAATATACATTGACCTCTCAAACCTTATGCTGGTTGATTTTGTTACGGGTATACAGCGTGTTGTCAGAGAGATAACCGCCCGTATCGTAAGCAGCCCTCAGCACGAATTCGTGCTCATGACGTATTCCTTCCGAAAGAACGCCTTCATGAAGCTCGACAACGACCTCTTCCGCAGGTACTTCACCGGTGAGGACCTCGAGAAGGAGGTAATATATACCCAGGAGGTAGTGGATATAGACTCCATCCCCTGCGGCGCTGTATTCTTCGATATCGACAGCGTATGGAACTCCCGTCTCAACAGAAGCTGGCTTTTCCCGAAGCTCAAGAAGAACGGCGTAAAGATCGTGACGGAGCTCTATGACCTTATCCCGATTACTCATCCGCAGTTCTGCCATTCGAGCACGACTGCGAATTTCATGGCCTATGTCGGCGCAAACCTGAAATATGCCGACCTTATCATAACCAATTCCAACGCCACTGTACAGGCACTCAACGACCTGACCGACAAGCTCGGCATGGAGCGTAAAAAGGCTATAGTTGTGCCGCTGAGCAGTGATTTCACCAACAACGGCTCTGCCTCCTCAAAGAACGAGGTGGATCCGGAGGTCAAGGAGATAGCCGATGCGGGCAAATACCTCCTCATGCTCGGTACCATCGAGCCGAGAAAGAACCACAGCCTTGTCATCGACGCCCTTGAATCAGGCCTTGCCGAAGCCGGTATGCGTGCGATATTCGCCGGGCGCATAGGCTGGAACGTTGATGAGCTCGAGGAGAGGATGAAGAACCATCCCCTCTACGGACAGAGCCTTTTCTTCGTTGAAAAGCCTGACGACTCCACAGTCGATTACCTCTACAAGAACGCCTTTGCGGTCGCCTTCCCGACCTTCAACGAGGGCTTCGGTCTCCCGCTGATAGAGTCCTTCATGAGAGGCACTCCCGTAGTGGCTTCGGATATAACCGTTCTTCATGAGGTAGCCGGCGACTATGCCGATTACTTCGACCCGAACGACAAGGATGATTTCACCCGCTGTGTAAAGGCACTCATGGACGATCCCGCACTGTATGAGCAGCGCCGTGAGAGGCTCAGATCATACGTTCCCTACACCTGGGATGAATCCGCAAGGGATATGCTGAGCGCCATAGAGACCATAGACGTTACAGCAAAGAAGGTGCCGGATGATGCAAAGGTAAAGCAGCTCGTCTGTCTCACTGCAAGAAACGACGATATGCTCGCCACCCTTCCTTATATAGAGGAGTTCATGCCTTTCATCACCGAGGTGGTCCTTATGACTCCCGACAAGAACGTTGAGGAGCTGAAGAACAGCTATCACGGCAGGCTCGAGCTGAAGTTCCTGACCGACAGCGAGATCCTCGGGGGAAACAAACTGCCGGAGGATCACTCCACACGTAACTTCTTCCTGCGCTGTCTTGCGCTGAAGAACCCTGTATTCGATGATGTCTTCATCATGACCGATGACGATTACCGCCCCCTGAGAACTATTGATCAGGAGGTATTCATAAAGGACGGCGCATACAATTCATACTACTGCTACGACCTTCCGAGATGGAGAGGCACCTACAGCCGCCCGACCTCCTTCGATGTCTGTCAGCGCAAGACTCTTGCATGGCTCCGTGAGCAGGGCTTCCCGACAAAGATGTACGCCTCACATCAGATGCAGGTTATCGACAAGAGGATATTCAACGAGATGACGGAGAAGTATCCTGAGATCATCGACAAGGGTATGTGCGAATGGTCGACCTACTTCAACTACGGCGCCGCACACTATCCCTCCATGTTCCGCCATGTTCCGTATGTGGCAATGGGCTGGCCGGGCGTAAGGAGCGACTGGTATGTCGATGTTGTGCCGGAGGAATTCCTCTTCGAGAACCACTACAGCTTCCTCTACACAAAGGGACAGGTATTCGACGGTCTCAGCGAGGAGCTCTGTGAGAAGACCCGTGAGGAGAACGTCATCAAGTGCTGCCGCTTCGCAAACGAGCTGAGAAAGCAGCGTGAAGCAAGAGCGGTATACGATTCCTACAGCCAGAGCTACTGGGTGCAGTACCGTGAAATACCCTCGTTCAGCCTCATACCCGTAAAGGGTGAGGAAGAGCAGGACGGCATAGCCATATCCGCCCCTGCCTACTATCAGGCGAAGATCAGCGAATGGACAAGGATACCGTTCAATGTGGACAAGAGCATATTCACAATCTTCGGAACAAAGGACATAGAGCTCAGCTACTGGTTCAGCGACGAGGACGGACTGAAGCTCACCAGTGCCGGAAGGATGAAAATAGATCCGGATGATCTGTCGTTCCTGCTGCCGGTGTTCAGTCCCTCGTGTCCGGAGCGCTGCGTCCTCAATATCAAGGCGATACTTGAGGAAAAGGATATAGCCGCCTCCGTTGCGGTAAGGGCAAATATTATCGGATGATCCTAAGATAATCAGGCTCCCGATGACGTATAATGAGTGAAAGGAAAGAATAGCATAATGCTTGATGCTGTCAGGAATCAGATAACACAGCTCAAAAGACACAAGTTCCTCTTTGAGGAGCTTGTAAAGCGAGATTTCAAGAAAAAGTACAAGAGGACCGCTCTGGGCATGGTATGGAGCCTTATCTCCCCGCTCATGCAGCTCCTCATAATGAGTATAGTATTCACCAACTTCTTCGGAAGAGACAAGCCGCACTACACCATATACCTCTTCGCCGGCAATCTAACCTACTCCTTCTTCAAAGATTCCACCTACGGAGGAATGAGTTCACTGATGGCGAATGCGGGTATCATCACCAAGATAAACCTTCCGAAGTATATGTTCCTGCTGTCGAAGAATGTCGCCTCGATAATAAACTTCGGACTGACGCTCGTGATATTTTTCATATTCACGGCCGTGGACGGCATAGCCTTCCACCCGAGGTTCCTGATGCTGGTATACCCGATAATCACGCTTATACTATTTAATATAGGCTGCGGCTTCATTCTCTCGGCACTGTTCGTCATCTTCAAGGATATACAGTACCTCTACGACATCTTCACACTGATGCTGATGTATCTCTCGGCTATATTCTATTATACCGACGATTACTCGGAGACAGTACAGAAGCTGTTCTATCTCAACCCCTTGTATGTATATATCACCTATATACGCCACATCGTTATAGACGGCTACATCCCCGCATGGCCGACACATCTGCTGTGCCTGGTGTATGCCCTTGCAGCGCTCGGGGTAGGTGCGCTGATCTATAAAAAGTACAACTATAAATTCCTTTACTATATGTAAGGAGCCGGAATGCCGGAAAGAATTTTCCGGGGAAAACAGGCGGAGGATATCCGCCCGGGCACATAACAGAGTATCACAGGCAGATAAGAGGGACGCCGGCCCGACGCCGGTGCTCTGCCTGTGCATCCCCGGATACCGGCGGACAGGCTCTTTTGCTTTTATGTAGGGGAAAATTATAATATTATCACACTATATTTCATCATGTAGGGAGGACAAAAACATGAAAGCAAAAAGGATCATCGCTGCGGCAGCAGCACTCTGTCTCACATCAACATCATTCATCCCGGCAGCGTACTGTATCGTGCCTGTATCAGTACCTGCAATCACAGCATCAGCAGCACAGCCTCCGTACGACGGCGACACGGTCTATGAGGGCGATATGACATTCCGTGTCTTTGAGGATCATGCCGAGCTCGACAGGTATTCAAGACTTGCCGAGGGCGATGCCGTTATCCCGTCCGAGATAAACGGGGTACCTGTTACGGTCATCAGACGCAATGCTTTCACAGAATGCGACAAGCTCAGCTCCGTTACCATCCCCGACACCATAACAGTGATCAGGGAGGATGCGTTTGCCGGTTCGGGAATGACAAAGATCGTGTTCCCCGAGAACTTCACGGACTTCAGCGTTGAATCACTGCGTGATTCCGCATGGCTCGAAGCAAGAAGAGAAGAATCACCGTTCGTTGTAGTGAACGGCGTCCTGGTAGATGCTGCGACCTGCAAGGGCGATGCAGTGATCCCCGATACCGTTAAGTATATAGGCGATATGGCCTTCAGTGAATGCTCGGATATGACCTCTGTGACCATTCCGGAAAGCGTTACAGAGATCAGAGATCTGGCCTTTACCGGCTGCAGCGGTCTTGAGGAGATCGTTGTCCCCGACAGTGTTGCAAGCATCGGCAGCATGGCTTTCATGGGGTGCGAAAACGTCAGAAAGGTCACACTGCCTGCCGGTCTCAAGAGCATAACCAAGTATATGCTGGACGGCTGTATAAAGCTTGAATCTGTTATCCTGCCTGAGACGCTGACAGAGATAGGCGCTTCGTCTTTCTATCACTGTGACGCCCTGACGGAGATCAGCATACCGGCAAGCGTAACGACGATTGGCGACAATGCGTTTGAATTCAGCGGCTTAAAGAGCTTTACTCTGCCCGGCACTGTGGATTATGTCGGTGCCGGCATACTGGCAAACTGTGAGAGCCTTGAAGAGATCACACTTCCTGACGGCCTCATTAAGATAAGCGCAGATATGCTCAGAAACTGCCCGAAGCTTGAAAAAGTAGTTATCCCCGACAGCGTTGAAGAGATCGACATATCCGCATTCGATTACTGTACCGGCCTGAAGGAGATAACAATCCCCGCAGGCGTGAAGAAGATCGGAGAATATGCCTTTGCAGGCTGTCCTCTGGTCTCTGTTGAGCTGCCCGACAGCGTTGAGGAGATAGGCGAATCTGCATTCTCTGAATGCGAGATGCTGAAAACTCTCAGGCTTTCCGAAAAGCTTTCAAGCATCCCGAAGAATCTCTGCTTCAGCTGCAAGAGCCTTGAAGAGATCACTATACCGGCAGGCGTTACCATGATCGGCAGCGGTGCGTTTGACAGCTGCAGGAAGCTCACATCAGTGGTAATCCCCGAAGGCACGGTGGTGCTCGATGACGGTGTGTTCAGAGACTGTGCAAGTCTTACAGATATAACCATCCCCTCTTCTGTGCAGTCGATAGGCGGCGAGACATTCTGGAATACTCCCTGGCTCAAGGAGCAGAGGAAGCAGAATCCTTTCGTTATCGTGAACGGCATCCTTATAGACGGTCTGAAATGCAGCGGAGACGTTGTGATCCCCGAAGAGGTGACTGCCGTTGCAAGGTACGCATTCAGCGACTGTGACAATATGACCTCCGTTGTAATACCCGCAAGCGTAAAGAAGATCGGCGATAGGCCTTTCTACGGCTGTGATCAGCTTGCATGGGCTGCTTTACCGGTTGATTTCGTTATAGACGGACATATGTTCAGCAACTGTCAGGTGCTCACCGATATCTACTACGCAGGCACAAGGGATCAGTGGGAGCAGCTCGGTGAGAGCAGCATAATCGGCGACCTCGATCATCCGATGCCTGATATACACTACGGAACATCAGGCCCGGGCACAGGAGCAGCAGTTACTCCTGAAGAGGTCGTTGTGGAAGGAATGACCTTCGATCTGTACGACAATTACGCAGTACTCAGGAAGGCATCTGCAGATATTACCGGAAAGGTCGTTATCCCTTCAAAGGTCAAGGGCTTACCCGTTAACACGATCGCAGATCTTGCATTCCAGGACTGCGACAAGATGACTGAAGTCAATATCCCCGACAGCGTAGTATGGATAGGCGATTACGCATTCAATAACTGCAGCGGTCTGGAGGATATCACCTCGATAACGATACCCGGCAGCGTAATCCATTTCGGCTTCGATGCCTTTGCCGGTACGAAGTGGCTGGAGCTTAGAAGAAAGGCTGATCCGCTGGTCATCGTAAACAGTATCCTTATCGACGGACGTGCCTGCAAGAACGGTGCCAAGATACCGCACGGTATTACAGCCATCGGACAAGGCGCATTCTACGGATGCAAAGACCTCACAACAGTTACTCTCTCCGATACCGTTATTGAAATCGGCAAGGAGGCTTTCTCCGGTTGTGAGAAACTCGAGTCAGTCGGTTTCTCCGAAGGCCTGATCACGATAGGCGACTATGCGTTCGACGGATGCACTGAGCTGCTCGAGATCAGGATCCCCGAAGGCGTGTCAGAGATAGGTATTCGTGCATTCAAGGATACTGGCCTTACAAAAGTGACGATCCCCGGAACGGCAAGTATATTCGGCGATGAGATATTCCTCGGCTGCAGCCGTTTGCAATACGTGACACTGGAACAGGGCATCGAGGAGATACCCGAGCTCATGTTTGAATACTGCACGAACCTCAAGGAAGTTACCATACCCGACAGCGTGAAGAAGATCGGCACAGGCGCATTCGGCTTCTGTAAATACATCACAGAGATAAAGCTGCCGGACAGCGTTGAGGAGATCGGCAATGCAGCGTTTGTGGAATGCAGGCGCCTTGAATCCTTTACCATACCCGAAGGCGTAAAGAATATAGGTGATCGTCTGTTCACAGGCTGCTCAGGACTCAAAGAGATATACATACCGGCAAGTGTGAAGAAAGTCGGTAAAGATGCCTTTGACCGCTGCGACCAGCTTACGTATGTATGCTATTACGGCACACCGATGACCTGGAACGAGCTGGAGAAAAACAGCGAGACTGAAGGAAACGAGGCTCTGTTCAAAAAGGCGTCAGTTTATTTCAAGACAGCCGGAACAGAGATTCCCGCCGGCAAGTACGGCGACGCAAACGGCGACGGAAAGATAACCGTAGCGGATGCAGTTGCAGTGCTCCAGTATATAGCCAACAAAGATAAATACCCGATATCAGAGGAATCCCTGCTATACGCAGACTGCGACGGAGAAGCAGGCATCACAGGCGGCGACGCAATAATGATACAGAAATATGATGCAGGAATAATCGATAAATTCCCTGCTGAGGAAGTATAACAGACCGGAAGCGGGAAAACGGGGAGATCCTATGAAAGTAAAAAAAGCGATTGCCGCCGCAGCATCACTTTGCATAGCATCGGCATCATTTATACCGGCAGCGCACAGCGGGCTTTCCGCTGTGCCTGTTCTTTCAGCTTCGGCAGAGGACGGAACACACAGCCTTTCGGAAATGTCCGAGGTCTCGTTCATACCGTATCAGAAACAGAACGGTCTGACGTTCAATGTGTACAGCGACCGTGTTATTGCTACAGGCGGCGACAAGGATATCATGAAACAGTATCCCGGTGATATCAGGATACCTCCGGATATAGGCGGCATACCGGTAATACGCATCTGCGAAGGTGCTTTTGAAGGTAATGATCATATCACCTCTGTCATCATTCCCGAAGGCGTTGCGGAGATAGGTTATTTTGCGTTTGACAACTGCTATAAGCTTACAGATGTCAGCCTTCCGTCCAGCCTGAGGATAATAGGTAAGGATGCGTTCTGCGGCTGCGCCGGCCTGGAAGCAATGATTATTCCTGACGGCGTCACGGATATCGGTGTCGAGGCATTCTTAGACTGCTTTAACCTGAAAGAAGTCAGCATACCGGCAAGCGTTACGACAATAGGACGTGATGTTTTCGGGCTCTGTGAAATGCTGACCGACATATATTACGGCGGCACCGAGGAGCAGTGGGAGGCATTGAAAGAGGTAAGTCATCCGGAGGACAATGATGAGATGTTTGAAAAGGCGATCGTGCATTACGGGGCTGACAGCGCAGGAAAAGTGATGTACGGCGATGCAAACGAAGACGGAAAGATAACCGTAGCGGATGCAGTTGCAGCGCTCCAGTATATAGCCAACGCAGAAAAATATCCTCTTACGGAAACCGGAGCAGTGAACGCAGACTGCGACGGCGAAAAAGGCATCACAGGCGGCGACGCAATAATGATACAGAAATATGATTCAGGCGTAACAGACACATTCCCCGCAGAGGGAAAATAAACCCGCAGAAGGAGCGGACATGAAGAAGATCGAACTCAACGATGTCTCGGTTTCCTATATCGTAGGAGATTTCTCCAACGTAGGACTGAAGGACGTCATCATCCAGAAGCTTAAAGGCACATACACCGCAAAGGAATTCACAGCAGTCAAGCACGTATCTTTCTCCCTTGAGGAGGGCGAACTGCTCGGCATAGTCGGCTCGAACGGCGCCGGAAAATCCACCCTCCTAAAGGTGATATCCGGCATCATGCGCCCGACTGAGGGCACTATGGCAGTGCGGGGCAGCATAGCCTCCCTGCTCGAGCTCGGCACGGGCTTTGACGGCGACCTCACGGTAAAGGAGAACACCTTCCTCCGCGGTGCCATGCTCGGATATACCCGTGAATTCATGAATGACACCTATAAGAGCATAATTGAATTTGCGGAGCTGACTGAATTTGAGGACAGAAAGTTCTCGCATCTTTCATCAGGTATGAAATCGAGGCTTGCATTCTCGATAGCCTGTCTTGTCAATCCGGAGATACTGATACTTGACGAGGTACTCTCGGTCGGTGACGGTGCATTCCGCAAGAAGAGCGAGAAGAAGATGCTCGAGATAATCAAGGGCGGAGCAACGACTCTGCTCGTCTCACATTCGCTCGGACAGATACGCCGCCTTGCGACAAAGGTGCTCTGGCTTGACAAGGGCGAGCAGGTGGCATTCGGTGATCCGAAGGAGATATGCGACAGGTATGAGGCCTTCCTTGCAGGAAAGCAGGCAGAAGCGGCGCAGCAGCCGCAGCCTCAGCCTCAGCCGGAAGGGATTGATGAAGACGATGATGACTAAGTATCAGATACTTCTTGCGCTCTGCTCCTATCTTTCAGAGGAGCTTAACCGTGACGGCGAAAAGGGCAAGGAATACAGGGACTTCCTCGCCGGAGCCGAAGCGCTCGGTACGGATGAGGGTACGGCTGATCCCGAGATATACGAAGAGTTCATGCGCATAGCAGATGAGGTGATAGAGGGCGATACCTGCACCGTATCAGAGGGCTGGTATTTTGCCGGACGCTACCTTTATGAGCTCAGCTGGTCGGGCAGGGATATGGACGAGGTGCTTGCTGTATTCAGCGGCTGCACCGAGGATGAATGGGAGGATACCGTCCTCCGCCTCAGCGGCAGAAGGACAGGCCTTTTCCGATGCCCGTGCTGCGGCTGCTATACCCTTGAGGAGGGCAGCGGCAAGTACGATATCTGCGAGGTCTGCGGCTGGGAGGATGACCCTGAGCAGCTTCGTGACCTTGATCTTGCAGGCGGCGCAAACGACGTGAGCCTGAACGAGGCAAGGGAGAATTATCTTCGCATGGGAGCTTCCTGCGAGGCCGACCTTGATAATGTCCGCCCACCTACGGAGGAGGAGCTCAGCGGCATAACCGCTGACTGATCTCCGGCTGCATATAAAACGACCGCCCCCGGATAACGGGGGCTTAGTCGCTTTTGCGATAAATAAGAAATAACAGAGAAGAAAGAATAAATAATAAAAGTGGTATCGCCTGCGGCGATGTATATATTAAGACAATCTTAAGAAATACCACAGGCAAATAATAAGTTTCCCCTGATAGAATGATAATGGAAGGAGTGAGAGAGAATGGACAGGACAGAAAATGCTTCCATCCTCGTAGTGGATGACGATCACGATATAGTCAATGCCATTGCCATGCTGCTCGAAAAGGAGGGCTACCGCATATACAAGGCATATAACGGCCTTGAGGCACTTGACGCTGTCACGATGTACGACATCCAGCTGATACTCATAGACGTCATGATGCCGAAGCTGGACGGCCTCTCTGCTATGATGAGGATACGTGAGAAGAAGAATATCCCGATCATAGTGCTGAGCGCCAAGTCCGAGGACAGCGACAAGATACTCGGCCTTTCCATGGGAGCGGACGACTATATCACCAAGCCCTACAATCCGGCGGAGCTTGCCGCAAGAGTGCGTGCGAGCCTGCGCAGATACCTTTCGCTCGGCGCCGCAGACAGCGCAGTCCGCAGCGATACGGTCAAGGTGGGCGGTCTCGTTCTCGACAAGGCGGCACGCCAGCTCTATGCGGACGGAGAGCCTGTACGTCTCACTGCTACCGAATACAAGATAACCGAGCTGCTCATGGAGAATGCCGGAAGGGTCTTCTCCGCAGAGGAGATATATTCCCGTGTATGGAACGAGGATTCCTTCTCCGTGGAGAACACCGTAATGGTACATATCCGCCATATCCGTGAGAAGATAGAGATCAATCCCGGCGACCCCCGCTACCTCAAGGTCGTATGGGGGATAGGATACAAGATCGAAAAGCTCTGATTCTTTCAGGAGGGATCATTATGAGAAGAAAAGGGATACGCATCGCCGCATTCCTTGCCGCCTGCACCCTTGCGGGAATATGCGGCTACAATGTATGTGCGCTTTATCTCGATCATCCGTCGATGTACGATTACAATGCGAACGAGAATTCAAAGCTTATGACCGAAACGGCACATGAAGCCGGCGAGCTCGAGGCAAGGCTCTGGACTGTCGGAGTAATGTATCTGCGCAACCTTGACAAGAACGGCAAGCTCACCGGTACAAAGGAATTCAGACAGCATACCGAGGAGGAGATGCAGCGTCTCGGTCTTATGGATTCCGGCGGAAATATCACCATAGGTGATTACAGCAACTTCGACTACTACGTATCATGGGACGGCAACGAGATATCAAGCACAGGAAAGTCACTCGATGCGATAAAAACTACAGACTCGTTCATCATCGAAAACGGCGAACACGACTTCACTTCCGATCTGCCGGTATCAGTGGCATCTATCGAGGCCTATGACGCAAGCTACGGCGCACACATCTATGTGTTCGGCGGCCATATGCCCTGCCGCCGTTCCATAGTCTATGACTTCGATACTACAGGGCTCCCGTCATGGTATGTGGATGATGCGAAGTACTACTACAAGACCGACGGCACCACTCTCGTGCCCGATGACTACGTAAAGAGAAACGGTGATTATGACAGCGACCTCGGTTCATGGTATGACAGCGAGGGCAGATATCACTACACCTATGTGGGACAGAACGGCTCTTTATATGAAATGATGGATCCGGGCAACGGGGATTACGTCGAGGTGCAGAGAGCGACCGACAGCTCAAAGACATCATCACAGGTAGACATCTATGACTACTACTCCGTTACGGAGAACAACAGAAAATTCGTCAATACTCCCGTGAATACATATCCGCTGACTGTCTGCATAACCCCGAAGGCGGAATTTGCAGACACACTTGAAAGCCTGCGCAAAACAGAAAAGACTGAGGAGGAGAACATCGTCCACCGCCTTGTTGAGACACTGCCGTTTGCAGCCGGCTTCGTTATCCTTGCCTTATATCTGATGTGGGCAAGCGGATATAACAGGAAGGAAAAGAAGTATGTCCCCGGAGAAGCGGACAAGCTCTTCGCAGAGCTGCCGCTGCTGCTCCTGATAGCTGCCCCCGTAGGCATCATCGGACTGATAACGCCGGATGTCTTCAAGGAGCTTTATAAATTCTTCGTGCAGTACTACAAGAGCGGATATATGCCGGCATTCTATGCCGCTGCAGAAAGCATCATGGCGGGAGTATTCCTTGTCTCACTGATGACGCTGATGACAAGGCTCAAATGCCGCACTCTTCTGAAAACCACGCTCTGCGGCAGGATAGCGGGAGCGCTGTGGAACAGGACAAAGAATGTCTGCACAAAGGCCGCAAACAGATTAGCACTCAGAGAGCAGCTGCGGGATGACCGTATGTCAAGGCGCTTCATCATCCGCTCGGCAGCCGCAACGGTCTTCGGCCTCTTCTTCTGCGGTATGCTGCTGGCTATGAACTCCCTGCCCGGTGCACTGATACTTGCAGTGATCATCATCGGCGCATACGTCTACTTCAATCTCCGTGACCTCAGTGCCTATACGGAACTCAGCAGCCATATCACAGCCATGAACGGCGGCGACTACAGCAGGCGTGAGGTACCTGTGACTTCTCCGGTATACGGACAGACGGAAAAGCTCAACAGCATATCCGACGGACTGCAGACCGCTGTTGAGAAGCAGCTCAAATCCGAGCGAATGAAGATAGACCTCGTTACCAACGTCTCACACGACCTCAAGACTCCCCTTACCTCCATAATCAGCTATATAGACCTGCTCGCACAGGAAGACCTCAAACCGGAGGCAAGGGATTTCGTTACAATCATACAGCAGAAGGCGGAGCGCCTCAGGACAATGGTATCCGATGTGTTCGACCTTGCAAAGGCAACGAGCCGCACGGATATGGCGCTTGAACGCATCGATGCCGTGATACTCACCGGACAGGTGCTCGGCGATATGGAGGACCGGATAAAGAGCTCCGGCAGGGAGGTGCGTTCCTCGCTTGAACTCACGTCAGCTCCCGTGAACGCCGACGGAAAGAAGCTCTACCGTGTCTTCCAGAACCTTATCGACAACGCACTGAAGTACTCCCTTGAGGGTACGAGGGTATGGCTCGCGCTGAAGGAGCAGGCCGGATACGCCGTGTTCACCGTGAAGAATACCGCATCCTATGAAATGAACTTCACGCCGGAGGAAATAACAGAGCGCTTCGTCAGAGGCGACGAATCACGAACCTCTGAGGGCAACGGCCTCGGTCTCTCCATAGCAAAGAGCTTCACGGAGGCCTGCGGAGGAAAGTTCCGTGTCATTATCGACGGCGATATGTTCGGAGCGGAGGTAAGCCTGCCGCTGCTTGAGGAGCAAGCCTCAGCAGAGGAAGCCGTCTCCGTAAACGGTGAAGAGTAACGAAAACCAAAGTCCGGAGGCAGAGCCTCTGGGGATAACTATGTTCAATTGGCAAGCGGGTACACATTGTGCGCCCGCTTTGCCGATGATATCAGCTGACAGCACTTCTTTTTCATCCTTCCGTTTGTCAGCCGGTATGAAAAAGTAAAATATACCATTATTGTTGACAAAACGGCAACTTTGAGGTATAATATTTAATAGATTACCCTGTTTAGTGTACATAAGGCACTTTAAACAGCCGGTTTTCGTTATTTTGCAGTAATTTACAACGTGAAAGATTAATAATTTATTTACCGATTTCTATTGAAATGAGCATCACCATGTGTTATAATGATAGTTCAAGAAAGAGTGAGCAGGTATCTCGGCCTGTCTCACCTGCCAAAGCAATAAGCTGGAGGTAGATCATTTATGAAGGATGGATCAAGGAGGATACTTGCTGCAGCGGCCGCTCTTGTCATGGCGCTGAGCAGCTGCGGTGTCGTTGAACAGTTTACTCCGTCTGATCCGCTCTCCCCCGGAGAGACTCAGACAGTCACGCTGGAGGCGACCAAACCCGAAGATGATGGCGGCGGAGAAGAGAACGCATCTTCAACTGCCGGAAAGAGCAGCTCGGGAAGCAAGCATACAAAGACTACGGCAGCCGCAGACAGCGGCAATGATACGGTTACTACCGCAAAGGTTTACAACCCGCCTGCCAGTCAGGACGTAAGAACCAACAGCGGCGGAAGCAGCAGCGGAGGAGGACACACCTCCGTGACTCCCTCGGGCGGCGGACATTCCGGCGGCAGCAGCGGAGGAAGCTCAGGCGGCAGCTCGGGCGGAAGCTCCGGCGGCAGCCATTCATCGGGCGGCGGAAGCTCACACAGCACTACCTCTGCTTCCGAATCCAAAACTACAACTACTACGGCAAAGACAACCGGTACAGACGAAAAGACGGCTACTACAGTGACTACTGCGCAGCCCCTTCCGAAGAACGCAACTCCCGGTGAGATGCTTGAGGCAATGTCCCTCAGACAGAAGGTGTACCAGATGTTCATTGTTGATCCGGAGCATCTTACAGGCACCGGTACAGTCACAAGCGCCGGCGAGGTAATGAAGGACGCTCTTGCGGAATACCCTGTGGGAGGCGTGATCCTCTTTGCGTCGAACCTTGAGAGCAAGGAGCAGACCAAGCAGCTGCTTGCGGATATGCAGGCATTCAGCGAGGTCGGCCTCTTCACGGCAGTTGACGAGGAGGGCGGCACGGTCGCACGCTGCGCACAGAAGCTCGGAACGACAGCGTTCAGTAACATGGCTTCCTACGGTGAGTTCAACGATTCCGATACAGCCTACAGCATAGGCGAGACGCTCGGCATCGATCTCAGGGATCTCGGTTTCAACCTCGATTTTGCGCCCGTAGCGGATATCAATATCGATCCCGCAAACGAGCTCGGATCACGTATATTCAGCAGCGATCCCGGAGTTGTGGCAAATATGGCTACATACGTGGCACTCGGCCTCCAGAGCCAGGGTGTGAGCGCAACAGTAAAGCACTTCCCCGGTCTCGGTGCAGAGTCCGGTAATACACATACCGATTCGTTCGTTACCATAGACAGATCTGTCGATGACCTCCGCAGCGAGGAATTCATCCCCTTCTCCGCCGCAATAGGCGCAGGCGTTGAGTTCGTGATGGTCGGTCATCAGATAACCACAGGCTTCGGAGACAATCTCCCGGCCGATCTCTCCCGTGTTGCAGTTACCGACTACCTGAGAGGAGAACTCGGATTCAACGGTATAGTTATCACGGATGCTCAGCAGATGAACACCATCGTCAATGTCTACGGTGCAGGCACAGCGGCAGTAATGTCGGTGCAGGCAGGCGTTGATATCGTGCTTATGCCGGCTGATATAAATGCAGCTGCAGAAGCTGTCATTGCTGCAGTAGAGAACGGTACAATATCCGAGGAGCGCATCAACGAGAGCGTTTACAGGATACTCAGCAGGAAGTACGAAAAGGGACTTCTCTGATAAGGCATACAGAATACAGGTCCGCAGGCAATACCGTCTGCGGACTTTTTGCATCTGCAGAACCGGCGCAATCTTTGACTTGACAGAATATTCATATGCGGTTATAATTAAAAGTCGGAAAAGGAGGATCAGACCATGCACAGAATTTTCACAGGCCTTGCAGCAGTAGCAGCTGTTCTTGCTGCAGCGTCATTCGCAGTATTGTATAAGCATCTTATAGAGATACCGGAAAAGTATACCACCGCCGCTATTTTCTCTATGTCGGGATTTGCCCTGCTCGGAGTTATCTTCTTCTACATAGGTTCTGCCATACAGCAGAGAGGAAGATTCCGCAATACGGACAATACAGCTACCGGACCGATCCCTGCGGCTGAGGGGAACGAAAACTACAACACGTTCAGAAATGATAAATATACCATCAATCAGATCAATATCTACCGCGGAAAGGTCATAGGCATTTTCGGCCGCGCCGTTGTGGCTGCGGGCATTTCATGGTTCCTCGGCCTCAGGGAGAATCCGCTCGTATTTCTGCCGATGTACATCCTTGTATCGTATTGCTGGGTATTCATAAAGGCAACACGCAATTATATCATCGGAATCCTTGCTTTTGTGGTGCTTTTCTTTGCTGTTGATGCGTTTGCCGATAAGCTGCAGGGCAACATTAAGACGCTTGTCCTTGCTGCTTTCCTCTTCGGTATAATTATCATCGATATCATCAGCATCTCACGCTATATCATGCTCAAGCTAAGAATAAACCTGTAGTTCGGAAAGCCGGGTGAGGAAAGATCCTCTGCCCGGCTTTTTCTTTCACTGTTGCCAATAATGCAAAACTGTGGTATAATGGTTTTTGACCAAGTAAAATCAGAAAGGCAGATACTATGAACAGGAATATATCAGCTATATACAACTTTCCGCCGGAGCTCATGAAGCTCGCAGAGCAGGCAGAGGAGAACTGTCAGGCGGCCTTCCGCCGTATCGAGGGCGTTGCGGAATACTGCGGCGCAAAGGTGCTCAAGGCCTTCTCGGATAACCGTGTCAGCGAGCCCTGCTTCTACGGCTCTACTGGCTACGGCTACGGCGATATCGGCAGAGAGACCATCGACAAGGTATTCGCACAGGTGCTCGGCACTGAGGACGCACTCGTCCGCTTCAATTTTGTATCCGGCACACACGCACTCTCAACCGCCCTCTTCGGTGTGCTCCGCACCGGCGACAGACTTGTTGCAGTCACAGGAAAGCCTTACGATACCCTCGAGGAGGTCATCGGCATTGCAGGTGAGCCCGGCAACGGCTCTCTGAAGGACTACGGCGTTGAGTACTCACAGGTAGACCTGCTTCCGGACGGCACTCCCGACTACGACCGCATCACTGAAGCGGTAAAGGGCGCAAAGGTCGCTTACATACAGCGCTCCCGCGGCTATTCTCTCCGCCCGGCTTTCACTGTGGCAGACATAGAGAAGATGGTGCAGGCGATAAGAAAGGGCAGCTCCGATGCCGTTATCATGGTGGATAACTGCTACGGTGAGTTTGTGGAGGAGCGTGAGCCTACAGAGGTCGGCGCAGATATCATCATCGGCTCACTTATCAAGAACGCCGGCGGCGGCATCGCACGTACAGGCGGATATATCGCAGGCCGTGCAGACCTTGTGGAGCTCTGCTCCTACAGGCTGACCTGCGTGGGTATGGGCAAGGAGGTAGGCTGCACTCTCGGTATGAACCGTGAGATGCTCCTCGGACTTTTCTTCGCTCCGGACGTAGTTGCCGCAGCCCTCAAGACCTCAGCCTTTGCAAGCGAGCTGTTCAGCCTTATGGGCTTTGAGTGCTCTCCCCGCAAGGACGACCCGAGAGGCGATATCATAACGGCAGTATGTCTCCGTGACGAGCAGCGTCTTACAGCCTTCTGCCGCGGAATACAGAAGGGCGCTCCCATAGATTCATTCGTTACCCCCGAGCCCTGGGATATGCCGGGCTATACCGACCAGGTAATCATGGCAGCCGGAGCTTTCACTATGGGCGCTTCCATAGAGCTCTCCGCAGATGCTCCTATCCGCGAGCCCTTTGCAGTATGGATGCAGGGCGGCATAACCTATACAAGCGGCAAGCTCGGTGTTATGCTTGCGGCACAGGAAATGACCGAAGCCGGTCTGGTGTGAGGTGATACCATGTCCCTGAATGATACTCCCTCCGGTGAGAGGGTGCATATAGGCTTCTTCGGCAGAAGAAATGCCGGCAAATCGAGCCTTGTGAATGCTGTCACAGGCCAGGAGCTCGCAGTTGTCTCCGATGTCCTCGGCACTACCACAGATCCTGTCTACAAGGCCATGGAGCTTCTCCCGCTCGGTCCTGTCGAGATAATAGATACGCCCGGCTTCGATGATACCGGCGCTCTCGGCGAGCTGAGAGTAAAGAAGACAAGGCAGATACTTGCAAAGACCGATATAGCTGTGCTTGTAGTCGATTCCGCAGACGGCCTCACCGCCTGCGACCATGAGCTCATTGACCTCTTCCGTGAAAAGGAGATACCATACATAATAGCTTTCAATAAATCCGATGCCGCACAGCCGGAGCTTCCGGAGAACGGCATAGCCGTTTCCGCCCGTGACAAGGCCAATATCCACGAGCTCAAGGAGCGCCTTGCGGCAATGGCAAAGGATACCGGCACGGAGCGGCGCATAGTGGGCGACCTGCTCTCTCCGGGAAGCGTTGTTGTGCTTGTTACCCCCATAGATGCCGCTGCTCCCAAGGGCAGGATGATACTTCCCCAGCAGCAGACTCTCCGTGACGTGCTCGATGCCGATTCTGTTGCCTTTGTTACAAAGGAATTCCAGCTTGAGCAGACCTTGAACAGTCTTGCAGCACCTCCGGCTATGGTCATAACCGACAGTCAGGCGTTCGGCATGGTAAGTAAGATAGTTCCGGAGGAAGTGCCGCTCACTTCCTTCTCGATACTCATGGCGCGCTACAAGGGCTTTCTCCGCACGGCAGTACACGGCGCTGCGGCGATACGCAAGCTGAACGACGGCGATACAGTCCTTATATCCGAGGGCTGCACCCACCACAGACAGTGCGGCGATATCGGAAGCGTGAAGCTGCCGAAGCTCCTTGAAAGGACTACCGGAAAAAAGCTGAATATCGAGCTCTCCTCCGGCCGTGACTTCCCGCAGGACCTTACAAGGTATGCACTTGTGATACACTGCGGCGGCTGTATGCTCAACGAACGTGAGATGGTGAGCCGCAGAAAGACGGCAGAATCGCAGGGCGTACCGTTTACGAACTACGGTATAGCGCTTGCTTCAATGAACGGCATACTGCGCCGCAGCCTGAGCGTATTCCCCGACCTTATGAAGGAGGCGGAGGAATGAAAAGCCGTCTGCCTTATATCGTCATATTCCTGATACTCCTCGGCGTGGAGGTGCTGATAGCGCTCTTCGTGGACGACAGGATAATCCGTCCCTTCGGCGGCGACGTTATAGTAATATGGGTGGTATACTGCTTCGTGCAGGCGATACTCGGCGGAAGGAACAACCATTACAGGGTCGCCGGCGGAGTACTGATATTCGCCTTTATCGTTGAGCTTTTGCAGTACATACATATCGTTGATATCCTCGGACTGCGGGATATAGCCTTCTTCCGTGTGCTCATCGGAACGAGCTTTTCGTGGATCGATATGCTCTGCTATGTGATCGGAGCAGCGGTGTGCTGGGCAGGGATATGGATCTTCAGGCGGAGGAATAGAGTGGATTGAATATGGGTATAAAGAGGCGGCCGGGGCTGCCTCTTTTTCATGCAGAGTCATTGTTTGGCTCATGGGCGTTAAAAGAAAAATATCAAAAAATATTCATAATCTATTGATTTTTTAATGCCGATGTGTTAAAATAATAATGTATAGGTCGGTCACAGATAGGCAACGATAAATATATAATAGAAATTCATACAGATTTAAAAAATATTGCAGCAACAAATTTCACGCATAGATATAGCGATAAGGCTGATTTAAGCCAGATATAGAATAATATGGCAGATTCAGATACAGAAACAGATACATAATTGCTTATTGTATTATGTTTAACCTCCTAATCCGTGATCGGGCGGAATGATACAGATATTCATTTAACAGGAGGGACTAAGGATGAAAATGCAAACACGGAAACGAACGCCGATGACGAGAGCGTTCGGAATTATCTTGTCGCTGGCCATGGCAGCAGCGATATTCCCCGGCACAGCCCCGCTGAGAGCAGCGGCGGAGGGAGAGACAACTGAAATCACGACAGAAGCAACTGTCACAACACAAGCGGTTTCGTCGTGGGATCAGCTCAGTAGTGCTGTTTCAAATGCTGCAATCAATGTTTCTACAACGATATCAATTGAGGATGATATTACAGTCCTCGAACAGATGGAGATATCAAGCGGAAAAGATATAACCATTAAGCTGAACGGGCATACACTTGACGCAAATGATCAGTGTCGGTTGTTTTCTGTAGAAAGCGGCGGACAGCTTACTATCATAAGTTCGTCTTCTGAAAAAGGCACTTTAAAAGATGGTAATGCAGGCAGTTCTTCCGGCGGCGGAGCGATTGATAATAGCGGTAATATTACAATTGAGAATGTGATAATCACGAAGAATTCGGCAGAATATGGCGGTGCGATTAATAATGAAACCAATTGCGAAGCCAGACTCACTAACGTTGAAATTACTGATAATACGACAACTGAAAATAGCGGTGGCGCTATAGACAACAAAGGAATACTTACTCTTAATCACTGTACTATTTCACAAAACACAGCACAGAGATATGGCGGCGGAATTTATAATACAGGCCAACTGAACATAATCGGCGGATCAATTACAAGAAACGAATCGGGTATGTATAACGGAGGCGGCATTTACAATGCAGATTATAATGCAAAAATCTATCTAAAGGGAAATATTGCCATTAATTCTAATCACCATGGTGATAATAATGATGATCTTTATAGAGGCGACGGATCAATAATAATCAACGGAAATATAGAAAGTGGATCCGAGATATATGTTTCATCACTTTATTTACCATTAGAGATTCCTTGCGAAGGTAGCACAACAGAAATTCCTGATAATGCCTTCTATGCTGATAGTAGTGATTGCGGTATTGAAATCGATGATAGTACCAAAAGCGTATGGCTTCGTAGAAAATGTCAGATAGATTTTAATTCGGGACAGAATAACGGCGGTACAATGAAGCCGGATTATGTTTTCGAGGGTGAAGATTATACGCTTCCTGAATGCGGATTTACTCCGAAAGAGGGGTTCTTCTTTGCGGGCTGGCAGATTGGATATAATGAATCCGATTTAAAACAGCCCGGCGATGTGATGAATAGTGTTTACTCCGGTTTCTGTGCTACGGCTGTCTGGAAGGAAGGCAGCTGTGTCACCGCAGCAAGTTTGACATTAAGTGACGATATCGGAGTGAATCTGTATTTTCAGGTTGCTGATTCGCTGGCTAATGATCAAAATGCATATATGACGATCAAAGGCCCGAACGATGCTGATCCTAAAAGGTTTCCTCTCAACACACTGGAAAGAAGAGGCGACTGTTATGTTGCAAAGATCAGTGTGAATTCAGCACAGATGGCCGCGGAGATCACATATAAGCTCTTTGACGGAGACGATAAACAACAGACTATCTGGTTTTCAGACAGGCAGGCTTCTATCCAAACATTTACTTATTCTGTAAACGATTATATAAATGCTGTAAAAAAGATACATGATGAGCAACAGAATGTAATTACAGATAAGCATTATAATATTGTAACAGCAATGCAGAATTACGGTGCTTGGGCAAGGCAGTATCTGATCAACAGAGGACAGATATCCTCGAACATACCTTCGATACTACCAAATGAGTTAAGTGACATTGAAGGCGTGGATTCATCAACACTATTGAAATATGCCGCGACAAAGACCGAAGGCTTTGATGTTCCCGGTCTGACTATGACTTTATTACTTGAATCAAATAATTCTATAAGATTGTATTATTCAGGAAATCAGATCACAGTTTCTGAGGCTAATAACAGCGATAATGTGAAGCAGGAGATAAAAGGCGATAAAAACTATGTTAAGATAACTGACATTGCTGCACAGGATCTTGATAAAGTGTATAAAATAGAATTTGCAGGTCATGGATCGATCAGTGTCTGTGCTTTATCGTATGCATATAATATTTTGAAAACATATGAAAACGATGACAATAAATCGGATATCTGCAATACTGTCAAGGCTCTGTATAAATATTACCTGGCAGCAAATGATTATTTTGACTCACAATCAGGGGGGCAGGGAACATGAAAAAGGATTATATCATACCGGATATGGAAATCACAGAATTTGAGACAGAGGATGTAATAACTGGATCAATCCAATATGATTCATATGAATTAGAAGGAACCAATATTTAAAGCTAAAACCTTACAGGCGGCTCACAGCCGCCTGTTCTCATATCCTCCCCCTATTGCAATCCCATGCGATATCTGCTATAATGAAAATATACTAACAAGAAAGGCGGGCAAACCATGAAACTCAATCCGAAATTCGTAACCCATGTGACCAAGGGCGAGCACTACATGATCTCCACGGCTGATACCAGATTCAAGGGCATCGTGAAAAACAACGAGACCGCTGCATTCATCATCGAATGCCTGAAGAAGGATACCACCGTGAGCGAGATCACAGATAAGCTCCTTTCCGAATACAAGGGCGTGGAGCGTCCTGCCGTTGAGCGTGATGTGGAGCGCATAATCGACCGCCTCCGTTCGATCGGTGCTGTTGAGGAATGAACGCTTACTTCAATGACCTGATATACCTGCTGTCCTGCGCTGTGAACGGCGATACTCCCGATGCGGAGCGTACTGCGGCAATGGATACGGAAAAGCTTTATGGCCTTGCGAAATACCACTCCGTCCGTTCTGCGGTGTGTATCGCACTTGAACGTGCCGGGATCGTGGATGCGAAATTCCATGACGCCATGAAGAAGGCCGTCCGCAAGAACATCTATCTTGATACGGAGCGGCAGGCTATATCGGAAGAGTTTGAACGTCACGGCATATGGTATATGCCTCTCAAGGGTGCAGTGCTGAAGGATATCTACCCGGAAAACGGTATGCGTGAAATGGCGGACTGCGATATCCTGTACGACAGCACGAAGCAGGAAGAACTCAGGGAGATCATGCTCTCCAAAGGCTATACTGCCGAGAGCGTGGGCAAGATACATCATGATATCTACCACAAGCCGCCTGTGCTGAATTTCGAGATGCACACCGTTCTTTTCGGAGATTCGCACGCTGAAGATCTGCGCCGCTATTACAGCGACCCGATGCGGATGATGATAAAGGATTCTGACAATGACTTCGGGTATCACCTTAATGACGAAGATTTCTACATATACATGACCGCTCATGAGTATAAGCATTATTCGCTGAGCGGTACGGGTATACGCTCTCTCCTCGACTGCTATGTCTATGTCAAGGAGAAGGGCGATGCGCTCGACTGGAGCTATATCAGGAAGCAGACTGATGAACTGGGCATAACCGGTTATGAACAGCAGCGCAGAGAGCTTGCCGTGAAGGTATTTTCTTCGCCTGAGCTGCCCGTACTGAATGATGCCGAAAAAGAACTCCTGACAGGCTTCCTTACAGCGGGTACCTACGGCACGTTTGAGAACTCGGTTAAGAAGAAACTGGAAGGCCAGTCAAAGGCGGGATATATCCTGCGCAGTATGTTCCCGGACGTTGAGTATATGAAGGTGTCCGTTGACTTTGTGAACAGGCATCCGGTGCTGTATCCGGTCGGTATCGTTTACCGCTGGGGACGTATCATCAAAAAGCGCAGGAATTATATTGCATCGATCATGAAGGTTATGAAAGAGAATAAGAATGCAAAATGACGGTGAGCGATGCTGACCGCTATCTGAACGGAAACAGCCATAGAGGAGCGACTGCTTCTTTATGGCTGTTTAGTTTATCAGGAACCGCTTTTTCAAATAGTTTGGGATTCTAAAGGGGCGCGCCCCTTTAGCGGAGTCCAGAGGCAGCGCCTCTGGTGGGGTTTGGGGCAACGCCCCACAATATCCGCAGGGCGCTTCGCAAGGGGTGAATTCCCAAACAGTCCGGGGGACTGTTTGGGAAGAGGGGACGCCTTGCAAGTGAAGGCGTCCCCTGACAGGATGACCGAAAAGCAGCTGTAGAATCAGGTTGTTTTACAAGGCCTAAAATGTAGGGAACGCCTTTGGCGGGCCGCTTGGTAACATTTGTTATGAACCTGCGGTCTGCCGGAGGCAGCCCCTTTAGAATCCCGAACCTGTTGGAGTTGTACATGTGCCCTGATTATATACTCTGCCGTTCCTGTACTCCGGTGTCATATTACTCTTGAATTTGTGAAGATATTATGTTATAATATATAATGACGAATTATACATACTGAAAGGACGATCCAGATGGATATAAAAGACACAGTTATCAGGCTGTCCGAGGCCTATGGAGCCTCCGGCAGGGAGGACGGAGCTGCTCAGCTCGCTCTTGAGATGCTGAGGGAGTACTGCCCGGACGCTGAATATATAAACGGCAACGTAACAGGATTTACCGGAAAGCGCCGTGAGGGGAGACCGCTCCTCGTCCTCGACGCTCATCTCGATCAGATAGGCTTCATCGTGACCGCAGTAACGGATGACGGCTTCGTGAAGTTCTCCAACCTCGGCGGCATCGACCGCAGACTTCTCCCCGCTCAGCCCGTAGTGATACACGGCACAAGACCGGTCAGCGGCGTTATCTGCTCCATTCCTCCCCACCTCTCAAAGGGCGGTGCGGGCGTACCGGAGTATGACGATACTGCCATAGACACAGGCATGACCGGCGAGGAGCTCCGCAGTATCGTATCTCCCGGCGATGCAGTGACCTTCGATGTGAAGTGCGCTTCCCTTGCCGGAGAACGCCTCACAGGCGGCGCACTTGACGACCGCTGCGGCATGGCTGCGATACTCTATGCACTCGACTTGCTTAAAGGTTGCCCGACGAAGTACGATGTGGCAGTCATCTTCTCCGCACAGGAAGAGCTCGGCGAGAGGGGCGCTGCGATAGGCGCTTACGCCCTCGATGCAGATATCGCCCTTGCCGTTGATGTGAGCTTTGCAACTGCACCCGGCGAGGACCCGGAGAAATGCGGAGTTCTCGGAAAGGGTCCGATGATAGGCATTTCTCCGTCGCTCTCCCGTGAGGTGACGAATGACCTTATTGATACAGCAAAGACAGCAGGCATCCCGTGGCAGCCGGAGGTCATGAACGGCCTTACCTCCACGAATGCCGACAGGTATTCCGTTGCCCGTGAGGGCGCGAAGACCTGCACCGTCTCCATTCCCCTGCGTAATATGCACACTCCCGCAGAGGTCATCGACCTGACTGATGTGGAGCTCACCGGCAGACTTATCGCAGAGTACATAAAGGAGGCGTAAATATGGAACAGCTCAGAACACTTCTCCGCAGCCTCTGTGCCGTGAACGGCGTTTCCGGCGACGAGAGCGCAGTGAGAGAGGCTGTAATAAAGGAAATAGACGGTCTCTGCGAATACCGCACAGACCCGCTCGGCAGCCTTATCTGCTTCAAGAAGGGCAGGAAGACACCGGAGAAGAAGCTGATGATATGCGCCCATATGGACGAGGTCGGCTTCATCATAACATACATAAGAGACGACGGCACTCTTGCCATAGCGCCCGTCGGCGGTATAGACCCGATGGTCGCGATAGGCCGTCAGGTACGTGTCGGCAGTGCCGCAGTACCCGGAGTCATAGGCTCAAAGGCGGTGCACAACCTCTCAAAGGAAGAGCGTGAAAAGGCACCCGAATGGGATGCGCTGTATATCGACATCGGTGCTGACAGCCGTGAGGAGGCAGAGAAGTATGTCGCCATAGGCGACTGCGCTTACTTCCTCCCGGATTTCACAGAGCTCGGAGAGAGCAGGGTGCGTTCAAAAGCCATCGACGACCGTGCCGGCTGTGCCATGATGATACGCATGATACAGGAGGGCGTTGAGTACGATACCTGGTTCGTATTCAACGTGCAGGAGGAGATAGGTCTCCGCGGCTCAAGAGCCTCCGCATTTTCAGTTGACCCTGATTTCGCACTTGTTCTCGAATCCACAACGGCCGGAGATATTGACGGAGTATCAGGACAGAAGAGGGTATGCGCCCTCGGAAAGGGCCCTGTGGTAGGCTTCATGGACAGGAGCACCGTATACGACAGGGAGCTTTACCGCCTTGCATTTGATACAGTGGAAAAGGCAGGACTCCCCTGCCAGACCAAGACAATGATAGCCGGCGGCAACGATGCCGGCGCAATACACATCACACGGGGCGGCATACGCACTCTTGCGGTATCGCTGCCTTGCAGATACCTCCATTCCGCCTCCTGCGTGATAGATACGGCAGACCTTGAGAGCTCCTACAGGCTCGTGAGACTGCTGTCAGAGAAGGTACAAGAAGCATGATAAAACTGATACAGAACGAAAAGGAGCTCGACCGGGAGCTGCTGATGCAGACTCTCTCCGGACGCAAGATGCTCGCATATATGAAGGCCTACGGCCCCGGCTACGATTTCTGCCGCTTCTTCAAGGTGACGGACAACGAGCGCCCGGGCTGTGCGGGGTATATGTTCATCATCAACTCCACGCTGATAATATGTGCGGACGGCTATCTCGGGGCGACCGAGGAACTCCAGATATTCATAGAGATGAACCAGCCCTTCCGTATAGAGGGAGATCAGAAGATACTGAAGGGCATAAAGAAGGGCGACCGGTATCAGGAGCTGAACCGCACCGTATTCGAGCTCGTCCCGGACGAGAACAGCTACAAGTTCGCAGAGGAGTATGTGGACTTCGATCCCTACCTCCCGGACGTATACAAGATACTCAGCGAGGGCTTCCCGAATATAGCGGATTTCTCGCTGTGGTACACTGATACCTCCCACCGCTGCCGCCACGGCATAAGCCGTGTGTTCACCTACCGGAACAGCACGACGGCATCAGTGGTATTCGATATCGGCAATGAGGTGCTCATAGGTCAGGTAGCTACCAAGGCGGCTGCGAGGGGAAGCGGCTACGCAAGGGAGTTCCTGAAATGGCTCGCATTGTTCCTCAACAATCTCGGCAAGAGGGCATTCCTGCTCGCACTCGATGTGCGTGTCAGCTTCTACCGGGAGATAGGCTTCCGTGAGGTGCTGAAGGAGATAGTCCTTGAACGTATCGATGTTGACAAGGACAGCATCTCAAAGGGCCGCCTTGCAGACAATAATTAACGCTACAGAATAAGCAGTATCAAAGAGACTTTTCCGCACAGTGCCTTCGGGACATATGGGTCTGTGCGGTGTCTGATTGAACATAATTCACAAAACGGCAGATGCGCATTTAGTCATTCCTACAAAGTTGAAATCGACTTTAAGAAAAACTCCGCACATCTGCCGTTTTGCGTCGTTTAATAATATGAGAGAGTCTTTATGTTCCAGCATATTTTGAATAGAGAGAAATACAGGTTAGCAACGCAGAGAACCGCTGTTGGTCAGGCGGAAAAATACAGATGAGCAGTGCTTGCCGGAAAACTTAGGAGGGAAATTATTATGAAACACAGAAGACTCGCAGCTGCGGTAACGGCAGCTGCAATGGCACTCACCGCCATGTCTGTTGCTGTGCCTGCAGCAACAGCGACAGATGATCCGTATGGAAAAGAAATGTTCTACGTTGATGACGACGGCAGATATATCAGCTATAACGGAATGCTGTTTGAATACTCCAAAGAGAACGGTGTGGACTATGCGACCTGTGAGGGTATGAAGTACAGATTAGAGGACGGCCATGCTGTACTTGTATCGGCAAGAGCAAATGATTTTGTATATCTTCCGGCAATGATCCCGCTTCCGGTACCTAAGGGCATGATAGTTGATGAATTGCCCTTAGCCGAACTGTGGGAGATCGAGGACGAAGTATTCATGGGAAACTGCAGTATCAGGTCGGCATCTCTGCCGTACACCGTAAGAAGAGTCGGATACAAAGCCTTCTATGGCTGCGAGAGCCTCGAGTACGTTGACTATCCCGATACTCTTACGGATATCGGAGGATACGCCTTTGCCTGTACTCCTTTTGCCGATATTACCACGAAGTATGACAGCGCTCTTGTCATCAACGGAACAGCAGTATCGTTCCGCAACGGTCCGATAGTCATTCTTCCGGAGGGTACAAAGAGAATAGCAGACCGCTTCGCAGAGGGCAGCAATATAGAGTATATCGGAATGCCTGAGGGTGTTGAGGAGATCGGAGAGAACGCCTTTAAGGACTGTCAGTATCTCAGCGACATCTGCCTGCCGAAGTCTCTTGAAAAGATCGCAGACAATGCTTTCTACCACAGCTATCACAGGAATATCTACTATGCGGGCACGAGTGTGGATTTTGCCAGGATCGAGATCGGCGAGGGCAATTCATTCATTGATAATGGTTATCCCATTGACTATGCAAAGCCGTTCCCGATCAACAAGCATGACAATAACGGGCTCATATACAACACCTACGGCTTCAAGGCAGGCGTTGCATACTGCGATCCCGAGGTCCTCGGCGAGGTGGACATACAGGAGTACTTCTACAAGTTCGAGGAGCAGGCGGTATACACTACCAGCATCGAGGATTATGCCTTTGACGGATGCAGAAGCATGGTATCCGTAAGAATACCGCACATGGTGGACAGTATAGGAGTGCACGCCTTCAATGGCTGCACGGCTCTGACTGATATCTACTATGACGGCACGAAGGACAAATGGGACAAGATGCTGAGCAAGCCCATACTTAACGACAGAGTGACAATCCATTTCTCAGATATGCGTTATTCTGATTCGGAGCTTTACGGCTATGACGGAGAACTGAGCGACGGCCGTGACAGCTACGGAGAGGTATATATCGGCAAGGATTTCAAGAAGATCAAAAAGAGTGCCTTTGAGGGCAACAGGGATATAACCTCCGTTACGATCAGCCAGTCGATGACTGAGATCGGTGACAGAGCCTTTGCAGACTGTGTAAACCTGAAGGAGATAACCTTCACGAAAAGTGTTACACGGTTCGGCAAGGAGGTGTTCGACGGATGCAGGAAACTTACCGATGTATGGTTCAGCGGCTCCGAGGAGGACTGGAACGCCATAAAGGACAGCGTTGCTCTTCCGGACAAAGCGTCTGTTCATTTCATTGCGGAGCTGAAGGAGAACCAGTCTCTGGTTATAGAGAATAACGTGCTTGTCAACGGTTCCAAGGCCAAGGGAGTGATCGTCATCCCCGACGGAGTAAAGGAGATCGGCGTTGATGCTTTCAGGAACAATAAGGATATCACCTCGGTAACGATACCTGAAAGCGTAAAGATCATACAGAGCTGTGCATTCGCAGGCTGCTCTGCTCTTACGGAGATAAACGGCCCTGATACCTATATCGAACTTATGGAGCACGCCTTCGGCACCGATGAGGGCAATCAGCCGCAGTGGTACAAGGATCTGGCCGATTCCGGCGAAGAAGCAGTATTCGCAGGGAATCTGCTGTTCGCTCCGGATACGGAGGAATATACTGTTCCCGGCAGCGTAAAGGTCATCAATCATGTAGGAAGCATGATGCGGAATCTGAAGAAGCTCACGATCTCTGAGGGCGTTGAGGCGATATATAGCTCATTCAGCGGCTGCAGCAGCCTTGAAGAGCTGAAGCTGCCTGCATCACTGAAGAAGGCGGATGTCTCGTTCAACAGCTGCGACAATATCAGGAAGGCCGAATATGCCGGAAGTGACAGTGACTGGGCGAAGATACAGATCTATTACTCGTTCAATAACGGCCAGCTGGATATATGGAACGGCGGTGATACTCCGCTGAGCTCAGCCAATAATGATCCGGTCAGCCAGCAGAGCTCTGATCTGACAGATGTCCCGCTTGTTGAGCTGAAGAAAGACTGCGAGATGGAGCTCTGTGTAGGAGAGGCGGTAGATATCAGCGTATACTGTGAAGCATCTGATCCGGTAGTGCAAAAGCTTGTATCAAATCTCTGGATCAATGATTACAGCGGCGATGTAATATGGTTCGATATGCAGGATACGGGTAAATCCGGCAGCGGCAAATACATCGTTTACAGGGTGTATGCAAACAGCCCCGGCGAACGCAGGCTTGCCTTCAATGAGTTTTCGGAGACAAAGGACGATCTGCTCTGCGTGACATTCAAGGTGCTCGAGAGCAAGGAGAGTCCTAAGAAGGCCGGCGACGCAAACTGTGACGGCAAGATCACTGTATCCGATGCTGTTGCGGTACTCCAGTACATAGCAAACAATGAAAAATATCCCCTTTCCGATGAGGGAATGCTTAACGCCGATATCGACGGAGAGAAAGGCATAACAGGCGGCGACGCCATAGCGATACAGAAGATGGATGCAGGACTGTATCCCTGATGTAGCGTTCAGACGACAATAACAGCAGCCGGGACCGGTCAGCCCGGAATTTACGACATAAATAAGGGAGGTCATTTATATGAGAACCAAACGACTATTAGCTGCAGCAATGGCAGCAGCACTGACATTCACATCATCACCCCTGACATTCGGTACAGCTCCGCAGCTGTTCAACACGGCATATGCTGCCGGAGGGATAAAGGACACGACTGCGGAGGGACTCACCATAGCCGGAGATCAGGATGTACGTTACCTTTCAGCTGCTCTGGAGCTTTCAGAGATAAGCGATACTGCCGAAGCTGATACAGCGGCGTATGTCATCACTGAGAACTCAAAGCTCACCAGCTTTGACAGAAGCTGTACAATCAAGGGGCTGCCGAATGATATCACTATCAAGGCAGGCAACAACGATATCGTTGTAGTCCTCGACAACCTCACAACTGACAAGACCATTACAGTTTCCGCAGATGCATACGGCACAGTTACCTTCTTCGTAAAGGGAGAACTGAAGTTTGAGTCGGGAAGCAAGGGACTGATGTGGGAGTATGTGAAGGATGACTGGACCTTCGGGCCTTACCTTTACATCCCGATGACAGTTTACGGCGAGAAGGGTTCCTCAATCACTCTTACCGGCGGTCAGACTCTCTGCGGACAGATATTAGCTCCCGAGACGACACTGACAGTCAGCGGAGAGGGCGCTTATGAGGTAGGCTGCTATCCCGATGTTATCTATATCGATCCCGAGACCGGCGAGGAGCAGCACGGAAATATCGCAGCTCCGATTGTGAAGAAATATCAGATCATAGGAAATGCTCTTCTGAAAAAGACCGCAGGCGATGAACTGTTTATTGCTTACTGTGAAGGCGAGAAGCCTGAGCCCGAGCCGGAATATATGGAACAGAACGGCCTGCTCTTCAGCATAGAGGGCGACCATGCGGTATGTCACGGCAAGGCTCCCGACAACAGGAGAACAGAGATAGAGATACCCGAGAATTTCATTTCCGAAGACTACCGGTCGGCAGAGGTGGACGGACAGACAGTATTTACTGCTCCGCTCACACTGATACCGGTAACTGAGATAGCCGACAGAGCCTTTACGAGCGATTCGCATATCACCTCCGTAACTATCCCGGACAAGGTAACAAAGATTGGCAAGCTGGCGTTCTTCGGCTGCTTCGAGCTTGAGAATATCACAGTGTCTGAGAGCGTTACCGATATAGGCGCAGGCGCATTCTTCCATACCCTGTGGCAGCAGAATAAGCAGAAGGAATCACCCTACCTCGTTATCAACGGAATACTCGTTGACGGTACTCCGGCAACCGGTGATCTCATACTTCCGGACGGAGTGAAGAAGATCAATGACTATGCCTTTGAGCGCTGCCGCAGCATCACAAGCGTAGTTATACCCGAGGGCGTTGAGACTATCGGAGAGGGCGCATTCAGCAAGTGCGAACGCATTAATAACGTGGTTCTTCCTTCAACTCTGAAATCGGTCGGCAAGGATGCCTTCAAGCGCGAAAGCGACTACTACGGCCGGTATATCGAGTATGCAACATACAACGGCACGAAGGAGCAGTGGAAGAAGGTAGAGGTAGCAGAGGGCAACACAGCTCTTACCGTACCGATAGAGACGCCGGATCTTATAAATCATCCGGACAGCTTTGAATACGGCTACATTACCGAAGGCGATTTCACCTACAAGTTCGATCATACAACAGGAGAGCTTGCGCTTTCCAATGTCAGGGATACAGCAATGTATAAGCTGGAAGTTCCTTCAAGTGTGAGCCTGAGCGAGTTCAGTAACTTCAAGTCATACTGGAAGCTTGATGCTGATTCGCTCCCCGTTACAAAGATCGAAGCATACGCTCCTTATTCCAAGGTAGAGACCGGTGAGGCAGATCCTTCTGCATTCCAGGACTGCCGCTGGGTAACGAGCATCATCATCCCGGACACCGTAAAGGAGATAAGCGCTGATGCCTTCAAGGGCTGCGATAATCTTCTCGAGATCATCTACAACGGAACGAAGAGTGAATGGGAGGCCGCTTCCGCAGGAGTCAGCATTCCTGCAAGGGTAGAGGTAAACTATATGCTGGAAACTCCTCAGGAGGAGACTGAATACATCGTCGAGGACGGCGTACTGACAAAGGTCAACTACCCGCACGGCGATATAGTTATCCCCGACGGCGTAAAGAAGATCAAGGGCGGCGTCTTTGCAGGCGTAAGTCTTATCAGAAGCGTTACGATCCCCGAGGGCGTTACTGATATAGATATGTGTGCTTTCCAGGATTGTGAGGCACTCAAAAAGGTAACTCTTCCCTCCACTCTGAAGAACATCGGGAAATGTGCATTCTACGGCTGTACATCGCTTGAAGCGGTAAAGCTGCCAACGTCGGTAGAGTATGTCGGCGCAGGTGCTTTCGATAATACCTTCTGGCTGAACAGCTTCCGTGACGAAAGAGATAAGGCAAACGGAGACCTTGAGCTCGTTTCCGGTAATGTGCTCATCCTCGGCAAGGATCTTGAAAAGGTAACAGTTCCTGATGGCGTAACAGTCATCGCAGGAAGCGCATTCGAGTGCAATCTGACAACGAAGGAGATCACAGTGCCCGAGGGCGTTGTCTCCATCGGCGGCAGAGCATTCGCAGATACCTATACTCTCCTTAATGTTTACCTCCCGAAGTCGCTGAGGCGTATAGGCGAAGAGGCATTCGACAGGAACAGCAAAAACGGCAAGGACAAATCCATCAACGATCTCGGTATCTCCTATGCAGGACAGAAGGAAGACTGGGATAAGATAGATATCGATGATATGAACGACGGCCTGAGAGCCGTTATCATCGCTGATCATCTGGTATTCGGCGATTACAGACCGACCGAGTTCATCGGCACGGAATACTCCGGATTTGTAATGCTCCCCGAGGGCATCACAGAGATACCGGACAATGCCTTTGCAGGCAACACGAAGATAACTACTGTAGTCATCCCCGAGGGCGTGACTTACATAGGCAAGAACGCATTCGACGGCTGCTCGTCACTTGTAGCTGTATACGTTCCGAAGTCCGTGGCCAAGATAGGAGACGGTATGCTCCATAACTGCTGGAATTTCCATGACTTCAACTATGCAGGCTCCAAAGCTGACTGGAACAAGGTCGAGAAGGGCGATATCCATGCTTACGACGACGAGACAGTCAACAACGATATGCTGTTCTTCGACAAACCGTATAAGCAGGTAGCCGGAGACGCCAATATCGACGGCAGGCTCACCGTGGCAGACGCAGTAGCAGTTCTCCAGTACATCGCAAACCAGAACAAGTACAAGCTCACAGCACAGGGCGCAAAGAATGCGGATGTTGACGGAGAATCAGGCATCACAGGAAGCGACGCAATAACAATACAGAAGATAGACGCAGGTGTAATGTAACAAGGGAACATGAAAAGGGCCTGTATAGTACAGGCATAAAGGGAAAAGCAACTATGGCTGCAACACGGTCCGCTGCTGCCCGGGAAGCGGCAGCGGACACTGAAGCAAAAGGCGCCGGCAATGATTTTAAGGCGGTCGGAGCAGGCGCCGCAAACGAAGGTAAGCCGAACATATCCGAAAAAGCAATGATCCGTCATAATGTATACAGCGGCGCTCTCATAGCACAGAGCAGCGGCAATGTATATGCCGGCGGAGAAACAGGGAATAATAAGAATGATGCACTATCGGTCCACGGGGCCGAAGCGGGCGCAATGGATAAGAGAAATAAGAATATGAGAATAGGAAAACTTTACAGGGCAGCTGCAGCCTTTCTGGCTGCGGCTGTCACAGCAGCCTGCATAACAGCAGGACAGGCAGAGGCTGTAACGTACAAGAAGGGGCCTTTGTCCTTTGACAACTTCAACACGGATACCAACCTCACGCTGACGAAATGTCAGAGAGATGCGGAGGGCGAGATATACGTACCGGAGAGCATAAACAGCCGTATGGTCACAGATATCGCTCCGCAGGCCTTCTTTTCATGCTACAGCATTACGGAGGTATGGCTGCCGGACAACGTGACAAGGCTTGGAATGAGCGCATTCAGCCATTGCTATTCGCTCGAGTACATACATCTTCCGGCGTATATGTATGAGATCGACGGCTCGGCGTTTTCGTACTGCAGCGCACTTAAGCAGATAACTCTCCCCGAGGGCATAACCGAGGTGAGAAGCAGCCTTTTCTACGGCTGTTCTGCGCTTGAGAGCGTTACCATACCGGCAAGCGTATCGGAGATCGAGAGCTCAGCATTCACAAGCTGCACTTCACTGTCGGAGATAATCTATATGGGCTCGGCGGAGCAGTGGGCTGAGATAGAGCTCGGTCTGCCGAATTCGGAGCTTGACGGCGTCAGCATAAGACTTGGCTACGGCCCTCCTATCGGAGAATCAGGTCCTTACGAATACGGAAACGGGTACGGCAACGGTAATTACGGCTATGCCGAACCCGTCCAGACGACAGAGCCCGTGACACAGCCGATGACGTATGCAGCAGGGCAGTACACAGGAGATCCTGGTTACGATCCGTATGCCGGCGGCGACAGTGAATATGTCGGCGGAGGCGGCTGGCACTGGCACGGCAGCCACAGTTATACCGGCGGCTCTGCTGACCAACCGGACGGGGCAGTTGATCCCGCAGTTTCTGCGGGGCTTGCAGGCGATGCAAACTGCGACGGCAGGGTAGATGTATCCGATGCTGTGGCAGTACTCCAGTATATCGCAAATCAGGAGAAATACCCCCTGTACGGTGAGGCGCTCCTGAACGCAGACTGTGACGGCCTGCCCGGTATAACCGGCAGCGACGCAGTATTCATACAGATGATCGATGCAGGGCAGTTATGATACTGCCCTGTCATTTTTTTGATCAGTAGGGACCGCCTTTGGCGGTCCGTTTGCCCTGTGTTGCAAGTAGCCGCTGTAGGGACGCCCAGCGGGCGTCCGCTTTGCAAATGGGCGTCAATAGGTTCTGCGGGCTGCCAAAGGCAGCCCCTACATTTTCTGTATCCCGTTATCCATAACAACACAGGTCGAAACGGATATGGGAGCAGACGATATTCACGCATCGGCGGGCTTACAGCCCCGCAAAGCCGCATTCACACGGGTTGATTTATTTGTGCAATATGCGGTAATTGCTCCCGGGACGATTTTTTTCGGTTTACTTCTTGCATTTCCGACAGATTTGTGGTATGATATAAGGTAAGAATGCCGGCACCCCGTGTGTATATACCGTGGAGCAGGCAAATTTATAGCGTACCTTGGTACGGGTTGGGAGAACAGTATGCCAAAAAGAGAAGACATCAACAAGATCATGATCATCGGCTCCGGTCCTATTATCATCGGCCAGGCGTGTGAGTTCGACTACTCCGGCACTCAGGCCTGCAAGGCTCTGAAGAAGCTGGGATACGAGATCGTTCTCGTGAACTCAAATCCTGCAACTATCATGACCGATCCTGATGTAGCAGATATCACCTACATCGAGCCTCTTAACCTCGCAAGACTTACCCAGATCATCGAGAAGGAGCGTCCCGACGCACTGCTCCCGAACCTCGGCGGACAGTCAGGACTCAACCTCTGCTCCGAGCTTGATAAGGCAGGCGTACTCAAGCAGTACAATGTACAGGTAATAGGTGTTCAGGTTGACGCTATCGAGAGAGGCGAGGACCGTATCGAGTTCAAGAACGCCATGAGTGCTCTCGGTATCGGTATGCCGAAGAGCCAGGTTGCCTACTCCGTAGAAGAGGCTGTAAAGATCGCTGAGCAGCTCAAGTACCCCGTAGTTCTCCGTCCTGCATACACTATGGGCGGCGCAGGCGGCGGTATGGTATACAACGTCGATGAGCTCAAGGTCGTATGTGCAAGAGGCCTTCAGGCTTCACTGGTACATCAGGTACTCGTTGAGGAGTGCATCTTCGGCTGGGAAGAGCTGGAACTCGAGGTCGTACGTGATGCCGAGAACAACAAGATCACAGTATGCTTCATTGAAAATATAGATCCTATCGGTGTACACACCGGTGACTCATTCTGCTCCGCTCCTATGCTGACCATCCCCGAGGATGTCCAGAAGGAGCTCCAGGAAATGAGCTACAGGATCATCGAGTCCATCGAGGTTATCGGCGGCTGCAACTGCCAGTTTGCCCGTGATCCCGAGACAGGACGCATCGTAGTTATTGAGATCAACCCCAGAACCTCACGTTCCTCCGCACTCGCATCCAAGGCTACAGGCTTCCCGATCGCTCTTGTATCCGCTATGCTGGCCTGCGGTCTCACACTGAAGGATATCCCCTGCGGAAAGTACGGCACTCTTGACAAGTACTATCCGGACGGCGATTATGTTGTTATCAAGTTCGCTCGCTGGGCATTCGAGAAGTTCAAGGGCGCTGAGGACAAGCTCGGCACTCAGATGAGAGCTGTCGGCGAGGTAATGAGCATAGGCAAGACCTACAAGGAGGCCTTCCAGAAGGCTATCCGCAGCCTTGAGACCGGCAGATACGGCCTCGGCTTCGCAAAGAATTTCCACGATCTCTCCAAGGAGGAGCTCCTTTCCAAGCTCCGTTTCCCGAACAGCGAGAGACAGTTCATAATCTATGAAGCACTCCGCAAGGGTGCTACCATCGACGAGATCTACGATCTCACAAAGATCAAGCACTGGTTCCTTGAGCAGATGCTCGAGCTCGTTCAGGAGGAGGAGAAGCTCCTCACCATGAAGGGCAGCGTTCCCGAGAAGGACGTTCTGAAGCAGGCTAAGCTCGACGGCTTCTCTGACCGCTACCTCAGCTCACTCCTCGAGGTGACTGAGGAAGAGGTAAGAAACGCACGCATCGGCTTCGGCATCAAGGAGGCATGGGAGGGCGTTCACGTAAGCGGCACAGAGAATGCAGCCTACTACTACTCCACCTACCACCTCGACGAGGACAAGAGCGAGACAAGCGACAGACCGAAGATCATGATCCTCGGCGGCGGCCCGAACCGTATCGGACAGGGTATCGAGTTCGACTACTGCTGCGTACACGCTGCACTCGCACTCAAGAAGCTCGGCTTCGAGTCCATCATCGTAAACTGCAACCCCGAGACAGTATCCACTGACTATGATACATCCGACAAGCTCTACTTCGAGCCCCTTACCCTTGAGGACGTTCTCTCCATCCACGAGAAGGAGAAGCCCGTGGGCGTTATCGCTCAGTTCGGCGGCCAGACACCTCTGAACCTTGCAAGCGACCTCAAGAAGTACGGCGTAAACATCCTCGGTACAACTCCCGAGACCATCGACCTTGCAGAGGACAGAGACCACTTCCGTGCAATGATGGATAAGCTCGGTATCCCGATGCCTGAGGCAGGCATGGCTGTAAATGCCGACGAGGCTATCGAGATCGCAAACCGCATCGGCTATCCCGTTATGGTACGTCCTTCCTACGTTCTCGGCGGACGCGGAATGGAGATCGTACACGATGACGATATGATGAGAGTATACATGAATGCTGCCGTAGGCGTAACACCCGACAGACCCATCCTCATCGACCGCTTCCTCAACCACGCTACAGAGTGCGAGGCTGACGCTATCAGCGACGGCACACACTGCTTCGTTCCTGCTGTTATGGAGCATATCGAGCTTGCGGGCGTTCACTCCGGTGACTCAGCTTGTATCCTTCCCTCCAAGAACCTCACAGAGAAGCAGGTAGCTACCATCAAGGAGTACACCAAGAAGATCGCCGTTGAGATGAACGTATGCGGCCTTATGAATATGCAGTACGCTATTGAGGGCGATACAGTATACGTGCTCGAGGCTAATCCCCGTGCTTCAAGAACAGTTCCGCTGGTATCAAAGGTATGCGATATCAACATGGTAAAGATCGCTACTGATATCATCACTTCTTCACTTACCGGCAGACCTTCGCCCGTACCGGAGCTGAAGGACAAGATCATCGGCCACTACGGCGTAAAGGAAGCTGTATTCCCGTTCAATATGTTCCAGGAGGTTGACCCCGTCCTCGGACCTGAGATGCGTTCCACAGGTGAAGTTCTCGGTATCTCACCCAGCTTCGGCGAGGCCTACTACAAGGCAGAAGAAGCTACACAGACAAGACTTCCCCAGGAGGGAACGGTTCTCCTCAGCGTATGCGACAGAGACAAGCCCGAGCTTACAGAGATCGCAAAGAGCTTCAGCGACCTCGGCTTCAATGTTATCGCAACAGGCAGAAGCTACGAGCTCATCAAGGAGGCAGGAATCCCCTGCAAGAAGATCTACAAGATCTACGAGGGACGTCCGAACATTGCTGACGAGATCGCAAACGGCGAGATCCAGCTCATCATCAATACTCCCGCAGGCAAGACAAGTGCTCACGACGACAGCTACATCCGTAAGGCTGCCATCAAGCACCGTGTACCCTACATCACAACAATGGCTGCTGCAAAGGCAAGCGCAGAGGGCATCAGAGCCATCAAGGAGAACAAGCACTTCGGCGTAAAGAGCCTCCAGGCACACCACGCTGATATTAAGACTATCGACTGATAATAACAAGCAACGCCCGCAGGTACAGACCTGCGGGCGTTTTGTGCTGAATGAAGGGTGACAAACGGATGACAAATCACCTTTCCGTCTTTAAAAATATCAAAATCCTGACATATCGCAGGATATGCCAGGATTCCAATAAATTGCGTATTACAGCCGGTTACGGCTTACTTCATAGCCTCTTCAACAGCAACTGCGCAAGCAACTGTTGCACCCACCATCGGGTTGTTACCCATACCGATGAGACCCATCATCTCAACGTGAGCAGGAACAGAAGAAGAACCTGCGAACTGAGCGTCAGAGTGCATACGGCCGAGAGTATCTGTCATACCGTAGGAAGCAGGACCTGCAGCCATGTTGTCGGGGTGGAGTGTACGTCCTGTACCGCCGCCTGAAGCAACTGAGAAGTACTTCTTGCCTGCGTCAACTCTCTCCTTCTTGTATGTACCTGCAACGGGGTGCTGGAAACGAGTCGGGTTTGTGGAGTTACCTGTGATGGAAACGTCAACGTTCTC
>JAFZRF010000012.1 GCA_017620025.1 Ruminococcus sp.
AAGAAAACCGCAGTAAAAGCTGACATCCTCCCCCGTCCCAAGTTTTCCCCCTCTGGACTCCCCCTTCCTTCCCCTCCACCCCCTCCTGTCAGCTTTTGCTTTTTCTAAGAATCGCAGGCTAAAGTCGGCTATCGCACGGGTAACTTGTATTGCACTGTTACTTGGCTAACGCGGGCATCGCACGGGCAGCCTGTACAGTAAGTGTTATATTTAATATTGGTAATGCCGGGGACAATGCCGTTGATTTCTCCCGGGCAGACAACTTTCGTAAAAAATTCTGCAAATTTCTCTGCCGCTGTAAACAAAGGCTTGACAAAATTTCTGATATGTGGTATCATATTATATGGAGCACGGATATATGCCTGCTCATTAATTATTTTCAGGATAAGAATTCCGAAATATAGATGTGCGGGCCCTGTGCAACGAGACACCGTGAACCATGTCAGGCGGGAGACCGAGCAGCATTAAGCGGACCGTTTTGTGTGCCGCAGTAAGCCTGCACATCTATGTTCCGGAATTTTTTCAATTACCCGACGACAGCGAAAGGAGGACAGCCGTGAACAAGCCCGAAAACCGCTTCCAGAGATTCTTCGGAAGACTTCTGAAAAACTACCTCGACTCGGTGATCTACGGTACCTTCTGCGCCGTGGTCATATACTTCATCTGTATGCTCGTCTTTGCGTTCATGGGGCATACCGAATACCTCGGCGGAGCTGCACTCATGCTGCTGTTCTGTACCATAGGTATCGTCGCCGCCATGCTGACACACCACCGGACGGGCTTCCACAAGTACGACCCCGAGCTCATCGGCGACTGCTTCGTGGGCTACAACAAGAAATGCAGGCTATTCAGCGAGGCTCTCAGCGACCTCTTCAACAAGCGTGTGAACTATGCGCTCAACGGCTTCAAGACTCTTGAGAGCGATTTTGCCGACAAGACCACCGACCGTGAAAAGGGCGTCCTTGCGTTCTATATCGGCCGCTGCTATGAGCTTATGTGCTACTTCCCGAACGCCGCAAGGTATTACCGCACAGCCTCCGAATCAGGCTTCACTGACGGCATACTTCCGCTTCTGCAGGCACGCTGTGCCGCTGCTATGGGCGATACCGAAGATGCTCTGAGGATATACACCGGCATACTCGAAGAGCCGGAAAACCGCTTCCGCCACGTAGTCCGCACGGACATCGGAAAGATGTACCTCCACAAGGACGACGGCGTGAATGCCCTCAAGTGGTACTCCGAGGCGATACGTCTCCGTGAGAACTACGCCGAGGCAATGGGCGGAGCTGCCATTGCTCTCACCCTCCAGCACAGATATACCGAAGCCGAGGAGCGCTACCGCTCTGCTCTGCTCAATAATATCGCCGACCCGGTAGGATATACCTCCTACTACAAATCCGTGCTTGAAGCTGCAAGAGCGGAGGACGAGAAGGCAGAGGACTGCAAGTAAGCACCAGAAAGAGGTACAACGATGTACAAGGCTCTATACAGGAAATGGCGTCCGCTCACCTTCGATGACGTCATATCCCAGCAGCATATTACCGAAACTCTGAAAAACCAGATACGCACCGGCAGGACCGCCCACGCCTACCTGTTCACAGGCTCCCGCGGCACCGGAAAGACTACCTGTGCCCGTATCTTCGCAAAGGCTGTCAACTGCCCGGATATGAAGGACGGCAACCCGTGTCTTGAATGCGATATATGCCGTGATGCCGATTCCGGAGCACTGACAGACATAATCGAGATCGACGCCGCCTCCAACAACGGCGTTGACGATATCCGTGATATCCGTGACGCTGCGGTATACCTGCCGGAGCGCTGCAAATACAAGATATACATCATCGACGAGGTGCATATGCTCTCGCAGAGCGCCTTCAATGCCCTGCTGAAGATCATGGAGGAGCCTCCGGAGTATATCAAGTTCATACTCGCTACCACCGAGATACACAAGGTACCTGCTACCATAACCTCACGCTGTCAGCGCTACGATTTCCGCAGGATACGCTCCGCAGACATCGCCGCACGCCTGAGCTACATCGCCTCTCAGGAGGATATTGATCTCACTGAGGACGGCGCAGCGCTCATTGCGAAGATAGCCGACGGCGGTATGCGTGACGCAGTATCTCTCCTTGACCAGTGCTCAGCCTGCGCCGAGGTCATCGACGCAGAGGCAGTATACCGCACCGCAGGTATAGCCGGAAGAGATCATCTCTTCGAGCTGCTTGAAGCGGTATCGAATGCCGATCCTGCTGCCGCACTTGAGGTCATAGCAAGGCTGCACGATATGTCAAAGGATCTCAAGAGACTCTGCGATGAACTCATAATGCAGCTGCGAAACATTATGCTGCTCAAGACAGCGCCCGCTGCGGCAGAGAGCATAATCACCGCACTGCCCGACGAGCTTGCAAGGCTCAAGGCGCTCGCGTCCTCCTCAGACCTCCCCACAGTCATGGCAAGGATAGATATGCTCCAGTCATGCCGTGAGAGGATGATGAAGGTGCTCAGCGACCGTGTCGAGCTTGAGATGTGCATAATACGTATGTGCAGAGGCGGCATAGCGGCCGCTGCCGGCACCGGGGACGAAAAAAATCCCGCAGGAAATTCCGGCACAGGTATTGACAATTCTGAAATATATGATAAAATAAAACAGTTGGAGAAGAAGGTTACGAACCTCGCCTTTGAGACCGCTCACGAGGCACCTCCCCCCGCAGCGCAGAAGCCTGCCGAGCCGGAGGTACTCACGGCAAGCACCCCCGCACCGGAGGGCGCTCCCGTCGTGGATATATCCCGTGTCACCGAGGCTGATATGACTCCCTGCGACCGCTGGGAGGATATCATGGAGGAGTTCAGGAAGCTCAATCCCGCTGTTGCAGGAAGCCTTGAGGGCTCCCGTGCGGCGGTATACAAGAACGTCTTCTTCATCTTCACACCCAACCGCTTCTTCATGTCCCTCTTCAAATCACAGAAGGAGAACGCTGTTGCACTCAGCCGTGCGATATTCAACGTGATGGGCAGCAAGTACCGCCTCAGCGCAAGATGCACGACAACAGTCGAGGAGCAGCAGTCAATGGCGGAGAAGCTTATAAGCAAAGCCAGAAACAGCAATATAGAAACTGCTGTTGATAACATTGCTCCGGCAAACTGACTCACGGGTATCCCGGAGTTGACGGAGCAGTAATAACAATGAATAACCATAAAGGAGAATTACAACCATGAAAGCAAGAATCCCGAAGAATATGGGCGGCGGCGCTCAGAACATGAACCAGATGATCAAGCAGGCTCAGAAGATGCAGGATCAGATCACTGTCCTCCAGGAGGATATCGAGGCAAGAGACTTCGCTGTTACCACCGGCGGCGGTGCAGTTGAGATCGTTATGACAGGCAAGAAGACTATCAAGTCTCTCACACTCAAGCCCGAGATCGTTGATCCCGAGAACATCGAGGATCTCCAGGATCTTATCATCAGCGCTGTAAACGAGGCTGTAAACAATATCGAGTCCACAACTGAGGACGAAATGAGCAAGATCACCGGCGGAGTATCTCTTCCCGGCCTGTTCTGATGGCTGACCACAACGCTCTCCCGCTGGTCATACTGGCGGAAAAATTCGCCTCCCTTCCCGGTATTGGTATGAAGAGCGCCCAGAGACTTGCATACCACGTAATGTCTATGGAGCCCGAAGCTGTGGAGGACTTCGCCAAGGCACTCATCGATGCCAAGACGCAGGTCCGCTGCTGCTCCGTATGCCAGAACCTCACCGAGAAGGAGGTATGCCCGATATGCTCAGACCCCGAAAGGGACAGCTCCACGATATGCGTCGTGGAGAGCCCGAAGGATGTCTCCGCATTCGAGCGCACGCATGAGTTCAAGGGAGTATACCACGTATTGCACGGACTCCTCTCCCCTATGGACGGCATCACGCCGGACAGGCTCCGTGTGAGGGAGCTTCTCTCACGCATCGGAGACGGTAAGGTGAAGGAGGTCATCATGGCAACGAACCCCACCGTCGAGGGCGACGCAACTGCGCTCTATGTAGCAGGTCTGCTCAAGCCGATGGGTATAAAGGTATCACGTCTTGCCTTCGGTCTCCCCGTGGGAGGTATACTGGAGTACGCCGACGAGGTAACGCTTTATAAGGCTCTCGAGAACCGTAATGATATGTAAAAAAGGCGCCTGAGGGCGCCTTTTTTTAATTCTTAATTCATAATGCATAATTCATAATTATATGTTCTTCGTATATCTGCACTTTGGAAACCCGGAGCAGCCATAGAACTGTTTTCCGGCATTGTTGCCGCTGTGTGCAGTACGCAAAACAAGAGAACTGCCGCATCTCGGACACACAAGATTCTCAGAGGCATTCATTTTTTTCTTGGTGATACTGTCGATATGTGCCTGCTTCTGTGCTTCTGATACAATGGTCAGCCTTGACAGGAGTTGATACACCTTCTCTGAATCGGCATCTGACACTGTATCCAGAAGCTTGTCCCATTTACTTCGTATCTTCCAATACAGCATATCTCTGTTGCATATCATCACATCATCGCTGTCTTCCGGAACCTTCTTAAGTTCACACCTCTCCGAGAAAACGATAACAGAAAATAAAGGAACTGTAAGTGAAGCACCCGAAAGATAACTGCTCAGCCATTTGATATGAGTACGATTCTGTTTCACAGGGTTATAGAACCTGTTTCTTTCACCGTTTGGAAGACACGAAGTCCAGTACTGTGAAACAGCATCCCCGAATATCCAGCCGGAATAATTCTTGCTCTCAAGCACAAAGATGCCCTTTTGTGTTATATACACAAGGTCGATCTCGGAGGTCTCGCCGTTGTCTTTCGGTATATATATGTTCCTGAGCGTCTTTCCCTTCCGTCCAAAAAGATTGATAAGATTGAGTTTCTTCTCGGTCAGGTCTTCCCCATGTTTTCCAAGTCTTTCATCAGTCCAGTATAAATCCTCGACCGCATCGATAATAATATCCAACAGTCCCATAACTATGTCGCCTCCTTAAGCCGGCCCAGTCCCGGCATATAGTCAACCACCGGCAGGCCGAACTTCTCTGCTATCTCTGTCCCGCGCAGCAGAATCCCGCTGCGTTCAAACACCTTCGGGTCGTGGGCGTCAACTCCTATTATGGCGGAGCAGCCCTCCTCGGCGGCGATATTCAGGAACAGGCTCGAAGGGTAGTGCCGTCCGGTCGCTATGCCGAGTATGTTTATCTCGACCGGCAGCTCCTTTTCCTTCATATACCGGCATATCCTCCGGAACTGCTTCTCCGTGCCCTCCCCGCGGTAGCGGTAGAGGTCGGGGTGGGCGGTATAGATATACCTGCCTGTCTCCATGCCTTCGATAACGGAATCGGTATAGGCAACAAGGCCCTCGAGGTCTCCGTCAAAGCCCGTATAGTGGCCGTAAGGCTCGGGAGTGACGAAATGCTGGCCGAGTATCATATAATCGACGGGATAGTCAGCAAGGAGCCTGTCCTGTGCAGGCAGGAGTTCCGGGAGATACTCGCTCTCGAAGCCTATGTATATCGTGATATCGCCGGCATACTCCTTTTTCAGGGCAGTCAGCGAGGTGAAATAGTCCTCAGTCTCCGCAGCGGTCATTCGTGTCGGGGAGACATAGTCGTCCGGATAGACCCACGGCACATGATCGGCAAAGCCGAGAACATCGTAGCCGGCAGCAATAGCAGCCTCGACGTATTCCCTGTCCTCGCCCACGGCATGATGACAGCGGAAGGTATGTGTATGGTAATTGGCGGGCATGGAAAAGCTCCTTTCAGCGTGCATTCCGTTCATGTGTTCAAACAGTATATGAAACGGTCAACGATGCGCATTCATATATATTGACAATTGCGCGATAATATTGTATAATATTAACAGGACGTATTGTCTGTATCATCTCAGATCAAGGAGGCAGATATCATGACTGACACAATTATTACTATCATATCACTCGGCGTACTGGCAGGTCTGGCATATCTGCTGTACTACTATGCAAAAGTGACCAAAGACAGCGAGCCTGCCAATAATACGTATAAGCCTATCCTTGACCGTTCCGAAAACGGTTCCGTAACGGTCATACCGGAGGTCGAAGAAGATCCGTCTGTGCGCGAATACAGCGCTGTACGCCTCCGGTTGAGAGATCCGGCAACTTCCGGACTTCGCTGCGAGCGCTGCAATGTGAAACTTGAATACCTTTCCGACAATGTTATCGTGCTGTCGAAGGGCAACGGAATGTTCCAGCCCGGCGGCGGACCGCTGTTTTTCCATATGTTCCGCTGCCCGGAGTGCAGGGAACTGAAGTTCTTTGAGAAAGACAGATGAACCGAAAAAACGAGCCCCTGTGGACCGTGAGTTGTCCGCAGGGGCTTTGCAATTCATTGATTATTCAGCTGAATTGAGCTTCTTAGCGAGCTGAGACTTCTTTCTTGCAGCCTTATTCTTGTGCATAAGACCTGCAGCGCAAGCCTGATCAACTCTCTTGATAGCTACTCTTACAGCCTGCTCCTTATCAGCAGCACCTGCAGCAACAGCAGCATCAGCCTTCTTAAGTACAGTCTTGAGGTTAGACTTTCTTGCCTTGTTGGCAGCAGCCTTAGTCTCGTTAACCTTTACTCTCTTCTTAGCAGATTTAATGTTCGGCATAATTGCACCTCCTTGGTATTTGCAGGCGATCCCTGCATTTAACTTGATTCAGAGCACCGACGGGTATCAGTGCTCCGGGAGCTGCAACGCACAGACTCCCTACTGAGACAATGATAATTATACCATTTTCCGGCTGATTTTGCAATAGGCAGATTAGAAATAATACGCCGGAAATTGAGTGTTGAATCAAGGCAGTTTGCACAACGGGGAGAAACAGTGCCGGCCGACTTCCCCCACCCCCGTCCTCCGGATGGAGGGTGGCAGCAGATAAGTGTGCTGCACGCTCTCTGCCGCTGCCATTCAGCAACGTAGCAGCACAGTACAAGTTGCCCGTGCGATAGTCCGCTTTAGTAAAGTAACAGTCACATTCGGTTGCCCGTGCGATAGCCGTCTTTAGCCTGCGTGTCCGGACAAAGCAAAAACCGGCAATGGGTGGAAGAAAAAGGGCGAGGGAAAAGAGAGTCCAGAGAGGAAAACCGTAAGGGGAAAGGAGGGAGGGAAATGCCGGTTTTTGCTGCGGTTTTCTTTTTCCCTCCCGCCTTGCCCCGGGAGGTGTTCCTCTTTGGCTTTGTGTGAGATTTTACAAATCTCGGAAATACAGACAAAAGAAAGAAGAATTATCGTTCTATCCTTTTTATTTTCAAACAATATACTTGTACCGCTGAATGCCAGAGGGGGAGCCTTCGGGGAGACAGGGTGAAGAAAAGAAAACCGCAGTAAAAGCTGACATCCTCCCCCTGCTCCAAAGGAGCCCTTCCCCTCTGTCCTTCGGACATCTCCCCACACTGTGGGGAGTCACCTACGGCTCCCCCTCTGGACTCCCCCTCACTCTCCCCTTGACCCCCTCCTGTCAGCTTTTGCTTTCTATCGGAGACAGCAGACCTTGTCGGGCTATCGCACGGGCAACTTGTACTGAGCTGTTACTTATTGGGACGGATGCTATATCATGTGTAGGGGGCGATGCCTACATCGCCCCGTTTCCTGTTTATGTCTCCCACTGTAGCATTGGCCGTCCGCCTTCCCATAAAATCCGCCGCTGCGAACGCTGTATTCTACGCCAAATACCGAATTCATACGCATTGTATGGGCTGCCTTCGGCAGCCCGCTCCTCGATCGACAATCGCACTGATCCGGCGGACGCCCGATGTGCGTCCCTACGCTTGGTACCCTTGCAGCGCATAACAAGCGGACCGCCAAAGGCGGTCCCTACAAACGCTATTATTCACGGCGAAACCATTAATCCCGCATTCCGAATCCCGAATTCCGAATTTAGTATGCCGGTTCATTGTAATTATGAATTATGCATTATGAATTATGAATTAAGACCAGCCTCCACATTGACCTCCCCGCCAATGTATGCTATAATGATACCATGCAATCATTAACCGGAGGTGTGCCATGAAGAAGATACTTACAGCGGAGGACGACAGGGAGATAAACCGCCTGATATGCGAATACCTCTCCTCACAGGGCTACGAGACCCTCTCCGCTCTCAACGGTCTTGACGCCGTGCGCATCATCCGTGAGCAGGACGACCTCTCGCTCCTGATACTCGATCTTATGCTCCCCTTTCAGAGCGGTGATATGGTATTGCAGAAAATACGAGAGTTCTCGGATATACCCGTGATAGTCGTATCCGCTAAGAGCGACACCCGCTCCCGCATCGACCTTATACGCATGGGTGCTGACGACTACATCACCAAGCCCTTCGACCTCGATGAGCTGCTCGTCCGTGTGGAGGCCGTACTGCGCCGATATGAAGGCTCCGGCTGTTCCCATGAGGAAAAGGTGCTGACCTGCAAGAACCTCACCCTCGATATCACAGCAGCCACAGCGACCGTCTGCGGCACTCCCCTAACCCTTACGGGCAAGGAGTTCGCCATACTCGAGCTCATGCTTGAAAATCCCGCAAAGCTCTGGTCAAAGGCAAATATCTTCGAGAGCGTGTGGGGAGAATCCTATATCAACGATGACAGCACCGTAAAGGTGCATATGAGCAATATACGTACCAAGCTGAAAAAGCTCGACCCCGGCAACGAATACATCGAGACCGTATGGGGCATGGGCTACAGGCTTATCCCGTAACGAAAGGCATTTCAATGACTATAAAAACAGAACGACTTATACTTGAACCCATTTCGCAGAAGCATTTTCTTTCAACTCACTGCTTCGCATCAGACCCAGCAAATACCCGCTTCATGATGTATCTTCCCTTCGCAGACACGGAAGAAACTCAGGAATTCATAACCGAGGCTGCGGAGGAGATAAAGAAGGAGAAGCCCTCCTACTATGAAATGGCTGTGATGTACGGCGGCGTGCATATCGGCACTGTGAGCCTCTATCTCAGTGAGGACCGTACCTCTTCTGAAGTCGGCTGGATAATGGACAGACAGTATCAGGGGCAGGGCTTTGCCTCCGAGGCCGCCTCAGCCCTCATCAGGTATGCCGCAGACGTTCTCGGTATACATCACTTCTCCGCCCACTGCGACACTGAGAATACAGCATCACGCAGAGTCATGGAAAAGCTCGGCATGGAGCTTAAAAGCGAACACGGCGGCAGGAAGAACAGGCTCTCCGACGAAGAGCGCCGTGAATACCTCTTTGAGCTTGACCTCTTTTAACCTTTTCTTTACCCTTTGCTTAACCTTTTCTTTACCCTGATATGTCATAATAGAGGCAGAAAAACGAAAGGGGTGCAGGCTATGGAAAATAGCGTTATCACTGTCAGAGGGCTCTGCAAGTCTTACAAGAAGCATGAAGTCCTCCACGATTTCAGCCTCAGCGTAGAGCGGGGGCATATATGCGGTCTTATCGGCCCAAACGGCGCAGGCAAGACCACCGTCATGAAGATACTCGGGGGACTTATCATGCAGAGCCGCGGCGATATGGAATTCTTCGGCAGCGCAGAAGGGCTCGACAAGAGCCGTGACCGGATGAGCTTCATGATAGAGCAGCCTGTTATAGCTTCCGCTATGACGGCCCGGAACAACCTTGAATATATCCGCATACTCCGGGGCTATCCGGATGACAGGCGTGTGAACGAGGTGCTTGACCTCATCGGCCTTTCCGGTACGGGAAAGAAGACGGCGGACAAGTTCTCACTCGGCATGAAGCAGCGTCTCGGCATAGGCATGGCTCTCCTCCCGAAGCCGGAGATAATGGTGCTCGATGAGCCCGTGAACGGTCTCGACCCGGAGGGCATAGTAGAAGTGCGACAGCTGATCCTGCGTATGGCAGAGGAATGGGGCGTTACCGTACTTATTTCCAGTCATCTGCTGTCTGAGCTCTCGGAGCTCTGCACAGACTTCTCGATCATCAGTCACGGTGAGCTTGTCGAGAATCTCAGCCGCGAGGAGCTGCTCGTCAGGTGCAGAGGACATATCGCAGTCCGCACCGACGATATCAACAGGACTGCGGCTGTGCTCGAGGACAGGCTCTCGATATCCGATTACAAGGTGATACACGGCGAGGAGATACATATCTTTGAAAAGCTCGGCGATGTAAAGCACATATCAAAAACGCTTACAGACAGCGGACTTGTCATCACCAGACTCTGCGAGGAAGGCCAGAGCCTCGAGGACTACTATCTTGAGAAGGTAGGTGACAGGAATGAATAATCTCATAAGAGCCGAGTGGTTCAGATTAAGGCACAGCGGAAATTCAGTTCTGATGATCGCCGTTTTCGGCCTGATCGCTGCTGTCTTGCAATTTGCGACTGATGAGGGCGTCAGGATCAGTGCCGAAACATTCTTTTTACACGCTTCGATGGGGATGCTGATAACCATTCTCGTTGCGACCGGCTATGTTACCAGCGTCTTCAATTCAAAGCTGGCAAACTATGAGATAATGAAGGGAACTCCGCCGCTGCAGACGATACTCAGCAAGACTCTCGTTGTACTGATTTCAGCAACCGTGACATACTTTCTGCCGAGCATGATACTGCTTGCTGTATTCGACAGCGCACAAATGAATCTCTCAATGATGCTGCTGTGCTATGTCTGCCTTGCGAAAATGGCAGTAACGGCAGTAGCTGTCTGCATCATCTGCAAGAACGGCGCAGCCACGGTGCTGTATGCTATGGCATTCATCTTCCAGACAACACCGCTCGTACTGATCGCCAACTTCACAGGACTGAACGTCACTCCGCTAACATCCTTCATGACATCCACCCAGCTGATGATCATAGGCAACATAGGCGTCATGGATCTTGAAGAGCTCTCTATGCCGCTCGATACTTCATACGCCGCCGCAAAGATCATCATATCATTCATAATACTTTCAGCGGTCATGACCGCACTCGCATACAGGTCACTAAAATACAAATGGGAGTCAGATTTTCTGACTCCGCAGTAAAAAAAGGAGGTACACGCTATGGAAATTCTGCTTGGAACAGGCTGCGTGTGCCTCCTTGTCATTCTCAGCTTACTCACGCTGAAATACATCTCACTCAAAAGGAATATCCGCCGCTTCTCGGAGGAGCTTGAAAAGCTGAAGGACTCAGACTACAGGCAGCCCCTGAAGGTGACGGATCCCGATAAGGATCTGGCGCAGCTTGCGGTGAAGGTAAACGAGCATACCGACATACAGCGCAGGCTCGGGGCTGAGTATGAGCAGAGCAGAAAGCAGCTCGGCACAGTCATCTCCGGCATCTCCCACGACTTCCGCACTCCCCTCACCGCCTCGCTCGGCTATCTGCAGATGATAGAGAAGAGCGGGGAGCTGAACGGAAAGAATGCGGAATATCTCGGCATAGCGATGCAGAAGAACCGTTATCTCAAGGAGCTCTCCGACGAGTTCTTCGAGCTCACCAAGCTTGAGAACGGCAGCGAGGAGCTGCATATCGCCGAGGTAAATCTCAGCAACACACTTACCGAGGCTGTTCTCGAACAGCACGGCTGGATAGAAGAAAGGGGCATAGAGACGGATTTTGATATCGCAGACGGTATAGTGATACAGACCGACCCGCACTGCCTTGAAAGGATACTGAACAACCTGATGTCCAATGCACAGAAGTACACCGCCGGCAGCTTCGGCATATCGCTGAAGCAGAACGGCGGTGCGGCTGTGCTTCGTGTATCGAACAACGTAGAGGACAGCAGTGAAGTCGATACAGACAGGGTATTCGAGCCCTTCTACCGCATGAACGCAAGGACAGCGGGCGGCTCCGGTCTCGGGCTCTATGTCGTGAAGCTGCTCTGTGAAAGGCTCGGCTGGAGCGTAAGAGCAGAGCTCTGCGGCGGAGTGTTTTCCGTTGAGATTGTTACCGGATAAGAAAGACCGAAGGGCGCACGGTATTGTGCGCCCTTTATCTGTCTCAAAACTGACTGATTTTGATCCTCATGCTTATGATTATAAGATAGATAACCCGCCTGTTTTAAACATTTCGCCGGTTCAGAACTGACAGCTCAGAATGATCATGAACCGTGCCTCACTTTTTCCTCTTGTTTTTCCCTGCACGAAATGATATAATTATAAAAAACGGCAGAGGTGGAAACATGGCAGAGATACTTATAATAGACGATGATCAGCACATAAACGATATGCTCACGGAGAGCCTGCAGGCGGAGGGCTATGCTGTTTCGGCAGCCTATTCCGGTACGGAGGCTCTTCTGCTGCTTTCACATAAAAAACCCGACCTGATACTCCTTGACCTGATGCTGCCCGGACTTACCGGTGAAGAGCTGCTCCCGCAGATAAAGGACATACCCGTTATCGTAGTGAGCGCCAAGACTGATACGTCTGATAAGGTAGACCTCCTTCTCGGCGGTGCGGCGGACTACATCACCAAGCCATTCGATATGCAGGAGCTCCTTGCACGCATAGCAGTACAGCTGCGCAAGAGCGGAAACAGTGCCGGGAGCCGTGTGCTTAGCTTCAACGAGATAAGTCTGAACACCGATACCCGCATCGCAGAGGCAAACGGCACGGAGATAAAACTCACAAGGACGGAGTATGCGATACTCAAGCTCCTGATGCAGAACCCCGGTCAGGTCGTAGCAAAGCTCACGATACTCGAGCGCATCAGCAATGATACTCCAGACTGCACGGAGGATTCGCTGAAGATACATATACACAACCTCCGCCGCAAGCTGAAAACGGTTACAGGCACTGATTACATATCCGCAGTATGGGGCATAGGCTTTATGCTGTCAGATAAATCTTAACCGTATCTTAACTGTTCTCTTAACCGGTTTCTTAACTATTCCGTGTTATACTGTTTTCAGAAAAGGAGGTCATACTATGGACTATGTTCTGAAAACAAATTCACTGTGCAAGCAGTATAAAAACTTCAAAGCGCTCAGCGGCCTTACGATGAACGTGCCCAAGGGTTCGATATACGGATTCGTAGGCAGGAACGGTGCAGGCAAGACTACCCTTATCCGTATAATATGCGGACTCCAGATGCCTACCGAGGGCAGCTTTGAGATATTCGGCGTGAAAAATGACGCCCCGGACATCACAAAGTCACGCAGCCGTATGGGTGCAGTGATCGAGACACCCTCTCTCTATCCCGAGATGACAGCGGAAGACAATCTGAAATACCAGTACCGTCTCCTCGGTATGCCGGACTACAAGGGCATACCGGAGCTGCTCGAGCTTGTCGGACTTGCAAATACCGGCAAAAAGAAGGTGAAGAACTTCTCTCTCGGTATGCGTCAGCGTCTCGGCATTGCTATTGCGCTTTGCGGAGATCAGGATCTGCTGATGCTCGATGAGCCGATCAACGGTCTCGACCCGCAGGGCATCATAGAGGTGCGTGAGCTGCTTCTCAAGCTCAACCGTGAGAAGAATATCACCATCGTTATTTCCTCGCATATCCTCGACGAGCTGGCAAAGCTCGCCACACATTACGGCTTCATCGACAGCGGAAGGATCGTCCGTGAGATGAGCGCCGAAGAACTCGAGGATGCCTGCCGCAAGAGCCTCAGGGTTACTGTTACCGATACCGTAGCCCTTGCAGGAGTGCTGGACGAGATGGGTGCAGAGTATACGATAACCGATGATACGAGTGCCGAGATATACGCAAGACCGAATATCTCCGAGCTGGTGTTCGCCCTTTCAAAGGAGGATTGTCAGCTCGTCTCATGCAGCGAGCGCGAGGAAACTCTCGAAGGCTTCTTTATTTCCCTGGTGGGAGGTGAAAAGCATGAATAAACTCATATCTGCTGATGTACCGAGAGTTCTGAGATCAAAGATAACGTACATCATACTGCTGCTCGTAGCATTCATGGCAGCAGCATCGGTATTTACTACTGCTGTTGAAACAGACGACAGATCCATGCTTTTTGCAGTATCTTCAAACAACCTTTCATTGTTCTTAGGACTGATGTTTCCCGTATTCGCAGGCGGATTGTCCATAATGCTGATCGCAACGGAGTTTTCAAGCGGAGTTATACGCAACAAGTTCGTTATGGGACACAGCAGGAGCAGTATACTGTTTTCATGGTGCGTTATCTATTCGGCAACAACGCTCCTGACGTTTGCAGTATACATAGGCACATATTTTGCAGCACTCGCTGCATTCGGCGCTGATCTTTCATCGGCTGATGCGGGAAATGTTGCAGTGAATCTCCTGACACTGCTGCTGTTCAGCATGAAATTCCAGATGTTCAGCTTCCTGATGGTGTGCATCTATCCCGACGCCAAAACAGCTGTTATCGTCTACATCCTCAATAATGTCACAATGGTGCCTCTCATGCTGGCTTCCATGTCAGACGAGAAGAGCAAGGCTGTAAAGTTCCTGTCGAGAATATTCATTTTCGGTTTTACAGCCGGAGACTTCACACTTCTGGACGAGCCGGACAAGCCCTGGCTCACAGCACTCCTTATCACAGCTCTGGGCGTAGTATACTTCATCCTTGCACTGGTCTATTTCAGGCGGAAGGATCTAAAATAAAAGGCATGAAAATAACCATCATAAACGGCTCGCCCCGAAGAAAACGGTGCGACTGCAAAAATACTCCGTGCTGTTGAGATATTCGGGAGCACAGGTCAGCGGCAGGATAGTCTGCAATGTGCCCTTCAACAGCGACACCATCGGCAATGCAGCGGAACAGAAAAATACAAAGGCTTGCTTCTGCGCTGTACACGGACATCAAGGATAAGCGTACACATACGGTACAGCGATTACAGGGGAGTTACGGAGAAATGGTCCGGCATGGGGATAAAAATATAGCGAGGTGATAAAAATGGTATACGTTATCTTTTCTGTAATGGCAGCGGTAATTGCCGGGCTGATGATAAAGCTCCGCATGATGAAGAAAGCAGCACGGGAGATAGGCACAGACCTCACGGAAAAGATACACGGCGATACCAACACGCAGATACGCATAACCTCCCGTGACAGGGATATGCGAGCGCTTGCGGAGAAGATCAACACACAGCTGAAAGATCTTCGCCGTGAGCAGCTGCGCTGTGAGCACGGCAACACCGAGCTGAAAAATGCGATAACCAATATCTCGCACGATATACGCACTCCCCTGACGGCGATATACGGCTACCTTGACATGATGCAGAAGACGGACGACCCGGAGAAGCAGGCTCGTTATCTTGCGATAATGAAGGAGCGTGCCGACATGATGAAGCAGCTCACCGAGGAGCTCTTCCGCTATTCCGTCATAGTATCCGAGGAGGAAATGGAATCTGAGACAGTCTTTGTGAATCAGGTGCTTGCGGAGAGTATCAGCAGCTTCTATCCGGCACTGAAGGCAAAGGGCATCGAGCCGGAGATAAGCCTCACGGAAGAGCGCATCGAGCGTGAGCTGAACAAGGCTGCGCTTTCAAGGGTATTCTCGAATCTGCTGAACAACGCCGTAAAGTACAGCGGCGGAGATCTCAGCATCACTCTTAAAGATACGGGAGAGATAATATTCTCCAACACTGCAAAAGGGCTCTCCGCCGTTGAGGTGGAGCAGCTCTTTGACCGTTTCTATACAGTCGAAGCCGCACATCATTCCACAGGCCTCGGGCTCTCCATCGCGCGCACCCTCATAGAGCGCATGGGCGGCACTATCGGTGCGGAATACAGTGATGAGAGGCTTACTATACGGATAGGGCTATGAGAATTCATAATGCATAATTCATAATTGATTCCGAACCATTTTGTAATTCGGAATGCGGAATTGTTTTATCTCCTTTCGGCAATGGAGCAAAAAGACACATAAAGAACAGTCAAAAGACACACAAAAGACATATCATGCTGTTATAATATAATTGTCAAAAAACAGATGCTTTGCTTCATATCAACAAATAAGCGGAGGGATGAAAAATGATGCTTGTTGCAACAGGATCTTCGTTAAAGATTTTGACCTTTTGGGGAGTGGTTTTCGGATATATTTCGCTGGTACTCTTTATTGTAGCGCAGATAACGAAAAGCAAAATATTATCTATATTATCGCTTATATCCATTGTGATAGCTGTAGGATCAATTTTTAATAATTGTCTTGATCTGAGTCATCAACGTAAAGAGTTTGAGAAAATACCGTACATGGAAATCAGCGGAAATTCAGGCACTATTCTGAATCACGGAACAGGTTCATTGGGCAGCAGTTCAATATGTGCCATTGCAGAAGAAGACGAAAACGGAGATATGATCGTCACAAGCCATGATTATAGTTACGTGACTTCTAAAACCTGTATTGATACTTCCGTTGATACTTCTGACAGAAAGCTTATCATAACAGACAAACCGCATTATGACCATAATTCAACCATGAAATTTGGATACACATTTACAGCTACAAAAGCCGGCACCTCTTATGTATGTATTGTTGCACAACGCTGTGTTGATTGTGGTAATTTTAGGAATTCTGCTGTAGTCTATAAAATAGTTGCTGATGACAGCAGGATCATAAATGTTGAGGAAACAGAGCATATCGAATACAACCAAAACATCAAAGAAGAATTGACGAAGAGGTTCTTATTTGATCCGGAATGGCTTGAATAAAAGCTTTGAGCCGTTTCAGGCAGACAAACGGGCGCACGTTATTTGTGCGCCCTTCGTTATTTCGCCTTGTGGGGGCTGCCTCCGGCAGCTCGCATCTCATGCAACGATTCATTGTAAAACGGACCGCCAAAGGCGGTCCCTACAGTCGCTGTATGCGTGACAGCGGGCGCACACTGTGCGCCCCTACATCATTCAAATCAATCGCCGTCAGGCGATACAACAATTCCGAATTACGCATTCCGAATTCCGAATTAAAAATCAAGTATCCCGTCTCAGGATAATTATGCATTATGAATTATGAATTATGAATTAAACCTGTCGCCTGTTCAGCTGTCTATCAGCATCCTTGCACGGTTATACGCATTGAGGGGCGTACCGCTCGAGTCTATATCGATGCTCACTATCTGCCCGCCGCATTTCCTTGCAACGGAGGAGTATATCCCCCGCCCGAAAACGTGGTTCGGCATACATCCGAAGGGCTGCACTGCAAGCACCTTCGGGCAGCCGTGGTGCATATACCCCGCCGCCTCCGAGCCTATCAGCCAGCCGTCGCCTACACTGCCGAGCGTGCTGACTATCCCCTGCGCCTCAGCCTTCAATGTATGCAGCGGCGGCAGCGAATAGAAACCGTCATCTGTGAGTGCCTTTATCATGCTCTTCTGCAGCTTCTCCAGGATCCGGCCTACCGCACGGTAGCCGAGAGCGGCAGCCTCCGGCAACTTCACAAGCTGTGCGTCTATGTAGTATATCACATACCATGAAAGCCCGTTCGTAAAGCTCTCACAGCCGCTGTCCTCAAGGAATTTCACTATGTTCCAGTTGCCATCGGAGCAGTACTTTGTATACAGCTCCCCTACAACGGCGATTCGCTGCTTCTTCACGTCATTTCGCGGTATCTTTGCAAAGCTTGCGGTTATCCTGCGGAAGCGCCTGACCATATCGTTCAGGCTGAAATTACGGCACTTCAGAAGATCCTCTCCGAGCGCCGCGAACCACCTGTCGCGCAGCCTTTCAGTATCGCCCTTGCGCTTCTCATAGGGACGCACCTGCTGCACGAGGAGCATGAGGATATCGCCGTAGAACAGCGCAAAGAGAGCGCGCCATACCATGACCGGCGTTATCGGCAGCTGGTTCTCCTGATCGATATGCTTTAAGTTCATCGTCAGCACACGGGTCTGCGGAAAGCCGGCATTCTTCACGGATTTCCGGAGCAGCTCCGTATAGTTCGAGCCGCGGCAGGCGTCACCGACGGACGGCATAAGCAGCTTGGTGCGTGCCGGATCGTATTTCCCGGAGCGCAGAGCGTCTATCATCTGACCGGTCATCATGGCAAGCGGCCAGCACATATCATTGTTGGTATACCTCAGTCCGGTAGGGAGAACCTCAAGCCCCTGACCGAGCACAACGGGGTAGTATTCCTTTGAGAGAAAGGCATATTTCATCAGCGGGAAATGGGCGTCGAGCATAGCGGGAATGAGCAGGGTCTGCCTGCTTGTTTTTTTCTTCATGACAACGCCTCCTTCCGTGATGTATATATATATTATACCTTATTCCGGCAGCAATAGCAATATTTCTCCTGCATTGTAATAATAAAACCCGTTCTGTAATATCTCTTTGTCCCGGTATTGCATTATTGACGAAATAATGCTATAATGTATCTAACAAAATTACAGGAGCCTGACTATGTATTACTATATCAGAAAAACGCTTGAAAAAGCGAGAGATCTCGAATTCAAAGGGAAGAACAACAAATACGTTGCCGTCCTCACCTCTGCCGAATGGCTCGAAAGCCGTGACAGGTTCGACATGGGCATCGAAATGGACATTGATCTTTCCATGATACATTCCACCAAGGCCGAGGTGAACTACGATTCCCTTACAGGAACCTTTTCCATACCCGACCGTGATAATATCTCAGCACCGCCTGTCAGATTCGCCTTCGCACTCGATGAGAAGGGCATAGTTTTCATTGACGACAGCGGATACGTGGAAAAGACTATCAGCAGCATCATCAGCACCAAACGCTGGGCAGTCCCGAGTCTTGAGAGATTCATATTCGATTTCCTCGAACAGATAGTCGCCCGTGACCAGACAATACTGGAGCGTGTGGACAAGGAGCTTGACACGATAGAATCGAATATACTCGGCGGCGAGGATATCGACCCGTCGCAGAGAGTCAGCCGTATCAGGAGTGATCTGCGTGACCTGCGTGTACACTACGAGCAGCTGCTTGACCTGAGTCAGGAGCTTGAAGAGAACGAGAACAACTTCTTCTCCAAGACGAATACAAGATACTTCCGTCTCTTCACCCAGCGTGTATCAAGGCTCCATGATATCACAGCCTCCCTGCGTGAATACTCCATACAGATACGTGACCTCTACCAGTCGCAGCTCGATATCAGGCAGAACCGTATCATGACACTGCTCACGATAGTTACATCGATATTCATGCCGCTGACACTCATAGCAGGCTGGTACGGCATGAACTTCAAGTATATGCCGGAGCTCGAATACAAGGCATCCTATCCGATAGTCATAGCCGTCAGCGTTATAATAGTGATACTGAGCCTTATATTCTTCAGGAAGAAAAAATGGCTTTAAAAATCTGGGATTCTAAAGGGGCTGCGCCCCTTTAGCGGAGTCCAGAGGCAGAGCCTCTGGTGGGGTGACTCCCCACAGTGTGGGGAGATGTCAGCGAAGCTGACAGAGGGGACGGACCGGTTAGGTTGGGGCAACGCCCCGCATTTATCCGCAGGGCGCTTCGCAGGGGTGAATTCCAAAACAGTCCGGGGGACTGTTTGGGAAGAGGGGACGCCTTGCAAGTGAAGGCGTCCCCTGACGGGACTATGTTTGTTATATAAAAAATAAACCGCCCGGAACGTGTCCGGGCGGTCTGCTGGTATTGTTTTAGTGGCTTATGGAAGAATAGTATTCCGGAGTCATATAGATTATAGCACGTCCGGGTATCTGGTCGAATACTACATATTCAGATTCCATGAAGGGCTTGTATGATTCATAGGTGCTGTTGAAGTAGAATGCGTAGCAGTCATACTTCTCACGGTTTGCAAGAATTCCTTCGTCAGCTCTTGCATCCTCGGGATGGAGGAGGTATACCTCGTCGCGGTCAGCAATATGCGGGAGAAGGCTGTGCTCTGATGCAACACGGGCATCTGCCGGGATCCTGTCGAGCATCTCTTCAAGATCCTCATAATAGCTCTGGTTGTTCTTGTATGTGGAGATGTAGCCGATGTGGTTGGAGAACAGCGTGAATGACATTATTATTGCAGATGAACCGATGGCCACGGGGAAGAGACGTCTCTTGTCCTTGTCCATGTCGTCGATGTTGAGGATGGACATATAAATGAGCAGACAGCTTGATCCGAAGATGTACTGGAAGCCGATGTCGGCACAGTATCCGTAGCCTGCACCGGTTACGAGGTTCAGGACTACGAAGGGGATCATAAGCATGAAACGATGTATCTTTCTTGTGAAGAAAGGCACAAAGATGAGAGGCAGCATTACCTGCATGAAGAACGTAAGTGTGTCCTTGTGGTTGAGATTGCCGCCGTCAACGGAAGCCTTGTGAACGATGAAGTTGCTGAAGAAGTATGCGGGGTTCAGGAGAGTGTTCTTTGCGATCTCTCCGAGTCCGCCTTCGTAGTTTATCATCATGTGACCCATTCGGCTTGCGGCCATCATATTGCCGTCGCCGTTCGCTTCGAGCCATTTGGTGATGAAGACCATGTATGCGAGACATAAGAAGGTGATGATGAGACCGTGCAGGCGCTTGCGGTCGCCCTTGTTTGCGAAGAAGAAGAACATCATTACGCAGATTGCGTAGAGCGGTGCGTCCTCCTTGACGATGCAGACGAGAGCTGACATCAGGTAGAGCATGATGATCTTTTTGCCGTCAACTGCCCAGAGCAGCCACATCAGGATGATGGGGAGAAATGCGTTCTCGTGGAATTCGTAGTAGCAGGGGCCGATAAGTCCCGGGAAGAAGCAGTAACCGAGGCAGATGAAGAGGAGCGGAAGGCCGTGCATCTTGTGTCTGCGTGCTATGAGGAAGAGGGGGATGATGCCGCCCAGTGAAAGTATCGCCTGTGCGATGAGGAGAGTATCCTCCTTCGGGAAAAGCTTGTATATCGGGGCAAGCAGGTAGAAAATAAATGATGTATGTACATAGAAGTGTGAGAGGAACTGGTCTCTCTCACAGGTCGTTACGGCTGTGAGGTCGTTGGCGAGTGAATGGTACATCTGTACGAATATACCGAGATCAAAGCATGAGGAGCAGAAAGTCTTGTGGCGGAGAACTGTTGTATAGGCAACGAACCAGCAGACCAGAACGGTTGCGGCCATTGCTATTATGAAGCTCAGCCAGTCGGGCATCCTGCGTTTTATGTTCTTGTCATGCAGCTTGTCGGCACAGTAGACGATGAATACACAGGAGATACCGATAACGCCTATGCCGAGCGCAGAATCTACCGTTCTCCATACTGTCTCTATGGCAAAGAAGAAGACTGAACCGATTCCGAGCAGCTGATCGGAGATCTTTGCCTTCTTCGGGAGAATGCAGTAGACCGTGGTCAGTACCATGAATACGGCTGCGATGAAGAGGAATGTCGTCGGACCGTTTATCTTGTCAACGTACTCTCTCCAGTTGTATACGGCGCTCGTTCCGAATTCCTTGCGGATCGAATGGAGATTGTAGCCCGAGATAATGAAGAATGCGGCTATGAAGCGGGGGAGCGCAAGATCCGGTATGCCGAAGAAACTGAATAATCCGTTTATCTTATTGGCAACGGCCTCTAACCCTCCTGTCTTCTTTTCCGGGAGCACGGGCAGGGAATCAAGTCCGCCCTCGTCGTCAGCCGGTTCGCCGATATCGGGCATCATGGAGTTCCCTGTGCCGGTGACGTTCTTTTCGTCAGCCTCAGCCTGTACTGCTTCTTCAGCTTCGGCAGCGGCTTCCTTCAGTGCATCGTCAGCTGCTTCAACGATCGCTTCGTCTGATACAGTTTCTGTTTCAGCAGCAGTGTTCTCTGTATCTTTTACGCTGTCATTCTGATCAGCGTTTTTGTTCTTACTCATTTGTGTCTGCCTCCGTTCTCATATCCGGACCGGATATGGTTATTGAAATACATCATACATTATAACAGATAAGCGGTATGATGTCAAGGAAAAGAGGTTACCGGGTGTGGAGTACGGTGTTCGCAGCGGCACATTACGCCGCCGGCAGCCAAATGTAAGAACCCTGCAAAATAGATGCCCGTGCGATAGCCTGATTTAGTCTGCGAATCTTAGAAAAGCAAAAACCGGCAATGGGTGGAAGAAAAGGGGAGAGGGAAAAGAGAGTCCAGAGAGGAAAACCGTGAGGGGAAAGGAGGGAGGGAAATGCCGGTTTTTGCTGCGGTTTTCTTTTTCCCTCCCTCCTTGCCCCGGGAGGTGTTCCTCTTTGGCATTGTGTGAGATTTTGCAAATCTCGGA
>JAFZRF010000042.1 GCA_017620025.1 Ruminococcus sp.
GTTACATTCAGCTCTGCTTCAAAGGAGAGCCTTTCGGATATTCTGAAAAGGCTGATCAGTAATGAATGCGAGGATTTCCTCGGTGAATCCGGACAAGAACATGAGAAGCAGGCTGTGTAACTTTGGAATATCGGCGCATTGAATCAATTGTAAATGCGCGCTATAATGATAGCATAGCCTGCTGTATCTTGGGAAAGAGAGGTTAATATGACAGACAAGATAACAGCTTTATATTGTCGTCTTTCGCAGGACGATATGTTACAGGGTGAGAGCAACAGTATCACCAACCAGAAGGCTATCCTCAAGAAGTATGCCGATGACAACGGATTTAGGAATACAGCTTACTACGTTGATGACGGAGTGAGCGGAACGACATGGGAGCGCGAAGGCTTCAAAGCAATGATGGCAGATGTTGAAGCAGGAAAAGTCGGAACGATCATCACCAAAGACCTGAGCCGTCTTGGACGTGATTATCTCAAAACGGGCGAGTACATAGAGATCATATTCCCTGATTATGATGTACGCTACATCGCTATCAATGATAACGTTGATACCTTCAAAAATGAAAACGAGCTTCTTGCTTTCAAGAACATTTTTAATGACTGGTACGCTCGTGATACGAGTAAGAAGATAAGAGCCGTTTTCAAGGCGAAGGGACAATCGGGCAAGCCGTTATCACAGCCCATATATGGCTACAAGGCTTCTGAAGAGGATAAGCATCAGTGGGTTATTGATGATGAAGCTGCCAACGTAGTTCGGAAAATTTACAAGCTCTGCATTGAGGGATACGGTCCGACAAAGATCGCTAATATTCTCACAGCAGAAGGGATTCCTACTCCAACCGCACACACATTGGCTCAAGGCAGAAATCCCGTGAACAAAAATGCTAACCTTAAAAAGTGGGATTCAAGAACAGTCTCGGGTATTCTCGATAAAGCTGAATATGCAGGACACACGGTCAACTTCAGAACACACAAGAAGTCCTACAAGAACAAGAAAACCGTGAGAAATCCGCAGGAAGAATGGCTCATCTTTGAGAATACCCATGAGCCTATCATAACTCAGCAGCAGTTTGATCTTGTTCAGGAACTTCGTAAAAACAAACGCAGACAGCAGAGACAGGGAACTCCGAATCCGTTTTCGGGTATCTGTTACTGTGCTGACTGCGGGAAGAAGATGTATCTTTGCCGTTCGACAAGTCTGAGTGATGACCAGGAGCATCTTAAATGTTCGACTTATGCTTTGGATAAACACAACTGTACTGCCCATTATATCCGTACTGTCGTTCTGAAGGAGATCGTTATTAGCGAGATCAACAAGCTCCTTACTATTGTAAAGAATAATGAGGATGAGTTTGTTAAGTCAGCTATGAACAGTTCTGTTACAAAGCAGTCCTCGGAGCTTTTCAAGGCAAAGAAGGCACTTAATCAGACGAATAAGCGTATCGCAGAGCTTGACAAACTCTTTACAAGGCTCTATGAGGACAACGTATCCGGTAAGATCTCCGATGAACGCTTTACAATGATGTCCGCTGGATACGATGACGAACAGAAGAAGCTGAAAGCAAGTGTTACAGAACTGAACGCTTTTATTGAGACAGCGGAGCAGAAAACAGCAGATGCGAACTCATTTATTAAGGTGGTACGGAAATATGAGCATATCACTGAACTTACACCTACGATAGTTCACGAGCTTATTGAAAAGATAGTCATTTATGCTCCCGATAAGAGCAGCGGACACCGCACTCAGGATATTGAGATACACTTCCGCTTCGGCGTTGCAGTTGCTTCTGCTGTTGCTGACAGCAGAGAATATGACAAAAAAAGAAAGGCTGCGTAGGCTATTCTACGCAACCTTTACCTTAATTCTTAAATACTTCTTTTAGAGCGCAACTCTTACCGTGCGGCCTTTATATTTATTATGCTGCTATCAGTCGATCTTCTCGAAGCCCCAGTCGGAGTCGAAGTCATAGCTGTCTGTGTAGATAACGAGATAGCCGTAATCGTTGATGTTGAAGCCTGCGCTCTCCCATGTGGAGAGAGTCTCTGTCTGGGTATCGCCGTTCTCGTCAACGTAGGTGTAGGTCTTTGTGCCCTCGCCGTCGCAGTAGAGCTGCTCTAAGTTGTAATCGCCGGCGGGATAGTAGGTGCAGGGGTATGTCCAGGTGTAGGTCTCTGAATCGCTTACATTGCTGACAATGGTTACTGTTGCGGTATCATTGCCTGTGGACTTTACGGTGAGGCCTACGTTGCTGAATGTCCATGAACCTGTGTACTTGGCTGTTGCCTTGCTGTCCTTGGTCTTGGAAGGCTTTGTAGTATCCTCTGTTGTGTCCTCGGTTGTATCCTCGGTCTCGTCATCGTCATCCTCGATAACAGCTGCGCCGTCAAGACGGAAGTGTGTGCCGTCCTTGGGGGAGTAGAGATCGTCAACGGGGATATCCTGCGGGATCTCGAAGCTGTTCCAGAGCTTCTTCTCGCTGTTGTAGAAGTTGAAGCGGTAGCTCTTCTCGCCGTCGTCGCCGATGAAGTACTCAAGGGCAATCTTTCCTCCTACTGTCTTGCCGGAGGGCTCCTGAGCGGCAAACTTGCCGTTGAGGATATCGGTATCGAAGATGGTCAGCTTGGTGCTCTCGGTGTTGCCGTTGAAGTACCATACGCCCTCGAGAGCGCCTACGGAAACGCCTGCTTCGGGAGCTTCCTCGACCTCGTAGAATGCAACTTCTCCCTCTGTAGCTTCCTCAGCTGCCTCGGTCGGAGCCTCTGTAGCTGCTTCTGTAGCAGTATCAGTTGCTGCTTCGGCAGCGTCTGTTGCTGTTGTATCGGCAGGAGCGGAAGCTGTATCGGAAGGTCCCTTTACGCCGCAGCCTGTCATTGCTGTCATGAGTGCAAGTGCGACTATAACAGATGTGAACTTTTTCATATTTATTCCTCCTGTAATATGTCAGAAAATATGTGTGTGGATTACGAACGAATCTATTATAACACATTTCCCGGTGGATAGCAAGATATTTTACAGGATTGTAATATACTGTAAAAAATGACGGCATCCTGTTGACATATCCTGCCTTTTAAGGTATGATATGTTTGTGAAATATACATAAAAACAGACACAGCAGGAGAGAAACGGCCGCCCAGGCTGCTTCCGGACAGGAGGATATATGAAGATACTTATCGTAGAAGACGACCCGATAATACAGGAGGGGCTGAGGATATCCCTCGGGCAGGAGGGTTATGAGCTTACCGCAGCATCGTGTGTGAAGGATGCGCTTGAACTGATAGAGAAGCAGGGCAGCTTTGACCTCTGCATACTCGATGTCATGCTGCCGGACGGCACAGGCTTCGATGTGTGCCGTGAGGTGAGGAACAGAGGGGATTCACCGGTCATATTCCTCACAGCCTGTTCTGATGAGATACACACCGTCCTTGCGCTCGAGCAGGGCGCTGACGACTATATCGCAAAGCCCTTCCGTATGCGTGAGCTGCTTGCCCGCATCAAGGCGGTCATGCGCCGTACTGAGAAAAAGGCGGAGGTCAGCGACACCGTCCGCGTCGGCCCGAATGAGGTCAATATCCGCACGGGCAAGATGTACCGCAGCGGCGAGGAGGTGCCTCTTACCGCCATGGAGTACAAGCTGCTGATGATATTCGTGAACAACCGCGGGAACGTGCTTTCAAGGCAGCAGATACTGCATAACATCTGGGACGTTGCCGGAGACTTCGTGACGGACAACACCCTTACGGTATATGTCAAGCGCCTGCGAAAGAAGCTTGAGGACAGCGAGAGCGGGGAGCTTATAGAGACTGTCCGCGGCATCGGCTACAGGATGAAGTGAGGCGGCCATGCTGAGAAACCACGTCGAGATAATTACGGTGCTCATAGCGGCAGTGCTCTGCCTGATACTGCGTGAGCCGGCGGCCGTCTGCATAGTGCTTGCCCTGTGCATAGCCGCACTCCTTGCTGAGCGTGTATTCAGCCGGATGCTCCTCCGCCGCAGGATAAGGAAGCTGACGGACTACATTTCCGCGGTACAGGACGACCTGACCCTTCCGGACATGGACAGCGCAAAGGAGGGCGAGCTCGGTATCCTCCACAGTGAGATATACAAGGTCGTGGCGCTGCTGAGGGAGCAGTACTCCACAGAGAAAAAGCAGAAGCAGTACATGGCGGATATGCTTGCGGATATATCCCACCAGCTCAAAACGCCCCTGACAGCCATACAGCTTATGACGGAGCTGCTTGAAGCACCGGAGCTGAGTACGGAGAACAGGCTTGAATACGCCGAGAAGATAGATTCGCAGCTCTCACGCACCAACTGGCTGATACGCAGCCTGCTCACGCTCTCACAGCTGGAGGCCGGCGTACTGAAGATGAAGGAGGAGAAGGTACTTCTCACGGATATCACGGACACCCTTACTGATTCGCTGGGCATAATGGCGGAGCTCAGGGGAGTGTCCCTTGAGACTGATGTGCCGGAGGACGCCGCTGTCACCGGTGACAGGCACTGGCTCACCGAGGCTGTGATGAACATAGTCAAGAACTGCATCGAGCACACCTCCGAGGGCGGCTGGGTAAGGCTAAGGGCTGAGAGCAATAATATGGTGACACGCATATTCATCAGCGACAACGGCTCAGGTATCGACAGCAAGGATCTGCCCTATATCTTTGACAGGTTCTACAAGGCGGAGAATGCTTCTGTGCAGAGCGTCGGCATAGGCCTTGCCCTCGCAAGGCAGATAATATGCAGCCATGACGGTTCGGTAGAGGTGAAGAGCGAGAAGGGGCAGGGGACTGAGTTTACCGTCAGTCTGTACAGGATGGGCTGACCGTAAAAGTCCCGTTGTTATAACTATGGCAAAGTTCATAAATTTCCTTGACAAATGCCCTTAAACAGGGTATAATAAGTTATGAGCAGCTGTCTTTGAAAAGGCTGCTCCGAATTGCACCCGGAAAGGATGGAAATAGCCATGGCTATGGAGAAAAGTCTGAAGGTCCTCATCGTTGACGACGATAAAAATATATGCGATCTGCTGCGCCTGTACCTTGAAAAGGACGGCTACAGCGTTATCATTTCAAATGACGGCGAGGAGGCTGTTGTAAAGTTCAACGCCCTCAAGCCGGATATGGTGCTTCTTGATATCATGCTCCCCGGTCTTGACGGCTGGGCTGTATGCCGTGAGATCAGAAAGAAGTCAAATGTTCCGATCATTATGATCACTGCCAAGGGAGAGACCATCGACAAGGTCATCGGTCTTGAGCTCGGCGCTGACGATTACATAGTAAAGCCCTTCGATGCCAAGGAGGTTATTGCACGTATCAATGCAGTTACAAGACGTGCGGGCAATATCAATGTTGAGCCGGAGGTCAAGGAGGTACGCTATGACAAGCTCTCCGTGAATATGACCCGCTATGAGCTCAAGGTCAACGGAAAGACCATAGATACGCCCCCGAAGGAGCTCGAGCTCCTGTTCTACCTTGCGTCGAATCCCAACAGGGTATATACAAGAGACCAGCTTCTTGATGAGGTATGGGGCTTTGAGTACTACGGCGATTCACGTACCATAGACGTTCATATCAAGCGTCTGAGAGAAAAGCTTGAGGGAGTTTCCGATAAGTGGGCGCTCAAGACAGTCTGGGGCGTCGGCTACAAGTTTGAAGCAGAGGAAGAGGAATGAGCCCTTGCAAAATAGTATCACGGGGGACGTCAAGTCCCCTGTTTTATTGGAGGTAGCTTATGCCTGACAAGAAAAGCTCGTATTTCGGCCTTTTCCGGTATTCTGTCATACTCGTGCTGAGTGTGCTCATAATCATCGGTGTTATCATGGTCAGCATCTGCTCGGAGGTATACAAGAAGGAGAAACTCAACAATCTGAAGGAAACGGGAGAGCTGTTTGTCAACTGCCTCAAGGACGATTACGACAACGCAGGCCGCCGTTTCACCTCCTCCCTGACCAAGATGAAAAGGCGCTTCGAGGATGAATACGGCATAAAGATATATGTGTATAATGCTGACGGTGTTGATGCGCTGTCGGAAAATCCTGCGCTCAACGAGGGCGACAGGCTCAAGCCGGAACAGATGAAGCGGCTCGACAAGAGCGATTTCCTTGACATAGATGTATACAATTATTCGAGCAGTGAACCTGCTCTGCTGTATGCAACGCAGTTCACACTGAAAAAGAACGATCCGGACAGCAGGACGATCGATGCCTATATACCGGTAAAGACCTATGCCAGATTCTACGGCCCGACGGATCAGATAACAGCCTTCACGCTGAAGCTGACTCTGCTTTACATACTCTTTGCCGCACTCGGACTTGCGGCAGTTGCTGTCATACAGTACCGCCGTATCCGTACAGACATGAAGTACGAGAGCGAGCTTATGCGTATCTGCGAGCAGTACTCCAAGAGCAACTTCACGGAGAAGCTTTCTACGGATATGCCCGGAAATCTCAAGGATATCGCAACATACATAAATGTCGTTGCCTCCAATGTTGAATCGAGCGACGACACCAGCAAGACCTTTATCGCAAATGTGTCGCATGAGCTGCGTACTCCTATGACTACCATAGGCGGATTCGTAGACGGCATACTTGACGGTACTATCAAGAAATCACAGCAGAACGAATACCTGATACTTGTCTCCAAGGAGATCAAGCGACTCAGGATACTCATCAGCTCTATGCTGAATATGACCAGATTCGAGTCCGGTACCCTTACACCGAACTACCGTGAGACCAACCTCACCGACCTCGTTATACAGACAGTTCTCATGTTCGAGAAGAAGATCGAGGCCAAGGAGCTCGAGGTCGAGGGACTTGACAGTGAAAAGCTCGTTGCAACGGTCGATGCGGACCTTATGCAGCAGGTAATATACAACCTTGTTGAGAATGCGGTAAAGTTCATCGACAAGGGCGGTACGCTCTCCTTCCGCTTTGAGCAGGAGGATCTCACCCGTATCATCGCTATACGCAATACCGGTGAGGGCCTGCAGAGCAACGAGATACAGCAGGTATTTGACCGCTTCTACAAGACCGATTCTTCCCGTGGAAAGGATACCACAGGACTCGGACTCGGCCTTTCCATATCCCGTAAGATCGTGCATCTGCACAACGGCCATATCGTTGTAAAGAGCGTCTACGGCGAATATACCGAATTCCAGATACGTATCCCCGAAGATCCGCGCCTTAATATCAAGGTCTGATGAGGGATCCGTCCGAAAGGAAATAATATGGATGAAAAAGATATGCTCTCCGGCACATTCAGTGAGCCGGAGGAGTCTGAATATGAGGTCACTGAGCTGACAGGCGGAGATACTGCCGCAGATCAGGCTGACCTCTATGATCCGGGACTCAGCTTCCCGGTGAGCGACCTCCCGGATGAGCCGTATGAGCCCATACCGGAGGACAATGTACATATAGACGAGACATACGCTCCGGAGCCTGAATACTCGGCTCCGGCAGAGGAGCTCTATACGCCTGCCGACGACTACGGCATAGACGTGCCGGAGGAGCCGTATACTCCCATACTTGAAGCCGATGCTCCCGCAGAGGAGCCTGCCGCATCAGTGCCGGATGATATCCCCCGCACCGAGAGCACTGCACAGCCGCATACTGCTCCCGCAGGAAGCAGCTCGGGAGTGGTGTATGATTCCTTCATGTATGAGCCGATAGGCTTCGACCGCCGTGACAGGGAGGCTGCCGAGAGGATAGCCGCCGAGTCGGCAGCCCGTGAAAGAAAGCTCCGTGCAAGGCGTGAACGCTCAGTAGTCGTTACCTTCTTCATACTTGCGCTCTGTGCGATAGCCCTTGCGGTATACGGCATAGTTGCCGATATTCTCCGCAGCGGAAAGGGTGTGCGCACAGGTTCGGGGAACCGTGTGATACTCTATCAGAGCTCCAAGCCGGAGGGCGCAAACGCTCTCGCAGCGCAGAAGGACGAATACGGAAGATATACTACCGAGGGCGCTGCCGCAGCGGTGCGCCCTTCCATCGTAGAGATATACACCTATACCAATGCCGCCAAGACAGGCCTTGAAGGCACAGGCTCCGGCGTGGTTATTTCCGAGGACGGCTACATAGTTACCAATGCACACGTACTCCTGCCCAACGGCTTCCATACCGTCAATACCGTTGACGGACACTCCTATTCCGCAAGTATTGTCGGAAGGGATTCCAAGACTGATATAGCCGTTATCAAGGTGAACACCGATGATCTGGTACCCGCAGTGCTCGGCAATTCCGATGAGATGATAGTCGGCGAGCCGGTAATTGCCATCGGAAACCCCGCAGGCCTCTCAAGCACCGTAACGGACGGCATAGTATCAGCCGTAAACCGTAAGATACGCAGCGACTCCACAGGCTTCCAGATGGACTGCATACAGACCAATGCAGCTATCAGTCCCGGAAACTCCGGCGGTGCGCTCGTTAATATGTACGGCCAGGTAATAGGAATAACTTCATCGAAGTACGTAAGCTCGAGCTACGAGGGCCTCGGCTTCGCAATTACCATTAACGAGGCACGCCCCATAATCGAGGATCTTATCAAGAACGGCTTCATTCCCGGAAGATTCCGTGTCGGCATAACCTTTATCGAGACCTCGACTGATGCAAGGAGAAAGCTTGTAAACGATGAACTCGGCTTCGATATGCCGGAGGATTTCGGCGGACTCTATATCACAGCCATCAGCGAGGACTGCGATATTCACAACTCTGATCTCAAGGTAGGAGATTTCATCTACTCCATAGATGATCAGAACATCCGTAACTACGATCAGTTCAACGAGGTAGTAACAGCTTCCTACGGCCCCGGCGACAAGGTGAAGGCGAAGTGTGCTCACCTTGAGAAGGACGGCAGCATTGAATACTACGAAATAGAGTTCAAGCTCATGGAGGATACCTCAGGCGACTTCTAACGTCTTATTCCCCGTGTATCCCTGTTGACTCCGCATACTCCTCCCGCCGTCCCCGAAAGGACGAGCAGGAGGAGTTTTTTCATGCCCGGAAGAGCGCTGACAAATAGAATACCTGCTGCCGCAAGTAAAACATACATCACCGCACCGGTGAGAGCACCGCAGAGAAGTCCGCGCTGCCGGGACAGACGTCCGCAGGCTCTTCCTCCGAAGAAACCTCCGGCGAGGAGGTCGATGACAGTGCTGAGTCCCTCAAGGGCTATCGAGCCGATGGCATAGTATACGACAGCCGATGTGAGCGCCGCCGCTGCGACGGTGCATACTCCGCCGAACAGCGCTCCTGTGACTGCCGGAAGAAAAAGGCGTCCGTGCAGCAGCTCATGCAGCTCCTTCCGTCCGCGCCTCCGTGATATGTGCATAAAAATACCTCCGCATAAGTGGTCGTTACCAGCTTATGCGGAGGCATCTGTTATTATTACTCCTCGTCGGAGCCCTTCTTTTTCTTCTTGGACTTCTTTGTGTCGTCCTCGTCCTCATCTGCAAGGCCTGCTGCAGCTACAGAGGTATCGGCCTTCTTTCCGGAAGCCTCCTCCTTGCGCTCCTTTGCAGAGATATTCTCTGCAACAGCCCAGCTCTTGATGCGGATCTTGTTGCGCTCGCCGCCGGTCTCGATAACGATGTTGTCCTCGCCCTTGCGTACTACGATGCCGATGATTCCGCCGCTTGTAACGATCTCATCGCCTACCTCGATGCTCTCCTGCATCTCCTTGAGCTGCTGCTCCTGCTTCTTCTGCGGTCTGATAGCCATGAAGTAGAGGATACCGAACATGAAGAGGAGTGAGATAACGAGTGTGAACATGGAGTTCGGTGCGGCAGCCTGCTGATTTGAGGAGCCTGCCTCCTCAGCAAATGCGGTCATGCCCGAAAGCGATAAAGCTGCTGATACGCCTGCGATAACGGCAAGGATCCTGAGTGATCTTTTCTTCATAAATAAATCTCCTTCTGCCGCTTGGCGGCGTATGATAAAAGTACCTTACTATTATATCATGAAAGCAAGGCTTTTGCAAGAGTTTTTTTCACACATATCCGGTGATATCCGGTCTGCCGGGGCTCTGTCATCACAGCGGTATCTCGGGCAGCTCGATAACACCGTCCTCTTCGGAGAAAATGATGCCGGTATCGTCATTCTGACCGGGTTCAGCGGGCTCCTGGGGTTCCTCGGGCTCGGGGGGATCATTCGGGCGCTCTATGACGAAATCGCCGTCGCTGCCGGAATTGTTTCCGCTGCCCTGCGATGATGAGGTATCGCTGCCGGAGGAGTTGTCCTTCTTCTCTGATGCTGCGGTAGTCTTTGTATCGCCTGCCTTTTCGGAAGCGGCAGAGGATCCGGTATCAGTGGTGTTCTCTTCAGCGGCTTCGGTCTTTGTATCCTTCTTTTCTTCTGCCTTTGCGGCATCGGTCTTATCGGCGGAAGTCTCTTCTGCTGCGGTCTCTGCTTCGGTCACAGCCTCCGTTGCGCTTTCGCTTCCGGCAGAGCTGTCAGATACGCCGTTCGTGCAGGAGACGAGCGAGAGCAGAAGTATCAGCGGTAATATCTTTTTCATGTCTTATCCTCCATAGGTAATGTCACGGCGCTCAGTTAACCTTTATAGCGCCGTTCTTCTCAAGCTGGCGAAGGAGCATCAGCCTTGCTTCGTCACGCTTTTCCGGTCTTATCATGTAATACATATAATGTTCGATGAGATTGAACATATTTATCGAGCGGCCCTCTATCTTGAACTGCTCAAAGCCCATAGGCACGTACTTCTCCCATATCTCTTCGGGTGAGATGTGGTTCTTCAGCCCCTTTATCTCAAAGAGAGTGCGCTCCATGCAGCGGCATTCGTCGGCAGCCTTGTACTCCGGATGCTCTGCAGGGAATTTGCGGAAATCGTAGGGCACTCCCGGATGCGCTTCTACGTGCTGTGCATAAAGTATCTGCTCCTCGCCTATACTTCTGTAGTGGGCGGTGCGGTGAACACAGCCGGGATTGCAGCAGGCATTTACGAGCAGCTCGCATTTCTGCTTGTCCGGCAGGGCTTCAAGGGTATCGAAGTCGTGGTTGAGGTCGTAGTCGATGACTACTATATGGTAATCCTTCTTCACCTCCGCGCGGAGAGCTTCGGCGTCGGTTATGCGCTTGCAGGTCGAGCTCGTCAGCTTGTAGGAAGGGTAGTTCTTCCTGATGTAGTCCTCAAGAAGCGGCGATACGACGATAGCTTCGTTGAAACCGTTATCCGCAAGGCGCATGACCATGTTGCAGAATCTGTCGCTGAGGTGCTCCTCCTTCAGTGCGGGGTTGGTGAAGGTGAAGCGCAGCGGTATGCCTCGGTCGTTGAAGGTCTTTATGACGTGCCTTACAAAGCCCTCGTCACATATACCCTGCTGGAAGCGTCCGCCGTTCCACATGGATGGCGGAAAAGCGCCGTAGACAGAGGCTATCTCAACTCCTTCACGGAAAAGCTCCGGACAGCGTCTGAGCATCTCGGAGAAGGTGACGTTCAGTAAGAAGTGCCGGGCCATATCCGGCAGATGGAAACGTACACGCATTATATACTTCCTCCTGTATACCGGACAGCATCCCGTCCGTTTACTGTTATTATATTATATCATCATGGGGAGGGTTTGTCAATTGCTGGGGGGCTGAGCCGGGATAACGGATTCAGCATGGGAATGAAGATTTGTCGGCGACAATAGGTAACTGTTTTGACCTGCCGGGTGTCGTTTCCTGTAATACTTTTACGCCCGGTTTTTGCCGATAAATTGGCAGAATTAACTTTTCCCCGATTTGCACAAAGCCGAATCCCGCCCATTAGTGATATTTACAGAATTAACCTTAGATGTAATATTATTTTACGTTATCGATTGACTTATAAACGAAATAATGTTATAATCATTATAGGCTTACTATAAGAACAATGCCTGCAGAAAGGGTGATATCAATGCGCAAGGAATTTACAGAATGCAAGTATGAAAACGGCGACAGCTACAAGGGAGAAACGATCGATACAAAGCGCAGCGGCAGGGGAGAGTATATCTGGAGCAACGGTCAGAAATATATCGGGGATTTCTTTGATGATAAGATCAACGGCTCAGGTACTCTTTACTACACCAACGGCAATACCTACAAGGGACAGTGGAAGGATGAGCTGCAGGACGGCAGAGGCGAGCTTCGCATTGCCGGAACTGAGCCGAAGGGCGTTGAATTCGACAACGGAAAATATGATCTTACAGAGCGTATAAACGGCTTCTGGATAAAGGGCAAGCTCGAAGGAGCAGCCTACCGCTGGATAGCCGGCATCCCCTATATGCACTGGTTTGAGCACGACATCGACAAGGGCGATTATCTTGATCTTACACCGGCCGAGAGAGAGGTGACGGATACCTCTATGAGAGGAAAATTCCTCGGACAGAGCGGATTCTGGATACAGCTGCCGGAGGCAACGCTCCTGTTTGACTGCTATATCGGCAAGCTTCCGCCGACAAGGAAGGACAAGCCGCTTATCGTATTCATATCCCATCTGCACAACGACCATTTCAACAGGTATATATTCCACCTTATGGAGGCTTTTGAGAATATCTCCTTTGTCGTAGGTCTTGATCAGGCGAGCGAGGCGCTGTTCACGAATATGGCCGGGCATCTTGAAAAAGAGCTTCCGGGTCTCGATGACAGATGCTTCACGATAAAAGCCGGAGAGACTCTCGATTTCGGCAGTATCGGCGTAAAGGTCGAAGCACTGCGCTCTACGGATATGGGTACGGCTTTCATAGTGACGGCCGGGGATAAGACGATATACCACGCCGGAGATCTGTGGATACAGCCGCTGCATATCGAAGGTCCGGACGGAAAAGCGCCCTCTCCCGAAGTGCTGAAGGAGATAAAGTCTTCTCCCGAGTACTCACAGGCTGTGCAGGCATCGGAGGATATGTTCAGAAAGTTCATAGCTCCGCTGAAGGGCAGGCATATCGACTTCGCAATGCTCCCGCTTGATCCGAGATTCGGCACGAACGGTGAGGACAGCATGGAGATATACCTTGAGACTGCGGATATCGATACCTTCATACCCATGCACCTGTGGGAGAATTACGGATATCTTGACAGCTACATCAGGAAGCATCCGGATTCGGCAAAGAAAATGATCAAGCCTGTGCTCAACGGAAGAAATTCACCCTCGACGGGAATACTCCGCAGCACGGACGGAGTCGGGTATTTCAAGCTGTAACAAATAAAGAAGGGCGCACTGCGGTGCGCCCTTTTCAGTCATGCAGATATGTATAAGCCCCGTTCCAGCGGACTATCTTTACCAGAGAGTCTGAGTAGATCTGCTCCCGGTCTGCGATGAATCTTCCCTGCGGGAGATAGTAAACATATAAGGTCTCCTCTTTCCTGAGTATACAGGAATAGCTGTGATCGATGCTTACCTCCGCTATACGTGCAGAGCCGTCAACGTTTTTCCATTTTCCGCCCGTCAGCCATGTTGTGATCAGATGAGCGGCCGCTATGAAAACGGCGAAGGCTTCGAGTATCAGATATATCAGTGGCTGATGTAAACCGTCCGATAACGTTCCGGTTATTAAGATGGGTATCTGCGCGATCAGAAGGTATTTAAGCGCAGGACTCTTTCTGACCTTCTGTTCTTCAAGCCTGCGGTACTCATACGGAGTGAGTTCACGCCACTGCGGCGCACAGGAATGTTTTATCCTGCTTTGCACTTTCGGTGTGCAGTGCTGTATAAGGTAGACCGGCAGACACGGCAGCAGAGCACCGGCTATGCCGAGGAGCAGTGCGGCCGGCAGGGGAACAGCCAGGACAGACAAAAATCCGAACAGGGCAGTGCATAATGAGGCGCACAGAACGTATGTATCCCATCCGCCGAACAGGTGATGCAGTTTGAGCTTCCACATCCCGGAGCCTCCTTATTTGCCGCCCCTGAGGTAGATCACAGAGCCGCCCCAGCGCACTATCTTTACGGTAGAGCCGGAATAGAGCTGATCCGGGTCGGCGACATACCTGCCGCTGTTGAGGTAGTATATATAGTAAGGTTTATATTCAACGCCGTGTTTGTAGCGTATGGTCACGGTGTAGGTATCGTCTATCGGTATCTCGGCGACCTTTGCCGTAGCGTCAACATTCTCCCATTTGCCGGCGGTAAGTGCGGTTATGATGTAATGTGAGAGGCATACCGTAAGAGCTATGCCCTCCATGATGAGGAAAGCCATGGGGCCGTTTGAGGCTGCGATAAAGCAGGTGATGATAATGAGCGGTATCTGGGCATAAATGAAGTATTTCATCGCCGGGCTCTTCTTTACCTGCTGTGCAAGCAGCTCTTCGTATTCATAGGGTTCAAGGTCACGCCAGTCCGGTGCCGGGGCGGAATTCCTCTTCTCCAGTACGTCGGGCATGAAGTTCTGGAACAGGTATACGACGATACCCGGTGCGATGATGCCGATTATCATGCCGAAGAACATATCGAACGCTGAGGAGGAACCGACGCTGCACATCATTCCGAACAGCATGGTGAATATCGATGCGAGGAAGACGTAATATCCGTATCCTCCGAATAAATGGCTGAATTTGAGTTTCCACATAATTATCCCTTCTGTATCATTTTATGTCGTGCCGCTCTTTCGCCTGAGGTAAATCAGGGAGCCGTTCCAGCGGACTATCTTCACGACCGAACCGGAGTATACCTGTTCTTCGTCGGCAACATATCTGCCGCTGCTGAGATAGTATACATAGAACCGCATATAATCCTTGCCCGATGAGCTGCGGCGGCTTACGATGTAGGAACTGTCGATCGGTATCTCTGCGATACGTGCAGAGGCGTCCAGAAGCTCCCACTTTCCGGAAGTGAGCATTGTTTTCATAGAGAACATGAGCCATATTGCGGTGGGGACCACTTCCAGAATGAAAAAAGCGGTGACAAGGGTTTTCACTGAAAATGCACACAGTACCAGAAGGGGGATGACGACCGCCTGCATAGCGCTGAGGATTACCGGAGGAGATCTTTTTTTCACCTGCTGTGCGAGCAGCTCTTCGTACTCATAGGGTTCAAGTTCACGCCAGGCCGGTTCTCCGGCGGAACGTATCTTTTTCAGTACGTCCTTCCGGCAGTTCTGATAGAGGAGCGTAGTTATCCACGGCAGTATCAGTCCGAGGAGCACCATGACCACAATAAGACTGATCGATCTGAAAATTAAACCGAGCATCGCACCGAAACCTGTCGCCGCTGTTGATGCGATAAGTATGTAAATGCTGTAACCGCCGAACGGATGCCTTAATTTCATCTTCCACATTGTATATCCTTTTTCATTCTGAGCCTGTTTTCTTCTCCGGCAGGAATATGCAGGAGCTGCCCCAGCGGACTATCCTGACCGATCGGCCGGTAAATAGCTCACTGCTGTCGGCAATGAACTTACCTTCCGGAAGATAGAAAACATAGTAAGGCTTGTACTCTGTGCTGTATTTGCCGTGTATAGTCACAGCAAAGGTCTCGTCAACCGGCACCTCTGCGATACGTGCCGTAGCATCAAGATTCTCCCATTTTCCGGCTTTCAGTTTTTTTATAAGATAATCGGCAGCGGTCAGTACGCCTGCGATCACTTCAAGACGAAAGAATAAGTCTCCGTTGAATGACCGTGCATGGGAGTAGCTGTGACGGGAGTCGATTGATATCCATAAGATAGGCAGCTGCACGAGAATAAACAATAATACAGCGAAACTGCCTCTTGTCTGTATACTGACCACCTGTTCGTATTCCTCCGGAGTAAGCTCACGCCAGTCCGGAGAACAGGCGGCAGATGATTTCTTCTTTGCATCCGGTGCGTAGTACTGGAACAGATGGACGATGATTCCCGGTGTCAGCAGTGCAAGGAGCAGCATTGGGGTCTTGCCCCCGAACAATACACCTGTCGCTGCAAACAGAAGCGATCCGGGAATGACGTAATATCCGTATCCCCCGAACGGATGCTCAAGTCTTAATTTCCACATTTATTTTCCCCTCCCTGTACCTTTCTATTATATCATTTTTCCTTTATATTTGCAATACCCGCACATCAGCCGGAAATCTGCGGCAGATATCACATACGGCGTTGACTTTGCATCATGGATATTGTATAATATACTTAACAGCAAAGTGAAGGAGATGATCGCATGAGAAACAGGGACAGGTTCAGGGGCTGCCTTATCGCAGGCGCTGCCGGAGATGCACTCGGATATGCAGTTGAATTCAGCAGCGAGGAGAGGATAGCGGAGAAGTACGGCAGCAGCGGTATCACGGAATACAGCCTCACACAGGGAATCGCACGTATCTCCGATGATACGCAGATGACGCTCTTTACTGCCGCAGGCCTCCTCCTCGGCACGACCGTTGCACGTACGAAGGGCATAGTCGGCAGCTTTCCGAGGTACATCGCCATGTGCTACCGTGACTGGCTCGAAACGCAGAGAGGAAGCTATCCGGCTGCCGGAGCGGCAAAGCACACCTGGCTTATGAACGTGCCGGAGCTTTTCAGCGCAAGAGCGCCGGGCAATACCTGCCTTACGGCTCTTTCCGGCGGTACTGCGGGCACGGTTAACAAGCCTGTAAACGACAGCAAGGGCTGCGGCGGAGTCATGCGTGTTGCTCCGATAGGCCTTTACTTCTGCGACAGGGATACAGATATACTCCGTTCGGATATGATAGCCGCAGAGGCCGCAGCGATAACTCACGGCCATGACCTCGGCTGGCTGCCGGCAGCAGCGCTGGCGCATATCATAAGGAGGATATGCGAGGACGATATGCCTGTTGATGAAGCCGTAACGGATTCGCTCAGGGCTATGGGAGAGCTCTTCCCGAAGGCGCGGCATCTCTACTTCTTCACCTCTCTGATGAAGAGAGCCATGGACCTCGCCGGAAAGGATACAGAGCCGCTGCGTGCGATACACAAGCTCGGTGAGGGCTGGGTAGCGGAGGAGACTCTTGCGATAGCGGTATACTGCGCATTGAAGTACCCGGAGGATATCGACAGGGCGCTCATAGCCTCTGTCAACCACAAGGGCGACAGCGATTCCACGGGAGCGGTAACGGGAAATATTCTCGGTGCAAAGCTCGGATTCAGCAAGATACCGGACAAATACAGGATCGGCCTTGAGCTGCATGACCTGATAGTAGATATAGCGGATGACCTCTGGAAGGACTGTCCGCTCAACGGAAGAAACAGCGATGAGATATGGGAGCGGAAATACGTCCGCATGACCTATACCGGAAAGGGAAAACGTACAGATACGAATGAAGATAACAGCGATAACTGACGCAGAAACAAGAAGGACAACAGCACGCACGATACTCGAACAGCTCCGTGACTGGTTCGAGGTGGACGAGAGCAGGGAGCAGTACATAGAAGAATCCGGAGAGCAGATATTCTTTGCTGCCTTTGACGGCGACAGACCGGTCGGATTCATAACGCTCAAGGAGACAGGAAAGGATACCGCAGAGCTTGCGGTCATGGGCGTGCTGAAGGAGTATCACCGTCACGGCATCGGCCGTCAGCTCTTTGACGCACTGAAAAAAGCTGCACAGGAGAACGGCTACAGCTTCATGCAGGTAAAGACAGTGAAGATGGGCGTATACGATGACTACGACATAACGAACAGATTCTATCTCAGCCTCGGTTTCAGGGAGTTTGAGGTCTTCCCGCTGCTCTGGGATGAGGCTAACCCCTGTCAGATATATGTGATGTATATAGGACAGTAGGGGACGGGCGTGCACTGTTCGCTCTTCACTGTTCACCATTCACTTTTCACAGTAAAAAGGAGGTATACTATGGACAAGAAAGCAATGTACAAAATAAGCTACGGACTCTTTGTGGTAACGGCCGCACTTGACGGCAGGGATAACGGCTGCATCACGAACACCCTCGCTCAGGTGACATCTGAGCCGAACAGGGTATCTGTTACCGTCAACAAGTCGAACTACACCCACGATATGATAGTAAAAAGCGGCAGCTTTACTGCCTCTGTGATAAGCACGGCCGCCGATTTTGAGCTGTTCAGGCACTTCGGATTCCAGTCCGGCAGGGATGTTGACAAGTTTGCCGGCTATACCTCATGCAGACGCTCCGCGAACGGCGAGATGATAGTGACGGCAGGCACGAATGCCTTTATCTCCGCAAAGGTCTGTCAGACAGTAGACCTCGGCACACATACCATGTTCATAGCGGACGTTACGGATATGGAGGTGCTCGACAGCGCACCCTCCGCAACCTATGAATACTATCAGAGCAATATCAAGCCGAAGCCCGAGGCAGTCGGAAAGACCGAGGACGGTCAGACGGTATGGCGCTGCGTGATATGCGGATATGAGTATGTCGGTGAGGAGCTCCCCGAGGATTTCATCTGCCCGATATGCAAGCACCCCGCCTCCGATTTCGAGAAGGTGACAGGGGCAAAGGAGGAAGCCGTACCGGTGGGAAAGACTGAGGACGGCCAGACCGTATGGCGCTGCACGGTATGCGGATATGAGTATATCGGCGACGAGCTGCCGGAGGGCTTTGAATGCCCGCTCTGCGGAGTTCCGGCTTCGGAGTTTGAAAAGGTCACCTGAAAGCAATAAACAGAAACAGCCATAAAGAAGCGTGGACTTCTTTATGGCTGTATTTTATCGGATATGTATCAGCCGTTGAGCTCTTCATAAGCTGCTCTTACGGCGCAGCAGAGCTGATCTGCACATGATGTGGGCTTCATGCCGCAGGTGTTGCCCTTGAGCTTCTCCTCGATCTGCTCGACTGTCCAGCCGTCAACGAGCTTTGAGATAGCCTTGAGGTTTCCGTTGCAGCCGCCGATGAACTTTATGTTGGTTATAACGTTGCCTTCGATGTGGAAGCATATCTGCTGAGCGCAGACCATTTTTGTGCGGTATGTGTAATCCATAGTTTTCTCCTCCTGATATGCGGCGGTCGTACGCCGGTTGCTGATTTCATTATACACCATAATTATTTGCGTGTCAAGGAATGGAAGACTGTGTTACTGTGACAGTTTCTTGCAGGGATAAGTTGCATTATTTGTTCTTTTATGGTATAATGTATATATGCTGGCAATAATTGCCGTGGACATTTTTATAGAGGAGGGATGAAAATGGAAAATAAAACAGTCGGAAAAGGACGAAAGATCTTTGCCGTGATCATGTGCCTGGCATTGATGCTTGCAGTTTTAAGGCTCACGCATATCATACTGCGAGTCGGCGGGGTATATACTACGTGCTTTGCTTCTGAGTTCCCCTGGAGAAAGTGGGAGCCAGATGACAAGAATATTTCAGAGATACGCTATATGAAAAGAGCGAAAGAGGCTGTTATTAACGGCCTTGATTGTCAGGAATTGACAAATATCGATTTCCTCGCTGACTTCACAACTCTTGAACGGGTATATATTTTTGAAAGTAATGAAACTATCAGCATTCCTTCATTAAAGAACAGTCATGATCTTAAAGAGATGTTTACATTTCAGCATACTACTGATGACCTTGATTTTATAGCAGATAATCCGGAACTGGAACTGATAAGCGTTCAGGTTCATGAAAGAGGTCTGAAGGATATATCAGGCCTCAGGAACAAGCCGGCACTGTCTCAGATAATTATTGATACAGCCTGCACCGATTTTTCTGTTCTTGGTGATATGCCAGCATTGGAGCGTCTTGCCATTGAAGGCAGCAAAAAAGAAGAATGTACCGGTGCAGATGATGATTTTATTTTTCCTTCGTTGAAAAGCTCTGTAGAGCTGAATTACGTCAATATTGAAAATGTTGAGATCAGCAACCTTGACTTCATTGCAGACAATAAGGCGATTGAAAAGCTGACCGTTCATCCGGAATATACGCAGATAACGGATATCTCGGGTCTGAAAGGCAAGACGAAGCTGAAAGAGCTGGAGCTGTACAATGTGAGTTGTACCGATTTCTCCGTCCTCCGGGAGCTTACGGCGCTGAAAAAAGTTACCATAGCCGGAAGCACGATACCGGAAGACATAGTAAAGGAACTGGAGAAAAGATACGCAGTGGTTAAAAACCCTGGACTGGAAGAGAAAAGCGAGTAATGATATGTCCCTCCCTGCGGAGGGGCTTGCTTTTGCTCTCTTGAAAAAAAGTTGTTCATACTCTTGTCAAAAAGAACTCAATGTGCTATAATAAAATGTATCGGAGCAGTTTGTTCCGAAATAATGATATCATTCGGAGGTGCGATATGTCTGACCCGTATGCGAGTACGAGCATAAGTAAATACTTCGGCAAGTCAGGCAAAGCTCTCTCCGCTTCCGCCTGCTGCTGAGGTAAATCCCAGCGAAAGGAGAGCGTCAGTACGGCGCTCCGTATCACGGAGCAGGAGACTGACCGGATAAAGCAATGATAAGATACTTCACATCAGAGAACGGCAGGATATGCCGCAGCGAAGCTGCTGTGCCGGGCTGCTGGGTCTCTGTTGTTGCACCGACTCAGGAGGAGATAACGGCTCTTATCGAGGATTTCGGCCTCGATATCGGATTCGTAAAGTCCTCACTCGATGAGGAGGAGTCTTCACGTATCGAGCGTGAGGATGAGCAGACACTTGTCATTATCGACAGCCCTATGCCGGATGTCGATGAGGACAAGACCAAGATGTTCTACACACAGCCTATAGGCATCATACTCACCAAGGAGTATGTATTCACCATATCCATACAGGATACACAGATAATACACGAGGCGGAGTGCGGCGTTATACGCAACCTGCGCCCGGAATTCAAGACACGCTTCGTGCTCCAGCTGCTGCTCAGGATCGCTGCTCTCTTCCTTATGTACCTGAAGCAGATCGACAAGATCTCATCCGCAGCCGAGCAGGAGCTTCACGACGCAATGAAGAACGAGCTTCTCATGCAGCTCCTTGCGCTTGAGAAATCCCTCGTATACTTCTCCACCTCGCTCAAGGCGAATGAGGCGACTATCGAGAAGATATTCCGCGGCAGAGTCATCAAGCTCTACGACGAGGATCAGGATCTCCTTGAGGACGTTCTCATCGAGATGAAGCAGGCGATCGAGATGTCGAGCATATATACCGGCATTCTGTCGAGTATGATGGACGGCTTCTCGTCGGTAATCTCCAACAACCTGAATATGGTCATGTGGCGTCTAACTATCGTCACTATCCTGATGGAGATACCGAATATCATCTTTGCATTCTACGGTATCAATACCCCCGATGTGCCGATGAACTATACCTGGTTCGCCATATCGCTGGCGGTGGCGCTCATGGTGATAGCGGCGGTCATACTGATGCGCTGGAAAAAGAAATAGACTTTTACAGGCCGGTCGGAACGACCGGTCATGTTTTTGAAAAAATTTGTCCGATACAGCCGCAGGCCGGCGAATATATATACAGAGACCCACAAGGAACAACCGGGAAAACAGAGACATTATATCCGACATGGAGGTGTACCGATGGCAGATACTGTATTATGTCCGAAGCCTGCTGAAGAAGACTATCGTGACAGGATGATAAAGCATACGTACGGAGGTGCGGCAATGACAGACAACGAGTGGGCGCAGCTGATAAGCGGCTCCCCGAAGAAAGCCTTTGAAGCGATGTATGAGACCTACGGCGGCCTTGTATATGCCATCGCAGCGAACAAGCTTTCAGGATGCGGTTCAAGAGAGGACATCGAGGACTGCGTCAGTGACATATTTGTAGAGATATTCCGTTCGGCGAAACGATATTCCTTCAACTCCGGCAGCATGAAGGCATTCGTAAGCACTATCGCCAAACGCCGTGCCATAGACTGCTTCCGGAAGCTCGCAAGGTACGGCAGCACAACGGAAGAACTTGAGGATGATACGATCCTCCCGCCCGCTTCAGATGACACAGAGAGGGAAGCGGATGCCCGTATCGGGAACAGAGCGCTGTGGGATGCAGTGCAGTCGCTCGGTGACCCGGATACCGCCATAATCGTGTACCAGTATTTCTATGACCTTTCCGTAAACGAGATAGCCGAGAAGGTGTCTATGACGCCGGCGGCAGTACAGAAAAGGAGCGTAAGGGCAAGAGCAAAGATACGCACGATACTTGAGGAGGGAAAATAATGAAAGATTACAGAGAAAAAGATTTTGATCTCACAGGGCTCGACGACGAGACCGTTGAGATGCTTGCGGCGCGCTATCCCGTCAATGACGAGGATACAAAGAACCGCATAATGGAAAAATTCCTTGAAAAGACCGGATATGACGCAGAGGACTTTGACGATGAGCCTGCTATCACGGTATCAGGCACGGAGCGCTATCACAGACCTTTCTGGTCGAAATATCTCAGCACTGCGGCAGCTCTTGTGCTTGCAGCCGGAGGAATATTCGGAGTGATGAAGCTGGGCAGCGGACTCGGCGGAGTACCCGATCCCATATCTACAACGCTTCCTATAAGCACTTCCGCTGCTACAGAAGCAGTGACAGAGACGACAGTGCCGGAAGTCACAGAAGCGGCGGTTACAACAGAGGCTGCACAGGAAATAGTATTCGTTGATGATGAGAGGGAAACAACAGCCGCTTCGACAGATACTACCGATACGGAGACTACTGCGACTACCGATACCGCAGATACGGAAGAATCCGGAACAGATACCGCAACTGAGACAACTACAGAGGCTGTATCCGCTGAGACTACATCAGCAGAGTGTACACTGAGCAACGATGAGATCCGTGATATGCTCGTCGGCAAGTGGATAGCATCCGGCGAGGACGGAAACAAGACAGAATATACATTTGAAAAATATGATGACGGCTATTTCGGCGGCACTGCTATCGATCTCTCACCTGAGAATGAACATGGCATCGGAAGCTGCTTCAACGTGGATATCGACGGAAAGAACTGGATGTTCCACTTCTTCACGGTAAAGGACAATACTCCGGCAGCCGTTGAGTGGGAGGGCGATTCTCTCCGTAACGGTTTCACTCTTGAATGGGATCATACCGGCATACCTGTAACATTCACTCCTGTCGTTGACGGGAACGATCTTGCAATCAACTAACCATACTCCTGTAACCGCCCTTTGCACCGGACAGATGCAAGGGGCGGTTCTTTTTCGGGGGAAGCGGCGATTTTAATTCATAATTCATAATGCATAATTCATAATTACCCTGAGCCATTTATTTTAATTCGGAATTCGGGATTCGGAATGCGGAATTAATGGTATCGCCTTGCGGCGATGTTGTGTAGGGGCGCACAGTGTGCGCCCGCCGCTGCGAATACAGCGGTTGCAGGAACCGCCTTTGGCGGTCAGCTTGCATTGCGAGTTGCCGGTGTAGCATCGGGTGTCCGCCGAACAGGCAAATATGTGTATATGGTGCGGGCTGCCGAAGGCAGCCCCTACAATGCGTATTTCGTTATCCGTTGCAGTATTGGTGTCCGCAGTGAATTTTGGACGGCGGACGGCCAATGCTACAGTGGGAGACATAAACAGGAAACGGGGCGATGTAGGCATCGCCCCCTACACATGATACATTCCACGATGCCCAAAGTAAGAGCGCTGATTATGTCCCCCGTGCGATAGCCTGACAAGGCCTGCTGTCTCCGATAGAAAGCAAAAGCTGACAGGAGGGGGTGGAGGGTAAGGAAGGGGGAGTCCAGAGGGGGAAACCTTGGGACGGGGGAGGATGTCAGCGTTTACTGCGGTTTTCTTCTCCTCACCCGGGTCCCCTGGTTTCCCCCGCTGGCATTAAGCGGTACAAGTCAGAAATTTGATACTATGAA
>JAFZRF010000043.1 GCA_017620025.1 Ruminococcus sp.
CGGTGTTACTACCGACAGCAATACTGTTACTATGGTGGATGATATGATTGTTACTACTACGGCAACACTGGTTACAACAGCAGACGTAACCACTGTTACAACAGCAGCTACAACAGTTCAGACAGATGCTCCCAAGACCGGCGTAAACGGCGTTGGCCTGCCGGTTGCACTCCTTGCGATGGCATTCGGCACTGCATTTGCAGTAAGAAAGAAGAAAGAAAACTGATATCTCTGACTGAGGGCTCGCACAAGGCTGTGTGAGCCCTTTTTCTGTTTGACAATTCGACTGTTATAGAGTATAATCATATTAATATATAATTCCGGAGGTTAAACCATGAATGGATTAATAATAAAATATAACGAACTCACAGCCGAACAATTCATCCTGTTATGGGAATCCGTCTGGGGAAAAGGCCCTTCGCCTGAGCAGACAGAGCTTGCAATGAAGAACACCCTTTTCCGTCTCTCTGTTTGGGATAACGACAGGATCGTCGGCATGGCAAGAATGATAGGTGATATGGGCCTCTGCTACTATATAAAGGATGTTGTCGTCATTCCGGAGTACCAGCATAAGGATGTGGGCAAAATGATGATAAATGAACTGCTGAAATTCATCAATGATAACGGAGTCAGCGGTACTGACATCTTCGTTGAACTTTGTGCTATGCCCGATAAGATAGGCTTCTATGAAAAATTCGGATTCTCTTCAAACGAAGCACAGCGACTGAGGATAATGTACCGTGTGGAATGATAGGAGTATAGCAATGAAACGTATTATATCCCTGTGTTTTGCAGCACTGCTTCTTACGTCATGCGGTCCGGCAGCTGCACCTTTTTCATCTGAGAATGAAACGCCGCCGGAGTATGACAGCTATATCATTTTTCATGCAGAAGATGTGTCTCTGTCAGATCTTGATGATATTGCACAGATACTTGATTACCGTGCAAGATCATACGGCTCTGAAATACAGGATAAATTCACCATTGACCGTGATAACTTCGATATCCGTATGGATCTGGTAAATGAAAACGGCTGGGCTGAGGTATTCCTGTCAGAAGCCGTTGTGCCGAATATTGTGGCATTCAGAAAAGGTACGGATCCTTCTTCGGAGGCTCTTCTCGGCAGCTCTGATATTGCGTCTGTCAGCACTACATATATTGATATAGGTGCAGGAGATACGGAAGCTGCTGTTGCCATTGAATTTAGTGATCCTGCTGCGGAGAAGTTTGAGGAGATAACAGGCGAGCTTGCCGGTACTGATATCTCGTTATCTGTGTGGCTCGATGACGAGATGCTGTGTGCTCCTATGATCAGCGCTCCTATCGTGGATGGCAATGCCATACTGACGGGAAATTTCACAGAGGAATCAGCTAACGAGCTCAGCCGTAAAATGACTATAGGTGAGCTGCCGTACAAGGTTACTGTAGTAAGCAGTGATCTTGCCGGATAAGGAGGAACTATGGAGATTCGATTTATTACACCGGACGACTCTCCGGAAGAGATCAGCAATATCTACGAACAAAGCTGGAAATACGCCTATAAAGACATTATACCGCAGGATTATCTTGACAGCATACCGAAAGGAAAATGGGCTGCCAAAATCAGGAGCGGCCGGATGCAGAATCTTGTTATAGAGAAGGACGGTAAACTGATCGGTACTTCCGGTTTCTGCCCTTCAAGGTGGGAGAAGTTCAGCGGATACGGCGAGATAGTTTCCATATATCTGTTGCCTGAGTATATGGGGATGGGCTACGGAAAACAGCTTATCAGGCGCGGTGTATCAGAGCTTGCAAGGCTTGGTTTCAGTGATATACTGCTGTGGGTACTCGAGGATAATGCACGTGCAAGAAGCTTCTACGAAAGAAACGGATTCACCTGCAGCGGCGAGTATCTTGAAGACGAGATAGGCGGCAAAAAGCTTAGAGAAGTTATGTACACCATACATACCGATTTAAACGGAGAGTGATAGAATGAACAGCAAAAAGGCTTTATCAGCAGCTCTTTCAGCACTTATAACTGTATCAGCAGCTTCAGCGATACAGGGCTTGACAGCTATAGATATGGATTATAACGGCGACAGCATCGTTGACACATTCGATCTTGTAAAAGCTCGCAGTACAGCAAATCAGGCAGACCTCGAAAGGCTCAGCGACTTTCTCCTCGGAAAGCCTGTTAGTGCTCCGGAAACGCCAAAAGAGGGATATACTCTTATATGGAGCGACGAATTTGATGGTACAGCTCTGAATATGGATAACTGGTCATTTGAGCTCGGCAACTGGAAGACAGATGACAAGGGCAATTATGTTACAAACGGCTGGGGCAATAATGAGCAGGAATTCTATACAGATTCCAATTCAACAGTAAATAACGGTGTACTCACTATCGCTGCCCGCAAAGAGAACTACACAGATCCTGTACAGGGAAGCTATGAGTATACGTCTGCCCGCCTCAGCTCTCAGTACAAATTCTCTACCTGCGGCGGACGCATAGAGGTCAGAGCACGCTGCGATTCGGGAAAATCTCTCTGGCCGGCGATATGGATGCTTCCCGAGGACAGTGTCTATGGCGGCTGGGCTGCATCCGGTGAGATCGATATCATGGAAGGCTGGGGAAGCACTCCGGAGAAAATATGCGGCACGATACATTTCGGCGATGTCTGGCCGGGGAATACCTACCTGACCAACGACTATATATTCCCGGCGGGAGACTCGACCGGGAACTGGCATACCTACAGCGTAGAATGGGACAGCAATGAGATGCGCTGGTATGTTGACGATACGCTGTACAGTACTCAGTCCGAATGGTATTCAGTCAACCGTGCATATCCTGCACCTTTTGATCAGAACTTCTATATTCTGCTTAATCTTGCAGTAGGCGGACATTTTGACGGCATAGACGGCATCTATGCAGAACCGGCGACTTTTGCCGACGGAGAGAAGCATTTTGACATTGATTATGTCAGAGTATACAGGAAGGACGGAAGTGAATTCACTCCCACAGCACAGACTTCTGCTGCACTTTCACTCTATCGTGAGGGCGCAGAGGCCGGACTTACAAATAAGGACGGATGCACTGAGGTACATATAACCTCCGTCGGAGAACTGCCGTACAGCGTCATGGGACTTCTTGAAAACTGTTCTGTAAAGGCAGGCGAGAAACACACGCTTTCGTTCTCAGCAAGCTCAACGATGACACGCCAGATAGAGGTCACAGTCGAGGACTCTTCCTATACGCGTTATATCAGTAAGGTCATAGATATCGATACTGAATCACATGATTTCTCTTTCGATGTTGACTTTGCCGCAGATATGAATGTTGATATCAAGTTCCTGATGGGAAATACAGGAGAACCGCTCCCATCGGGTGAGCATGATATTGTTATTAGCAAAATATTATGGAAATAAATAACTTTTGCTATTGACTTTTGTGCAAAATCGGAGTAAAATATATATAGACGGTCTATCGTGCCTGTCCTGTGCCATATTTACAGTGACAGTAAGTGCGATATAGAACAGGCCTCTTTTATAAAGGAGAAATCCAATGGATGAATTAATGAAGATCATCAGGGAGCGGCGCAGTATCCGCAGCTTCAAACCTGATCCGGTTCCTAAGGAGCATCTCGGAAAGATCGCAGAGGCAGGGCTGTATGCAGCTTCCGGAAGAGGAAGACAAGCTCCTAAGATAATTGTTGTGACGGACAAGGAACTCAGAGACCGGATCTCTGATGTAAACAGGAGCATAGGCGGCTGGGAGGAAGGATTCGATCCCTTCTACGGAGCACCGGCGATCCTTGCGGTCATCGTTCCGAAGGATATTCCGACCGGTATCTATGACGGTTCTCTGACGCTCGGCAATATGATGCTTGAAGCCCGGGCGCTCGGCCTCGGAAGCATCTGGATACACAGGGCAAAGGAGGAATTTGAGGGCGAACTCGGAGAAGAGCTTCTGAAAAGAGCCGGGATCGAAGGTGAGTATATCGGCATCGGTCATCTTGCCGTCGGATATCAGGCTTGCGAGGACCCTGCAATACCGGAAAGGCTTCCGGACAGAGTATATTATATTGAATAATAATATTAACGGTTAATTGTCAGCACAATAGTGCAAGTGCTATAAATATTTATCAATTGTAAGTAAATATTTTCTTCAAATTACACACCAATTCTGCATTTTGTGAGTTGAAAGAGAAAAGATGTCAGAGTTATAATGTATTAGTTAAGGTATTGAAAATACTATTTCATGTTTTCGTATGATAATGGTCTGATTTTATATCTCTGTTTCAGGTGTAACTTTATTGCTCTTCTTTGCGGAGGCATACACTTATAAACAGCTTCCGATCCCACAAAGAGGTCGCAGAATAATTCAGGAATGGAAAGGAGTGGTCAGATGACATACGAATTTATGTATAATATCGCAATGGATCTTGTAAATCAGAGAATGGGGAACGGAGAGCCCGTGACTCCGAATGATACGGTATGCGTTATATTCACAAAAGCTGCAAAGATCTATACCGGTATGAGTTATGTGGAAACTTACGGAGATCCGGCTAATCCGACACACGCCGAAGTTGATGCTCTCAAGGGAATGCATGAATACCATGAAACTGCCATTGAAGCAATAATGCTTGTTCTGGTTAGCACAAGAGGTCTTATCCTTCCCTGTAACAGCTGCCTTGAACGTATCATAGCCATGGACAAGTCCAATGCTGAGGCAAGCATCGTAGTAAGTGACAGACTTATACGGATCGATGAAGTTGCAAAGTTTGCCGCACCTCAGGTTCAGGTCAACGTACCGCCGCCTCCTGTCCAGGATTATGCTTCTCCGATGCAGGGCAATGCTCCTATGATTCCGCCTCCTGCGGCTTCACCCGGAAACAACAGTGCAATGATCCCGGATCTCGGCAATGAAATGCCTTACGCCACTGAGCGGACATACAGTAATCCGACAGAGCGAGCAAGCGGCAGTCTTCTCAAGCAAAGGGTGAACAGCCTGATGAGCGTTGCTGATGATGACGATGATACTGTTGAAGAAACCAAGAAGGGAAAAGGATTGTTCGGCGGCCTTTTCAAACGCTGATAAAGTAAATGAGCGGTCACCCCGCCGCTGAAAGGAATTGAGAAAATGAAAGACAAGAAAATATCAACGATAAATCTGCTGCTGATCATTCAGCTCCTTATCATGGTTATACTGTTCTTCCTTATTACACTTACTATCAGCCGAAGCACCAAGAAGAACGCGATCGATCACATGACAACGATCACCGATGAAAGAGCGCATATCATAGATGACTATGTAGCGAATGCAGAGAAGACACTGACCTATTACAGCAAGGCAGGACAGATCACAGACCTTCTTGCAGATCCCACCAATGCAAAGGCTCAGGCAGCAGCACAGAAGTATACAGAAGAATTCTCCAAGTCTGTTCCGAACCTTGAAGGTATCTATGTAAGTGAATGGAACACACACGTTCTTGCGCATACCAACCCGAATGTAGTTGATATGATCACAAGACCTGTCAAGTCCGAGGAAGAGGGCGGAGACGCTTACCTCAGAGAGCTTCAGGATGCGCTAAAGGCAGCAGGCGACGGAGTATATGATGTAGGTATCATCATCTCACCTGCATCCGGTGCTCAGGTCGTATCTATGTACAAGGCAATTTATGATGAATCCGGAGAGCCCATAGGTCTTGTCGGACTCGGAACATATACAGATCAGCTCGTTGAGACACTTGATAATATGCCTATCAGAGGAATCAAGAATTCTACCTACAGCATGGTAAACGTTGCTGATAACAAGTATATCTTCAATGTTGACAAGAGCAAGATCACACAGCAGACTGAGAACGAGCAGCTTATAGATCTCTGCAACAAGTACAAGGGCTCAACTACAGAGGATACAGGTTATTTCGAGTACAAGGAAGACGGCGAGAAGAAGGTTTCTATCTACTCTTATATGGCAGATCACGGCTGGCTCCTTATGATCGATGATTCAACCGAAGAGGTATTCTCTCTCACAAGGAATATGAGAATCTATCTCAGTATCTTCGGACTTTCAGTTCTCGGACTTATGCTCCTGTTCCACTTCATCAACAAGAAGCAGCAGGCTACAGCTGAGCGTCTGAGCAATCAGGTTGAGAAGAACGAGAAGACAAAGGAATCTCTTACAAAGGCTGTATTCAAGGACGTTCTCACAGATGTAAACAACCGTGTAGCGTTCTCGATGGATATGGACAAGACTTTCATCAGCACAGAGAGACCCTGCTACTTTGCAATGTTCAATATCGCAGGCTTCAGCGCTATCAATACAAAGTACGGAAACGATGCCGGTGATGCAGTTCTGGTATCCACTGTTGATATCCTGAAGAGATTCTTTAAGAAGGGTACAGTTTACCGTACCGGTTCGGACGAGTTCATCGTGGCAATTCCCGCAGACGGCGAGCCTGATGCAAACAACCGTATGATAAACAACGTGAATACAGTTCTCGTAAATCTTTCTAAGCCGCATCAGACACCTAACGGCTATGTAAGTGCTACCTACAAATCTGCACTTGTGAGAATGACATCCTCTGTTGATACATCTATCATTACAGTGCTCAAGGATCTCACAAACCGCAATAATCCTACACCTGACAACGTTAAGTTCGTTGATCTCGGCTGATATACCGATAATAAACAGCGCTCCCGACCGCTTTGGCCGGGAGCGCTTTATCATTATTACTCCTGTTCATCTGTTACAATGCCGAGGAAGTCCTTAAGCTCCTCAAGACATTTCTTTGCTGTCATTCTGCCTGTCCTGTATACCTCAAGAAGAACATCCTGATCATGTTCGATGTGACTTATCGGCAGCGCTGTTTCGGGAGCGATGACGAATGCTCTGCCGTCTGTTTCTGCCTCGCCTACATATCTGAGCTGTCTGTTGTAGACCTCAGGACGGTTTAAGCAGGCCTTCACGAGGGCAGGATACTTCTTATACCGCAGTTCAATGAGTTTCTCGGTCTTGCTGTGCGATTTTGTATAGCTGCGGGGTCTTGTGAGTATAACTACATTCTTCTCATAGCCTGCCGCTTCCATGAACCTGAGAGGGATAGAATCAGAAATACCGCCGTCAAGGAGCTTTCTGCCCTCATGGCAGACTATCCTTGCCGCAAGAGGCATTGAAGCAGAGGCCCTTATCCATTCAAGGTCACTGTATCCTGCATCATGACAGCGGTGATAGACTGCCTTGCCTGTCTCAACGTCTGTACATACAGCAAAGAATTCCATAGGATCATTTTTAAAGGTCTCCGAATCGAACGGATCAAGCTCATCAGGGATCCTGTGGTAACAGAAATCCGCTCCGAACATATCGCCCGTAGTGAGCAGAGACTTGACGCTGCAATAGCGCTTGTCACGGCAGAACCTTGTATTGTATCTGATCGCTCTTCCGCGCTGTCTTGACTTGTAGTTGCATCCGAAGCAGGCGCCGGCAGAAACGCCGACAGCTCCGTCAAAATCTATACCGTTTTCCATAAGAACGTCTAATACTCCGGCGGTGAATAACCCTCGCATTGCGCCGCCTTCAAGAACGAGTCCGTATTTCATGTTTATCCTCCGATCGAAAATGGGAATATATAAATTATATTTCTTTTTACTGCTGTTGTCAAGTGCAGCGGAGCGGCTGAATGTGTTACGGGAACGAAATAATACAGGCTCCTCATTTCAGAGAAGCCTGTTGATTTTATCGCAATAATATGCTATACTTTACTTGGAGATGAGCTCGAGAGTATCTCTTGCGATGAGGAGCTCCTCATTTGTAGGAACGATCCATACCTCGATCTTGGAATCGGGAGTGGAGATCTTCTGGAGCTTGCCTCTGATAGTCTTGTTGAGAGCCTTGTCGATCTTGATGCCGAAGTAATCCATGTTCTCACATACAGCCTCTCTTACCTCCCAGGAGTTCTCGCCGATACCGCCTGTGAAGAGAACAGCGTCGATGCCGTTCATAGCAGCAGCATAGGAACCGATGTACTTCTGGATCTCGTAAGTGAGCATATCGGAAACGAGGATAGCTCTCTCGTTGCCTTCAACAGCAGCAGCCTGTACGTCACGGTTGTCTGAGCCAACGCCGGAAACTCCGAGGAAGCCGGACTTCTTGTTCATGTACTCGCTCATCTGTGAGGGAGTGAAGCCGTGCTTGTCAGCTACGAATGTAACGGCAGAGGGGTCAACAGAACCTGTTCTTGTACCCATTACTACACCGTCAAGGGGAGTGAAGCCCATTGAGGTATCAACGCTCTTACCGCCGTCAACAGCTGTGATGGAGGAACCGTTGCCGAGGTGGCAGGATACGATCTTGAGATCCTTTACATCCTTGCCCATTGCCTTAGCAAGAGCCTTGGATACGAAACGGTGTGATGTACCGTGGAAGCCGTACTTTCTTACGTGGTACTTCTCATAGTCCTCGTAGGGAAGACCGAACATGAAAGCCTTGGGGGGCATTGTCTGATGGAAAGCTGTATCGAATACAACTACCTGAGGAACATTTGCGGGGATAACGCTCTTGCAGGCCCTGAGAGCGAGTGCGTGAGCGTGGTTATGAACAGGAGCGAGCTCACGGAGGTCGTCGATCTGATCGATTACCTCGTCAGTAACGAGAACTGACTTGTCGAATACATCAGCACCCTGTACTATACGGTGACCTACAGCAGAGATCTCGTCCATGCTGTCGATGACCTTTGCGTCGCCTGTTGTAAGAGCCTTTACAAGCTCCATAAAAGCCTCTGTGTGAGTGGGGAAGTTGATGTCAGCCTCAAACTTTCTTCCGTCGCTTGTCTTGTGGGAGATATGTCCGTCGATACCGATACGGTCACAGTTGCCCTTAGCGAGTACGCTCTCGTCCTTCATGTCGATGAGCTGATACTTGAGAGATGAGCTGCCTGCATTAACAACTAAAATGATCATGTTTGCATATTCCTTTCACTTATTGATTCTGCATTATGCGTGCATGAATACATTATATAACATTTTTCTCAGAAATGCAAGCATTTTTTCATTCACAGACAGGATTAAACTAAAGAAAACTGCGATATTCGGTTACTTCAGGCAGTAAATTGTTGCTTATGCACCAAATATCCTGATATATGACATAATAATATGACAGTAAGATGAAAATTAACAAATAAGTATTGAAATTTTTGTGCGGAGGTAGTAAAATGAAAGTAAGCGGAATTATATCTGAGTATAATCCGTTTCACAACGGACATCAGTATCATGTGAATGAGACTCGCAGACACGGCGCTACGCACATTGTCGCTGTCATGAGCGGCAGCTTCGTACAGAGGGGCGATGCGGCGATAATGGATAAGCTGCGGCGTGCAAGACTTGCGGTCAGGTCCGGTGTTGATTTAGTAATAGAACTTCCGGTACAGTACAGTCTGTCTTCAGCGGAGAGCTTTGCCTCCGGTGCAGTATGGCTTCTGCACTGTCTCGGAGCAGTGGACGAATTATCCTTCGGCAGCGAATGCGGAAGTATAGAGAAGCTCACCCAAACCCTTGATATGGTGCAGCATACGGCTGACGTCAGGGCGGACGAGATACGCAGGATAATGGAGAACGGATATACCTACCCGAGAGCACTGAACTCAGTGGTAAGGGGGGAGTCTCCTGAGTATGCAGATATCATCAGTGAGCCGAACAATACTCTCGGCATCGAATACCTGAAGGCGCTGAGATCCTTCTCGTCGTCCATCGTACCGTATACCGTGAAGCGCCGGGGAGATTCCCATGACGGCAGCAGTCCTGATTCGGGCTTCGCCAGTGCTTCATACATACGTGAGAAGCTGCTTTCCGATACAGAGGTCATACATCCCGAGGACTATATGCCTGAGCACGTTGCGAAGGCTATACGTTCCGCAGAAGCAAACGGCGAACTGGCCGATCTGAAAAGGCTTGAGAGGGTATTCCTCTACAAGCTCAGGACCACGTCACTCGATGAGCTGGCAAAGCTCTGCGATGTCGGACAGGGTCTTGAAAACAGACTTTACAGTGCAAGAACTGCCTCTTCGCTTGAGGAGCTCCTGTACAACGTAAAGACAAAACGCTATACGATGGCACGTCTTAAACGAATCCTTATCTCACTCCTAATCGGTATAACCCGGGACGACATGACGCATTTGCCGCCTTATGGCAGAATTCTGGCATTAAACGACCGTGGCACGGAGATCCTTGCAAGGGCGAAGGGAAAAGCCCTTCTTCCATACGGGACATCACTTTCACGACTCTCCGCAAAGAACGCCACCGCAAGGCGATTTGCGGAGCTCGAGGAAAGAGCATCCGATATATACGGTCTGGCCCTGGGTAAGGCAGCGTCTGCACAGGACGATCTGAGGGCGAAAATAACGATTGATATGGAGTAATGAATAGTGAAAAGACTCATTGGAGCAGCGGCATTTGCTGCATCTGCGGCAATGCTGCTGACTTCGTGCGGCCGTATAGTCGAAAAGGCAGAAAATCTGTATCAGGAAAATGATACAAATGTCCTTTCGGCTGAGGCCGCCGAGCCTGTTAACGGATCTTCCTCCGACGCTGATGCGACAGGAGCACCTGAGCGTCTGGCGGCAGATCTGGATCAGCCTGACGGCTACAGACTGGCACAGAGAAATGTGCTTTCCTTCAAGTCTGTTATGCAGAAGCCTTCGCTTCCGACCGGCTGCGAGGTGACTGCACTTACGCAGACACTTAATTATTTTGGCTTTGAGATCGACAATGTCACTCTGAGCGATTATTTTCTCCCGCAGGACTGGGACGGCTGGTTCACCATGAACGATTATTATCTTGGCGATCCGCATTCCGAGAACGGCTTCGGCTGTAATGTACCGGTCCTTATGCGGGCTGCAACCGATTATTTTGACTATCTCGGGTCAGACTGGTATCCTGCCGATCTTTCCGGCACTCCGTTCATGGAGCTGCTCTATCAGATAGATCAGGGGAGACCGGTTATAGTGTGGGGGACAATGGACCTTGTTGAGAGCGAAGCCGTATACCAGTTCGATCTCGGATGCGGCGATGAGTTCTGGTTCAATGACTTCCACCACTGTATGACTGTGTACGGATACGACCTTGACGAAGAAGTCGTATACACAGCCGATCCTCTTGCAGGCAATATCTGCTATCCCATAGACCGTTTCGAGACTGTATACGGCAATATGGGAAGTCAGGCCATCGTGCTTGTAGGCAATGAAGAGTCTGCGGGAAAGGATTATTCTGACGATGCATTCAAGGATAAATGGATGCATGACCGTCACCCGTCGTGGTTCGGAGAAGAGAATCCCGACAGCGGAGAATTTGATTATTACTATGAGTACGATAACCCCGTTGATTACACAACAGAGCCGGAGGAAGAAAATGCAGATTAACGGAGTCATATTTGACCTCGACGGCACTCTTATCGATTCGATGGGAATATGGTACAAAATCGACCGTGCGTTTCTCAGGGAGAACGGAGTTACCGATCCGCCGGAGGATATTTCTGACAGGATGAAGAAGATGACCGTTGATGAATCGTCTGAGTACTTCATCAGCTATTTTGGTCTCAGCTGCACCAAGGAGTATGTTATCCGGAGGATAGAGGAACTCGTCCGCCATGAGTATGAAGAAAATATACAGCTGAAACCCCATGTCACAGAACTGCTCGATGAGCTTGACAGCAGACATATACCATACGGCATAGCAACAGCTACCTACCGTTCGCTTGCGGAGGCAGTACTGCGCCGGTGCGGTATCTATGAACGCTTCAGCTTCCTGCTGACTGACAAGGAGTATCCATGCGGAAAGCGCAGGCCGGATATATTCCTCGGGGCTGCGGAAATACTCGGAACTGTTCCACGTGAAACACTTGTTATCGAGGATTCCCTGCATTGTATAACGACAGCTGCCGGTGCAGGATTCATCACCGCTGCCGTCTATGATGACGCCGCTGATGCAGAGCGGAGCGAGATAGAAAGTACAGCGGATATGTACTTCATGTCTCTTTCCGATGTGCGCAGTGTGATCGATTGAAGGATCTTGCACAGTATGAATAATAAAGTAATGGTCGGCATGAGCGGAGGCGTTGACAGCTCCGTTGCCGCAATGCTCCTGCGAGAGCAGGGCTATGAAGTGATGGGCGTTACCCTCAAGCTTTTTTCCGATGATGATATCGTCGAGGCAGAGAAGGAGGGCAAGACCTGCTGCGCCCTGAATGATGTGATGGATGCACGTGCCGTAGCGTACAAGCTCGGTTTCGAGCACGTCGTATTCAACTTCCGTGACATATTCCGCGAGAAGGTCATGGAACAGTTCGCGGAGTGCTATCTCTGCGGAAGAACGCCGAACCCGTGCATCGAATGCAACAGACACGTAAAGTTTGACAAGATGCTCAGAAGAGCACTTGAACTCGGCTATGACTATATAGCTACAGGTCATTACGCGGTACGTGATTATGATGAGAATACCGGAAGATATCTCCTGAAAAGGCCGAAGGACAGAAGCAAGGATCAGACCTATGTCCTGTATGCGCTGACGCAGGAGCAGCTTTCTCATACCCTTTTTCCGCTCGGCACCCTTGAAAAGCAGGAGGTCAGAGCCAGAGCAGAGGAGGCAGGACTTGTCAACTCAGCCAAGCCTGACAGCCAGGATATCTGTTTTGTACCGGACGGCGACTACGCCTCCTTCATTACTAAGCTGACAGGCAGAGAAGTACCTGAGGGCAGCTTTACCGATACAGAAGGAAAGATTCTCGGCACACACAAGGGTATCATCAGATACACTGTCGGACAGCGCAAGGGTCTCGGCATAGCACTCGGAAAACCCGCATACGTAGTCAGGAAGGACGTTGAGAGCAATACTGTCGTTCTCGGCGATGAATCCGACCTGTATACCAGAGTCCTCACAGCGGAGGACGTTAATCTCATCTCTGTCCCGGCTCTTGATGCACCTATGCGTATAACCGCTAAGACAAGATACTCACAGCATGAACAGCCTGCTGTGCTTTCTTATCTTGGAGAGGGTATATATCAGGTGGAATTTGATGAGCCTCAGAGAGCTGTTACCTCCGGACAGGCCGTTGTCTTCTACGACGGTGATATTGTCGTGGGCGGAGGAACTATAAGATAAAGGAACTCTTTCATGGAATACAGATACGAAAAACTGACAGAGAAGATATACGTATGCGCCAGCACCGATCATCGTTTCGGTACTGACGCTTTTCTGCTTACGGATTTCTCTCATTACCGGATGAAGGACAAGGCCTGCGACCTGGGTACAGGCTGCGGCATTATCCCGCTTATAATGCAGAAATCCGCACCGCCTAAGATCACCTACGCTGTGGATATCCAGGAGGGAGCGATAGATCAGCTCCGCAAGGGACTTGAATACAGCGGACTTGATGATTCCTGCGGTATCGTACCTGTATGCGCAGATCTGAAAGAGCTCTGGGAGGGCGCTCCTCTCGGGCAGCTTGATCTCGTTACCTGCAATCCGCCGTACAAGGCTGCAAAGGCAGGCTTCGAGAGCGTCATAACTGCTCAGAAGATAGCACGTCATGAGATAATGTGCAATATCGACGATGTGTGCGCCGCTGCTCAGAAGCTCCTCAAATTCGGCGGCAGGCTCTGTGTCTGCAACCGTCCCGAACGTCTCAGCGATGTTATATTCGCAATGAAGAATCACGACATCGAGCCCAAGCGACTGCGCTTTGTATCAAAGAATCCGCAGGAGACTCCGTGGCTGTTTCTCATCGAAGGCAAGAAGGGCTCAAAGTCCTTCATGAAGGTCGAACCGCAGCTGTACATACGCTCCGGCGACGGCTTCACCGAAGAACTCCAGCGAATATATGACACCGGAAAGGAGCAGTCATGAGCGGCATACTCTATATTATAGGAACGCCTATAGGCAACCTTGAGGATATCACCCTCCGTCAGCTCCGAATGCTTGAGGAGGTAGACTTCCTCTGTGCCGAGGATACAAGAGTGACGATGAAGCTGCTCAGTCACTACGAGATAAAGCAGCAGCTTGTAAGCTTCCACGAACACAGCTCCCGTGCCGATGCAGAGAAGATAATCGGACGTCTTCTTGCCGGCGAGAACGGCGGAGTTGTAACAGATGCCGGTATGCCCTGTATTTCCGATCCCGGACAGGTACTCGTAAAGCTCTGTGCCGAGAACGGTATAGAGGTCAGGGCAGTGCCAGGACCGGCAGCCGTAACTACTGCGGCCGCTCTGTCAGGTATGCAGATAAGCCGTTTCACCTTCGAAGGCTTTCTACCTGTAGGCAAGAAGGAACGCAGCGAAAGACTCGAGCTGCTCCGCAATGAAACAGCCGTAATGGTATTCTATGAAGCACCGCACAAGCTCAGGACTACTCTAAGCGATCTTTGCGGCTTCTTTGGCGGAGAGCGTCATATAGCACTCTGCCGTGAGATAACAAAGCTCCACGAGGAAGTGCTTCGCATGACTCTCGCTGAGGCCTGTACTTATTATACAGAACAGGAACCGAGAGGTGAATATGTCCTCGTTCTTGAAGGAATGCAGGAGGACGCTTCTTCAGCAGTGACACTTGAGGAAGCTCTTGCGCTTGTACAGCAGCTCATTGACAAGGGCGAACGTCCTACAGAAGCCTGCAAGGCTGTTGCAAAGGAAACAGGTTTCCGTAAGAGTGAGCTGTATGCGGCACTGACATAACGGAGCACATAAAAATAATGGAGAAAACAAAGCACAGAATGATAGGTATACTTATCCGTCTGATAATCGCTGCCGGATTTGCGGTGTTAGCAGCACTGTTTCTTGCACCGCTTTCCGTGAAGATAATCAACATCGGTAATGCCTTCGGCTTTATCGTATGTGCATCAGCAGCCGTCATCACTCTTTTCTGGCCGCTGTTTACAAAGCTTGCCGGAAGGATATGGCAGTCACTTCCGGGAAAGATATTCCTCGCATCATCGGGAGTATTGCTTGCCGGAGGCTTTATCCTCTGCGGTATACTCAGCTGCCTTATGCTGAGCGAGATAAATGATCCGCCAAAGAACAATGATACGACGCTTGTTCTGCTCGGCTGCAAGGTCAACAAGGGCGGCCCGAGTCTGATGCTGTCAAGACGTATCAAGGCAGCAGGTAAGTTCCTTGCGGAACACCCGGATATACCTGTGGTAGTTTCCGGTGGACAGGGCGAGGACGAATATATCAGCGAAGCTGAGTGTATGCGTTCTTACCTCGTACAGCTCGGCATATCGGAAGACCGCATATATATGGAGGACAAGTCAGAAGATACCAAAGAGAACCTTCTCTTTTCAAGGAAGGTCGTTGAAGAGAACGGTCTTCCGGAAACTATTACCCTTTGTACTGACGGCTTTCATCAGTACCGGGCAGAGATGCTTGCACGACAGCAGGGTATCGACAGCACATACAATATCTCGGCCTCTACACCGGGCTGGCTGCTGCCTACATACTGGGTCAGAGAGTGGTTCGGTATAGTATTCTATACAATAAAAAGGTGAGATCCATGATCTTAAAAAAAATCAAGGCTGCTGCATCTGCGGCAGCTGTAGTTTTATCGTTTATTCAGCCGTCAGCGGCAGAAATAGCGGAGCTTCTTCCGGTAAAGGCGTCCGCACATACGAGCATAAGCCTTTCTGCACCTGTATTCTCTTTCTCGGAGAACAGCGGTACAGGCGGAGAGCTGCATTTCACCGTCGATACACCTCTTACCAATGCGGTATCAATTGACGGCACTCCTGAAGAGTTCCCTGAAGAATACAGTCTTCGTGACGAGGGAAAAATGTCACCCGTCCGTGACCAGACCGGCTACGGCACCTGCTGGGCTCATGGAGCTGCGGCCTGTGCCGAGGCACAGCTGTATCAGTACGGAAAAGCAGTTGATTTCTCTGAGTTCCAGGTTGCCGGACAGTTCTACCGTGAGCTTGAACCTGAGCTTTCTCTTGATGAACAGCTCAATAAGGGTGCAAACTCCGATGCAGTCATCTGTCTGTGGGCACAGTGGGAAGGGCCTGTGGATGAATTCTTCATGCCATACGGAGACAAGGAGAAGCTCAAGGAAAGGCGTGATATGACCGAGGCAGTCTACCACCTTGAAACTGCATACACCTTCGACTTTGATCACGACCGAACCAATGCAGACGAGGTGAATTCACTTGTCAAGCAGATGGTCTACAGCGGAAGGCCTGTAGAGGTAAGCTATTTTTCTAATGTTTCCAAATATTACGACAGCACCAATCATTCATCCTTCTGCCGGAAGAGACCGAGATTTGCAAACCACGCAGTCACTATAGCAGGATGGGATGACAACTATCCAAAGGAGAATTTCCGCCTGACTCCGGAGAATGACGGTGCATGGCTCTGCAAGAACAGCTGGGGAGCGAAGTACGGCGAGGAAGGTTATATATGGATATCCTACGAGGATACCTCCCTCAGTGAATTCACAACATTCGAACTTGGACGTGCAGACAACTACTCGAATATATACCAGCATGATACCTTTGCTGCAATGCAGACAATAAGCGTCCATGATGACAGCGAAGACCCCGGACAGCCTGCATATATGGCAAATGTATTTGAGGGCAGGGAAGACGAGAATATCGAAGCCTGCTCTACCTTTATACGTCAGTCCGGCACACAGTATAAGATATGGGTATACACGGATCTGACTGATCCCGCCGATCCCGTTTCCGGTACACCGCATGAAGCTGCTTCCGGAGTATGCGAGCTTACAGGCTATCAGACGATACCGTTCGATACTGCCGTATACTCTGAGGCAGGCAGCCGATTCAGCATAGTTGCCGAGCTCAGCTCACCCGATACCGGATTTCTTATACCTATAGAATGTGTTATTGCCTCGGAGAACAGCACTACCGGAGAGATATTCTGCGTAGACAGCTATACTAATTATGATGTAATAACCGGATATACCGGAGCCGGCGAAAGCTTCTACAGCGCCGACGGCGAGGAATGGACAGATATCAAGGGCGACGATATCCATTATACCGAAGAGGAAGAGGAAATGCTCCTTGATGCTATATACGAACAGCTGATGGACGGAATCGAGGAAGAGGATGCAGACCTCCTTGAAATGGTGGAGGAGCAGATGGAAACATTCCGCAAGGAGTTCGCAGAGGGCGATGTATCAGCCTTCATGGGCAATATCGCACTGAAAGCCTTTGCAAGCCCCGCCGGAAAGGTAAAGTTCAGCCGCCCGGACGGAATGGTCGGAGCAGGCGAAAAGATCTCGATGTATACCACTGACGGCAGCAGGATAATGTATTATACAGACGCCGACAGCTCTGTCCGTGAGTATACTTCTCCGATAGAGATAACATCTCCTGTAAGGATATATGCCTACAGTGACAAGTGCGATATAAAGACCTGCGGTGAATTCTCTCCTGAGCAGCAGTCGCTGCAGGCTCTTGAATACAGCTTCGGCAGCGGTACTGTGAAAAGCAGATACAGCTTTTCAGCTCCGTATACTACACCTGACGAAATAATACTTCACGGTGCAGCCGGTGAGACACGTCTCTGGCTTCGTATCTTCTCGGAGTCAGATATCTCAGTGAACGGCATTCCTTTTGTCTCAGGAGAGTATTCTACTCCGCTGGATATATCAGACACCTCTGAACCGGTGCAGATCGTCCTATCATCTGACGGTAAACCTGACAGGACAGTAAAGATCATTCTTGAAAGTGAGCCGGCATGGGTAGACGAAAAAACAAAGACACTTCGTTTTGTAGGCGGAGAAGGATCTGCACAGGATGATGCCGGCAATATTTATACAGACGGCGCTGATATGACTCCGCTTGCAGGTGAGGAGCTTACATATACACTCCCTGACGGCGGTACAGGAAAACTGTTCGTAAAGTACACAACCGACTTCTCAGGTCTTGTACTTGAATGTATGCGAAGCGCTCTGAAGCTTCCGGAAGAATACGGAAAGATAGAAGTAAACTTCGGCGGCGAATGGACAGACGGAACAAGCAGACGTTACAAGGATGAAGCAGGGGAATGGCTGTTCGTGCTTGCAGGAGAGACTGTGATCATTCGTGATGCGGGTGATGACAGGCATTTCACGTCGGAGGAATTCTCTTTCGTGATACCGGATGCTCCTGATGCACCGAAAGAAGTGACAGGTTATACAGTATCCGACGGCGAGATAATCCTTCCGCTTGAAAGCGGTATGTCCATAGCAGCACTTGAAGACGTAAGCGGTATTTCCTACGATCAGATAGATCATATCGGCTACAGCAGCGAGGAAGACTTCTTTGCAGCATTCACAAGAGCTTTCGGTACGGAAAGCAAGGAAGACTGTCTGCGAATGTATTTTGCAGACTGGGCACATACCGACAGTGTACCGAAGACCGGAGAGCCGGTTGCTGTAAGATATTACGGTACGGCAGATGATATGCCGTCAAAGGTACTGATAACAGTTATAGAAGAATACAAGCCGGGTGATGTGAACCGTGACGGTTTTGTTGATTCAAATGATGCCGTACTGGTTCTTGAACACTATGCCGATACGTCTACAGGCGGAGCAGGCGTTATACCACAAGATTTGACCAATGCAGCAGATTTTGATAAGAGCGGTGTAATCGATTCAACAGATGCAAGTCTGATATTGAGCTATTATGCCGAATTGGCAACAAATTAGTGACAAATTGACTAAAAACGGGTATTCAGGCAATCGATACTTTTCTATCTTGGTCAAATGCAATAAAATCAATGGTAACTTTATGTTGAATTAGGTCATAAAAAAGAAGTTACCGATTTGTAACATTTGCCGAATGTGACCATTTAATATGTAAAAGTGTACTAATTAGACGTGTTGAAAATGTACACTACGCACAAAAAATATTAAAGAATGATACAAAGGTTGACTATTCGCAAAAAATGCTGTATATTTGAATTAACGCAAAGGGAGAAAGGGTCATGATATGACCGGACCGCAAAATGCAGTCAGTAAAAATCTCTCTGAGCAGTGCATAAAGGAAACAAGGTTTCCTGATATGCCGTCCTGAGAAGGACAGCCGAAGCAGAAGAAGAGAAATGACGAGCGAGGACAATCGCCGCAGATTGATTCTGGTGCAGAGGCAGAAAAAATCCATTTTTAATATTATACCCGGAAAGAGGTATAATACATATTTAAGGAGGAAAAATCTGATGAACACACTTAAGAGAACATTAGCACTCGTAGCTACTCTTGCTATGGCTGCTACAGCATTCGCAAGCTGCGGAAACCAGACAACAACTTCTACACCTGATGACACTGCTTCACAGGCTGAGGAGAAGACTGAGGCTCCCGCAGACGAGGATAAGCCCGCTGACGAGGATAAGCCTGCTGACGAAGATAAGCCTGCTGTTGACGCTAAGAGCGGCGACGTAGACGCAAGCGTTGGCCAGGGCGGCGACAAGTTCACAGTTGCTGCTTGGAACGGTGATGACGTTCCTTACCTCATCGCTCAGTGGAAGGGCATCGACTTTGATTCAGTTGGTGACGACCTCGCTGACGGTAAGGTTGACGGTATCGACTTCATCAACTTCGGTGTAGGCGGCGGTCAGGCTTCTGAGAAGTATGATCAGCTCTTCGATGCTGGTTCTGACCTTGATGTTTACTTCGTTGAGGCTGACTGGGCTCTGAAGTACATCAACGACGACGACAAGACACTTCCTCTTGAGAAGCTCGGTCTTGGCGACAGCGATTTCGCTAACATCTACGGTTACACAGATGAGATCGGTAAGGATTCCAACGGCGTTCGTAAGGGCGTTTCATGGCAGGCTGCAGCAGGCGGCTTCTACTACAGAAGCGATCTCGCTGAGGAGTACCTCGGTGCTGCTGATCCTGATGCAATGCAGAAGCAGATCTCTGACTGGGACAAGTTCGTTGACGCTGCTAAGACAGTTGCTGACAAGTCCGGCGGTAAGACGGCTCTCGCTGATACACTCGGTGGTATGTGGCAGGCATATGCTTGTGGACGTACACAGCCTTGGGTAAAGGACAACAAGCTCGTAATCGACGACTTCTGCAAGGACTTCGCTGACACAGCTAAGGCTCTGTGGGATTGCGGCGGTATCACAAAGAACAGCCAGTGGTCCGATGACTGGACAGCTGCTGGTACAAACGATAGCTGCATGGGCTACTTCGTTTCTACATGGGGCTTCGGCGGCTTCGCTCTTGATGCTGCTGGCGGCTTCGATAAGGATGCAAACGAGGGCGGCGCTACATACGGCAAGTGGGCAGTATGCCAGGGCCCGACTCCTTTCTACTGGGGCGGTACATGGATCGTTGTTAACCCTGATACAGATAATGGCAACGAGGCAAGAGAGTTCATCGTTTCTGCTACATCTGACGAGAAGCAGCTCGCTGCTTACGCTGTTGCTAAGCCTGAGTACGTAAACAACAGCAAGGTTATGGACGACCTCATCGGTTCCAAGACAGTATTCAACGAGGTTATCACAAACAACCTCGGCGGCCAGAACTTCTACGAGGCTCTCGCTGACAACGCTAAGACAATTGACTTCAAGGGTCTTATCACTCCTTATGACTCCACAATCAAGGGCGACTTCGTTGACGCTGTTAAGACAGAGTACCTCGAGGGCTCCGGTGATTGGGAGGCTACACAGGAAGCATTCAAGGATCTCGTATCTGAGCACATCTCTTCTCTCGAGTGGGATGACTAATCAGTAGTTCATCTTACTGACAATTAAAAACTAATATGTAACCCTACGGAATACTTCGGTATTCCGTAGGCGCATATTATTTAATAAAACTTTTAACTTGAGAGGGTGTGTGTTATGGCATCAGCTGCCCAGAGAAGGATCAAATCCATCAGCTATGCAAAGTACGGCTATCTTTTCATACTGCCGTTTTTTATTGTTTATTTCTTTTTCCAGTTATGGCCCCTTATCAACACCTTTATCCTGAGCTTCACGGATAACAAAACAGGTGAACTGATAGGCTTCGATAACTACAAAACTATTCTCGCAGGTGCCGGCGGACGTGCTGCACGTAATGTCAGCAAGAGCTTCTATCAGTCCTTCGGCAATACTGTTCTGCTCTGGTGCGGAAACTTCATCCCCCAGATCGCTCTGTCTCTTTCCCTTGCAGTATGGTTCACTGAGGCTAACCTCAAGATCCCGGGAAAGGGTTTCTTCAAGATTGTAATGTATCTCCCGAATATTATCACAGCAGCTTCTGTTGCTGTACTCTTCCTGCAGCTCTGCGGTGAGGCTGTTAATACTCCGGGTTCTCTCAATCTCTTATTAAGCAAGATCGGCATTGTCAAGCATGACACTGTCTCCGATAAGTATGACACGATCAAGTTTATTACCGGTACTGCTCAGGCAAGAGGAGTAGTTATGTTCATCCAGACATGGATGTGGTTCGGTAATACTATGATCATGCTCATGTCCGGTATCCAGGGTATCAACCCCTCACTCTTCGAGGCTGCAAGCATCGACGGTGCAACATCCGGACAGGTATTCAGAAAGATCACTCTTCCTCTGTTAAGCCCCATCATGGCTTATACACTGGTTACATCTATGATCGGTGGTCTTCAGATGTTCGATATTCCTTATCTCTATCATAAGGATCCTAACAAGGTTAATACTGACCTTAAGACCGTGGCTGTATACATTTACGAGTATTTCCACGATCAGACTGACCCCAAGATGGGTTATGCAGGTGCGGCTTCCGTTATCCTGTTCATTATCACGCTTATCCTCGGCTGTATCGCATTCTATCTCACCCGTGACAAGGATGAGATCGCTAAGAAGAAGCAGCGCAAGAAGGCTGCTCAGCAGTTAAAGCAGCAGAATAAGCAGTTTGGAGGTCTGTCGTTATGAGTAAAATGAAAGCAGTTTACGGCGACTCAAAGGGCAGCTATACAGCTAAGCTCAAGACCAAGTCAATTATTCTGACTGTATGGTTCATTATCCTTACCATTATCTGTCTGCTTCCTATTTATATTCTTGTAGTTAACGCTACCCGTGATTCAACGTCTATCGCAAACGGTATTTCGTTTATTCCCGGTACAAACCTGTTCAAGAATATCAAGAAGCTCTTCGGCGATATGAACTATACACAGGTTTACAACGTGTGGATCGGTTACAAGAACAGCTTTATCATCACAGCTTTCTCAACCATCTTCACCGTATTCTTCTCAGCTATGACAGCTTACGGCATCCATGTATATGACTTCAAGCTCAAGGAGATCTCCTACACAATCATCCTCCTTGTAATGATGGTTCCTATGCAGGTTACTTCTGCCGGTTTCGTAGCTTTCATGCTGAAGCTGAAATTAACAGATACATACTGGCCTCTTATACTCCCCGCTATTGCAGCTCCTGCGGTTGTATACTTCATGCGTTCCTACATGAAGTCATCCTTCCCGCTCGACATCGTTGAGGCTGCAAGAATCGACGGATGCAGCGAGTTCAGAACATTCCTTTCAATCGCACTTCCGATGATGAAGCCCGCTATAGCTGTACAGGCTATCTTCGCATTCATCGCAAGCTGGAACAACTTCTATACACCTAACATGATCCTTATCTCTTCCAAGTTCAAGCAGAAGACCCTTCCTATGATGGTATCTGCTATCCAGGCATCAGATAAGTTCACTGATTACGGTGCTATCTATCTGGCACTCGCACTCTCTATCCTTCCCATCATCATTATCTACATCATCCTGTCAAAGTTCATCATTGCAGGTGTTGCTCTCGGTGGTGTAAAGGAATAATCGTTACTCAATACGATATCAGGCAGATACTTCGGTGTCTGCCTGTTTTTTATGCCTGTAAGCTATGTGCTGACAGGCTTTTTTTTTGCAGTAATATTTTGAGGCTGTCCGGAATAGTATTAATCGAAGGGAAGTGATCCATTGAAAAGGAAGACAAGCTATGAGACGATCAGTTCATATATGACTGAGACTTTGCGTGCAGCTATGGAGCGAGTAAGCGAAAAAGACAGGCAAGGTCTTACTGATATCTGCCTGTATTGCGGAAGACCTCCTGCCTTTGTCAGCCCAGGAAGAATACGTTATCTTAAAGCAGACGGTACACTTATGACCTCAGGTAGATCCGGCAGTCTTTTAAACGTATCCAAAAGCGACCTGAAGACAATAGTATCAGCACTTGCACAGCATTCTGTCCATACCTGCGACCGTGAACTAAGACAGGGATTCTTTAATCTTCCTGGCGGAATCAGAGTCGGCGTTGCAGGTGTATATACCTCGGGAGGAATACTTAAAGACTGGAACGCACTTGATTTCCGTTTTGCATCTGCCTTCCACGGATGCGCAGACAAGATCTATCCACGTATGCTCGGCAGCCGCCGCGGCCTGCTCATATGCGGGAGTGTAAATTCCGGAAAGACGACTATGATACGAGAACTCTGCCGTCTTTGCGGAGATCAGGAAAGAGTCTCTCTTATCGACGAGAGAGGAGAGATATCTGCGATCTGTGAAGGCGAACCGCAGTTCGATATTGGCCTGCTGACAAGCGTTATATCGGGTATTTCGAGATCAAGAGGCATTGTATCTGCCGTCCGTACACTTTCTCCGTCTATGATATTCTGTGATGAGCTTGCATCAGTTGAAGATGCAGAAGCTGTTAATGAAGGATCGGGCTGCGGTGTTCGTTTTGCGGCAACGATGCACGCAAGAGATATGGAGCAGCTTCTTTCCAGAAGGACAGGGCGGATGCTCATAGAAGCAGGAGCGTTTGATACAGCTGTATTTCTTGAGGGCAGCAGTTCTCCCGGAAAGATACGGGATATCCACATAATCGATAATGCTTCTTAGGATAAGCGGAGCCTTTTTCATAGCGGCTGCGGCAGCTCTTTGCGGCTTTCTTAAAGCAGATCAGCTGCGACGGAACGAATCTGTATGTCGCTATTTATGGGAACTGCTGATGAAAAGCGGTTACTTGATACGTTATCGTTCTCTTACTGTGTACGAGCTATGTACAGGTCTGAAGGAATGCTCCTTTTCTGATGAACTCACCTTTATCTCGAGCCTGCCGGAAGAACATATACCCGGAAAGGATTTCAGCGGACTATGGCTGGAGGCACTTGATACGCAAAAAGGAATACCGCCGGAAGAAAGAGAGCTTCTTCTGAGGTTTGGCACACAGCTCGGGAGCTCTGATTCCGAAGGTCAGGCAGAGATGATCAATGCCCTCAGTGAAGAAACGTCAGTTCTGCTCGTCAGAAGAAAAGAAGAGTATCAGAAATACGGAAGCTTATGGCGTAATGTAAGCATTCTTGCCGGACTTATGTTATTTGTCCTGATAATATAGCGGAAGGAGAAAGAACATGGATATTGATCTTATATTCAGGATAGCAGGCATCGGCATAATAGTAGCTGTCCTTAATCTCGTACTAAAACGTGCAGAGCGGGACGAACAGGCAATGATGACTACACTTGCCGGTCTTATAGTCGTCCTGATGATGATGATCCGTGAGATAGGGGAGTTGTTTGATACAGTCAAGGAAGTATTCGGCCTATGATCGACAGCTGTCTTACCACTGCGGCCTTCTGTATTTGCTCTGCTCTTCTTGCCGTTCTTCTGAGACAATACAGCCATGAACAGTCGATGGTTCTCTCTCTTGCAGCCTGTATAGGCATCATGACTGCCTCTCTTATGTTCATATCCCCGCTGATAAATACCATACGTGAGCTTTTCAGTTCAGCCGGAATTGAAGACGGCTGCATTACCGTGATCTTCAAAGCAGCAGCGATCTCAGTCATTACAGAGATAACCTGTGAGCTGTGCAGAGACTGCGGTGAAAACTCGATTGCTGCTGCTGCCGGAATATGGGGCAGAGGAATGCTGATGTTCCTTGCCCTGCCGCTTGTAAAAGAGATCATAGACAGGATAACAGCAATCCAATAGGAGGAAGTATGAAACGTTTAATTATCGTAATTTGTCTGCCGTTCCTGATCCTGCTGTCAGTTCATCCGGTCAGTGCTTTTGCTGCCTGTCTTGAAGAAACAGAGAAGGGATTCATTTCAGATGCTGATAATATTCTCAGCGGATACGACATAGATCTTACACTCGGTGATACCGCAGGCTATTCATTTTCTCAGTTGATATCTGAGGTAATGGGGAAACTGAGAGAACGTGCCTTTCAGCCTGTACGTATATTCAGCAGTGCAGTCGTATTATCTTTAATATGGAAGATCACCGAAGGTCTGTCAGGGAAGTATCTCTCAGGCAGCGCTGATATAAACCGCCTTTTGACTTCACTTTCAGCTGCCGCAGTTACAGCAGTGCCTCTGCTGAATGTCTATGAAAGGGCTCTCGACTCTATAAGACTGACTTCCTCGTTCATACTTGTATATATACCTGTTTTCTCGGCTATAACAGTGTTTTCCGGCGGAATCGCATCTGCAGGTACATATCATGTCATGATACTGGCAGCAACGGAGCTTATAGTAAAGCTCTCCGATGCACTTCTTCTTCCTCTCATGTCTTTATGTACCGTTCTTGCTCTGACAGGGAGCTTGTTTGAAAACTCTGCCGGTCAGGCGATAGTAGGATTCCTGAGAAAAGCTATAAATACCGCAATAACATACTCATCGGTCCTGTTTTCGGGTTTCCTTACACTTCGGTGCAGTCTTGCAGGGCGTGCAGACAGCGCAGCAGACAGAACAGCAAGGATGATACTTTCCGGCTCTGTTCCGGTTATAGGCGGAGCAGTATCAGAGGCTTATTCTACAGTAAAGGGAAGCCTCGGACTTATAAGAAGCACGATAGGAACAGCGGGAGTAATCGCTGTTCTTCTGATACTTCTTCCACCCGTAGCAGAAATAGCTGTATACAGATTAGCAGTATGGGCAGGATCAGCTGTTGCTGATATGTTTGATGCTTCTCCGGTTTCATCGATCATGAAATGTCTTGACGACGGACTTTCGCTCGCTCAGTGCGTACTCACGGCACTATGCGGGCTGCTCGTTATCTGCACAGCGATCTTTATGAATACACTTTCGTAGGTGGATGTATGGAAGAAATAAGAAACACCGTGATATCAGCCTGTACAGTATCTGCCTGTATATCGCTGATAGCATCAGTATCAAACGGAACAAGGCTCGGAAAAAGCGTAAGATTCATCGGGGATCTTGTATTGGCGCTGCTCCTTATAACACCGTTCATAAACGGAGCTTCGTTATCCGAACTGTCTCTTATGCCGGTAGATACCGGCTACAGTTCTTACGTAACAGAAGAACAATACCGGCAAACAGTATGCAGAGAAGCGGAGGATAACCTGAGGAGTATGCTGTGTGCAGAACTTGAATCCGCCGGAATAGAGTATGAGGAAATAGAGCCGGAAATGCATATTGATGAACAATGGAACATATGTATAGACAGGGTCAGGATAAAGGCCGGTTCATCCGATGCAGCAGAAGCAGTCAGAAGCTATCTTGGAGAAGAAACGGAGGTCTTATATGATGTCGCCGAAAAGAATCCGTGATATGCTGAAAGATAAGAGTATCACTGCGGCAATAGCAGCCGTGGGGATCCTCCTTGTACTTCTTTCTTCTCTGCTGCCGGAGAAAGATAAAGAACAAAGTGTTTCATTTACCGGAGCTGAGTTATGCTCAGCATCGGATGAATACCGAAGGGAGACAGAAAAGCAGCTTGAAGAATTTCTAAGCAGTATCGAAGGCGCAGGAAAGGTCAGAGTATTCCTGAAGACGGCCGGGAGTGAAAGAAATATCTACGTCAGCGAAGGAAAAACGTCTGAGAGCAAAGAGAAGAAAGAGGTGGATGAAAAGTATGTCATTGTAAGTGAAGGCGGCAGCCGCAAGGCATTGCTTGATTCAGTAGAGGAACCGGAGATAACCGGAGCAGCAGTTATCTGTACCGGCGGCAGCAGTTCGGCGGTACAGGAGAAGATTTACCGTTCGCTCGAAGCTCTGTTCGGTCTGCCGCCGGGAAAGATATATGTAACCAAAATGGGATAAGGAGAGGTAATATGAAGAAACCATCAGTGATAATCGGAAAGAAGCAGATAATAATGACATGTCTCACGCTCATGCTTGCAGCGGCCGTGTACATAAACTACACAACAGCTCCTGCGCTGCCGAAGCTTCCGGACGGAGAGCTTTCTCAGGCAGTAAGCGAGGAGCCTGAGTCCTACGGTGAGACAGAATTCGTAAACGCCGAGACAACGGGGGAACTTGAACTGCTTTCAGCGTCTGACTATTTTGCACAGGCAAGGATAGACCGCATGAACAACCGGGACGAAGCAGTCCAGACCCTGCAGTCCATAATCGGAGGCGGAGATCTCTCTGAGGACGAGATGGTAGTAAATGCGCTTGATGCCGTAGAGGTATCAAAGCTCATAGAATCCGAGGGTACTATCGAATCTCTCGTAAAAGCACAGGGCTTTGAGGACTGCGTTGCCTACCTTGACGGCGAAACAGCGAAGGTCGTTGTGCGTACTGAAGGCCTTGATAAGGCTCAGGCAGCCTCCATTAAAGACATCATCCTCGGCGAAGCAGAAATTTCTCCAGAAAATATAAGAATTTTTGAGGTAAAGTAGTTGTATAAATTGAAATTATTTGGTATAATATATAGGTAAGGGTATTTCCAGTTATATGATTAAATGATATATCCAAATCCTGTGAACCGGAGGAATAAAAATGGATGATGTAAAAAAGACTGCTTCCAGCAAGCTGAAGATCTCAGAAGATGTTATCATTACTGTTGCGAAACTTGCGGCTCTTGATGTCAAGGGTGTGGCCTCTCTCGGCAGCGAGGTCAACAAGATGAGCAAGCTCAGAGGAAACGGTCCTGTAAGAGTCAGCATGATGGGCGATGTTGCAGCGATCGACATGGATATCAAGGTCAACGGCGGAGTAAGAGCACCGTCGGTAGCGCAGGAGGTTCAGACAGCCGTAAAGGAGAATGTCCAGACGATGACCGGTGTCACGATCGCAAGAGTGAATGTAACTGTTACCGGAGTTGTATTCGATGAAACAAAGGAGAGTTCAGATGACGAGACGTGAAATAAGAGACAGCGCTTTCAAGCTGATCTTTGAAAAGCTGCTCAGGGATGACGATATCTATGAGCTGTATGCCATCGCCGAGGAGATCGATGAGATCACCGTAAACGATGAAGTGAAGAAACTTGTAGAGGGTACTCTCGAGCACGCTGAGGAGATAGATGCTATAATATCCGGCTACAGCAAGTCAAGAGCTGTATCAAGAATATCCAAGCTCAATCTTGCGATACTCAGGATAGCAATGTTCGAGGCTCTCTATGATGAGAATACTCCTATGAACGCTGCTATAAGTGAAGCCGTAGCGCTTGCCGGTACATATACCTATAAGGAAGATATCGCATTTATCAACGGCGTTCTCGGAGCCTTCTCCCGCGACAGACAGTCCGAGGAGGACTCTGATGCCTGAGTATCTTGGTATCGACACAAGTAATTATACGACTTCGGCTGCTGTATACATAAGCGAAGAGAACAGGATAGTGCAGGTCAAGAGGCTTCTTCCCGTAAAACCGGGTGAACTCGGTCTCCGTCAGAGCGATGCTGTATTTCACCATACAAAGCAGCTCCCGGAGCTTGTCGAACAGCTTTATTCTGATGCTTCTCTCGGCAGACCGGCGGCAGTAACGGCCTCCGCACGTCCGAGGAATGTTGAAGGATCGTATATGCCGTGCTTTCTTGCCGGCGAAGGATTTGCACGTTCCTTTGCAGCGATAGAACGTATCCCGCTGTTTACGACTTCTCATCAGATAGGCCATATACTTGCCGCACTTTATTCAGCCGACAGATTCGACCTTATAAAGGAACGCTTTATAGCCTTCCACGTAAGCGGCGGTACAACTGACTGCCTCCTGTGTGAGCCGGATGAAGAGAATATCATGAAGATAACTCAGATCGGCGCATCTCTCGATCTCAAGGCCGGACAGGCCGTAGATCGTACAGGTGTCATGCTCGGACTCAGTTTTCCCTGCGGTCCGGAACTTGAACGCCTTGCAGTCAATGCATACAAGCGTTTCAAGGTAAAGCCTGTCATAAAGGACGGAAACTGCTGTCTCTCGGGCGTAGAGAATAAATGCCGTACCATGCTCGACGCAGGCGAAAAGCCCGAGAATATCGCAAGATACTGTCTTGATATGATAACCGCAACGATAACAGCCATGACTGATCATGCGATATCCCTTTACGGAGAACTTCCGCTTCTCTTTGCCGGCGGCGTAATGTCGGACAAGCTGATACGTGAAGAGGTACTTATCCGCTATCCCGGTTCATCCTTTGCCGAGCCGGAATTCTCATGCGACAATGCCTCTGGAACGGCGATATTCGGATATCTGAAGAGTAACGGTGTCAGATAATGGCGGAGTATACGATTACGGAGCTCAATCAGAAGATAGACAGTATACTGTCTTCAGACCGTGAGCTCAGAAACATATTCGTAAGGGGCGAGATCGTACAGGTAAATCCCTACAGGCTTCGCAACGGCGGTGATATGTATTTCATCACCCTGACCGACAAGACGAGCAAGCTCGGGGCAATGATATTCCCGAACGTTGTATCACGGCTCGGTTATGTTCCGGAGCCGGGGATGTCTGTCATCATCATGGGCGATATCACAGTCCATGTACCGAACGGTGCATACAGAATAAACATAACCGACATGAATCCTGTCGGAGCTGGTGCTTCTTCAATGGCTCTGAAACAGCTGAAGGAGAAACTGAGAAAAGCAGGAGTGTTCGATAATGAACGCCCGTTGCCGAGACTGCCGAAAAGGATAGGTGTCGTTACCTCAAAGAACGGACGAGCAGTCAACGATATCATCAGGAATCTTGAAGTGCGTTATCCGCTTGGTGAGGTGTATATATCCCACACAAAGGTACAGGGCGAAGGCGCTCCTGAGGAGATCGCTGCAGCTATATACAAGGCTGCCGATGCAGGCTGCGATGTAATAATCGTCGGCAGAGGCGGCGGCGGTACGGAAGATCTTTCTGCCTTCAACGACGAAAAGGTCGCCTATGCCGTATACAACTGTCCTGTTCCAGTGATATCTGCAGTTGGCCATCAGGACGACTATACGATATGCGATCTTGCTGCGGACAGGCGTGAATCCACACCTACCGGTGCAGCCATGAATGCCGCTCCCTCAACGGATATGATAAAGGAATGGATAGACAGTTATATGAGGCGTGCTGAAACAGCGGTAAACCGCTCGCTGAATACAGCATCTGATCGTTTCAGTCTTGTCTATGCAAAGCTTTCCTCACAGTCTCCTCAGGAGATGCTGAAAAGAGCTGGTGAGAGGATCGAATCTCTCGAAAATAGAAACAGACAGGCTATAGACCGTACTATAGAGCGGTTTGACAGCAGGCTCATCAGCTGTATACGCAGTCTTGACGCACTTAGCCCGCTGAAAGTAATGACAAGAGGCTACTCTCTTGCATACAAGGGAGAGGAGCTTATCCGAAGCGCAGATGTACTCAGTGAAGGCGATACAGTAACCCTTCGCTTCTCACAGGGCAGCGCAGAGGCAGAGATAAAAAAGGTAAACGATAAAGGGTGATACAGATGCCGGGAAAACGAAGTACCGAAACAGAGAACAAAAGCTTTGAAAAGAATCTTCAGGAGCTTGCTGAAATAGTATCTGCGCTCGAAAAGGGTGACCTTCCGCTTGAAAAGGCAGTCTCGATGTACGGAGACGGTGTTAAGCTGGCAGGTGTGTGCAGAAAGCAGCTCGATGAAGCAAAAATGATAATAACAGGCGACAAGCCTGATAAACAGGAGGGATGATCATGAATATGGTCAACGATTTCAATGAAAAGATGCAGGACTACAATTCATACACAGAAGCAAATATGCGCAGGTATAATAACTATACTTACGAAAACCGTCCGCAGAGAAATCTTCTGGATGCCATGAACTATTCTCTTGAGGCCGGAGGAAAGAGAGTTCGTCCGGTGCTCGTATATGCATTCTGTGAGGCTCTCGGCGGCGATTACCGCAGAGCTGCTGCACCGGCCTGTGCGGTAGAGATGATGCACACCTTCTCGCTTATTCACGATGATCTTCCTGCTATGGACAATGATGACCTCCGCAGGGGCAAGCCTTCATGTCACAAGAAATTCAATGAGGCTATGGCAATACTTGCAGGCGACGCTCTTGCAGTTCTTCCCTTCGAGATACTTGCTGACGATGAGCTTCTCACAGCAGAGCAGAAGATACTCATGATCTCCGTTCTTGCAAATGCAGTCGGAAGAGACGGCATGATCGGAGGTCAGGTCATCGATATGGAGAACGAGAACCGTGACGATGTCGATGAGGAGAATCTCCGCAATATGTATAAATGCAAGACAGGCCAGCTCATTGCTGTATCATGCGCTATGGGCGGTATCTGTGCCGATGCCGACAGTGACAAGATACGTGCAGCTATAGAGTACGGCTACAAGCTCGGACTTGCCTTCCAGATAGTTGACGATATACTTGATGTCACCGGTGACGAGGAAGTTATCGGCAAGCCTGTAGGCAGTGACGAACAGGAGCACAAAACAACATTCGTATCTCTCTACGGAGTAGAGAAAGCACAGGAGATAGCAGACCGCATGACAGATGAGGCGCTTGAGATCCTTGAAGGTTTTGACAATAACGAGTTCCTCCGTGAACTTACGATCAGATTGCTCAACAGAAAAAAATAAAAGGAGCTGCGCAGTACAGTGTGACTGCGGTTGTGAAAAATGAATGATTTAGTAAACAGCGGAAATAAGGTCAGTCTGTCGGATCTGCAGCTTCCGGAGGATCTGAAAAAGCTGACGCTTCCTCAGTGTAAAGGATTATGCGTCGAGATCAGGAATCTTCTCATCAACACCGTTTCCAGGACGGGCGGGCATCTTTCCTCCAATCTTGGTGTTGTTGAGCTTACGCTTGCTGTCCACCGCAATTTCAATTCCCCCGAGGACAGGATAGTATGGGATGTCGGTCATCAGGCTTATGTCCACAAGATACTTACCGGGCGTGCAGACAGATTCGGTACACTCAGACAGAAGGACGGTATTTCCGGTTTCCCGAAGCCGGAAGAATCTGTTCATGATACCTGTATTTCCGGACACAGCAGTAATTCTGTCTCTGTTGCCTGCGGTATTGCAGAGGCGATGAAGCTGCAGGGAAGGAACAACTATACAATAGCTGTTATAGGCGACGGAGCCATGACCGGCGGTATGTTCTATGAAGCAATGAACAATGCCGGCAAGGAATCCGTCAGCAACCTCATCGTTATCCTCAACGATAACGAAATGTCTATTTCCAAGAATGTAGGTTCCCTTGCAAGATATCTCACGGAGCTCAGAAATTCCGAGAAATACCTTGATACCAAGCGAAAGGTCGAGCGCAATATCAACAAGCTCCCTGCTGTCGGTACGAAGATGGCAAAGGGCATCAAGAGAGTAAAGGACGCAGTAAAGTCTACTGTGCTCGAAACTACGATCTTCGAGGATATGGGATTTACCTATCTCGGTCCGATCAACGGACATGATATTGACGATCTTGACGAAGCCATGAGAATGGCAAAGAAGATACATTCTCCCGTATTTATCCATGTACAGACGAAAAAGGGAAAGGGTTATCCTCCTGCTGAGACAAATCCCGGAGAATACCACGGTATATCCCGTTTTGACATTGCCACAGGAAATCCCGAAGTCTCCGCAAGTGATTCCTATTCGAGTGAATTCGGAAAGAAGCTAACCGAGCTCGGAGAGCGTGACAGCAGTATATGCGCTATAACTGCGGCAATGAAATACGGTACAGGTCTCCAGTTCTTTGCAAGACGATTCCCGGAGCGTTTCTTCGATGTAGGAATTGCAGAGCAGCACGCCGTTACATTTGCCGGCGGACTTGCCTCAATGGGCATGATACCTGTATTTGCTGTATATTCCTCTTTCCTCCAGCGTGCCTACGATCAGCTTGTGCATGATATAGCTATCGGCGGGCTGCATATCGTACTCGGCATCGACCGTGCAGGAATAGTAGGAGAGGACGGCGAAACTCATCAGGGACTCCTCGATATCCCGATGCTTACGACGATACCCGGAACAGTGATATACTCACCGTCATCATATGCAGAGATGAAGCTCTGCCTGAACAAGGCGGTATTTGCTGACAAAGGCCTGGTTGCAGTACGCTATCCCCGCGGAAGCGAAGAAGGCTGCTGTTCTGAGATCACCGACACAACGGATCATGTATTCATAAAGGAAGCAGATTCGGATACGCTTATAGTATCCTACGGTCGCTGTTTCAATGAAGCGTTCAAGGCAAAGGACATTCTGAAAAATGACGGCATGACCTGTGATCTGCTGAAACTTACACGGATATTCCCGCTTCCCGGTGTGCTCTACAGCGAGCTTAAGAACTATAAAAGGATAGTTTTCTTTGAAGAGGCTATGTGCTGCGGCAGTATTTCCGAAAAACTCGGTGAAATGCTCGAAGTCTCCGGATTCATGGGCGATTACAGCCGTGTAGCGATAAAGGGCTTTGTGAAGCAGGCATCCGTAAAGGAATGTCTCGACCAGCTCGGACTGACTGCCGAAAGAATGGCTGAATACGTTAAGCAGAGGAGCGGCACAGATGGCGAGACTTGACGCTGAGCTTGTAGCAAGGGGTATAGCCCGCAGCCGTGAGCGTGCCAAGGAAATGATATCGTCCGGTGCTGTAACAGTCAACGGCCGTACAGCAAAGAAGCCGTCTGTCGAGGTATCCGGGTCAGATGATATAGTCTCCGCTGAACAGGAACTCTATGTCGGCAGGGGAGCCTTCAAGCTCGAAAAGGCTGCGGAGGTATTCGGTATCGATTTTACCGGAGCTGTATGTATGGATATCGGAGCTTCTACCGGAGGCTTTACAGAGTTCATGCTTCTTCACGGCGCATCAAAGGTCTTTGCTGTAGATGTCGGACACGGGCAGCTTGCAGAGAGCCTGTGCCGTGACAGCCGTGTGGTAAACATGGAAGGTACGGATATCCGTGATATAACAGCAGATGATATCGGCGGATGTGCTGATATAATCAGTGCAGATGTTTCCTTCATCTCACTTACAAAGATACTTCCTAAAGCTGCCGAGCTCCTTAAGAACGGCGGATGTGCGGCAGTACTCATAAAGCCGCAGTTTGAAGCCGGCAGGAGCGATATCGGAAAAAGAGGTATAGTAAAGGACAGAAAGGTTCATCAGAGGGTATTGAGTGAAATTGATATGTTTTCACGTTCCCTCGGTCTGTTCCCCGCTGCATATACCTATTCCCCGGTAAAGGGCGGCAGCGGCAATATAGAATATCTGGTGAAGCTGGTAAAGGGCAGTGTTCCCGCAGAATCACCGGTACAGGACTTCCGCGGTCTCGTGGACGAGGCATTCGGGAACCTGTGAACAAGGAGGATAATATGAAAGCAGCACTCTATCCGAATTTTCAGAAGGCGAATGCTCTTGAGTGTGCGAGAAAGACCTGCGATGTCCTTGATGCTGCAGGTATCGAAGTGTATGTCAGCGGGGATTTCCGCAACGATTTTGCAGATAAACCCTTTGTACACTTTGAAGATATAAGCGAGTCGGCAAAGAACGCAGATTTTGTTCTTGCCATAGGCGGAGACGGTACGATTCTCCGCTGTGCGAAGTACCTGATCGGCTCCGATACAAAGCTGCTCGGTATCAACACCGGAACACTCGGCTTTCTTGCAAGCCTTGAAGCTGACCAGCTTGATAACCTCTTCCGCCTCAAGTCAGGCGATTACGAGATATCCGAGCGTATGACGCTTGATGTGATATTCAGCGGCGAAGAAGGCGAAGTAAGGTATACCGCTCTCAACGAGATCGCTGCACGCTCAGGCAGCTTCAGGATATGCGACTTCGATGTGTACGCCGACGGATACCTTACAGGAAAATACCGTGCAGACGGCGTACTGTTCAGTACCCCGTCCGGATCAACAGCATATGCGCTCTCAGCCGGAGGGCCGGTTATCGAACCAGATCTCGAGTGTATTGAGATGACGCTGATATGTCCGCATTCGCTCTTCTCCCGGGCGACGATGTTCTCTCCGGGAAGAAGACTCACCATCACGGACAAGACCCGTGGCGGTTCAATGGTAATAACGGTTGACGGAGATCTTGAACGGAAACTCGGAGAAAACGAGTCCGTTGAGATATGTCGCGGCCGGCACAATGTTAAATTCGTAAGTCTTATAGGCAACTCCTTCCACGAATCACTTTGCAGGAAGCTGTGCAGACCAATAAAGTGAGGTAGTTATGAAAAATCGCAGACAGGATATAATCCTTGAAATCATCACAGAACAGCCTGTTGCAACACAGGATGCCCTTATGAAGCTCCTTGCAGAGCGCGGCATCAAAACGACCCAGGCAACTCTTTCGAGAGACATACAGCAGTTATCGCTCGTCAAGCAGCGTGACGTCAACGGAGTATACAGGTATACTCTTCCCGCTACAGCTGCTGCTGAGAAGAGTTTGTTTGCAGAATCGGTAATAGCTGTAGATTATGCAATGAACACTATCGTACTGAAATGCAAGACAGGTATGGCACCTGGTACTTGTGCTGCAATAGACTCAGTCAGCCACGAGGGCGTTGTAGGCACTCTTGCAGGTGACGATACAATATTCATACTTGTAAGAAGCGAAGCCGATGCAAAGAGGCTCTCAAAGAAGTTCCGCAGTGAACTCTTCCCGAATGCGGGCAAGGTACTCTGACGGATATATCAAAGATCGGAACAGGTAGCTGTAATGCTGAAAGAACTCTATATCAGAAATCTTGCGGTCATCAGGGAAGCCGTGATACCGCTTGAAGGAAAACTGAATATATTTACAGGTGAGACAGGTGCCGGAAAATCTATTCTGATAAACGGTATAAATGCCGTGCTCGGACAGCGCACCACTAAGGACATTGTCCGTACAGGCTGCGAGAAGGCTGAGATATCTGCTCTATTTACCGGCCTGTCTGACGGTGTATGCGAAAAGCTTGACGAGCTCGGTATATCCCATGAAGACAACGAGATCACCATAACCCGTGAGATAAGTGCAGACGGCGGAAGTGTTGCAAGGATCAACGGCAGGGCTGTTACTGTTGCAATGCTCAGAGAACTCGGAGCATTGCTGATAAACATCCATGGTCAGCACGATAATCAGATACTCCTTGACAGCGAGAAACATCTGCACATCCTCGATGACTTCGGCGGTGATGATACTCTTCTTGAAGAGTATCGTACAACATTCCGTGAGCTCCAGCAGATATCAAGAAGGCTCAGTGAGCTTAAGCGTCAGGAATCCACAAGGATAGAACGTACAAGATATCTCAATGAAGTCATAGCCGATATCGGCGAGCTCTCTCCGGAACCCGGAGAAGATGACAGGCTTGAGAAGGAGTATGCTCTTGCAAGGGATTCCGAGAAGACAATACTTGCTGTACGTGCGGCAGTACAGGCTCTTTCAGGTGAAAACGCAGCCGGTGAGATGATTGTATCCGCCGAACAGGAGCTTGCACCGTATACCGAGAACAACGAACAGGCGAATGCTCTTTATGAAAGGCTGACAGCAGCCGAAATAGAGCTTTCCGATATAGCATATGAGCTTGAAAAGCTTGCTGACAAGGTGGAACTTGACGGTCAGCGTCTTGAGTATCTCCGTGAACGAACAGCAGCGCTCAATAAGCTTAAACGCAAGTATCTTCTTGACTGCGACGAGCTTGTAAAACTCTATGAGGATTCATGCGAGGAACTGTCAGGCTTTGACAGCAGCACAGACGAGATACGCTCACTGACGGAAAAGCGTGAAGAACTGCTGCATACCGTTACCTCCAGGGCAAAGGCGCTTTATGATTACCGCGAAACAGTAGCAGAGCGCTTTGCAAGCCGCGTTACCGAGGAGCTTGAATTCCTGAACATGGCCGGAGTAGTCATAGCCGTACATCACGAGAAGGGTAAGCTTACCGTAAACGGCATGGATACGGTAGAATTTCTCATATCCGCGAACAAGGGCGAGGAACCAAAGCCGATATCCCGTATAGCATCAGGCGGAGAGCTTTCCAGGATCATGCTTGCACTCAAGAGCGTTATCGCCGACAGAGACAGTATACCTACTATGATATTCGATGAGATAGATACCGGCGTAAGCGGAAAGGCCGCTCAGAAGATCGGCATCAAGCTTCGTGAACTCGGCAGGGTGCGTCAGGTAATATGCGTGACGCATCTTTCACAGATTGCAATAATGGCAGATGATCATCTGCTTATTGAAAAGACAGTTCAAGACGGAAGGACAGAAACACACGTAACAAAACTGGATCTTCAGGGCCGTATATCTGAAGTTGCAAGGATCATGGGCGGTGAAGATCCAAGTAAGCTTATGCTTGAAAATGCAGAGGCAGAAATTAGAAAGGCGATGGGTAAGAAATGAAACTATTTGTAACAAGACACGGTGAGACCGAATACAACAAGAAGGATCTCATTCTTGGAACAACAGACGTACCAATGAATTTTACCGGTGCTGAGCAGGCAATGAGACTTGCCGGAACACTCAAGAAGATGGGAAAGGTAGACATCATCTACTGTTCACCGCTTTCAAGAGCCAAGGAGACCGCTCAGCAGGCAAACAGCATGACACTTGCTCCCGTGAAGTATGATAACCGTCTTCGTGAGTGGGATTACGGCGAATTTGAGGGACAGCCCAGAAATGCCGAGGGCTTTACAGAAAACAAGAAGGAATTTGCTGCTCCTATGGGCCATACCGGAGAGCCGCTCCTTCATCTTTCACACAGAGTATATTCTCTTCTTGATGAAGTTATCGCAAACTATGGTAAAACAGATAAAAACGTTCTTCTCGTGACTCATAACGGTGTATGCCGTGTTATTGAGACCTACTTCCACTATATGACTAATACTGAATTTGATAGCTGGTCCATGGATAACTGTCAGGTAATAGAGTACGATATAGATTGATTACCGGAGGTGCAAAATGATCATAGGCGTTGACTACTACCCGGAACAGTGCGACCGGACTCTCTGGGAGCATGACATAATCACAATGGCTCAGACCGGAGTTAAGGTAGTAAGGCTCGGTGAATTTTCATGGTCGAGACTCGAACCCCGTGAGGGCGATTATGATTTTGAATGGCTTGATGAGATAATGAAGCTCTGTGCTTCGGCAGGACTTGGTATAATAATGGGTATACCCACAAACTGTCCTCCTCTGTGGCTGTATGAATCCTATCCCGATATAGTACGTATCGGCGAGGACGGCAAACCTGTCCAGACAGGTGTCCGCGGCCACCGCTGCATCAATTCACCTGTATTCATTCAGCACGCACGTCGCATAACAACGCAGATAGTGCGCCGCTACAATGCCAACAGATCAATAGTTGCATGGCAGATCGACAATGAGCTTGAAGCATATCCATGCACCTGTCCGGCCTGCCGTGACAAATTCCGTGCATGGCTGCTTGATAAGTATGCAGATGTTGAGATGATAAACAAGGCATTCGGAAACGTAGTATGGAGCGGTGAGTACAACAACGCTTCGCAGATACAGCCTCCGACAGCCTATCCGAAAGCATGGCAGAATCCTGCACTCTGTCTTGAATGGTACCGTTTCTGCAACGACAGTATCATCAATTATGTGAAGGAAATAGCCATAACCATACGCAGGGAGTGCCCGAAGGCAGTGCTGACGACAAATACCTGCTTCAGCAGTAATACCCCCGATTTCTACAGACTATTCGGCGAGCTTGACTTCGTTTCCTATGACAACTATCCTCCGATCAGAATGCCAGAGGATAAACAGCAGCCGTATTCTCATGCTTTCTACCTCGATCTTATGCGAGGTGTGCGTGAGCAGAAATTCTGGGTAATGGAGCAGCTCAGCGGCCCGACAGGCAGCTGGAGTCCCATGTCTCCCGCACCGCAGCCAGGTCAGCTGAAGGGTTATTCGCTTCAGGCTTTTGCACACGGTGCCGACGCAGTGATTCATTTCCGCTGGAGGACAGCCCTTACCGGAGCAGAGATGTTCTGGCACGGTATTTTTGATCACAGCGGCAAGCCGAACCGACGTTTCACAGAGTTTTCCGACCTTTGCAGGATAGCAGGACGTCTCGGTATGCTCGAGCACACCGAGATAGTATCGGATATTGCGCTGCTGTATTCTCCCGAGAGCAGCTATGCTCTTGATATACAGCCTCAGACCGCAGGCTTCAGCTATATGGAGCAGCTCCGCAGGTTCCATTATGCGTTTTCAAAGTACGGTGCAAATATCGATATAGTATATCCGGGAACAGATCTTTCAAAGTACAAGCTCGTTGTAGCTCCGTCACTGTTTGTGAACAAGCGTGCAGTGACCGAGAACCTCTACCGTTTCGTTATCAACGGCGGCACTCTTGTACTTACCTGCCGCACCGGAGTCAAGGACGAGCACAACAACTGCATCATGGACGATCTCCCGACAGTATTCAAGGAGCTTGTCGGCGCAGAGATATCCGAGTATGATCCTATAGGAGATATCAAACGTACTATGAGAGATTTCTCCGGCAGCGAGTACCCGTGTCTTGAATGGTGTGATATACTCCAGCCGACATCTGCAAGAGCGTATTCCGAGTATACAGACGGTTTCTACACAGGCTGTCCGGCAGTTACCATGAACCGCTACTGCTCAGGCGTTACCTATTATGTCGGAACGATAAGTACGCAGGAATTCTACGACGGTTTTGCTTCCAACCTCATGACACAGACCAAGATTCCGAAGCTGAAAGGACTTCCTCAGGGAGTTGAAGTAACAACACGTACAAACGGCAAGGAGGAGTTTATCTTCTTCTTCAATAACTCAGAGGAAACTGCCGAGATTTCGCTTCCAAAGTCCATGTACAGCCTCATAAGCGCTACCGGCAAGGATCATCTTGTACTTGCGCCGTTTGAGACTGATATAGTGAGGAAGTAACATGAGGATAGTATTGCAGAGAGTTACTTCTGCCTCAGTCACTGTAGACGGCAAGGTCTGCGGAAGCATTGGCAAGGGCTATCTTGTACTCCTCGGAATAGGAGCAGAGGATACTGAGGCTGAATGCCGACGACTTGCTGACAAGATGATAAACCTGCGTATCTTCTCGGACGAGAATGACAAGATAAATCTTTCGCTTGCTGATGTAGGCGGAGATCTTCTCGTTGTATCGCAGTTCACACTCTATGCTGACTGCCGCAAGGGCAACCGTCCGAACTTCACACAGGCAGCCAAGCCAGACCACGCCGAGGCGCTATACAACTACTTCGTTGAGTACTGCCGGAGCAAGGGAAAGCATACCGAAACAGGAATATTCGGCGCTGATATGAAGGTAGAACTGTTAAACGACGGTCCTTTTACCGTTATACTTGAATAATAATCACACCTCCGTCAATACTTGTACGGAGGTGTTTATTTATGCGTAAATTCGGAGAAGACCGGATACTTGTCCTGACGGCAGGATTTTTTATGTCATTTGTTCTGACCGCTGCAAATTATTATCGTCTTGCATCACAGATGTCTGAGGAGGCTGTACAGGTTGAAGCAGAGCGCTCAGACCTGACCGTATCGGCGGGAGAGTGCCAGGGTACGATATATGACAGGAATATGCAGCCTCTTGTGAACAGAGAAAAGAAGTATGTCGCCGTAGCTGTTCCTTCAGCTATCGACTGTGAAGCAGCCGCTTCTACAGCATTAGACCGGGAATCTTTTCTTCACAGCTGCGAAAAAGGCAGGCCTTTCACATACGAGTGCAAGGCGGAAACTGAGGAATCAGACGGCCTTACGGTGTTTGCTGTTCCGGAGAGATACAGCAGTCATCAGCTTGCTCAGCACATTATCGGATATACATCTGAGGACACAGGTGTCAGCGGGATAGAGTATGCCTACGATGCTATACTTCGTGGCAGCGGTTCGGAGAACAGCGTAACCTATGCAGTTGACGGCTCAGGAAGAGTAATGCTCGGCAGAGGCAAGACAGTGATAAGAAGCCGCAAGCAGGATACAGGAGTAGTACTCACGGTAGACAGCCGTATTCAGGAGCTCTGCGAAGAATGCGGCAGCAGTATAAAAAAAGGCGTTATAGTAGTATCTGAAGTCGATACCGGGGAGATACTTGCACTTGTAAGTCAGCCGGGATACAGAATTGATGATATAGGCGCTGCACTTGATAACGAAGAACTGCCTCTTATCAACCGTGCGCTGTATTCCTACAGTGTAGGCTCGGTATTCAAGCTTGTAACAGCCTGCGAAGGGATTGAAGAGGGATGGCAGAACGGAGTATACGAATGCACCGGCAGTGAGAATATCTCAGGCCAGCTTTTCAACTGCCATAAATATGACGGGCACGGCCTGCAAACCATGACCGAAGCTCTTGTGAATTCCTGCAATACCTATTTCATCAGTCTTAGCCGAAGTCTCGATGTACAGCGTTTCCGGCAGCTTGCATCTGATTTCGGATTTGGCAGGGATAATATGCTGTGCGCCGGCATGGTATCGTCGGCGGGAGTCCTTCCCACAACAGAAGAACTCCTGATTCCGGCCGAGCTTGCAAATTTTTCGTTCGGTCAGGGCAAGCTTACAGCTACACCGATACAGATAAATCAGCTTACGGCAGCAATAGCAGGCGGCGGAGAACTTCACCCTCTGACTCTTGTAAAGGGGCTGACAAGTGACGGCAGAACAATTACCAGTGAAAAACGCATCCCGGCCACCCGTGTAATAGACAGATTTACCGCAGCTGACATCAGGGATATGATGGTATCGGCTGTAAAGGATAACAAGAAATCGAATGCCTATGCAAGGGGTATCCATGCCGGCGCTAAGACTTCAACAGCGCAGACAGGACGCTATGACAAGAACGGAGAGGAGCTATGTCACGGCTGGATAACCGGTTTCTACCCTTCAGAATCACCGGAGTTTGCCATAACGGTGCTTGCAGAGGACGGCGGTTACGGCAATGAAGCAGCAGCACCTGTATTCAAAGCGATAACCAAAGGCCTCAAAAAGCTTTCTCAGGTTGACACAAAGTAAGTATTATGATAGAATAACAAGGAAAGGGAGGAGGAGAGATATGACAAAGGTAGATCTGATAACAGGGCTTCTCGGCTCCGGAAAGACAACGTTTCTTCTGAACTATGCAAGGTATCTGCTGGATAAAGGACTTCGCATCGCCGTTCTTGTGAACGATCTCGGTGCAGTAAATGTGGATATGCTTCTGCTGCAGGAGCTGAAAAGCGAGAACTGTCAGCTTGAAATGGTCTCGGGCGGCTGCGATCAGCATTGTCACAGGCGGCGTTTCCGTACTCAGCTCATCGCACTCGGTATGCAGCATTTCGACCGCATAATAATCGAACCCTCCGGAGTCTTTGATATGGACGAGTTCTTCGACGTTATCCGTGACGAACCTCTTGACCGCTGGTTCGAGATAGGTAGCGTTCTCACTGTGATTGAATCAGGCTCTGATGAACTGACTGATCAGATGGAATACCTGTTCGCTTCGGAGGCTGCCTGCTGCGGAAGACTGATACTGAGCAAGTATAAAGGTGATCCGTCAGAAGCAGAAGAAGCGGTCAGCAGGCTTAATACTGCACTTGAGAGCATAAGCTGCAAGCGCAGGTTCACAACGGCTGACATGACTGCAAAGGACTGGAAGGAACTTACAGAAGAAGATATGTCTTCCTTTATGAATTCCGGATACCGACTTGCTTCCTATGTGAAAAAGTATTCTCCTGATGATATACTGAGCGGAGTTCACTATTTTATGCGGCTTGAAATACCTGAGAAAGATTTACGGGAGCTTACAGAAAGCATATTCTCAGATCCTGCCTGCGGAAGGGTATATCGTATAAAAGGCGCTGTTCCGGTGGGCGGAAACTGGCTGAAGATAAATGCAACTCCCGGCGAATATGAAACAGAGCCGGTAACAGACGGACAGGCAGTTCTTATCGTGATAGGCGATCAGGTAAGTACTGAGGCAGTAGACAAGCATATCAGAAGCTATAACAAGTCACCTGATTGCGTATTTATATAAATCAATATGAAGAGCATAAACAGAACGTTTGTGCTCTTTTTTATAAAAATACTGAAAAATCGCAGTTTCAGGGCTTGCATTTTCAAGCTGACTGTGATACAATATAAAAGAATGTTCGTTTTATTAATATACGAAAGGAGAGCCGCATCTGCGGCATGATGATATGGCAAGAAAAAAGGAATACGATAACGACAGTATATCCATGCTGAAGGGCGCCGACCGAGTAAGAAAACGCCCGGCTGTAATATTCGGCTCAGACGGCCTTGACGGCTGTGAGCACTCTATCTTTGAGGTCATTTCAAACTCTATTGACGAGGCAAGAGAAGGATACGGCAACAAGATAATCGTTACTCATTACCGCAACCATGATATTGAAGTTGAAGATTTCGGTCGTGGATGTCCCGTAGACTTCAACAACAATGAAAAGCGCTACAACTGGGAACTTGTTTACTGTGAGCTCTATGCCGGCGGCAAATACGACAGTTCCTCCGATTATGAGTATTCTCTCGGCCTTAATGGACTCGGTCTCTGTGCTACACAGTATTCTTCCGAGTTTATGAATGTAAAGGTCGTGCGTGACGGGTTCAGATATACTCTCAACTTTGAAAAGGGTAACAACGTTGGAGGTCTGAAGAAGGAACCCTGCAAGCGGCGTCAGACAGGTACAAAGACACGCTGGCGTCCGGATCTTGACGTATTTACAGATATCGCCGTATCCGATGAGTATTTCTGCGATATCCTCAAGCGTCAGGCTGTAGTAAACCCGGGGCTTCTCTTTGTATTCCGTTCCGAGAACGAAGCCGGAACCTTCAATGAGCAGGAATTCCTCTACGAGAACGGTATCACAGAATACGTTCAGGAGCTTGCCGGAGAGGGAACACTAACCTCTATCCAGCACTGGACTGCAGAGAAAAAGGGACGTGACCGTGATGATAAGCCCGAGTATAAGGTAAAGCTCGATGTAGCACTTGTATTCACCAATAAAGTCAAGCTGACAGAGTACTACCATAACTCCAGCTATCTTGAGCACGGCGGTTCGCCTGCAGAGGCTGTAAAGCGCGCATTCCAGGCACAGATAGACAGCTATATAAAATCAATAAACGGCTATCAGAAGAACGAGAGCAAGATCTCCTACAATGACGTTGAAGAATGCCTTGTACTTGTATCTTCATCCTTCTCGACTCAGACCTCATATGCAAACCAGACCAAGAAGGCAATAACAAACAAGTTCATCCGTGAAGCTATGACGGAATTCCTCCGCCATCAGCTTGAGGTCTACTTCATAGAGAATCCGGACGAAGCGCAGAAGATAGCCGAGCAGGTTCTCATCAACAAGCGCAGCCGTGAGAACGCTGAAAGAGTGCGTCTCAACGTCAAGAAAAAGCTGACCGGTACAATCGACCTTGCGAACATGGTAGAGAAGTTCGTTGACTGCCGTACCAAGGACGTAAGCCGCCGTGAGATTTATATAGTGGAGGGTGATTCAGCGCTCGGTTCTGTAAAGCTCGCACGTAATGCTGAGTTCCAGGCTGTTATCCCGGTACGCGGTAAGATACTCAACTGTCTCAAGGCTGATTATTCCAAGATCTTCAAGAGCGAGATCATCACCGATCTTATCAAGGTACTCGGCTGCGGAGTAGAGGTCAGCACGAAGGCAAATAAAGAGCTTTCCACCTTCAATATCAATAATTTCCGCTGGAGTAAAATAGTTATCTGTACCGATGCCGATGTTGACGGCTTCCAGATCAGAACGCTTATACTTACTATGCTCTACCGCCTTACTCCGACTCTCATTGAGGAAGGATATGTCTACATCGCAGAGTCTCCTCTTTTTGAGATAAACACCAAGGAGAAGACCTACTTTGCCTACACCGAGCAGGAAAAGCAGAGGATACTCGATATCATCGGCGACAAGAAGCATACCATACAGCGCTCGAAAGGTCTCGGTGAGAACGAACCGGACATGATGTCCCTGACTACAATGAATCCCGATACACGCCGTCTTATTAAGGTCACCGTTGAAGATATCACGGAATCCGCAGAGATATTTGAGATGCTGCTCGGCGACGATCTGCAGGGCAGAAAGGACTATATATCCGAGTACGGCGCAGATTATCTTGAACTTGCAGATATCAGCTGATTCTGATAAACAAAAATAAAATATTGAAAAACAATAAAAAGATATTGACAAATAATATTTTCCGTGATATACTATAGCCATAACCAAATTATAGGAGGTTCTGGCTATGGAGTATATATTCAGTCTGTTTTTCTTTTTTTTATTTTTTATTTATCCGATCATACTTGGTATCAGGAACTGGTATTTCACCTTCAGATATCCAAAACTTATGCCGGAAGAGAGGGCAAACAGCAAATATGACCAGAAATCTGCTCGTAATAATGACATCATTATCATATTTTGGGGACTGATCTGCACATTTATGTATCTCGCTGCTTTAGATACGTTACACAATGTTAACCATAATGACTATGATACAGCAATTTGTGTGGGTGATTTACATACTTATCTTCACTCTCAATACAGTGTTACAGTTGTGGTAACTTTTATTCTGGGTGTTGTCGGTCTGCTGGTAATTTCATTTTTCTCACCGGAGAGTATACCGCCAATACCGCAGGCTCTTTGCTTTGCCTTTGCTGTCATTGCTGAGATTGTATTTCTGCTGTTCATCATACAGCTTATAAAGAACTGCTATACTTCAGTTTTACCTCTGCTGTACTATCTGTTCAACCTCGTTCTGATAACGGCAAGAGTCACAAGGCGGTATATTACCGAACGTCTTAGCTATGTAGATGAGCACGAAACGGTTTACATACATGAAAGTGCAAAGCCTATAGAAAGTGCTCTTCGCTCAGTCGCTTCACTAACCGGACTGCATTTTCTCATGATACTTCCGGCAGCTGTGATACTTGTTGCTCTTTTCATACTTCTCGGCCAGGGTCCTGACGGTATCATCAAGGCATTCACCATGACTGCTGACTGGACATTCTCCACTCAGATACCGCCTCCGCCGGTAGAGTACGAAGGACATTACCTTTGCACGGTAGCAGCAGGAGGACACAAGAAGGTAGTAAAGCCTCTCCGTTTCGGCAAGCGCAGGGGAGCGGTCATAGTAGTGAACCGTCAGCTCCTTGCGTCAAATGCGTTTGAGGATATGATCATGGAGAGAGCACCGAAATTCCATAAGGCAGTAAGAGGATTCTACGACAAGTATGGTTATCCCGTTTCAAAGCATATTACCACAGAGAAACGCGCGGATATCGTTTATCTGATAATGAAGCCGCTTGAATGGCTTTTCATACTATGTTTATATACATTTGATACACATCCCGAAAACCGCATAGCAGTGCAGTATTCGGATTACAAAAAATCTGACATGGTTCAACAGGAAGGGCGAGCCATGTAATATACACAGGAGGGTATAATGGCAAGAAAGAAAGAGCCGGAAAAGAAAAAACCGGCATTCAAGCACGAAGCATATATAGAAGGCTCAGGCAGCGTTGTTGACCAGCAGATATCAGACGTACTGAAAAGCAACTATATGCCATATGCTATGAGTGTTATCATATCAAGAGCCCTGCCCGAGATCGACGGCTTCAAGCCATCTCACCGAAAGCTTCTCTACATGATGTACAAGAGGGGACTTCTCAGCCCTGACAAGGAGCGCTCGAAGTCCGCAAACGTAGTCGGTGAGACCATGAAGCTCAACCCTCACGGAGACCAGGCTATCTATGAGACGCTTGTTCGTCTTACAAGAGGCAATGAGGCTCTTCTTCACCCGTTTATCGACTCCAAGGGAAACTTCGGAAAGCAGTATTCGAGCCGTATGCACTTTGCCGCCCCCCGATACACAGAGGTTAAGCTTGAAAAGATCTGCGGCGAGCTCTTCCGTGACATAGATAAGGAAACAGTTGATTTCGTTCCAAACTACGACAACACAATGCAGGAGCCGACGCTCCTTCCTGCGACCTTCCCGACTGTTCTTGTAAACTCCAATACCGGTATCGCCGTATCAATGGCAAGCAATGTATGCCCATTCAACCTTGAAGAGGTCTGCGAGACGACCATAGCCCTGATGAAGGATCCGGAGCACGATATCCTCAGCACGCTTAAGGGACCTGATTTTCCCGGCGGCGGATATATGCTCTATGACGAGGCAGAGCTCAACAAGATATACGAAACCGGCAGGGGAAGCATCAAGGTACGTTCAAAGTACAGCTATGACAAGTCTGCAAACTGCCTTGAGATAACACAGATACCCTATACTACAACTATTGAGGCTATCATCGACAAGATCGTAGAGCTTGTAAAGGCAGGTAAGATACGTGAGATAAGCTATATCCGTGATGAGACAGACCTGGACGGACTGAAGATAGCGATCGACCTGAAGCGTGGCACTGATCCCGATAAGCTCATGCAGAAACTCTATCGTCTGACTCCGCTACAGGACAGCTATCCCTGCAACTTCAACATCCTCATCGCCGGCACTCCGAAGGTTATGGGTGTCCGTGAGATACTTACCGAGTGGACAGCCTTCCGTGAGGAATGCGTACAGCGCCGCACCTATCACGATCTCCAGAAGAAAAAGGAAAAGCTCCACCTTCTCGAAGCTCTCTCAAAGATACTTCTTGATATCGACAAGGCGATAAAGATTATCCGTGAGACCGAAAACGAAGCCGATGTAGTACCAAACCTCATGATAGGCTTCGGCATTGACGAGATACAGGCAGAGTTTGTTGCAGAGATAAAGCTCCGCAATATCAACAAGCAGTACATCCTCCGCCGCATCGAAGAGGTCGATCAGCTCCGCAAGGACATTGCCGAGATGGAGGAAATACTCCGTGACAAGAGGAAGATACGCAAGATAATCATCGGCGAACTCAAGGATGTTATCGCAAACTACGCACAGCCGAGAAGGACGCTGTTCTACTATAAGAATGACGAAGAGGAAGCAGTTGCCGAGGACGATACTCCCGATTATCCTGTTCATCTTTTTGTATCGTCAAGCGGCTACTTCAAGAAGATAACTCCGCAGTCCCTGCGTATGAGCAGCGAACAGAAACTCAAGGAAGGCGATTATATCATGCAGTCCTTTGAGTCAAACAACCGCACAGAGCTCATATTCTTCTCAGACAAGGCTCAGGCATACAAGTCAAAGGCGAGCGCATTTGCTGATACAAAGGCAAGTGTTATGGGTGATTATATCCCCGCACAGCTCAGCTTTGATGACGGCGAAGGGCTCAGCACCATGGTACCAACTACCGATTACAGCGGCTATATGCTCTTCTTCTTTGAGAACGGCAAATGCGCCAAGGTACCGATGAAGGCATATGAGACCAAGACCAACAGAAAGAAGCTCCAGAAGGCATATTCCGAGAAGTCTCCGCTCACCGCAGCACTCTTCATAAGCGATGACTGCGATATCCTTCTCCGCACTTCCGGCGGTCATGCACTTGTATTCAATACCGGAATGATACTTCCTAAGACTACAAGAGATTCACAGGGCGTACAGGTAATCAATCTGCGGAAGAACAATACTCTTACCTCAGCAGAACTCGTTTCTCCCGAGGATTCTGCCGGACTTGATAAATACCGTGCAAAGTCAGTTCCCGCAGCAGGAAAGCCTGCCAAGGAGCTCGGCGACAGCAATCAGCTGACTCTGTAATAAAAAAGAAAGCGGCTGTACAGTAAGCCTACTGTACAGCCGTGTTTTTCCGCAAGTATACTATCCGTTAATCACGCCATTTTTTCCTGTAGGCGAAACAGGTGAGGTTTTCAGCCTTTTTGAACTGCCTTGCAAAATAGCTCTGATCGTTGAATCCGCAAAGATGAGCGATCTCCTCGACAGATTTGTCTGAGAATCTCAGAAGCTGTTTTCCGTAATTGATGCGGGCGGTGATGATGTGTTGAAAGATAGTGTTGCCGTAGATCTTTTTGTATTCTCGAGTTAAGTAGAATTTGCTGATGTAGAAACGTGAGGAAAGCTGCTCAAGCGAGAGATCCTCGTTGAAATGCTCCTCGATGTAGCTGTTTACTGCTGCGAGCTTCTGTTTGAGAGCCGAGTCGTACTGTTCACCGGAAATATTGACAGTCAGTGCAAGAGTGAGAAGCTCAACGATCAGCTTGGAAGCTAAGATCTCTGAGTCGGGCGACTTCTTCTCGCTCACATTGATCAGCTCGTTCATAGCCGAGACGATCCTGTCGAAATAGACCGGGTGGAATACATTCCTGTTCTGTGAAAGGAAGTATTCATAGTACTGTTCGGATGTCGCACCGTTGAAATTCGTCCACACAAGCTCCCACGGATCTGATTCAGAACTGCTGAAGGTGTGCGGTACACGGCAGTCGATGAAGAAGCAGTCTCCGGCACTGAGAGTATGATTGTCACCATCAACATTCAGAGTGCCGCTGCCGCTCACTACGGCTGCGATAAGGAACGATTCGATATCCTCACGGTGTGAAGCGCCGGCGTCTTCTGTTTTCAGTATGCCCGTTTCCTGAATGTAGAAGAAAGCTTTTTTGGCTGCCGGACTTGGCGTACGGATAATACGCTTCGAGAGCTTGCTGCGGAAGGAATCTTTCTCTTTCTTTTCCATTGCGTTCAGCCCCTTTCACTTATGAAGAGAGTGTTCTCGTGATTTAATTATATCATATACAAAGCGTTTTTGTCAATAGATTTTAGTGCATTATTGCTTTTTTAGTCACATTTCTGATTGAAACGTTCAAGTCTGCAAGAAAAACCGGAGACTTTTCTTGAAAAGCCTCCGGTTTTTATAGCCTTAGTTCTTGGAAACTATGATTCCGCCTGTCTTGTAGATGCTGTTTGCGGGAACAACTCCTCTTACGCAGCTTGTAGGATAGATATTCGTTGATCTTCCGATAACAGTGCCGGGGTTGAGTACGCTGTTGCAGCCGACCTCAACATAGTCACCGAGGATAGCCCCCATCTTCTTGATGCCTGTCTCGATGCTCTCATCGCTGTCCTTTACAACGACATTGGTCTTGTCAGACTTTACGTTGGATGTAATAGAGCCTGCACCCATATGTGACTTGTAGCCGAGGATGCTGTCGCCCACATAGTTGTAGTGAGGAGTCTGTACGTTATCAAAGAGAATAACGTTCTTAAGCTCGACAGAGTTTCCGACAACACAGTTCTCGCCGACAAGAGCGCTTCCTCTGATAAACGCACAATGCCTTACTTCGGTATTTGCACCGATGATGCATGGAGCGCCGAGATATGCAGTAGGGAAGATCTTTGCAGTTTTGTGTACCCATACATTTTCTGAGGGCTGATCGTATTCATCGGGGCTGAGAGTCTTTCCGAGGCTGATGATGAAGTCACTGATGCCTTTCAGAGCCTCCCAGGGGTAGGTAAAGCTTTTGAGGTAATCAGCGGCCTGAGTATGGGAAAGATCGAACAGCTCTGAGATAGTTGCATTTTCCATAATAGATTTCTCCTTTATAATAGCTGCGGAACGGTCAGTATATAAGGTCTGCCGCACCGTTGTAGTCGAGGAAATTGAACAGTGAAGAGAGCACAAGGCTGTATGCAGAGGGACCGAGGTGTATTCCGTCTCCTCCGGCGTGAGCACTGTTCTGAGCCATAGTATTCGGATCGCAGAGTACGGAGAAAGCATCAAAATAGAGCACTCTCGGTGAAGCGAATCCGGCGGCCATGCCGGCGATGGCGTTGTTGTATTCCATGATAGTGGCGTTGTCCGTGAACCAGCAGTCTGCCGATACCGGAGTAATGCTTCCGATAACTATCACTGCATCCGGCATATAGCTCTGCAGCTGGCTTATAATAGCGCTGTAAGAAGCTGCAAATCCAGCAGGATCATGGTTATTGACATCGTTGAGTCCGAGAGATATGTATATCAGGCTCGGATGTACGTAGTTGGCAGCATCAACGATACTCATGTATCCGCCGCCTTTGTCGAACGTGAATTCACTGAAGTTCCATATTGATACGGATTCAGTAGCGAGATTGTGTTCGGTGGGGATAAAACCGTAGCAGTTGAAGCCGTAGGCGATAGAATCGCCGATAACGGTAAGCCTGCTCTGATAGAAGCTGCTGTTCGGAGATTCTCCGGCCGAAACGAAATCATAGATCTCATTCGGTACAGCCGATGTGTTTGTATTGGATGCCTGAGAGTTTGAGGATGCTGACACATCAGATGTATCAGCTGTTGTTTCAGCAGAGGTATCTGTAGTTGTTTCAGTATCAGCAGAGGTTGATGTCTCTGTGGTTTCCGTAGTTTCTGTCGTGGTTTCCTCAGTCGTTAAGGTGGTTTCAGTTTCTGTCGTTGTGGCAGTGGTCGCAGTTGTGGAGACAGTTGTTTCCTGGTATGCCTGCGCAACAACGGACATGTCTCTTGTCAACGGTCCGTCCGGCAGCTTCTGTGAACCGCACAGAATCACCATCAGTCCGAAGACTGCAACAGTGAACAATACGGCCATATACGGAAGCCCGGAAAGGATCGTAATGATCTTTTTCATCAGAATTCACTTCCTGAAATTTCTTGTTTACGGATCAGCATATAAAAATATTATAACATATATCCGTAAAAAAGGCAAGAAAAACTTTTGCGCCTGTGTTTTTTCCATGTTTAGTCTAAAACTTCGCTTACAAATTAGCAGAAATGTATTGTAAAGGATCGAAAAATATGTTATTATAATAAGTATGAGAAAAATCTTTATCCGGAAGGAGAGAGTAAGATCGTATGGATAACATGATAACCTTTGACGGGGTAATGACTACCCAGATCAATTTTTCGCTTCAGCAGAACTATGTTCCGATATTTCGTAATGTAGTTATGAAGAACAACACCGCCGAGGATCTCCGCAGCGTAAAACTGCGTATAAAATTCGAGCCGGAGTTTGCAAATCTCTTTGAATCCGTTCCGTTAGATATTGAAGCAGGTCAGTCAGTGACAGTATCGCCCATTCAGATAGTTATGATATCTGATTATCTTTTCAGCCTTACCGAAAAGATGATAGGCAGTGTCACGCTCGAGGCACTGCAGGGCGAGGAGGTAATCGCTTCAGAAGTCAGAACAGTTGAGCTTCTTGCCTATGACCAGTGGACCGGTACGCAGAATATGCCTGAAATGGCAGCTGCTTTCGTTATGCCCAATCATCCGAAGGTACAGGAGATCGTTTCAAAGGCAAGTCTTTATCTCCAGAAATGGTGCGGTGATCCTGCCTTTACCGGATATCAGTCAAGGAACGCCAATATAGTACGTCAACAGGCCGGAGCTTTGTATGCTGCCCTGCAGGAGATGAGTATAGCCTATACCACTCCTCCGGCAAGCTATGAGACAGCACAGCGCATACGCACTCCCGATGCTGTTATAGACGGAAAAGCCGGTACCTGTCTTGATCTCTCTGTTCTCTACTGCTCTTGTCTTGAAGCAGTAGGCCTCAACCCGATACTCTTCGTTGTCAATGGTCACGCCTTTGCCGGATGCTGGCTCGATGCCGAGACTTTCCCGGACTGCTTACAGTATGACGTTTCAGCAGTTACAAAGCGTCTTGCAAAGGGCGTGAATGCCCTCTGTGCAGTCGAGTGTACAGATTTCGTTGTCGGCAAGAGCTGCGATTTTGATACAGCTGCTAAGGATGCCGAATCCTGTTTCGATGAAGCAGATAATTTCGTATTCGCAATAGATATCAGCCGTACCCGTGCAAGCGGTATCAGGCCGATGCCTGCCCGCGTTCTGGAAAACGGTTCATATCAGGCAGTTGACTACGGCGGACGCAAGAAAGAGGACATCACATCCGCTCCGAGCGAGCTTGAGATAATCGGTGATATAAAGCCCGAAGAAGCCAAGGAAGTTACGAAACAGGTGATCTGGGAGAGAAAGCTCCTTGACCTCAGCCTTCGCAACAGCCTTCTCAACTTCCGTGCGACTGCTCTCAGCGTACAGCTTATGACATCCGGTCTCGGCACTCTTGAGGACGAGATTTCCAAGGGGCTCGAATTCAAGGTGATGCCGGTTCCAAGCGATATGTCATTTGAGCCGGCAGATAGTAAGATATATGAGACACTTGAACAGAAGGATCAGATCGCAGCTATTGCAGATGCCGAGTTCAAGAATCAGCGCCTTCGTACTTTCCTCAAGGAATCCGATCTTGAAAAGGCGATGAAGAAACTGATGCGTCTTGCCAAAGTAAGCATAGAGGAAAACGGTGCAAATACAATTTACCTTGCACTCGGTTTCCTGCGCTGGTATGAGACTGACAAGAGCGAAAAGGCACGCTATGCTCCACTTGTTCTTGTGCCTGTCGATATCACACGCAAGGTGCAGGATAACTCATACAGCATCAAGGTGCGTGACGAGGATACTCAGTTCAATATCACGCTGCTTGAAATGCTCAGACAGTTCTACGGAATCGATATAGGTGGACTGAATCCCGTTCCCGAGGACGAGAACGGAGTAAACCTCCCGCTCATATTCAGCACCATACGCAAGGGTGTAATGGCCAAGTCACGCTGGGATATAGAGGAGTATGCCTTCATCGGACAATTCTCCTTCAACCGTTTCATCATGTGGAACGATATCCGCAACCGTGCAGAGGAGCTTGCAGCAAACAAGGTAGTGGCAAGTCTTATGTCCGGCAAGACGGAATGGGAGTCCGAGGACCTGAATATCGCACCTCTCGAGCTCGATACAAAGATCGCTCCCGCTGATCTCGCAGTGCCTGTTGCAGCTGACTCATCACAGCTTGCCGCTGTATGCGCAGCCAATTCCGGACAGAGCTTCGTCCTTCACGGACCTCCCGGAACAGGTAAATCGCAGACGATCACCAATATGATCGCCAATGCACTTCATCATGGCAAATCCGTACTCTTCGTAGCTGAGAAAATGGCTGCTCTTGAAGTAGTTGAAAAACGACTCAATAAAATAGGTCTTGCGCCCTTCTGCCTTGAGCTCCATTCAAACAAGGCACAGAAGCGCTATGTGCTCAAACAGCTCGAGGACACCCTCAACATCGGCAGAATTAAGCAGCCAGCCGAGTACAAGGCACAGGCTGACAAGATTAGCGAACTGAGACAGGAGCTAAACTGTACTATGGAGGCTATCCATAAGGTACGCAGCTTCGGTATGTCTCTTAATGATGCGGCAGTCAGATACGAACAGAACAAGGAGTTCGGCGGAAAGTTCAGCTTTACAGAGTCTCAGCTGAATGCTATGAGTTCTGATTCATTCGCAAAATGGCACGAGGCACTTGAGAGCCTTGCTGCTGCCGGAAGAGAGTTCGGTGATGTTACAACAACTCCGCTGACCTGCTGCCGTCTTGACAACTGCACTCCGCAGACAAGGCCTAACCTTGAAGCAAAGCTATCCGAGCTGAAATCCGCACTCTCCGGCGCGGGATCACAGAAAGCATTCCTCAGCGGCTTCTCAGGAAGAAGCGAGCTGACTCTCGATCAGTGCCGTGAGATATCCGGCATAATAAGCGAAGCGGCTGAAGGGGGTTATATCCTTTCCGGTATCGTTGACAGCTCCGACTGGGAACTCAGACAGCCGGCAGCTATGAAAGCCATAGAAAACGGAAAAGAGCTCAGCACACTGAAAACAGAGATACTTGATAAATTTGAGACATCAGTACTTAACTACGATGCAGATACGGCACTTCAGAGCTGGAAGACCGCACAGTCAAAATGGTTCCTTTCTAAGGCGATAAAGAGCAAGAAACTGTTAAAGGAGCTTGCCGTACACAGCAAGAGCCATGATACTGTAAACAAGGAAAACATTACCGGATGGTATGAAAAGATAAGCCGTATAAAAGAACTGACAGGCAGCATCGATTCTGTTTCTCCCGATGTACACAGCGCTTTCGGACCTATCTGGCAGTTTGCTGAGACAGACTGGGAGACAGCGGATAAGGCTCTGATCTCATCCGAGAGCATCAGAAACAGGCTCCTTAATTCCACGTTTGACCGTGAAGACAAGAGCCGTATGGCCAAGGCTGTCTGTGAAAGATACGGTACTCCATCACAGAAACAGGCAAGCAAGTCCGAGACTGATAAGCTTCAGGAATCATTCGGCGAACTTGAAAGGATCCTCAAGGAACTTGAAACCAACTATTCCATTGATACATCAATGTTGTCATCAGGCAGCGACTGGGAGAATGAAGCTGCCCGCAAGGCAGACGAAGTAACAGCCGCTCTTCCTCAGCTCAAGGAATGGGCTGGTATCGTTACTCTCAGCAAGAAGCTTCTTGATTACGGCATCGGAAATGTTGCAGACAATTATCTGGCCGGAAAGGTCAGCACCACGGAGCTTACCAAGGCATTCGACAGTGATCTCTGCCGTGCGATAGTAACATCAGTCATAAGCTCTGAGCCTGTTCTCAGCAAATTCCAGGGCGTGCTCTTTGAGGATACGATCCGCAAATACAATGAAGTTCTTGACAGCTTCTCCAAGCTGACTATCAACGAGCTCGTGGCAGAGCTTTCTGCCAAGGTGCCTGCAGCCGGTACATCAGCTGCAAGCTCCGAGATAGGCATACTTCAGAAGGCTATAAAGAGCAACGGACGAATGATGTCGATCAGAAAGCTCTTTGACAGCATCCCGAATCTCCTCCGCAGGATGTGTCCGGTAATGCTGATGAGTCCCATATCCGTAGCTCAGTACATTGATCCTTCTTATCCGAAATTCGACCTTGTAATCTTTGATGAAGCTTCTCAGCTCCCCACAAGCGAAGCTGTAGGAGCTATAGCAAGAGGTGAGAACGTAATAGTCGTTGGCGATCCGAAGCAGCTTCCTCCGACCAGCTTCTTCAGCACCAGTCAGGTCGACGAGGAGAACTACGAGAAGGAAGACCTTGAGAGCGTTCTCGACGACTGTCTCGCTCTTTCAATGCCTCAGCAGCATCTGCTCTGGCATTACCGATCACAGCATGAAAGCCTTATCGCTTACAGTAACGTGAAGTACTATGATAACAAGCTTTATACCTTCCCGTCGCCTGATGATCAGATATCCAAGGTAAGCTGGGTACACGTTGACGGCTACTATGACAAGAGCTCCACACGTACCAACAAGGCAGAAGCACAGGCAATAGTTGCTGAGATCTCACGCAGACTCGAAGATCCCGTGCTCCGTAAGCAGAGCATAGGTGTTGTAACATTCAGCCTTCCTCAGCAGAACCTTGTGGACGATCTCCTCATGGATGCATACCGTGCCCGTCCCGAGCTTGAGCAGTGGGCAAACGAGCAGTATGAACCGATCATCATCAAGAACCTTGAAAATGTACAGGGTGATGAGCGTGATGTCATCATGTTCTCAATAGGATACGGTCCTGACAAGGAGGGCAAGGTCTCCATGAACTTCGGCCCCCTCAATCGTGACGGAGGCTGGAGGCGTCTTAACGTTGCAATCTCACGTTCAAAGTGTGAGATGATAGTATTCTCGGTAATCACTCCCGAGATGATAGACCTGAGCCGTACTCGTTCCGACGGCGTAGAAGGCCTCAAGGGCTTCCTCGAATTCGCCGCAAAGGGAAGAAGCGCACTCAATGTACGCACCAATACATCATCAGCCGGAAAGGGCTTTGAGCAGGTAGTAGCCGATGAACTCAGAAAGCGCGGCTATACTGCCAACTGCTCTGTAGGCTGCTCCGATTACAAGATAGATGTTGCAGTCGCCAATCCCGACAAGCCTGAGACCTATCTGCTTGCTATCAACTGCTGCGGAAAGAACTGGTACAATACCGGTATGTCAAAGGAGCGTCATATCGCACAGGCAGGAGTACTCAAGGGACTCGGCTGGAATACCACAACGGTCTACATTCTTGACTGGCTCGATAACAAGGAAAAGACGATCAAGAAGATAGAGGACGAGATAGCAGCAGCTCTTGAGCGTTACCGCAATCCCGTTGTCGCTGTAAAGGAAGAACCAAAGAAATCCACTAAGCTTGTCTTTGAGACAGAGGAGGTCAGCGCACTTGCAGACAAGTGTGATAAGTTCACTCCATTCAAGATCAAAGAATACGGTTCCTCTGAAAAGTTCACTGAAGCCAATGAGGCTAAGATAGTGAAATGTGTAAATGATATTCTTGAAGCTGAAGCACCGGTCAGCCGCAATGCTCTGAGAAAGAAACTCTTCACCTGCTTCGGCATTACAAGAGCAGGCGATAATATGAAGAAGACTGCCGATGCTGCCATTGCAAGATCAGGAGCAGTATCTGTAACAGCCGGAGAGGATGCCTTCCTCTGGAAATCCGGACAGGTACCTGCTGAGTATACTCTCTGCCGTGCTCAGGCGCCCGAAGACGCAAAGCGTTCAATGGACGAGATAGCACCTGAGGAGATAGCTAACGGTATCCGCCTTATCATGGAGGAGCAGATTGCAATGCAGCGTGATGATCTTATCCGTGAGACTGCACGTCTCTTCGGTTATTCAAGAATTACAGATACGATCACTGAAGCGGTTTCGCTCGGTATCAGAGCCGCAAAGCAGCGTGGATACATCGAATTCAGCGAAGACGGAAAAGTAAGCTATACAGAACAGAAGTAAACCAATAAGGGAGATATAGATTTGAACAGACTTCTAATACTCATAGGCAAAATCGTAGTGGGGTTTCTCAGGCTTTTCAAACGGAATGCCGGAAATCTCCCCGGAATAATCCTCTGGCATCTTACAGGCGGCAAAGCCTGTAAGATGTTCAAGGTAGACTGCCCGATCATTGCTGTAACAGGCACGAACGGAAAAACCTCAGTCACCAACTGCATCGCACAGTTATTCGAGCAGTCGGGTAAAAAAATAATCATAAACCGTGAGGGCAACAATCTTGATACTGGTATTTGTTCCATGCTGCTCAAATACTGTGACTCGTCCGGAAAGGTAGATGCTGATCTGCTGATACTTGAGACTGACGAGAGCCACGTTCCTGTAGTATATTCACAGCTGAAGCTTGAAACACTCGTAGTGCTCAACTTCTTCCGTGACCAGCTCGACAGAAACGGAGAAATGGAGACACTGATACAGAAGATCAACGGATTCTGCAAGACCTTCACCGGTAATCTTATCCTCAACGGCGATGACCCGAATACCGCACGTCTCGGCAGAGCTAATCCCGAGAACAAAAATGTAAAGTATTTCCATGCAGAGCCGTATGCCTTTGCGACAAATACTATCTACGAAGCATCCGAGGGACGCTTCTGCCCGTTCTGCGGAGAGGCGCTTGTATATGACTACTACCAGTATTCTCATATAGGCAAGTTCCGTTGCAACAAGTGCGGATTCGGTTCAGAACAGCCCTATATCACGGCTTCCGGCATCGACCTTGACAAGCCGGAGTTCACTGCTGACGGTCATTCCTACAGCCCGCAGCTCAACAGCATCTACAATATCTACAACATGACAGCTGTTGCCGCAGCAGCAAAGCTGTACAATATCGACCAGAAGATCACAGACAACGTAATCAACAACTATACCGTCAATAACGGCCGTATGGAGAACTTCATGCTCGGTGACCGCAAGGCAACTCTCAATCTTGCAAAGAATCCGGTCGGTGCCAATATGACTCTGAGAGTCATGAATGAGATGAAGGGAGAAAAGGAACTCCTCTTCGTACTCAACGACAATATCGCAGACGGCCTTGACGTATCATGGATATACGATATCAATTTCACTATATTCGAGAGAGTAACAAGAGTAGTAACCTCCGGTACAAGAGCCTATGATATCGCAGTACGTATCAAATGCTCCGGATACGATGCCGCAAATATCGTAGTCCGTCCCGATCTTGACGAAGCAGTCGAGGAGCTTGCAAAGACTCCCGGCAGGAAATTCGTTATCGCAAACTATACAGCGGTACAACCCACAAGAGCTGCACTCAGGCGTTACAGCGAGAAGCACGGAGGTGAGCAGAAATGATAAAGATACTCCATATGTACGGTGATATGCTCGACCTCTACGGTGACAGCGGAAACATGGAGATACTCCGTTACCGCTGCCGTATGCGTGATATACCATGTACGGTAGATTCCTATTCACTCGGCGCAGATATGCCCGATTTCAGCAGCTACGACCTTATCTATATAGGCGGCGGAGCGGACCTTGAGCAGCAGCATATCTCAGCAGATCTTCTGCGCTGCCGAGAAGGAATAAAGGCCGCATACGAGAACGGGACTTTTCTTTTCCTGATATGCGGCGGCTATCAGCTCATGGGCAAGTATTACCGTGATGCGGACGGCAACGATATCCCCGGTCTCGGTCTCTTCGATTACTATACAGTCGCCCCCTCAAGCAGGAAGATGCGCTGTATCAGCAATATTGCCATCCGTACCAGTATCACAGGAAAGCCTGTGGAAGTAGTCGGATTTGAAAACCACGGCGGTCAGACACAGGACGTCAAAACCCCGCTCGGAGAGGTGCTTTTCGGCAACGGAAACTGCTCAAAGAGCCAGTATGAGGGCTATATGGAAAAGAACGTCATAGCGACTTATATGCACGGTCCATGTCTCTCGAAGAATCCAGAGCTTTCCGACTACATGATCTCCTACTGCCTCAGCCGTAACGGCGGCAGCGGAGAATTACAGCCGCTTGATGATACACTTGAAAAACAGTGCCGTCAGGTGATGCTTGACAGATTACTTAACAAATAGAAGGAGAAATATGAAGCGAATAATCATCGGAATACTGATGTTCTGCGGCGTTGCCTTAGTAAGCTGCGGAACAGAAGTAGTTCAGAAGGCAGAATACAATGATAAACCGGCAACTGCTGCGGAGACTGAAACTGTAACATCAACCTCAGCAACAACTGCCACATCTACAGTAACAACAACATCAACCACCACTACAACAGAAACAGCAACAACTACAGTTACAGGAGAACCTCCGGCTGATCTTAAGCTTGAATGTCAGCCCTCTGTTGAGGTTTACACCGAAGTAACCGCAGCTGATTTCATAACCGAGAACAATGCAGAGCTTCTCACTCCCGATACTCTGATAGACACAAAGGAGACGGGCGCAAGGACTACCAAGCTTGAGTTTTTCAAGGACGGAGTAAAGTTTGAAAAGGAGATATCCTATACCGTAACAGACACACAGGCGCCTGTTATACTCAATTCCGGATGGGAGCCTTACGCCAAGAAGGGCGAGGCATTTGATCTCGGAAAGATAGTCGGCTATGTCGATAACTATGACAGGGCACCGAAGCTCACCTATACAGGAGAAGTCAATACGGCCGAAAACGGCAGCTATCCGATAACGGCGACAGTTACTGACAGCTCCGGTAATGCAACATCATTCGAGCTTACAGTACTTGTTCTTGACGAGATACCGAAGGCTCAGGACAATAACGCCCGTGTTGATTTTGCAGATTTCAAAGCAGCTCATCCATATGAAAACGTCCGCTACGGTATAGACGTTTCAGCATGGCAGACCAATGTCGACTATAACGCAGTAAAACAGGCCGGAGTTGAATTCGTGTTCATGCGTATGGGATACTGCTACAGCGAGCTCGTCAAGGACGAGTACTACGACCGCAATATGGAAGAAGCCACAAAGGCAGGGCTTGATGTAGGAGTATACTTCTACTGCACCGATAACACCGAAGAAAAGGTACGTGAGCACGCTAAGTGGATGGTCGATCAGCTCGGAGGCAGAAAGCTTGCTTTCCCGATTGTCTTTGACTGGGAGGAATTCGGCCGCTTCCAGCGCTACGGAATGAACAGCCACGATCTCAACGAGCTCTTTGAAGTCTTCTGCGACGAGATAGGCAAGGCTGGATATACAGGTATGCTCTACAGCAGCCGCAACTTCCTCCTCAACTTCTGGACAAATCGCGGCAATCATCCTGTATGGCTTGCACACTATGTAGACGAGACAAACTACGAAGGTGATTTTGCAATATGGCAGGCAAGTGCTTACGGCAGGATAGCAGGTATCGAGGGCGATGTTGATTTGAATATCCAGTATATGGACAGACCGCTCAGCTGATAAGTCTTTTCTGAGCATTGCAAAAAACAATCATAAAGAGGTATTATTATGCACAAGGAATTTCTGATGGGAAACGCGGCTATAGCACGTGGTGCGATAGCTGCCGGCCTCAATCTGATATGCGGTTATCCCGGTACTCCTTCAACTGAGGTGCTGGAGACAACAGCCAAAAACAATGACGGTACCATCTATGTTGAGTGGTCGGTCAATGAAAAGGCCGCAATGGAAGTAGGTGCCGGAGCAGCCTACAGCGGCGCAAGAACAATGGTAACAATGAAGCAGGTCGGCCTGAATGTAGCGTCCGATCCTCTGATGAGCCTTGAATACATAGGTGTCAAGGGTGGCATGGTAATCATGGTAGCGGATGATCCCGGCCCGATATCGTCACAGACTGAACAGGATACCCGTCACTTTGCTTCTTTCTCAAAGCTGCCGTGCTTCGATCCCTCAACCGTACAGGAGGCCTATGATATGATACAGGAGGCCTTTGAGTTCTCCGAGAAATACCATACTCCTGTATTCTTCCGTCCTACAACAAGAGTCTGTCATGCCTATGCTTCCATAGACGTCAAGGATAAGGAAGAATACAAGGAAAACAAGCCTGAAGGCTTCATCAAGGATTCCTCACGCTGGGTAATTTTCCCGCGACTTTCCTATAACGCTCATATGAATATAGAAGAGCGCAACGCCGAGCTTTCGGACATCTTCTCCGGCTACGGAAGAAATGCGGTGATCCCTGCAACTGCCGCCGGATGCCGCAAGGGAATAGCCTCACACGGTATCAGCTGGACTTATGTCAGAGAAGTACTCAGAGGCAAGGAAGCACCTGCTCTGTTCAAGGTATCAACGCCCTTCCCGTTCCCTGAGAAGGCTGCTGTTAATTTTCTGAAGGATCTTGACGAGGTGCTCTGTATAGAAGAGCTTGATCCTGTTATCGAGCGTGAGCTTGTATACGTATGCGGTAAGTATCATCTGAATACCCGAATTATAGGCAAACTCACCGGTCACGTAAAGACAGCAGGCGAGAACACCTGTGACAGTGTCAGAGGAGATATCGGCTTCTTTATGGGATGGGGACTTCAGGACGCAGAGCTTCCGGATATCGAACTCCCGGATGCACAGCCGGAGCTTCCTGTTCGTCCGCCTGTACTCTGTGCAGGCTGTCCGCACCGTGCAAGCTTCTATGCCGTAAAACAGGCAATGAAAGGACAGAAAACAATATTCTGCGGAGATATCGGATGCTATACACTCGGAAACGCAATGCCCCTCGATATGGTCGATACCTGTCTCTGCATGGGTGCCGGTGTGAACATAGCACAGGGCGTAGGCAGGATAGATCCCGATACAAAGTGCTTTGCATTTGTCGGCGATTCTACATTCTTTGCCTCAGCTATTACCGGTGCAGTCAACGCAGTATACAATCAGGCAGATATGACCCTGATCGTACTTGATAACTCAACTACAGCCATGACCGGACATCAGCCTCATCCCGGCACCGGACGCACGATGATGGGACAGGTCGTTGATAAAGTGAATATTGAAGCCGTACTTCGCGGAGTAGGACTTACTGCCGTCGAGACAGTTGATCCGCTTCAGCTCGATAAGGCTGTTGATACTGTAAAGCGTGTCGCAGCAGAAAAGGGCGTTAAGGCGATCATATTCCGTTCACCCTGTGCAGTACTTATCAAGCCTGACAAGCCTGCGGTCATTGATCCTGATAAGTGTATCCAGTGCCGCAAGTGTATAAACAGCCTCGGCTGTCCGGGTATCATCATATCCGATGGCTCCGTAACGATAGACAACTCTCTTTGCAGCGGCTGCGGTCTCTGCACCCAGGTATGTCCTGTAGGTGCCATAAGCTGCGGAAAGGAGGCTGAGTAATATGATCAATAACATTCTTCTCTGCGGTGTGGGAGGACAGGGAACTGTCCTGACTTCGAAGCTTGTCGCAGCCTGCGCTATGGAAAAAGGATTTTCTGTAATGAGCGCCGAAACTATCGGTATGGCTCAGAAGGGAGGCAGTGTTTTCAGCTTCCTGCGTATTGCCGAAGGCGAACAGATCTGTACTCCGATGTTCGGAACGGGAATGGCTGATATAATCATTGCATTCGAGCCTGCTGAAGCAGTTCGTATGCTTTCTTATCTAAGAAAAGACGGTACAGTCATAGTGAACAGCCGTCCGGTAATGCCGGTTACAGCAGCACTAAAAGCCTCTGACTACAACGGCAAGGAGATGCTTGATTACCTCAGTACTAAGGTCGGCAATCTTACAGTAGTTGACGGCGACCGCATCTGCCGTGAGCTTGGTTCTCCGAGAGCTCTGAACATGATACTTCTCGGTGTAGCCGTAAAGTCAGGTGTTCTGCCATTCACGACAGATGATGCAGTTGAGGCGATGAAGCGCAGTGTAAAGCCTCAGTTTATTGAACTTAATGAAAAAGCTCTCAGATACGAAGTCTGAGAAAAAAGAAAGGAATAATAACGATGCAGATCACAGAAAAGCAGCTCGAGCTGGTAAACAGCCGTATAGCTGCACTTGAAAAGGCCGGAAGCTTCTACGGAAAGAAGCTCCAGGCTGCAGGAATCAGCAAGCTTGAATCTCCCGAGGACTTCAAAAAGCTTCCGTTCTCCGAGAAGAGCGATCTCCGTGAGGCTTATCCTCTCGGACTTATGACAGCACCTGAGGAGGAGATTGTACGTATCCATTCCTCGTCAGGTACTACCGGAACACCTGTTATCATCCCCTATACAGCCAAGGACGTTGATGACTGGGCGATCATGTTTGCACGCTGTTACGAGACAGCAGGCATCACAAACATGGACAGGATACAAATAACTCCCGGCTACGGCCTGTGGACAGCAGGTATCGGTTTCCAGAACGGAGCCGAGAAGCTCGGCGCAATGGTTATACCCATGGGCCCCGGAAATACTGACAAGCAGCTCCAGATGATGCAGGATATGGAGAGCACAGTCATCTGTGCCACTTCCTCCTACGCTCTTCTTCTTGCAGAGGAGATACAGAAGCGTGGCATCAGGGATAAGATAAAGCTCAAAAAGGGCGTTATCGGTTCCGAGCGCTGGAGTCAGAAGATGCGTGACCGCATATCCACAGAGCTTGGTATTGAATTATACGACATCTACGGTCTTACCGAGATATATGGTCCGGGTATCGGTATCAACTGCCCCGGCGGAGAGGGTATGCACTACTGGGATGACTTCCTTTATCTTGAGATAATCGACCCCGTAACAGGCGAGAACGTACCTGACGGCGAGTACGGCGAGATCGTTATTACTACTCTCGTTAAGGAGGGTGCACCTCTTATCCGTTACCGTACACACGACCTTTCACGCATAATCCCCGAGAAGTGCAGCTGCGGACGCTGCTATCCGAGAATAGACACTATCATGGGACGTACAGACGATATGATGAAGATCAAGGGCGTAAACGTATTCCCGAGCCAGATAGAGGAGATACTCGGAAGCTTCAAGGAGATATCAAGCGAGTATCAGATACGTATCTCTCACCTCGAAGGAAAGGATACAATGCGTATCTACGTTGAGACTACCGGCGAATACGACTTTGCTGAAGTTGCCGAGCGTATCGCAGCAAAGGTTAAGAGCCGCATCGGCTTCACACCTATTGTTAAGGTAGTTGAGGTCGGCGTTCTCCCGAGAAGCGAGAAGAAAACAGCCCGTGTAATTGACGAGCGTTACGACTGATAATACATAAAAAGAGCCCGGAAGCGGTCATAAACCGCAACCGGGCTTTCTGCATCAGCTGATCATTCGACTGAGCGTATCTGATCAACAAGTGATTCTTTCTGCATATTCCTGAGAGGTATATAAGAAGTGATAAGAGCGGCTATAAGCGCAACTGCTGATGCGATCAGTATCGTAGGAAGAGGATCGGTAAATTTCACCATCATGCCGCTCAGTTTTGTGCTGTTAGAGATATCTGCATCAAAGTATACACTTTGTATCATTTTCCTGAGAATGAATATTACTCCCGTACTCAGAAGGAACGAAGTGAAAGCGGAACTGAAAACGTACTGCAGACATTCAATAAATGACATACGGTAAAGCTGTTTCGGAGTCATTCCGAGACACAGCATCGAAGCAATCTCACTCTTTCTGTTTGCTATACCTGTGGAAATGATGTTTACCAGATTAACGAGAGCGATCGCTCCGATAAGAAGACCTACAAAGAGCAGAGAATACTTCAGGGCAACGATAGTTGTATTTATCTTGTGTCTTTCAGAATAAAAATCATTAAATATCATTGATCCAGGTTCGTCTGAGTAGTTAGCATTTCTTGCTCCTATCTCAGTTTCAAGCCAGTGTACTGCCTGGTCATGAATCTTATAATCCTTATAGTTTATATCAAAAGAAACATATTTTGTATCTCCAACAATATCTCTTGTATCATTGATATACAGTTCTATCGGAGCTACAAACACAGCTCCTCTCATTTCATAAATGCTTCGCTGCACACTAATTCTATCTGCTATAGGTAAAACTATTTCATTTATCTCTCGCTTGAAATATTTTTCTGAACGACCAGCAATGTAGGCACCTTTATTTTCTTTCTTATCGTGCTCTCGGATGTATTCTTCTTCTTTAACTTCATAGAGTTTAATCACCTTGCCGCTTATCGAGTTCCCTTCAGGAATTATATCATCAGTATAATCAAGCATAAGATACTTTCCGCCGCTGAGAAGCTCATCATAGCTTATCGTGTTAACTGTACCCAGAGAGCGCAATGTATTGTTGTATGATTCACGGTTTACATATTCGATAATACCGTATCTGTTTAGATCGTTCTTGTTAATGATGTCTGAATCAAAACTAAAGGTGGTGTTTATACCGCAGTCCTTAAATAAACCTGATGAAACAATTTTTTTATTAATTGTATCAGCTTCTTCGTAGTTTGTGATATAGGATTCAAGTATTATATCGCTTCCTATCATATCAAATTCCTGCCTAACGATATTGTCTGCCGTGCTGAGAATAAGGCTGAATGCTGTGAAAAGAGTGATTGAAAGAGTAAGAGCGAGGATAGTGATTATATATCTCTTGGGCTGGCGGTGATTGTTCCTTGTAGCCATCTTGCCTGTCCAGCCGAACAGGAGTCCCCAGAGGCTGCCTTTGCGTACCTTCTTGATAGTATTGCTGCGCTCGGTGATAGCCTGTATCGGGCTCTTCTTTATTATACGCATACCTGTGCCGTATGCTGAGAACAGAACCCATACAAGGCAGGTAACAGCGCAGATAAGTATCAGAAGAGGCTTTACAGAAACACCCATATCTGCTATGTATTTAGGGTCTGATACATATGTCTCAAGTAGCTCTGTAGATGCAATGAACCGGAAAGCAAGAAATGTCAGACCGATACCGAAAATGAGACCAAGCGGAATTCCTACAGCTGACAGAAGAAGTCCCTCGAATGTTATGATGCCGACTATCTGCTTCGGAGAAGCGCCTATAGACTGCAATACTCCGAACTGCTTCTCTCGTTCCTTTGCAGAGACCTCAAATGACGTGTCAATGATAAGTCTCAGGGCAAAGGCAAGGAACAGGATAACGATATAGAACAAAGCAACGTACTGCACCATAGCTGTTTTGCCGCTGTCACCGATCATATCAAAAGCCATGTATACAAAATTATCCTTAAAGCTGAATTTATCAGGATCAAGCTTTAATCTGTCCGGTTCTTTTTCCTGTAAGGTCTCGATATCTCGTATCATATCAAAGGGGTTCACGATGTTTTTATCGAAGAACACCCTTATTTCATAGCTGCCGTCAGACAGCTTTTCCGAGTAGCTATCCTTTACTCCGGGATAATCTTTAACGTAATCAGCAAGTTCGGTAGTAGCACTGTCAAGCCTTATATGATAAGGTGCTCCCTTTGAGATACAATTGATGTATGTAGTGAAAGCGCAGAACAGAAATGTCATAAGCGTTACCGCAACAGCGATACTGCTTATCGTCAGCAGTGAATGTCTTTTCTGTGCGAATATATAGCGCCTTGAAAGCAGGGATTCAAATGTCATGACGCTTCACCTCCGCAAAGCCTGTGAGCTGGTCATTGACTATCTTTCCGTCAGAAAGAGTTATGATACGGTCGCACTGCAGAGCGATATTCTCATCATGCGTGATTATAAGCATGGTCTGGTTGAACTCATGGTTCGACTTTCTCAGAAGCTCCATGATCTCCGCACTGTTCTTGCTGTCGAGGTTTCCCGTAGGCTCGTCCGCAAGGATTACTCCCGGAGAGGTGAAGAGTGCACGTCCGATCGATACTCTCTGCTGCTGTCCTCCGGAAAGCTGAGAAGGAAGATGAAGCCGGCGTTCTTTCAGTCCGAGAAGTTCAAGGAGCTTTTCGAGATGAGCCTTGTCCGGTTTTCTGCCGTCCATTATCATCGGAAGCGTGATATTCTCCTCCGCATTGAGTACCGGTATGAGATTGTAGAACTGATATATCATACCGACCTGCCTGCGCCTGAATATCGCAAGATTTGCATTATTCTGGCTGAAAACATCCTGATCCTCAAGAAAGACCTTTCCCGAGGTCGGTGTATCAACAGCACCGATAATATGAAGCAGGGTTGATTTACCCGAACCGCTTGCACCGATAACGGCGCACATCTGTCCTTTGGGTACGGTAAATGATACGTTGTCAAGAGCCTTTACCTCGTTGTCACCCTTGCCGTAAGTTTTGCATAAGTTTTCGATTCTAAGAAGATCCATAGATCATTCCTCCTTTTCTGATTATATAATAACATATCAGAATTACTATTCTATTACTTTTTCATTACAATAATGTCACTTTAGCATACTTGAAGTCTTTTTACAATTGTGTTATACTATAATTGTTCTTTTGGATCAGTACTTTGAAATACAACGTATTATATAGAGTAGGTGATATAATGGCAGCTTTACTTCTTATAGAGGATGATGAACAGCTTGCACGCAATCTTATAGAGTTCCTTAAAAGTGAAGGCTACAGTACTGCTCATGCCACCGGGCAGGAGGCAGGCCTTGAGCTCTTTGAGAATAATAAGTATGACTGTGTGCTTGTTGATATATCCCTGAAGGACGGGAACGGTTTCTCCGTCTGTGCAAGGATCAAACAGGATTCTGATGTGCCTGTTATCTTCCTTACAGCACAGGCTGATGAAGCCTGTACGGTTGCAGGCTTCGATGTAGGTGCGGATGATTATGTTAGCAAGCCGTTCCGCCCGAGAGAGCTTGTCGCAAGGATAAAGAATGCAATGAGAAGAAATACCCCCTCCTCCTCTCTGCTCTCATGCGGGGGAGTAACGATAGACAAAGCAAAGGGCAAGGTAATGAAAAACGGTTCGGAGTTATTTCTTTCAGCCCTTGAATACAGACTGCTTCTTGTCTTCTTCACACATAAGGATCAGGTGCTCTCACGAGACATGATAGCAGATGAGCTATGGTCATTCTCAGGAGAGTTTGTTTCAGACAATACCCTCAATGTATATATGAAGCGTCTGCGGGACAAGATAGAGGATGATCCGCAGAATCCTTCGACAATTCTTACAGTACGCGGGCTCGGCTACAAGGCGGTGGACAGATGAAGCTGTTCAGAGAACCGGAGGTAAAGTTGTATATTCTTCTGAGTCTTCTTATTGCCGTTTCTGTTTCAGTGTTCTGTTTCCTTATCGACATACGTGCAGGATTCATGGTTTTAGCCGCGTTTGCTCTTCTGACAGCAGCATATCTTATACTTCGCTCAAGGGAACTTAAAAAGATAGAGAGACTATGCAATTCCATAGATAAGGTGCTGCACGGAAGTGACAAATTTGATCTGAACGAATACTATGAAGGAGAACTAAGCATCCTTACATCGGAGATAAAGAAAATGACGATCAGGCTTCGTGAGCAGAATGCTGCACTTCAGAATGAAAAAGTTTTCATGAAGGAATCACTCGAGGATATCTCCCACCAGCTGAGGACTCCCCTAACATCAATGATGCTGATACTGAGCAATATAAGAAGCATGGAGAGCGGAGCAGATATTTCCGGACGGCTTCGGGAGCTTATGAGTCTGCTTGCTCAGATGCAGTGGCTCATTGAAACTATTCTGAATATTTCGAGAATCGATGCAGGAGCTGTCATACTAAGATCAGAGCATATAGACTGCCGCGAGCTGATACGGCTTGCAGAGGAACCGGTATCTGTCTCTATGGAACTCAAGGGAATAGAGCTTATAACGACCGTTAAGGGCGAACCTTCGATCGAAGGCGATGTCAAATACCTTATTGAAGCACTTGTCAATATACTGAAAAACTGTATGGAGCATACACCTGAAGGCGGCAGGATAACCGTTGAGATCGAGGAAAATAATATCTATACCGGCATTCTAATCACAGATACAGGTGATGGTATACCGGAAGGAGAGCAGGAAAAGATATTTGACCGTTTCTACAGATCATCACAGTCTTCAAGTGTAGGCTACGGCATAGGTCTCGCCTTTTCACGCAGGATGCTCGCTCTTCACAATGCTGTTATACAGGCGAAAAATGCACCTGAAGGCGGCGCTCAGTTTGATATACGGTTTTACAAGACTGTAGTATAGGAGGAAAACATGGATATAAGGATACTTGTAGTAGAAGATGAACCAGATATCAGAAAAATGCTCACAGATTTCCTTACAGGCTGCGGATATATAACAGATCAGGCAGCTGACGGTTATGCAGCTTCCGAAAAGCTCAGAGATCCTGACTATGATATCATACTCATGGATCTGATGCTTCCCGGCATCCCCGGAGAGCAGCTTATCCGTGATCTTCGTACACATTCGGATATACCTGTTATCGTGTTATCTGCAAGGTCGATGCTTGAAACGAGACTTGAAGTACTTCGTCTCGGAGCAGACGATTACATCCTCAAGCCCTTTGATCTTAAGGAAGTACAGGTACGTATTGAGGTGGTACTCAGGCGCTCAGGAAAGGACGATACCGAAAAGACAGTTTCTTTCAGAGGACTTGAATACATTTCTTCTGAAAACCGGCTTATCTACAAGGGTGAATCTGTCAATCTCACGCTGAAGGAACTTCAGCTTATTAAGCTTATGATGGAGTATCCTAAGAAAACCTTTACAAAAGCTAATCTCTACGAATCGGTATGGGAGCAGGAGTACATCTGCGAGGACAACACCATAAATGTCCATATGAGCAATCTCCGTTCCAAACTGAAAAAGGCCTGCGGAGAAGACTTTATTGAAACTGTCTGGGGTATAGGCTACAGATTGAAGGGGGAGTAGTATGCACTGGGCAATAACAGCTATACTTGCATCAGCCGTACTGTTTCTTGTATTCAGACTGAAAGTCATACACAGTGATCTTAGAAAGATATCGCGTGAGCTTGAACTCAACCGTCAGGGCGACTATAACAGAAGGATAACTGTCAATACAGCTGATAAACAGCTGATGAAAACTGCTGCCGAACTTAACAGAACGCTTGATTATCAGCAGCAGCTTAAAAATGAGAGGGAGCGTGCCGAACGTTCGCTCAGAGAATCGGTCTCCGATATAGCACACGATCTCCGTACTCCTTTGACTGTAATCAGAGGAGATCTCCAGCTGCTCGAATCTGAGGAGCAGCTCCCGGAAAGATGCCGTGAGTATGTTGATGTATGCAAAGAAAAGGCAGATATCCTCAAAGAGATAGCAGACAGCTTTTTTGAACTGTCTGTTCTTGAAAGCGATACCGATGAAGTTCCTCTCGAGAAACTCAATGCAGTAAATGAAGCAGCTCAGTTTATCGCTGACCACGAATCAGTGATAACTCTGAACGGGTTGAATCCGGAGATACTTCTACCTGATAAAACACTGTACATGATGGCAGATAAGCGCCTGCTCACAAGAATGCTCGAAAACCTTCTGAACAATGTTATCAAGTATTCGTCTGGTTCATTTCAATTCCGGGTAACAGAAGAGGAAAATGCTGTAGCAATATGCTTTTCAAATCCAGCTCCTGAGCTTACGCAGGCTGATGCTGATAACCTCTTTCTTCGCACCTACAGAGCAGACAGATCACGCAGCAGAACCGGAGCCGGTCTCGGCCTTTATATCGTTCGTCTCCTTGCTGCGAAACAGTCAGCAAGCGCTGAGGCGGAGATCAAGGAAGGCGTACTTACAATATGTCTTCGTTTCATAAAAGCATGATAATATCCGGGACGCAGCAGCGTCCCTTTTTTTATAGCCCGATAATTGTGAATATTTTGTAAACAATTCCGGATTTAAGGTTTTCTTTATATCCGGGTTTTATGATATACTTAGAGAAGAAAGTATGAACCGACTTCTAACGATCAGGAGGCGATCTTATGGATAAGACAGTTATCAGTGTTAAAGAACTTACAAAGCAGTTCATGAAACAGAAGGCCGTTGACAATGTATCATTTTCTATCAAAGAAGGGATGATATGCGGATTAATCGGTCCTAACGGTGCCGGAAAAACGACGATAATGAAAATACTCGGCGGACTCGTTCTTCCGACGCAGGGAAGTATACAGCTCTACGGCGGCTTTTCAGAGAAAGAACTCGCCCATGCAAGAAGCAGAATGAGTTTCATGATAGAAACCCCATATGCAAAAGCAAAAATGACAGCAAAGGAGAATCTGACAAAACAATGTTTACAGAAAGGCGTACCTGATCTGAAGCGTATCGATGAAGTACTTGAGATAGTAGGTCTCGGAGATACAGGAAAGAAAAAGGTCGGCAATTTCTCACTTGGTATGCGCCAGAGACTCGGTATTGCCGGAGCGCTCCTTACCAAGCCTGAGATTATGGTTCTTGACGAGCCGGTCAACGGTCTTGACCCCGAGGGCATAGTCGAAGTTCGTGAACTTCTGCTCCGTCTCAACAGAGATAATCATATCACGATACTCATATCCTCTCATATACTTGCAGAGCTTTCGCAGATGTGTACGGATTATATGTTCATCAATAAAGGAAAGATGGTCAGCTTCCGTTCTGCTGAAGAGCTCCGCAAGGAATGCAGCGATTATTTCTGTATACATACAGACAACGACTCCCTTGCAGCAGCTGTACTCAGTGAAAAAATGGGAATCACAACTTTTGATACAGCAGATGACGGAAGTATCAGGCTTTTTGATAATTTTGACGATATAAGGACTGTTTCAAAGACACTTTACGAAAACGGTGTAATTCCTCTGACCATGTATGTACATGAGGCAAATCTTGAACAGTATTATATGAATATGGTAGGTGATCAGAATGCTGAACATTATAAGATCTCAGATATACATAATGAAGCGTGATATCTATTATCTGTGGGCAACAGGAATCGTATTTCTGTATTTCGGAGCTGTTTCAATCGAGACATTTGACAGCTATCTTGCCGGACAGGATCTTTCCGGCAGTTTTATAACCCCTGTGATCACAGCTGATATGACTTATGTTTTCCTGATGTTTGCCGTACTCTTTTCATCACGTATTGCAGGCTGGGATTTTACTGACAAAACGCTCAATTACGAGATCATCTACGGTCATAAGCGTTCATCGGTGTATTTCGGAAGAGCAATAGTAGGTATAGGTACAGGTCTTATAAGATCTGCTGCTGTTGCAGCTCTTATTGTTATCCTCCCTACGGCAGCATTCGGCTGGGGATGGTCTGTGCCGGTCAGTGAGATTGTACTGCGCTATAGTATCATAGCTCTTGAACTGATTAGACTTATGGCCTTTGTCATAATGGTATCCACGATTGCAAGGAGCAACGTGGCCGGCGCATTTGCAGGCTTTGCCGCTTTTTTCATTCCTGTTATAGTTACAGCAATGTTAAACCTTGAAGAAGAAAAAGTGAAATCAATCAGTTTTCTGTCATCCTGTCTGAGTATAAGTGAAGTTTCTTCCTTTGAGAACTATACTACAGACTATATTCTCGGAAAAGACGTTACAATTTTTCTTGACCGCCTTGAACCGCAGTTTTCTTCACTGCTTGCTGTTACAGCAATACTGTTTACGGCAGTATACCTTCTGATCGGGTATGCAGTGTTCCGTAAGGCTGATATTCATTAATGGAGGGGATAAAATGATCAAGAATACCGCTGTTATAGCAGCTGCACAGATCAGACAGCTCCTGTTTTCAAAATATAAGTATCTCGTCTGGGTATCAGTATTCCTGATTGCCTGTATGTCAGGTCTTACCTACGGCAACGAGTTTACAAGCGTTGTACGGGAGGAGCTGAGCGGAAGTGAATATATTGCCGAAGGCTACATTTCATTTGTAGCAGGTTTCGTATTGATATTCATTTCTTTTTCTGTAGGTGATATCTGTACGGGAGATATTCAGGACAAGACAATGTACTACGAGCTTACGACCGGTAAAACAAGAAGTGAGATCTACTGGGGCAGAGTTATCCCTGCTGTTGTTTTCTCTCTGCTTGGTTCAATGATACTCATACTTGTATCTCCTGTAATAGTATCGATGAAACATGGCTGGGGAACCTGTTTCGAGCTTTCTGATATACTATTCCGGTATACAGTAATGTCTGCAGCAATAATACGGATTATATGTACTATGATATTCATAGCTTTCATACTGAAAAAGCCGATGTTCACAGCTCTTGTAGGAGTAGGAGAGTATCTTACCACAAACTACATACATAGCGATTCTGATCTTCTCGGTGTGACTTCTATGCATAAGATACTGACCTCCTATGAAAGATGGGATGTCTACGGCCTTGATGAAGACTGGCATATGATACTTGATTCGAATGTAACAATGTCTGATCTTATGTTTACAGTAATAATATCTCTGACAGTAGCCGCTTTCATGCTTTACCTCGGACATTTGTATTTCCGAAACGACGATCTGAATTAAGGGGGCGGAGATATGAATTATTATGATATTCTGACGATCTGTCTCGGTACAGCGGTTTGTATCTTTCTGTTTTTCTTTGCCGGATATGCAGCTGATAATCTGAATCCGAAATTCAGGCTTATGTATTTTCTTCCTGCAGTGATTGCAGTAGGAATAACGCTTTTCTCAGGTGCAGAAAAGGCAATGATACCTGTATATGCAGGCGCAGCATTCTGTGCTTTCGGATTCTTTCGAGAGAAAGCAGCGTTTCGCAGGATTGTATCGCTTATTTCAGCGGTAAGTATCCTGTCCGCTGTTCCTGTCTGCCTGAATTACAAGGGTTATCGTTCGCCTGATTATAACAAGGAATTTGAAAAGGTATTCAGCACCTTTAAGCAGCGTTATGTTCTTTCTGATTGGAAGGGAATCGATTATGATGCTCTCTATGCGAAGTATAAGCCTGTGTTTGAAAAGGCGCAGAAGGAGCATGATGAATCGGCCAACTATTCTGCAATGTTATGCTTCCTCTCAGAATTTCATGACGGCCATGTAGGGTACGGATATATGTCTGAATATATGCTGCAGGAGCAGGAACTGGTAAACAAGCTTTTCGGTGATGATCATGGACTCGTTCTTATGAATCTTGATGACGGAAGAACTGTTGCTGTACAGGTTGACAAGAAGCTTTCTGAAAAGGGAATACACAACGGTACTGTCATAACCGAATGGAACGGCAGGCCCATTGATGAAGCCGCCGCAGAGGTACCTGTTGACATCAATCTTTCCAATGGCTCAGTTATGTTTACGGCCGATAAAGATAACAGGTATTTCTACCGCAGTACTCTTCTTGCCGGAACAGGCGGCAGTTCTCCCGAGGTAACCTTCATTGACGATGACGGAAATGAGAAAACAGCAGTTCTTGAATCTATGGGGGACTATTTGCCAAGATTGAAGGCTGCAATGAGCCGGCTCGATGACGGGATAAAATGTGCAAATTTCGGCTGGACGACAGCAGACGGAAAAATACCTGTACTTCGTATCAAGAGTATGTTTTTTGATGCAAAGAGTTCTGCCGAAGAAATGAAAGAGCCGGAAAAGTCTTATGCAGATATGAAGGAAGATATCCGTTCTCATGTGACTGAAGCTATGGAAAACGGACAGAAAGATCTTATAATTGACCTCAGATACAACGGAGGAGGCTCCGGTAATCTGATACGGGCAATTGCTGAGGTGCTCGGAACGAAGGGTGAACATCTCTACAATTATAACGGCGTATGGGACAATAAGACAAACCGCTATAAAACTGATGAAGAAGGACATTTTCTTCTTGGAAAGAAAAATATGCTTGAGAGTGAAGGCCTTCTTGACAGCGGAAAGATCGTGATACTTGTCAATGCAGGAAGTATCAGTGCGGCTGATCATCTTGTACATGTTATGGGCCAGATGGAAAATGTCACCGTAATGGGATTCACAAAGACCAACGGCTCTGCACAGGGCGTTACAATTAAAACTCTTGATAAAGCCGTTGTTTCGATGTCAGGTTCGATGATGCTGAACGAGGACGGCACACCTTTTGTAGATTCGGGAAAAGACGGTCTTTCCGGTAATACACTCGATGTGAAATTGCCTTTTGACGATGAAGCACTTGACGCAATATTTAATAAAGATGAAGATTATCTTCTGTCAAAAGCTGTAGAGTACCTGACAAAGTAATGCCTATTGCAAAACCTCCTGTTTTGGTGTATAATATCAGTATAAGCTATGAAAGAAGGTATGGTATGCTGATAGACATCTCACAGGAGGTTTTTTCATGTGCTGTGTATCCCGGAGATCCTTCACCGAAAAGGACTGTGGCACGGAGTATAACAGAAGGCGATATGTATAATCTCTCAGAGCTTTCTATGTGTGTGCATAACGGCACACATATTGATTCGCCTTTTCATTTTATCAATGATGGCAGAACAGTTGAACAGATACCGCTTGAGAGTTTTGTAGGTCCCTGCTATGTCTGCCGCAGGACGGGTGATCTCAGTGCTGCTGATGCAGAACAGATCGTATCTGAAGCCGATAAGCTGGGTGCAGGTGAGCGTATAATTATTGCCGGCAGAGGCGTAGTCACAGCAGAGGCTGCTGCTGTTTTTGCCGAAAGCGAAGTACGTCTTATAGGCACGGATTCCCAGAGTGTCGGTCCGGCTGATGCACCGATGAAGGTACACATCATACTTCTATCTAAGGATATAGTACTTCTTGAAGGTCTGCAGCTTGACGGCGTAGAGGGAGGAAGATATTTCCTGAGTGCTGCACCTTTGAAACTTGCAGGCTGTGACGGTGCACCTTGCAGAGCATATCTCATGACGGAGGGTTAATATGGTCAGAAAGCTCAATATTCAGCATAAAGATTTTGGCATCCTTGATTATATACAGAAGCATTACCGCAGCCAGACGATGGACAGGCTCATCCCCTGGGTGACTCGTTTCGGAGATCTTGGTGTGTTCTGGCTTGCGTTCAGTACAATGCTCCTTCTGAGCGAAAAACTGCGAAAAGCAGGCGCAGTTATGATCGCCGCCATATCAGGCGGTTTTGTTGCCGGAAATCTCATACTGAAAAATCTTATCAGGCGTGACCGTCCGTGCTGGATAGATCCCCTTGAGGATATGCTTGTAAAGATACCGAAGGATTACTCGTTTCCCTCCGGTCATTCCATAGCCAGCTTCGCAGGAGCCGGAGCACTTCTTCATTACAGCAAGATGCTCGGCGTTCCGGCAATGGTGCTTGCAAATCTCATCGCATTTTCACGTATGTATCTCTATGTTCATTTCCCCACGGATGTTGCCGCCGGAGCTATACTCGGCACCGTTTCAGCCAAGGCAGCTACAGCTTTTTTTGAAAAGCGGGAAAGGAGAAAGGCAGAAAGTGATAGTTAAAGCAACACTAAGAGATTCTGCAGATGTCGGAAGAATTACTACTGAGACTATCAATGCTGTATATCCGCATTACTACCCTGAGGGCGCTGTTAAATTCTTCCTTGAACATCATTCATCGGAGCATATTGCAAAGGATATCGAAGAAGGGAATGTCTGGCTTCTTTTAACTGATGAAGGCGTACCTGCAGGCACAGTTACTGTTAACGGATGCGAGATAAACCGTCTCTTTGTTCTGCCTGAGTATCAGGGAAAGGGTTACGGAAAGGCACTGCTTGATCATGCAGAAAAGCTGATTGCAGCTGAGTATCAGGTAATAAAGCTGTCCGCTTCATTTCCTGCAAAGAATATCTATCTGAAACGCGGATATATCTCGACCGGATTCTTCATAATCGATACCGAAAACGGCGATAAACTTTGCTATGATTATATGGAAAAGGTTCTGTAACAAATAGTTTGAAGAAAAAATTATTATATTGCCTATTGCAATTCTCATTTGTTTGTGGTAGAATAATCAATGGTCGATATACTGACCGCTAATATAAAAGGGAGCTCGTATACGGGCTGAGAGGGAGACGATTGAGTCTCCGACCTGTAACCTGATTTGGATAATGCCAACGTAGGGAAAGAAGTAACTTCGGCGGAAGCTGCCATATCCCGGCAGTTTCCGCCTTTTTGCGTAAAGGAGGAACTTATGGTAAAGATAAACGGCAAGGAACAGGATGCGTCAGGAAAGACTATAGCCGAACTCGTCAGCGAAGGTGGATACAAGACTGAAAGAGTAGCTGTAGAGCTGAATCTTGATATAGTGCCGAAATCAAAATACACTGATACAGTTGTAAAAGACGGCGATAGTGTTGAGATAGTAGGTTTTGTAGGCGGAGGCTGATATGATACCGACAAAGGAAGAAATGCTTGAAGCGCTTGCAAAGCGTCACGGCGCTCAAATGCAGAAAAAACTCTCTGATGCTTCTGTCGCAGTCTGCGGTCTCGGCGGTCTTGGCTCCAACATATCAATAGCACTGGCAAGAGCAGGAGTAGGCAGACTGCATATCATCGACTTTGACAATGTTGATATATCGAATCTCAACCGTCAGCAGTATTTTCCGGATCAGCTCGGTATGCCAAAGACTGAGGCGCTGAAGCAGACTTTGGCACGTATTGCGCCGTACTGCGAGATAGTATCGGATACTGTAAAACTGACGCAGGATAATATTCCTCTCCTGCTAAAAGAAGAACCTGTGATCTGTGAGGCTTTCGACAGTCCGGATCAGAAAGCAATGCTTGTCAATACAGTCCTTGAGACGTTCCCTGAGAAGTTCCTTGTTGCAGGTTCGGGAATGGCGGGAACCTATTCTGCAAACCTTATACATACACGCAGGGTTGCCGGCAGATTTTACTTATGCGGTGATGAAACGAACGGTGTTGCAGAGGGTGAAGGACTATTTGCATCGAGAGTACTTGTCTGCGCTGCACATCAGGCGCACATGATCATCCGTCTGATAGCCGGAGAGACTGAGTGCTGAATCAATGAAAGAAGGATCAATATGAACACAAACGACAAACTCGTTATAGGCGGGCACGAATTTACCTCCCGCTTTATTCTCGGTTCCGGAAAGTACTCGCTTTCCCTTATCGAAGCAGCGGTGAAGTACGCAGGAGCAGAGCTGATTACTCTTGCAGTACGCCGTGCTCAGACTAAGGAACACGAGAATATACTTGACTACATACCCAAAGGAGTAACGCTTCTCCCAAATACTTCAGGTGCGAGAAGTGCAGATGAGGCAGTAAGAATTGCACGCCTTGCACGTGAACTGGGCTGCGGAGATTTTGTAAAGGTCGAGATAATGCGTGATACCAAATATTTACTGCCGGATAATGCCGAGACCGTACGTGCTACGGATATTCTCGCAAACGAAGGCTTCATTGTTATGCCTTATATGTATCCCGATCTTAACACAGCACGTGATCTTGTAAGTGCAGGTGCAGCATCTGTTATGCCTCTTGCTTCTCCTATAGGTTCTAACAAAGGCCTCGCTACAAAGGACTTCATACAGATACTGATTGACGAAATAGATCTACCCATTATCGTTGATGCGGGCATAGGACGTCCGTCGCAGGCCTGCGAAGCAATGGAGATGGGCGCAGCAGCTGTCATGTGCAATACTGCACTTGCAACTGCCGGTGATCTTCCTGTTATGGCAGATGCCTTCCGTCAGGCTGTAGAAGCCGGAAGAAAAGCTTATCTGTCAGGTCTCGGAAGAGTACTGATGCGCGGCGGAGCACCGTCCGATACTCTTACCGGCTTTCTGAGAGACTGAGGTGAGCAGTATGGAAAATCATTTCTATATAGATTCCGAGGAACTGTCGTCCGAAACACTTGAACGTAAACACAGGCTTGAGAATGACCCCTCGAGCCGTACGGATCATATGGCATATCTCCCTGATATGGAACAGATATCATCTGATATACGCAATAAAGTTATGTCACAGGTCGAGAGCTATGACTATTCTCAATATACTGCAGCTGATGTACTCCGGGCGCTCCGTCGTGACAATTTATCAGTAGATGATCTCAAAGCTCTGCTTTCGCCTGCTGCTGCTCCTTTTCTTGAACAGATGGCAGAGAGAGCACGTATCGAGACACGAAAGCACTTTGGCAATACAGTTTACCTTTTCACACCTCTCTACATCGCCAATTACTGTGAGAACTATTGTGTTTACTGCGGCTTCAACTGCTATAATCACATACGCCGGATGAAGCTCTCTATGGAACAGATAGAGCATGAAATGAAGGTGATCGCAGACAGCGGCATGGAAGAGATACTTCTTCTTACCGGCGAGAGCCGTTCACAGAGCGATGTTAAGTACATAGGAGAAGCCTGCAAGCTTGCAAGAAAGTATTTCCGGATGGTCGGCATTGAGGTCTATCCTATGAATACAGAGGATTACCGATATCTTCATGAGTGCGGTGTTGACTATGTAACTGTCTTCCAGGAGACTTATGATCCTGCAAGATATGAACAGCTTCATCTTGCAGGCCATAAACGAGTCTGGCCTTACCGCTTTGAGGCTCAGGAGAGAGCACTCATAGGCGGAATGCGCGGGATTGCCTGTTCGGCACTTCTCGGATTGTCAGATTTCCGGAAGGATGCTCTTGCTTCTGCACTTCATGTTTATTACCTCCAGCGTAAGTATCCCCATGCAGAGGTATCGCTCTCATGCCCGAGACTTCGTCCGATAATCAATAATGATTCTATCAACCCGCTCGATGTGCATGAAAAGGAACTGTGTCAGATACTCTGCGCTTACAGAATATTTCTTCCTTTTGCCGGTATCACAGTTTCCTCCCGTGAGAGTGAGTCTTTCCGTAACGGCATAGTAAAAATAGCTGCTACTAAGATAAGTGCAGGTGTCTCTACAGGCATCGGTGACCATGAAAGCAAGTATAACGGTACAGAAAGCGATACGGAAGGCGATGAACAGTTTGAGATAAACGACAGCCGAAGTTTCGCCCAGATGTATAAGGATATGTCTGACGAAGGACTTCAGCCTGTTCTTAACGATTACCTCTATGTGTAAGATTATATGTGTAACTAACCGGAAACTATGTCCTGATGACTTCTTTGACCGTATCAGAAGAATATGTGACGCCGGAGTTGATGCTCTTATCCTCAGGGAAAAGGATCTTCCTTCTTCAGAATACCATGAACTTGCTGAAAAAGCATCTGAGATATGCAGAGTGAACGGTGTAAGCTTTATACGGCATTCATATCCTTTTGAGGGCAAAGGCGATGCGATACATCTTCCGTTGCCTGTGCTTCGTGTGCTTGAGCACAGTGATGGTTACAGTATGATAGGTTCTTCTGTTCATTCTATACCAGAGGCTCAGGAGGCTCAGTCGCTCGGCGCTGCATATCTTACAGCAGGACACATCTTTGAAACAGACTGCAAAGCAGGCCTGCCGGGAAGAGGTGTCGGATTTCTCAGTGAAGTCTGCTCTTCTGTAACTGTACCGGTTTATGCCATAGGCGGCATAACACCGGAAAATGCCGGAAAAGTTATAAGAGCAGGTGCAGCCGGTATATGTGTAATGAGTAGTCTGATGACCTGTAAAGATTTATCCGGACTTATAAACGAGTTAAGGAGAGGAATGAATGAACGTTAAACGTGAACAGCTTCTTCTGTACGCTGTGACCGATAGAAAATGTATCGGAGACAGAGCGCTTTTAAACTGTATAAGAGAAGCTCTTGAAGGTGGCGTGACCATATTGCAGCTTCGTGAAAAGAGCATGAGTACAGAGGAGCTGACAGAAGAAGCATACAAAGTTAAGAAGCTGTGCAGTGAATTCGGTGTACCGCTTATAATTAATGATGACTACAGAGCAGCGATAGACTCCGGTGCTGATGGAGTACACGTCGGCATAGAAGATGCAGCAGCCAGTGAGATACGTTCAGCTGCCGGCGGCAGCTTCATTATAGGAGCTACAGCCAAAACTCCTGAACAGGCTTTGAAGGCTTGCAGCGAGGGTGCTGATTATCTCGGCGTAGGGGCTGTTTTTCCTTCGCCTACTAAAACGAATGCTATAAGGATAACCACGACACAACTTCATGATATATGCAGAAGTGTTGATATACCGTCAGTAGCAATAGGAGGAATAACTGAAAGGAATCTGTCAGGTCTCGCAGGAGGCGGTATGGCAGGTATAGCTGTAGTATCTTCACTGTTCGGTGCGAAGGACATTCGTCTTGCTGCACAAAATCTCCGAAATGCTGTCTCATACCTTATTAAAGGAGGCTCAGAAATATGAAAACTGCACTGACTATAGCCGGCAGTGACTCATCAGGCGGAGCTGGTATACAAGCTGATATCAAGACTATGATAATGAACGGCGTCTTTGCAATGTGCGCCGTGACTGCTATTACCGCGCAGAATACTACAGGAGTTCGTTCGGTACAGGAAACTTCTCCGGATATTCTGCGGGATCAGATCGATGCAGTTTTTGAAGATATTTTCCCCGATGCAGTAAAAATAGGTATGGTATCTTCGCCTGCTCTAATAGAGGTCATAACCGAATGTCTGAACCGGCACAAAGCAAGGAATATCGTACTTGATACGGTAATGGTTGCTACAAGCGGTGCAAGACTCACTACTCCCGAAGCAGTAAAGCTTATGACAGAGAAGCTTTTTCCTCTGAGTACATTGATAACACCTAATATACCTGAAGCACAGCTGCTTATAGATATGCTTATCATGAACCGCGTAGATATGGAAGAGGCAGCAAAGAAGCTTTATGGAATGTACGGATGTTCTGTCCTTATAAAGGGCGGACATACTGTATGTGATGCAGCAGATGTCTTATGCACAGAAGCAGGTATAAGCTGGTATGAGATGCAGCGTATCGACAATCCGAATACTCATGGTACAGGCTGTACGCTCTCAAGTGCAATAGCAGCTGATCTCGCCAAAGGATACAGTCTTGAAGAATCCGTTAAGCTTGCTAAAGAATACCTGACAGGCGCAATAGCCGCCGGACTTGATCTCGGGAAAGGCAGCGGACCTCTTGATCACGGTTATGATAACAAAAGCAGATTCTCCAAGTGATATGAAAGGAATTAATATAATGAAGAATTACAAAACACAGATGGAAGCAGCAAAACAGGGGATAGTTACTCCTGAAATGGAAATAGTTGCAAAGAAGGAATATATATCTACAGAGGAGCTTCGTGAACTGGTTGCGAAGGGCGAGGTTGCCATACCATGCAATATAAATCATAAGTCCATATCTCCGGAGGGAATCGGTACACATATGCGCACCAAGATCAATGTAAATCTCGGAATCTCCGGTGACGTAAAGGATTATGATGTGGAGATGCAGAAAGTCGATATGGCAATAGGCTTCGGAGCAGAGGCTATCATGGATCTCAGCAACTACGGAAAGACCAACGAGTTCCGAAAGAAGCTGGTCGAGAGATCACCCGCAATGATAGGAACAGTGCCTATGTATGATGCAATCGGTTATCTTGATAAGGATCTTCTTGAAATAACCGCAAAGGATTTCCTAAAGGTCGTAAGAGCTCATGCCGAAGAGGGCGTTGACTTCATGACGATTCATGCGGGTATAAACCGTCGTGCTGTTGAATCCTTCATGAGGGACAAGAGGAAGATGAACATAGTATCACGCGGCGGATCGCTTCTCTTTGCATGGATGATGATGACAGGAAACGAGAATCCCTTCTATGAATACTATGATGAAGTTCTTGACATACTTCAGGAGTATGATGTGACAATAAGCCTCGGAGATGCACTCCGTCCCGGATGCATTGACGACTCAACAGACGCCGGACAGATCGCAGAACTCATAGAACTCGGAGCGCTTACTGAAAGAGCATGGGCGAAGAACGTACAGGTTATGGTTGAAGGCCCCGGTCACATGGCTATGAATGAGATCGCTGCAAATATGAAGCTCCAGAAGCGTATATGCCATAATGCACCGTTCTATGTTCTCGGACCTCTTGTAACTGATATAGCTCCCGGATATGATCATATAACATCAGCGATAGGCGGAGCTATAGCGGCTGCAAACGGAGCAGACTTCCTGTGTTATGTAACCCCGGCGGAGCATCTGAGACTGCCTGACGTTGATGACGTTAAGGAAGGCATAATTGCCAGCCGCATTGCTGCACACGCTGCCGATATCGCAAAGGGAATACCTCATGCAACTGATGCGGATAATGCTATGGCGGCTGCTCGTCATGCACTTGACTGGGAAGGAATGTTCAAGGTAGCTATTGATCCTAAGAAAGCTCGTAGCTATTATGAGAGTACACCGATTGCCGAACGTCACACTTGTTCTATGTGCGGAAAGATGTGCGCTGTAAGAACAACAAACATGATCCTTAACGGCGAAAAGGTAGAGTTCTGTTCAGAAAAATAAATAAGTTACTAATTAATTAGGCTTGACAAAGAAGTTAGTAAGTGCTAAAATATTATTAGCATACAATAACAAGCCGGTAAATAGTGTAAGATAGATCCCCAGTCGGATAAACCGGCGGGGATCTTTGTCATTTGCGAAAGGAAGAAAAATGAATCTTAAAGAACTGGAGATTGGTAAATCTGCAAAGGTTACAGGAGTTGGAGGAGACGGTGCGCTCAGGCAGCATTTCCTTGACATGGGCATTATACCCGGAACTGTAGTCAAGGTTGTAAAATATGCTCCCATGGGAGATCCTATGGAGCTTCAGGTAAGGGGATATGAACTCACACTCAGACTTGCGGATGCGGAGAGCATAACTATTGAGCCCGTTGAAATTCAGGATACCGTAAGTGAAAAAAAGCGCCATAAGCCTAAGACGGAGCATCCCGGACTCGGTGAGGGAGGAAAGTTCCATCCAAAGGGAAGCGGTCATCCTCTGCCTGACGGTACTGTAATGAAGTTTGCACTTGTCGGTAATCAGAACTGCGGAAAGACAACTCTTTTTAACCGGCTAACGGGGTCGAATCAGCACGTCGGTAATTTCCCCGGAGTGACTGTTGACCGGAAAGACGGTCAGATAACAGGGCATAGCGATACGCTTGTAACCGATCTTCCGGGAATATACTCCATGTCTCCTTATAGTAAGGAAGAGATTGTATCACGTAATTTTGTTCTTGATGAAAAGCCTCATGCGATAATCAACATTGTTGATGCTACTAATGTAGAACGAAATTTGTATCTTACTATGCAGCTTCTTGAAATGGATATTCCGATGGTTGTAGCTCTTAATCTTATGGATGAGCTTACAGCGAACGGTGGTTCTGTCGATGTTAACGCAATGGAGAAGTTGCTTGGTGTCCCCGTGGTCCCTATATCGGCAGCAAAGAATTCCGGTGTTGATGAACTAATTGATCATGCTATACATATTGCTCATTATCAGGAAAGACCGGTAGAGCAGGATTACTGTGACGCCTCGGAAAACGGCGGAGCTGTTCATCGCTGTCTGCATGCTATCAGTCATCTCATAGATGATCACGCAAAAGCTGCCGGACTTCCGGTGCGTTTCGCCGCAAGCAAGGTAATAGAAGGAGATCCGCTGATACTGAAGCAGCTGTCACTTGAACAGAACGAGACAGAGATGGTCGAACATATAGTGCTTCAGATGGAAAAGGAGAGAAAACTTGACAGAAGTGCCGCTATTGCAGATATGCGCTTTTCCTATATACACCGTGTCTGTCGGGATACTGTAATACGTCCTCACGAAAGCAAGGAGCATATCCGCAGCCGTCATATAGATAAGGTTCTTACAGGTAAATACACTGCTATCCCTGCTTTTATACTTATAATGGCTCTTGTATTCTTCCTGACGTTCAATGTTATAGGTGCATGGATGCAGAATTTACTTGAGTCCGGAATTGACAGGCTTACAGCGGCTGTAGACAGAGGACTTACATCAGCGGGTGTTAATGATGTTATACACGGATTGATCATAGACGGTATATTTGCCGGTGTCGGCAGTGTACTCAGTTTTCTTCCTATAATAGTAACTCTCTTTTTCTTCCTCTCTTTGCTTGAGGACAGCGGATACATAGCAAGAGTAGCTTTCTTCATGGATAAGCTTCTCCGTAAGATCGGATTGTCGGGGCGTAGTATAGTTCCGCTTCTTATAGGTTTCGGCTGTACTGTTCCTGCCGTAATGTCCACACGCACCATGCCGAGTGAAAGAGACAGAAAGATGACGATCCTTCTTACTCCGTTTATGAGCTGTACCGCCAAACTGCCGATATACGGTTTCTTTGTAAGCGTATTTTTCCCGGGCAGGGGAGCGCTAATTATGACAGGCTTGTATCTTCTCGGCATAGTAACAGGCATACTTGCCGCTCTGCTTTACAGATCTACGAAATTCAGAGGTGATGCAGTGCCGTTTGTAATGGAATTGCCGAATTACCGCTTGCCAGGAGCCATAAATGTTGCACGCCTTCTCTGGGATAAGGCAAAGGATTTTCTTCAGAGAGCCTTCTCGGTAATACTGATCGCTACGATAGTTGTATGGTTCCTGCAAAGCTTCGACTTCAGGCTTAACCTTGTCAACGACTCAAAGGACAGTATGCTTGCAGCTATCGCAGGTATCATAGCACCTCTGATGAGACCTGCCGGACTTGGAGACTGGCGCATAGTAACTTCACTGATATCTGGCTTTATGGCTAAAGAAAGTGTAGTATCAACTCTTGAGATTCTATTTGACGGCGGTGTCGGAAATGCACTGACTTCATCAGGCGCTGCTTCACTGCTTGTATTCTCACTTCTGTATACTCCCTGTGTTGCTGCTATTGCAGCGATCAAGCGTGAGCTTGGAAAAAAATGGGCTGTATTCGTAGTTGTATGGCAGTGCTTCATAGCATGGGCAGCTGCCACACTTGTTAATGCGATCGGAGGGCTGTTATGAATGTGATAGATATTCTGCTTATCATTGTTATAGCTGCCGCTGTACTGTTTGCTGTCAGACATATTGTAAAAGACAGAAAGAATGGTGCTGTTTGCTGCGGAGATTGCTCAAGATGCGGAAAATGCAATAAGATATAAAAAGACCGGACAGATACACAAACAGTGTCTGTCCGGCCTTTTTAGTCTTTTCTGTAAAGATGCGGGTCGAATTGCGGTACTCTTGAATGTATGAAGGCGTTGAGAGACTCGAAGGACTCCTTGTTGAACGGCACCTGAGTGCTTGCAATTTCAAATTCACAGTTCATGTAAAACTGATACCATCCTGTTGTACAGAATCCGCAGCGCCTGTAGAATTCCTGACGTCTTATCCTTTGTTCATTATTAGGACAGCTTTCGTCAGGCGCTTCGTAGTCAACAGTCAGCTCGAGACCGTCATAGTAATCTTTCAGTGAATGAAGAGCAGCTGTGCCGATGCCGTGCGATCTGAGCTCCTTTTTCACTGCAAAGAAGCAGATGTAAACAAAATCAGTCCATTTCCTTACCATAAGAAAACCGGAGAATCCGTATTCTGTATATATTCCGAGAATTTCCATGTCACCGTTTTCAACGGCTGAAAGAAGATCTGACAAAGGGACATATTCATTGTCCGGAAACGACTCCTTATTGATCTCTTCCGCATAATCAGCATCGACAGTTCCTCTGTATATTGGCCTGAGTTCCATATTATAGCTCCTTTATACTTCCGGAAGGATCCGAAAGCTTGTATTTTCTCGGGCTTACACCTGTCAGTTTTCGAAACTGATGGTAGAAGTGCTTGGAATCGACATAGCCGCAGCTCTCAGCAATCATTTCAATACTCATTGAAGAAGTCAGTATCAGGTATTTCGATAGTGAAATACGGCTTCTGATAAGATCCTGATGGAAGCTTATACCGAAGAGATCTTTATAAACAGAGCGGAAATACCCCTCACTATGAGTCAGCGACTTGCATATATCTTCTGAATTGTGGTTAATAGAAGGTGTGCTGTAAATTAGTTCCCTGACACCGGAATAGACAGGATAATACGGATTTCTGTGAAGAAGAGATCTTTCGTAGAGCTTGTTGTCGGCTTCGTCGAGGAGATCTTTGAGAATGAAACTGTAGTCGAAGTCTTTGGCAAGACATTTCCGGCTGCAAAGTATCACAGAATCACGACCGAAGTTCTCTCTATACTGCTCTGAGTACAATATTAAAGTGGATAGTCTGTCTGCAAGCAGTCTGAAATCATCATCGCTGCTTAGTGCAGTTCTGATGAAAGCATATGTACGTTCTGATATTTTTCCGCAAAGATCTGTTACGCAGCACTGCGAAGTTAGTATTGATGCTATCTTGCGATCAAGATTGATACCTGCTTTCTTTGAGTCAATGTTTATGTCATCAGAAAAAGCAGCAGTCCTTATTAGAATAAAACCTATTAACTCTTCGTCAGTGCTTCTGCTTTTCAGCAGGCATAGTTCGTTTTCGATTCCTTTCTCATTGAGCATTCCTGTTGCAGAATCATGCTGCACTGAAAGGTCTCTGCATTCAAGAAGGGTGTTGATATCGTTTTTCATGCGAAGCAGCTCAAGTGCACTTGCGGCAATTTTCAGCCAGTCCCTGAAAATTATGTCATAGCTGTCTGCATGGTCATACTGAAGTATGAAGTAACCGAAATACTTACCGGAGAAGAATATAGGACAGTTATAAAGAACGAGTTCTTTGTCAGTAGGACAGATGACAGGAGGCAGCTCTTCAAGCGATCTGAATACTACAGGCTTCGGACAGTTACCATCCGGTCTCATAATTGTATGGCATATCATTGAGTCGCTGTTTTCTGCAGACAAAGGATCATCTGTCTGTTCGATGCTGCACCAGTTATCATGCAGACAAAGATACAGTCCCTTTAAATCACGGATAAGATACACAAATTCCTGCAGTACACCGACATAGTCACTTACTGAACGGCAAACAGTCAACTGCTGCTCAAAGTTTCCGGTGAGGTTCATCCGGCTGAAAAACATTTCCCTTCTAATTGCTGATAATTCATTGCAGAGTATACTGTTATCGGCACAACAGGCACAGCTGTCACCGAGTACAATATGTCCTCTGAGATCTGGAAGCGGAGTTGTCCTTCCGGTTATCCTGTTGTAAATCATAGCGGCAGCAAGTGAGCCGAGGGCAGTCCTGTTCCTTAAATATGTCGTCAGTATGGGCGTGTGGTAACATCTTGAACCCACATATTCATAACCTGTAACAGTTATCTTTTCCGGGATACTAATTCCGTTCTCCATAAGACGGTCACACAGACCGTAAGCCATATAATCGTTCGCACAGGCAACTGCCTCAGGAAGTGTGCGTCTGCCGTTTATATAGTCATCAGCGAGCTTTTCGCCCGAATTCATCCAATAATCGCCGTATATGATCCGTTCTTCACTGAATGGGATGCCGTGTGCATGAAGCGAGTCTTTATAGCCCTCAACACGAAGTAAAGAGGTATCATATTTCGCAGGCCCGGTAAGAAAGTCTATTTTTGTGAACCCATGAGCCTCAATAAGATGATCTATAATATCTTTTGTGTCTGCACGTACATCATTATTGAGGCAGTCAAAACCTTCGATCTCAGCACCGGTGATGATTACCGGAATATCTGTACGCTGCTTTATAAGGCTGTATATACGCTGCTGCAGATCTGTATTCAGAAAAGACTCTCCTGTAAGGATTATGCCGTCAAGATGCTTTGACAGTATCTGATCATAGATGCGGTTTTCTACCTCAACATCAGCAAAGTACTCGGAGGAATTATAGATGTTGGAGAGAATGATCGAATTCATACCGAGATTCTGGGCCTTATCAATGATACCGCATAAAAGCTGGCGCTGTTCTGAGTCAGCAGCCTGCGCAGTGATAATACCTATGGATATGCTTTTTTTCACGGTATCCCTCCCGTATAAGTAGTTACTATTGATTTATATATAAATATATCATATAATTACTCAGATTGCAATAGGTTTTCTTCATTTTCGGCACTAAAAATTCAATTTTGGGGTTGAATGATACAAAAACAAGGTGTAAAATAAAACATATATAAATCACAGGAGGTTTACTATGAAACAAAAAGCAACAGTAAGATCTTGCCGTTCCGGTGTCAATAACACTGTGGAAGATCTTGCTCCAATCGAAAGGGAACTTGCATTCTGCAAAGGTGTATGTTCCGGCAATCTTGAGACCGTTAAAACGCTCTTCGCCCCTCTCGGAGACGACGGTTTCGGAAAACTTTGCGAGGATCGTCTGAAAGATCTTAAGTATCATCTGGTAGTTACGATCGCACTTCTTACACGCTACTGCTCCTCAAGCGGTATGTCAAAAGATGAGGCTCAGGCTCTCAGTGATGCCTATCTTCAGCGTGCAGAGTTGTGCACTGACGAAAAGGAGATCAACTCAGTTTACTATGAGATTGTTATCGAGTTTACTAAGAGAATGCGTCAGATAAGTACAGGCAGGATCTACCCGAGAACAATGACAGTGATCCTTGACTACATCAGCGATAATCTCAACGATAAGCTGCTCGTTCAGGACATAGCCTCTCATGCCGGATGCAGCGTTCCGTATATATCGCGACTGTTCAAGGCAGAGACAGGTGTTGCGATCAGCTCATATATAATGGAAAAGAAGATAGAGGCAGCAGAGAATATGCTTCGCTTCTCTGATTATACTGCTCTTGAGATAAGCAATCACCTCAGCTTCAGTTCACAGAGCTATTTCATCAAACAGTTCCGCAGACATACAGGTCTTACTCCTAAAGAGTACAAGGATACGTATTTCCCGCAGACCGGTACAAAAAGATCTGCTAAAAGACAATAATATATCAACAAGCCGCCGAATCCAGTCCGGCGGCTTTGTATTATTCTTGCCTGGTTTTATATCAAAATACACTATGAGCCGAAGAAACAGCCCACTCCCCTGTAGCGATATGCGGCAGGGGAGTGGGCTATATATATTTAAAAAGGTAAGACGGATATAAATGTGTTGCAATTAACAATAACAGTAAAAAGAATGATATATTATAAATATCGGAAAAAAGAAAAAAACACTTGAATTATCCTGAGATATATAGTATAATAATTATATCTGCGGTTTAAACGTTAGTTAATACTAAAGACGAGAGGAGAATAATATGAAAAGACTCAACGGCATAAAGCTGAAGCACCGTAAGAATACTGAAAACAGTGCTACAGTTGACTTTCCCATACCGGGAAAAGTACGTATCCCGATGTCAATGCACATGGGCGTACCTTGTCAGCCGCTGGTTAAGATAGGAGATACTGTTGCTGTAGGACAGAAGATCGGCGACTGTGATGCTCCGTTCAGCGTTCCTGTTCATTCCGGTGTATCCGGCAAAGTTGTCGCAATTAGTGATTATCAGACTGTTATGGGAGCCGTGTGCAAGGCTGTCGAGATCGAGACTGATGGCCTTCAGACAATTTCTGAGGAGGTTCGTCCTCCTGAGGTTACTGATAAGGAGAGCTTCATCAAGGCTGTTCGTGCGAGCGGTTCATGTGGTCTCGGCGGCGCCGGATTCCCGACTCATATCAAGCTTAATCCGAAGAACGAAATCGATACCCTTGTTATTAACGGAGCCGAGTGCGAACCGTACATAACTGCCGATTACCGTGAACTCACTGAAGATACCGAATCTGTAATGGGCGGTATAGAAATGGTTATGAAGTATCTCGGCATAAAAGAAGCAAAGCTGGCGATCGAGGAGAATAAGCCGGAAGCCATCGCAAGGTATACCGAGCTTACAGCAAAGATCGACGGCATTGATGTCATTACTCTTCCTTCTATATATCCTCAGGGTGCCGAGAAGGTCATAATCTATAATTCTACCGGCCGTATCGTCGAAGAGGGCACTCTCCCGGCTGATACAGGTGTTATAGTGATTAATGTATCTACTATTGCATTTCTCTACAGATATGTAAAGACAGGCATGCCTCTTGTTACCCGTCGTCTTACCATTGACGGAAATGCTGTAGGTGAGCCGAAAAACGTCAGAGCGGTAATCGGAACCTCTTTCCGTGAAGTTCTTGAATTCTGCAAGACAGAGACTGATAAGGTCATAAAGCTTATAGGCGGCGGTCCTATGATGGGAATGTCCATACCCGATATGGATATGCCAGTAGTAAAGACCTCAAATGCTGTTCTTGCTTTCAAGACATACGATGACAGGAAGACTTCCTCCTGTATTCGCTGCGGCCGTTGCGTAAATGTCTGTCCGCTCGGACTCATGCCGGCCGAAATCGACCGTGCATACAAAATAAAGGATGTCGAGGATCTCAAGAAGCTCAAAGTAATGCTTTGCATGAACTGTGGAAGCTGCACGTATGTTTGTCCGGCAAACAGAAAGCTTGCCGAGACTAATCAGCTCGCCAAGATGCTGATACCGAGAAAGTGAGGTTATGATAATGGAAAACAGAAAACTGGTTGTTTCTCCGTCACCTCACGACGAGAACTATCTTAAGACATCGCATATCATGCTCAATGTAATTCTTGCACTTATGCCTGCTTTCATTGCCGGCTGTATCATCTTCGGACTCAGAGCACTTGCTCTGGCAGCTGTTTGTATCGTAAGCTGTGTTGGTTTTGAGTTCCTTAGCCGTAAGATGATGAAGCGAGAGAATACTATAGCCGATCTTTCGGCGGTAGTAACAGGACTAATTCTTGCAATGAACCTTCCTGTTACTCTTCCTTTCTGGATGGCAGTTATCGGAAGTTTTACCGCTATAGTTATTGTAAAGCAGCTTTTCGGGGGCATCGGCCAGAATTTTGCAAATCCCGCAATTACAGCTCGTATAGTGCTGATGGTTAGTTTCCCTTCGGCTATGACAAACTGGGTAAAGCCCTTCTGGTACAAGACTGCTGATGCTGTATCAAGCGCAACTCCTCTTATATACATAGGTACAGATGAAGCGGGGCAGCCTTCTCTGATGGATCTCTTCCTCGGAAATACAGGCGGATGTCTTGGCGAGACCTGCGCTCTTGCCCTTCTTATAGGAGGCCTTTATCTTGCAGCAAGAAAGATGATATCACTTGCTGCTCCGCTTTCCTTCATCGGAAGCCTTTTCGTTCTTTGCCTTATAGCCGGTTGCGATCCTGTGGCTCAGATACTTGCCGGAGGCGTATTCCTCGGAGCTTTCTTCATGGCTACTGACTATGCAACAACTCCTATCTCCACAAAGGGTAAGATAGTATTCGGTCTCGGCTGCGGTATAATCACATTTGTGATCCGTCGTTTCGGCTCATATCCCGAGGGTGTATCCTTCTCTATACTGCTGATGAACGTGCTCACACCGTATATCGAGCAGCTTACAAGAACGAAGATATTCGGAGCAAAGGAGGCTGCCAAGGAATGAGTGAAGCAAAGACAAAAAGTACAGCATGGGATAATATAAAGCCGGCTGTAGTCCTTACTATAATATGTATAGCGGCCGCTCTGCTGCTGACCTTTGCGTATGAACTTACAAAGGACAGGATAGCTGAACAGAAGGCTCTGAAATTCAGCACAAGCGTTAAATCACTGTTCGGAAAGGTTGATTGCCGTCTGCTCGATGGTGAACTTGGCGAAGGTGTTGAGAATATCGCAGTAACATCTGACGGCAGAACTGCCGTTCAGGTAGTCGCAGACGGATACTCCAAGGGCGGTATCAATGTCCTTGTCGGTATCGAAGCTGACGGTACAGTGTCAGGTATTGAATTCGTTTCTCTCGGCGAAACTCCCGGTCTCGGTTCAAAGGTCAGGGATATAGAGACGTTCCGGGAACAGTTCTACGGACAGTCCGGCCCTGAGGTTACTCTTGATGCTGTAAGCGGCGCAACATTCTCCTCAAAGGGAATGAAGAAGGCTGTCGAAACAGCTCTTGAGGCTTATAATAACAACAAGGAGGCGATACTCAATGGCTGAGAAAAAGACTCTTGCCCAGGAACTGACTAAGGGCATAATCAAGGAAAATCCGACTCTCGTTATGCTGCTTGGTATGTGTCCGACACTTGCTGTTACTACACAGGCAATGAACGGTATAGGAATGGGTCTAGCAACGACTTTCGTTCTCCTTGGCTCAAATATCGTTATTTCCGCACTTAGAAAAGTGATTCCGGATAAGGTCAGGATACCTGCGTTTATCGTTATAATAGCGAGCTTTGTAACGCTTATAGGATTCCTGCTGGAGGGCTTTGTACCCTCTCTGTATGCAAGTCTTGGTATTTACCTTACACTTATTACCGTAAACTGCATCATTTTCGGCCGTGCCGAGATGTTTGCAAGCAAGAACGGAGTAATAGCTTCTGCTTTTGATGCTATAGGAATGGGTATCGGATTTACTCTTGCACTGTTTGCTATGGGTTCTGTACGCGAGATCATTGGTGCCGGACAGTGGATGGGTATGGATATACCTGTTATCCACAATAACCCGATGCTGCTCTTTATCATGCCTGCCGGCGGATTCTTTACACTTGGTATGATAATTGCAGCAGTGAACAAATTTGCCAACAGAAAGCCGCCTGTTGAGATCAGCTGCGGCGGTGAGGGATGCGAAGGCTGTCCTATGGCAGGAAACTGTAAAGAAGGAAAGGAGGAGAAGTCAGAATGAAAAGCATGATGATAATACTTCTTTCGGCTATGCTGACTGATAACTTTGTTCTTTCAAAGTTCATGGGAATCTGTCCCTTCCTCGGTGTATCCAAGAAGCTTGACAGTGCTTCCGGAATGGGAATTGCCGTTACTTTCGTAATGATATGTGCAACAGCAGTTACTTATCCGATACATCACGGGCTTCTCGTACCGAACGGTCTTGAATACTTTGATACCGTAGTGTTTATTCTTGTTATCGCGCTTTTTGTACAGTTAGTAGAGACTGCTCTGAAAAAAACGATTCCTTCTCTGTATAAATCACTTGGTGTATATCTTCCGCTTATAACAACAAACTGTGCTGTACTCGGAGTTACAGTTCTAAATATAGACAACGGATACAGCTTTATTCAGTCACTTGTTAATGCGCTTGGCGCCGGACTTGGTTTTATGCTTGCTCTTGTTATATTCTCAGGAGTTCGCAGAAAGCTTGAATATGCCGATATACCTGAAACGTTCAAGGGAGTACCCGCTACTCTTATCGCTGCCTCCATCGTGTCCGTGAGCTTCATGGGATTCTCCGGACTCTTCAACTGAGGAGGTGCTGCAATGACTTACCTTATACCTGTTATTATACTCGGTGTATGTGGACTTCTTGCCGCCGTGCTTCTTACAGTAGCGGCAAAGGTATTCTACGTTGAGGTAGATGAAAGAGTTGAAAAGATCAGCAGTTCGCTCCCGCAGGCTAATTGCGGAGCGTGCGGATTTGCAGGCTGCGCTGATTATGCAGATGCGATAGTGAACAACGGTGCGCCGACTAATCTTTGCCGTCCCGGCGGTGCAGATGCGGCAGGAAAGATCGCTGAGATACTTGGTACAGCTGCAGCTGAGGTTGTTCCTATGACAGCAGTTGTTCACTGTAACGGTAACTGTGAAGCAACTCAGACAGCATTCGAGTTCGACGGAGTTCAGTCGTGCAAGGCTGTAAAGCGATTCTACGGCGGAAACGGTCTCTGTAAGTACGGATGTATAGGCCTCGGAGATTGTGCTGCGGTATGTGAACGTGATGCTATAGTCATCAGAAACGGTCTCGCAGTGGTTCTGCCTGAACTATGCGGAGCTTGCGGGCAGTGCGCAGAAGCCTGTCCTAATAAACTGATCTCGATAAGACCGAAGACATCAAAGGTCGATGTTCTTTGTTCTTCCGGAGCAAACGGTAAACAGACAAAGCTCAGCTGCAAGAACGGATGCATCGGCTGTAAAATATGTGAGAAGAAATGTCCTGTCGGAGCTATAACAGTAAATGACAATCACGCATCCATCGATTATACTAAGTGTACAGGATGCGGCGCTTGTGCGGATGCCTGTCCGGCAAAGGCAATTCATAAAAACTAAATAGTTTAACAACTGCGTGGATGTCAATTCGCGCAGTTTATTTGTTACTGTGAATATATTTGTGAAAATAACATTTGAATTTGGAAATAGATTTGTTATATAACGCAATTCATTTGTTATATTTTGAAATTTATTTGCTGTTTATGCATTGTTTTAGTAATACTCTATTGACAATATTTTAAAAAAGGTATATAATATAAGTGTGTAAAAGCGTCATCATCAGGCCGAGTCGCAAGCGGAAGATGATAATAACGTGATTATGCACTAAACTCTAAAGAGGGAATTGGCTGATTTGACGAAGCTTTTTATCTTTAGAACTATATACAGATAATTCATAAGAAACAACAAAACATTGTCTTTTCAGACCTTTTCCTCGCACTACCCTTTTATAAAGGAGGAAAAGCCATGAAGATTAGCTTGAGGAAACGAATCACCTCGTTTCTGACAGCGTCGGTAATGACGGCGACGAGCCTTACGCTCACGCAGCTTACTGCTACTGCTCTTCCGGCAGGTACCGGGAATGCAGAACCAGTAACGAGCGGCTTCTCGCTGGATCAGGAGGCATTGAAGACTGGCGAAGGTCCTGACGGCAACGCGCAGTACATATCCGCAGCGAACGTTTATGCCAACATTGCTTTTACTGATTCAAATGATCAGGCAGTAGCTGTAACATTACCGGACAATACCTATTATCTTCTTGTTGAAGGCACCGGAACTCAGAGAATGGGCCTCCAGTCAAAAGATGTAACAGGTACAAAACTTATAGAGCTTGGCGTCGCTGATGCAAGCTCGTGGGCCTCAAAAGCCGGTGATTTAAATGCATTTCAATCTACTGGTGGTATTTGGGGTCCTGGAATGGGAGCGCAAGTTACTCCAACTTCGCTAAAAGGCACTCTGCTTCTGAATGATGATCCCTCAGTGGAACTCACTGAAGCAAATGCTGTCGACCGCAAGGATACCCTTGCAACATCAAGCATCAAGGCAACTGTCGATGGTAAGACTAAGGTATTTGACGTCGACACTGCCGAATCACTCACAGCCAAGACAGGTCCTGGCGCAAACAACAACACAGCGGAGATACATGCAAAGAGTGCTGATGAAAGAACACTCCAGATCAATATTCTTCGCTACGACGAAAAGACCAAAACAACCGTATCACCCACTACAGGCAAGAAATACTATGTTTACTCTTACCTTGTAGACAAGGGCGAATCACCCACGAGAGAGAACGCTAAGGGATATCTGTTTAAACAGTTCGACCCTGAGACTGATGAGACTACTGAGATAAAGTATAAATATGGTAGTGATTTCAGAGCGGCGAGCAATGATTCAGGTAATACAAACGAATCTACTATAGCATTCGATCCTGAACAATATGATATTTACTACAGAGTTTACCTCTCTAATGAAGATCTTTCAAGCGATCTTCAGATAGCAAATCTCGAACAGTCCGGAGCTGATAACATTCCCGGATTCAGGGCTAATGCAGTTCAGAGGCAGGGTAACACTGATGTTGTTAACTTTGTAAAGGACAGTGTTGGCTATGAAGTTAAAACGATACCTGATGGAATTACATTTACAGATGCAGACAGACTGTATGTATTCGTTCAGGTTAAGCACGCTACAAGTTCCGATACATACGCTCTGGCTCCGTACGATGGCTCCACACTGATTTTCCAGGATGCTGATACAGCTTCATGGGGTGATCAGAACGGTAATATCATCAATGGCGAGCGCATTACCGGAAACGAAACAGTAATTATCAAGCTGTTGCAGCGCAATGCTAACCAGAACACACTCAGTATCAGCAATGCCCAGCAGCTTAGCGGCTGTATAGAGATCAAGGACGGAGATATCATAAAGGGCTATACCGTAAACATTCCCGGTCAGGAGAGAGAAGCAGTTGCGGATCTTGAAAATGAAACAACAATGCTCACTGACTACATTAAGTTTACGCCTTTAAGTGTTGAGAACGAGTATGATTATCTGTCAATTCTAGGTGATGCTGTAGAATTTGGTATTACTGCACAGAATTTCAATCAGACTAATCATCTCGAGACAAACTATGCTGCTATTAATTTCTCCAACCCTGAGAATATCAATGCAGATCCTGATTTTTCAAGGCTGGAAGGCAGTGATGAGAAGTTTGGCGGACATTTCTATGTAGCTAATTTTGTCAATGATTCTGATAAGTTAAGACTTGGCGGAAATTCTTTCGATGCAGTCATCCACGTTCCTGATAAATCACATATTCAGGCTACAGGTATTGAAGGCGGCCACGGACAGGATCATTATACTATCGTTGAAGAATCAGCTGATCTGATCACAGCAAAGATCACACCTATGCTTGATCATATGAAGCAGATTTCCAACGAACTTGCAAGTAAGAGCATTAATGCAAAAACAATAGATATTGGCGGTAATAAGTGTGAGCTTGATACTACAGGATATCCTGATGATGCAACGATCTATGTTAATGCAGATGAAATCGCAAGTTACTTTAAGGGTTCGGAAGGTGTTACTGTTAAGAAGCTTCCTGATCAGACAATCGTGTTCAATTTCACGAATACTGATTCAGTAGAGTTAGCTTCTATAAAATACGTTCTCCCTGATGGTAACGTTTCAATCACTAATGATGAAAGCGGCGAATCCGATGAAGTAGCACGTCATATCGTATACAACCTTAACAGTTGTAAAAATGTTAAGATTGATGGAGCAACAGGTATATTCCTTATACCTCAGCCGGATTCAGACGCAGTTCTCGGCGGTACATCCCGTGGTTGGATGGTAACAGGTGGTACTTTCCATAACGACGGCGGTGAGTGGCACTATGCTTATCAGGAGCTTAAGAAGGAGCTTGATTATATTTCTTTCAGTAAGGTGGATATTACTGACGGAAAGACTGAGATAGCAGGCGCTACATTAACCATTGTACCGATGGATGATACTGTAGATCTTACTGCAGCAGGCATAACAGTAAAGCAGGGTTCAACAGATCTTACAGATTCAGCTGTAACTGCTAATAAGATCGAATTTGTTACAAACGGCAAGGTCAATGTAAAGGTTACCGGACTTCCTGACGGCAAGTACAAGCTGACAGAGACAGGCGATAACTTCACAAACGATAAGGGTGACACATTCACAGTTATCCCCGGTGAGTTCATTTTCGAGGTCAAGGACGGTGCTATCATCTCCAAGACTGAAAAGGATGAAGAGGGTAACAATGTCACTACAAACTTCACCGGTGAGAGTGCTGCTTCTTACGATACAGTACAGACCGGTGTACCCGGATATTATGCAACAACAGGACAGAGTGTCGTTGTCGGCGACGGTAAGTACATTACAGTCAGCAAGATTGACATCGTAAATCAGCAGGAGATCGCGGGCGCACATATCGAGATCATCTATGATGATTATACAATGGGTATGTGGGGCACAGGCGGTAAGAATCTCAGTAATGTTGTTGTAAAACAAGGGGATAAAACAATTACCAACGCAGGAGGACGTGCTTGGAACAGTACTCTCAGATTTGATTCTGACGGTATCAATCCTGTCAAGATAGGTAACCTCCCCGACGGAAACTATACTATCAAGGAAACCGGTGAGACATTCATAGGTTCCGACGGTAAGGAGTATTCCGTAATTTCTTCAACAGCATCCTTTGTTGTAAAGAACGGTCTGATTGTCAGCAAGACTGAGGCTGATTCAACTAAAGACTTTATAACAGACGGATATGAAATACTTGGCACAGAGCCTGATTATTACTTCACTGATGCAGCGACTATAGTGGTCGGCGATGCTGAGGTTCTCGGAGAAGAGAAGACAATTACAGTCAGCAAGAAGATCACAGGCGCAGCTGACGAAGTAGCAGGTGCTCAGTTCAAGCTTACAGGCGTTAATGATGAAGGTCAGTCAATTGATCTTACAAATATCCCTGTAAGAAAGGCAACTATTGATGAAAGATCTGCTGATTACATTGTGTGGACATCTACCGGTGAAGCTGCTGAGATCATCAACCTCCCCAACGGCACATATACCCTTGAGGAAAAGGTAGCTCCTGACGGATGCACAGTAGTTTCCGCTTTTGAGTTTAAGGTTGAAGACGGAAAGGTAACACTTGTTAATGCAGAAACAACAGGCGTTACAACTACCGACGGAAACGACGGACTCATAATCACAGATGACATTTCAACAATTTCAATATCCAAGAAGGCTGTAAGCGGTGAGGATGAGCTCGCAGGCGCTGAGATCACACTTTCCATTTCATCGGCATTCAAGGATAACAACGGCGACAACGAGATCACACTTGATGATGCTGATTTCGAAAATGTCAAGGTATTAAGAGGAACAGAGGATATCACTTCTGATGCTCTTAATATAATTGAAAAAACTATCACATATGTATCAGGTGATTCACCTGTAACAATCAAGGGTCTTCCTGACGGTGTTTATTCTCTCGCTGAGACTGGCGGAGAGTTCACTGTAGGCGAAGGCGACGAAGCTGTAACTTACAGTGTTGTTGACAGCGTGCTCTCATTCACTATAAGAGAAGGCGTTATCACAACACTTGATGCAGAAGCAAAATCTGAGAACAATGATAGTATTGCAAAGGTAACATCTGCAACAACTATCGAGATCAGTGATGCTGAAAAGGTTGAGGAAAAGCCCGTTATCATCAGCAAGAAGGTTGTTGGCGGTGGCGAAGAAGCTCCTGATGCTGTATTTGAACTTACTGGTGTTACCGGTGAGGGTGACGAGGAGACACCTATCCTCTTCACAAATGTTACAGTCGAGAATGCTTCTGAGAGTAAAGTAAGCACTGACGAGAAGACACTTTCATGGACATCCGGCGATACAGCTGCTGAGTTCTCAGGTCTTCCGGCCGGAACTTACACTCTTGAAGAGAAGGCTGCTCCTGACGGATACCAGGTAGTATCTATATTCAAATTCAAGATCGACGATGAAGGCAACGTTACTTTACTGACATCCGAAACAACTGGCGGTACTGTAACTGCTGAAGACGGAACAATCACAATTACAGATGATATCTCTGATATCAAGATAAGCAAGAACGCTGTAAACGGCGAAAGCGAGCTTCCCGGTGCCGAGATCACTATCACACTGGACAAGCCTGCTAAAGACGGCAAGACTCTTGAGGGAAATATTACTGTACTTCAGGGCAAGACCGACATCACAGATGCTTCAGTAAACGGAAATGTAATCAAGTATACATCCGCTTCTGATGCAGTTGAGATCAAGGGACTTCCTGATGGCGAGTACACTCTCAAGGAGACCGGCGGCGAGTTCGTTAACGACGGTACAGTTTATACTGTTATCGACAGCGAGTTCAAGTTTACAGTAAACAATGGCGTTATTTCTGAATCTACCAAGGTTACAGATGATAACGGCACTATCGAAAGCACCGATGATTCAACTATCAAGATCAGCGATGCTAAGACAAAGACAGTTACAATCAGCAAGAAGGCTGTAGGCGGCGAGGATGAGCTCCCCGGAGCATCACTCAAGCTCACACTTACTAAGCCTGCTGAAGGCGTAACAGACCTTTCAAAGACATTCGATAAGGATCTTTCATCAGATAAGATGTCTATCGAGTGGAAGTCAACTGATAATGCTAAGGTAATCAGCAACCTGCCTGACGGTACATACGAACTCAGGGAAACAGGTGATGATTTCACAGTTGGCGAAATTACATACTCCGTGATCGAAAGCACACTGACTTTTGAAGTAAAGGGTGGAGAGATCACAGCTGTACAGAAGATCACTGATGAAGCAACAGGCGGCACTATGGAGATCAACGATGCATCTACTATTACCGTATCTGATGCAGAAGCGATCGAGGCTGCTCCTGTTGTTATCAGCAAGTCTGCTGTAACAAACGGCAAGAGTGAGAACCTTGCAGGCGCAATACTCGTAGTAGAGTATAAGGGCAACGATGATATCGACCTCAGCGAGGTAGCTATCAAGGGCCTGACAAAGTCAACAGACGGCAAGTTAACAGCAGATACTTTCGTAGTTGACGAAGAAGCAAAGACAGTAACATTCATCTCAGGCGCAGAGGATTCCGAGCTCAGCGGACTGCCGGCCGGCAAGTACGAGCTGATCGAGGATACAGCACCTCTGGGCTATGCAAAGACCACATCTATTCCGTTCAATCTTGAAAAGGACGGAACAGTAAAGGTCAATGATAAGGCACTTGAAGTGCTTGACCTCACAGACAAGGTGATCGAAGCTGCCATAAGCAAGGTAGAGATCGCAGGCGAGGGCACAGCAGAACTCAAGGGCGCAAAGCTGACACTCACAAATCTGGACGGCACTTCACTGGAGGACGTAAAGGTAACTCTGGGCAAGGGTTCAGACGAAACAAAGCTTGAGCAGAGCGAAAACAAGATCAGCTTCATCTCAGGCACAACAGACACAGTCCTTTCAAAGCTTCCCGCAGGCAAGTATTCACTGGAAGAGATCCAGACACCCGGTGACGAGTACAACAAGGCTGAGACCATCACCTTTACAATCGACGAGTATGGCAAGATAACAGACGTTAAGAATGCCAGCAGCGTAGAAGAGACAAAGGAAAACGATGAGACAGTCGGCGGCAAG
>JAFZRF010000001.1 GCA_017620025.1 Ruminococcus sp.
CACCAGAGGCTCTGCCTCTGGACTCCGCTAAAGGGGCGCAGCCCCTTTAGAATCCCAAACTGATTGAAAAAAGCTGAACGGTGCGAAATTACCCGCACCGCTCTTTTTTATCAGTCCTTTTTCTTCTTGCCCTTTTTCTTGGAATCCTTTGTCTCCTTTGAAGCCTTTTCCTCCTGCTTCTTCTCGCCCTCATAGCCGTTGAGAGATTCCTTGAGTATCTTTGCGCACTCATCAAGCTTCTCCTTCTCTTCAGCCGGAAGCTCGGGGTACTGCGGATCGCATGATCTGATAGCATCAAGCAGCAGCTCTGTGATCAGGTAGCGTGTATACCATCTCTGATCGCCGGGGAGAACGTACCACGGATTGGTCTTGGTGGAGGTCTTGTTTATAACATCGTTAAAGCAGTCAAGGTATGCGTCAAACTTGTCCCTTACCTTGAGATCATCCGCACGGAACTTCCAGTTCTTCTCAGGCAGTTCTATTCTCTCAAGGAGCTGTGTGGTCTGCTCCTCCTTGGATACGTGAAGGAATATCTTTATGATACGGTAGCCGTTGTCGTAAAGGTACTGCTCGAAGTTGTTTACCTGCTCACAACGCTCACCGAAGAAGGTCTTGTCGTCCTTGCCGATGATGCGGTCGTTCATATGGTAATGGGGCTTGATGCCCTCAACCTGTACAGTAACAAGATCCTCGTAGTGGCTGCGGTTGAAGATGGCTATCTCGCCTCTTCTCGGAACGTCACGGTGGATACGCCAGAGGTAATCGTGAGCAAGTTCCTCTGAGGTGGGGGCTTTGTATGAATGAACTACAACACTCTGCGGATTTATGCCGCTGAAAACGTTCTTGATAGCTGAATCCTTGCCGGAAGCGTCGAGAGCCTGTATAACGACGATTATACCCTCTCTGCCGTCGGCGTAGAACTTGTCCTGAAGCAGAGCGAGCTCCGCCTTATTCGCTTCGTACTTTGCGATTATCTCTTCCTTGTCAACTCCGTCATCCTTACTGTTTGTGGACAGCTTCCTGATATCGATCTTCTTGCCGCCCTTTATTGCATACTTGTCTGCTTTCATGGCACACCTTACCTTTCAGATGATAATTACAGGCCTCAGGCCTTACGTCTATTATAACATATATTATCACGATAGTAAAGAGATTTTTGATATTTCTGACTAAGAATATGTATCATTACCCAAAAGCTATTTATCCACAAGTAACAGTGTTCGTTATCCTCCCCGTGCGATAGCCGCCTTTAGCCTGCTGGTCTTAAAAAAGCAAAAGCTGACAGGAGGGGGTCAAGGGGAGAGTGAGGGGGAGTCCAGAGGGGGAGCCGTAGGGGAAGGGGGAGGATGTCAGCTTTTACTGCGGTTTTCTTTTCTTCACCCTGTCTCCCCGAAGGCTCCCCCTCTGGCCTTGTGAGTACAAGTATGTTATTTGATAAATTGAGATAAAGAACGAAGAATTATTTATCCTTGATCTCCTCTTTCCGAGATTTGCTAAATCTCACACAAAAGCCAAAGAGGAACACCTCCCGGGGCAAGGAGGGAGGAAAAAAGAAAACCGCAGCAAAAACCGGCATTTCCCTCCCTCCTTTCCCCTCACGGTTTTCCTCTCTGGACTCTCTTTTCCCTCGCCCCTTTCTTCCCACCCATTGCCGGTTTTTGCTTTCTATCGGAGACAGCAGGCCTTGTCGGGCTATCGCACGGGTGACATAATGTGCGTTGTTAGTTTGAAGGCGGCTTTAGTAGGGGCTGCCTTCGGCAGCCCGCCTACCTGATGTTCATCGCACCTATCCTGCGGACGCCCAACGCTACACCGACAACTTGCAACGCAAAACAAGCGGACCGCCAAAGGCGGTCCCTACAGTCGCTATGTCCGTGACGGCGAACGACTGCGCCCCTGCAAATCCATCGCATTCAGGCAAGAAAAAACCGCCCTCCCGAAGGAGAGCGGTGTATTACGTTATTACGTATAAGGCTTAGTCAACCAGCTTGATGATTGCCATCTCAGCAGCATCACCACGACGGGGTCCGATCTTTACGATCTGTGTGTAACCGCCGTTCTTGTCAGCGTACTTGGGTGAGATCTCATCAAACAGCTTCTTAGCAACAGCTTCCTTTGTTACGTAAGCCATTACCTGACGCTTGGAGTGCAGATCATTTGTCTTACCGATGGTAATCATCTTCTCTGCAACAGCACGAACTTCCTTTGCTCTTGTAACGGTAGTCTCGATCTGACCGTTCTCAAGAAGGAAAGTAACCATGCCTCTGAGCATTGCCTTTCTGTGATCAGATGTTCTGCCCAGCTTTCTTGTACCCGGCATGTTATTCACTCCTTTTCTAATTCAGTGGATTTATTCCTCTTCGGAGGAGAGGTCGAAGCCCAGTGACTGGAGCTTCTCCTTTACCTCATCGAAGGACTTCTTTCCGAGGTTTCTGACCTTCATCATTTCTTCCTCAGACTTGTTGATAAGGTCATCTACGGTATTGATTCCGGCACGCTTCAGACAGTTGAAGGAACGTACCGATAAGTCAAGATCCTCAATGGTCATCTCCAGGATCTTCTCCTTGCCCTTTTCGTCCTTTTCTACAAGGACCTCAGCCAGACCGGCCTCTTCTGAGAGGTCGATGAACAGCTTGAGATGCTCGTTGAGGAGATTGGCTGCCTGCGACAGAGCTTCCTTAGCGGAGATTGTACCGTCGGTCCAAACCTCCATTGTGAGCTTGTCGTAGTCTGTTACCTGTCCCAGACGGGTGTCCTCTACAGTGTAGTTGACCTTTAATACAGGTGTGTAGATACTGTCAACAGCGATAACATCAACAGGCATATTTATCTGCTTCTTGTTACGCTCAGCGGAGACATAGCCTCTGCCCTTGTCGATAGTGATCTCCATGTACAGCTTTGAGTCCTTGCCCAGTGTAGCAATGTGCATACCGGGATCGAGGATAGTTACCTCAGAATCAGCCTTGATGTCGCCGGCAGTGATCTCGCACTCGCCCTCTGCTTCAACATAGACTGTCTTCGGACTATCACCCGTAAGCTTTGCTGTAAGGCCCTTGATGCTGAGGATTATTTCCGTTACGTCCTCTTTTACGCCCGGAATTGTTGATAACTCATGGTGAATGGTTCCATCCTTGCCCTGAAGCTTAACGGATGTTACCGCTACACCAGGAAGTGAGGAGAGCAGCACACGCCTGAGACTGTTTCCGAGAGTAATTCCGTATCCCCGCTCCAGCGGTGCTAAAACGAACTTGCCGTATTTGCCGTCACTCTTAAGCTCGACAACGTCGATATCCGGCTTATTGATCTTTTCCAGCATAAAAACCCTCCTGTTTCGCAATAATGATTTGTATTATTGTATTTTTGAGTTACAAATGACTCTGCAAGTAATCTGAGATAGTTCTCAGGATTACTTGGAGTACAGCTCGACGATGAGGTGAGTAGCTACCTCGTAGTCAAGATCCTCAGCTGAGGGGAGGCGGTTAACTGTTGCTGAGAAATCATCCTTGTTAGCTGTGAGCCATGAAGGAACGAGTCTGTCCTTTGTCTCTTCAACTGTAGCCTTGAACTTCTCAGAAGTTCTGTCCTTCTCCCTGAGAGCGATTACATCGCCGACCTTAACCCTGTAGGAGGGGATATTTACCTTCTTGCCGTTTACTGTGTAGTGGCTGTGTACTACCAGCTGTCTTGCCTCACGTCTTGTAAGAGCAAGACCCATTCTGAATACTACGCTGTCAAGTCTTGTCTCGAGGCAAGTGATGAGGTTGTCACCGGTCTTGCCTTCCATCTTTGAAGCGATCTCGAAGTAGTGCTCGAACTGCTTCTCGAGTACGCCATAGATGAACTTGAGCTTCTGCTTCTCCTTGAGCTGGAGACCGTACTCAGAAATCTTCTTTCTGTTGTTTGCGTTTCTGAAACGGATGGACTCCTTCTTGGAAACGCCCATTACAGCCGGGCTGATGCCCAGATATCTGCATCTCTTAAGAATAGGTTCTCTCTGAACTGCCATATTAATGCACCTCCTGTGGGATTAGACACGACGTCTCTTGGGCGGACGGCAGCCATTGTGAGGAATGGGAGTTACGTCCTTGATCATACGAACCTCGAGGCCTACGGTCTGGAGTGCTCTGATAGCAGCCTCACGACCTGCGCCGGGTCCCTTTACGTATACCTCAACATACTTGAGGCCGTGCTCCATAGCAGCCTTTGCAGCTGTCTCAGCTGCTGTCTGTGCTGCGAAGGGAGTTGACTTCTTGGAACCTCTGAAGCCGAGCTCGCCAGCGCTTGCCCATGAAATAGCATTGCCTGCTGTATCAGTGATAGTTACGATCGTGTTATTGAAAGTGGACTGAATGTGAACAGCACCGCTCTCGATATTCTTACGCTCTCTGCGTCTTCTGATTGTGGTAACCTTTTTACCCTTCTGCTGTGCCAAAGTTCATGACCTCCTTACTTCTTCTTGTTTGCGATGGTCTTTACAGGGCCCTTGCGGGTTCTTGCGTTGGTCTTGGTTCTCTGACCTCTTACGGGGAGACCCTTTCTGTGACGAACGCCTCTGTAGCAGCCGATCTCAACAAGTCTCTTGATGTTGAGAGATACCTCACGGCGGAGATCACCCTCAACAGTGTAGTTTGCATCAATGTAGTCACGGAGCTTAGCTACGTCTTCCTCGGCAAGGTCCTTAACTCTTATATCAGGGTCAACACCTGTAGCCTCGAGGATCTTAGTTGCAGTCGGACGGCCGATTCCGAAGATGTATGTGAGTCCGATCTCGACTCTCTTATTTCTCGGAAGGTCTACGCCAGCTATTCTTGCCATAATGAATTTACCTCCATTGTTACGCCGGGGATCAGCCCTGACGCTGCTTATGCTTAGGATTTTCGCAGATAACCATGATTCTGCCCTTACGTTTGATAACCTTGCACTTCTCGCACATGGGTTTTACTGAAGGTCTTACTTTCATTGAAATTACCTCCTTTTACGGATAGCGGGATCTTATCCCTTGTTTACTTAACTCTCCAGGTGATCCTGCCCTTGGACAGGTCATAGGGTGACATTTCAAGCTTCACCTTATCACCGGGAACGATCCTGATATAGTTCATTCTGAGCTTTCCGGACACATGAGAAAGAACCTCATGGCCGTTCTCGAGCTGTACTTTGAACATTGCGTTGGGCAGTGCGTCGGTTACGACGCCCTCTACCTCGATTACATCTTCTTTAGACACTTGATGACCCTCCTTACTCTGCGCTTCCGGCTTCCCGGAGCAGCGCTCTGAGCTTCTTATCAGTTATATCGCTTATATTGATCATACTGCCTGTGGCACGGATATGCTTCATATTCTTGCGCTTTGGCCTGGCGAGCTTTCTCGTCTTGCCGTCCGCTATCATGCAGTATCCGCCGCTGACCTCTGTGACGACGAAGAAACCGCCGTAGGGGTTCTCCCTGTCTCGTCCTGCGTCAGCTCTTACCACTGAGCCTGCCTGCACCTTGTTTAACACGATGTGACCTCCGTCAGGATTCTGTCAGAATAACGGGACCGTCAGGAGTTATTGCGATCATATGCTCGAAATGAGCGGACAGTGAACCGTTCTTTGTGACCACGGTCCAGTTGTCGTTAAGGGTTCTAACATCGTCGCCTTTTGCGTTTATCATCGGCTCGATGCAGATCGTCATGCCGGCGACCAGTCTCGGGCCCCTTCCGGGCTTGCCCCAGTTTGGTATCTCCGGCGATTCATGGACCTCTCTGCCGATGCCGTGGCCGCAGTAATTTCTTACGATTCCGTAGCCTCGTGAGGCACAGTACTCCTCAACAGCATGAGATATGTCTCCGATACGGTTTCCGACCTGAGCCTGAGCGATACCTTCATAAAGGGATTTCTCAGTGACCTCAAGAAGTGCCTTTGCTTCATCAGATATCTTGCCTACCGGGAAGGTCCAGCAGCTGTCGGCGTTGTAGCCGTTATAGGCGGCCCCCGTGTCGATGCTCACTATATCGCCTTCCTTAAGGCGGTGACTGGCCTTCGGGATGCCGTGGATCACTTCCTCGTTTACCGAGATACAAGCGTGACCCGGGAATCCGTAGAGACCTTTGAATGCTGATTTGCAGCCGTGTCTGGCGTAGTATTCACCCACCAGTTTATCTACATCAAGTGTAGTCATACCCGGCCTCAATCTTTCACCGGCATACCATATTGCGTCGTGGGTTATCCTACCCGCTTCACGCATTATGGCAAGCTCGGTCTTGGATTTGATGGTTATACTCATCAGTTTACTCCTACTGCTGCAAGAGTAAGTCTGGAAGTGTCTGCTACTTCCTCCTGGCCTTCAACTGTCACAAGCTTGCCCTGTGACTCGTAGTAGTCCTTGAGAGGAGCAGTCTTCTCGTGGTAGGTAGCCAGTCTGTCAAGCACTACCTCGGGCTGGTCGTCCTTGCGGATGATAGTTGCGTCGCCGCACTTATCGCAAACGCCCTCTACCTTGGTGGGCTTGTACTGGATGTGGTAGGATGCGCCGCAGCCCTGGCAGACACGTCTGCCTGAGACTCTCTGCTTGATAGTCTCGTCGGGAACGTCGATCTCTATTACCTTGTCGATCTGGATACCCATGCTGTCAAGAGCCTCTGCCTGGGGAACAGTTCTGGGGAATCCATCGAGGATGAATCCGTTCTTGCAGTCGTCCTCTGCGATCCTCTCCTTGAGGATACCGATCACGATATCGTCTGATACGAGAGCGCCTGCATCCATAGCAGCCTTAGCCTTAAGGCCGTACTCGGTGCCGTTCTTGGCCGCCTCACGAAGAATGTTGCCTGTGGAGATCTGCGGGATACCGAGAGCGTCTGATACGACCTCTGCCTGTGTACCCTTGCCCGCACCGGGAGCGCCTAAGAAAATAAGGTTCATACTGTTCCTCCTTTACTGTAAGAAGCCCTTATGATGTCTCATCATAAGCTGAGATTCCAGTGTACGTGTTGTTTCAAGGGCAACGCTTACTGCGATGAGTATCGTTGTACCACCCATTGAAAGTGACTGAAGGTTCTGATCTGCCATGGAGATGAAGATCGGAACTACAGCGATTATACCGAGGAAGATAGCGCCTACGAGACTGATCTTGGAGAGAACTCTCTGGATGTAGTCTGATGTGGGCTTACCGGGTCTGATACCGGGGATACCGCCGTTTGACTGACGGAGGTTGTTTGCTATCTCGATAGGATTGTACTGGAGTGAAACATAGAAATAGTTGAAAGCAATGATGAGGATGAAGTAGATTACTGCATAGCCCCAGTTTCTTGTGCTGAAGAAATCAAGGAACTTGCTGTAGAAGCCGTCGTCCTTCGGATTGGGCTTGAAGAGCTCAATAGTTCTCGGGATGGACATAAAGGACATTGCGAAGATGATAGGCATAACGCCGCTCATGATGACCTTTATCGGGATATGTGTCTTCTGTCCGCCGTACTGCTTTCTTCCCACAACACGCTTAGCGTACTGTATCGGGATTCTTCTCTCTGCCTCGTTCATGAATACGATGAATGCGAATTCAGCGATTATGAAGAGGAGATAGCCTATTGTTACGAACAGGTACTTCTGAGGCTGCTCTTTTGTAAGAGATATCAGACGACCTGCATCGACGGGGAATCTTGCTGCGATACCGGCAAAGAGGAGCATTGATACGCCGTTGCCGATACCCTTGTCGCTGATCCTGTTACCCATCCATACTACGAATGAAGCTCCTGCTACGAAGCAAGCTACGATAACGAATCCGGCAAATACGCCTTCACCGCCCGTTGTATACTTCAGAGCTGTTGTGCCTGCATCGTCCTTCATGGTTCTGAGGACCAGGTAGTAGCCGTAGCCCATTACTATAGAAAGTACAAGGGATACTACTGCTGAGATCTTATCGATCTTCTTTCTTCCCTCTTCACCTTCGTCTCTCATTCTCTCAAGCGGCGGCAGAGCGTATGTCAGCAGCTGCATGATGATGGATGCGTTGATGAACGGGGTGATTGAGAGTGAGAACAGTGCTGCCTGTGAGAGCGCACCGCCGGTGATCGTGTTCAGGTACTCAAGGAAGTTACCGCCCTGAGCGTTTGTGTCCATCCAGGCTCTTACTACATCTGTATTGAGGTAAGGTACTGTAACGGCGTTTCCGAATCTGAAGATCACGATCATGAGTAATGTGTATAATAGCTTCTTTCGGATCTCGGGTGTATTCCAAGCGGTCTTCAGCGTCTTGAACACATTACATCACCTCAGCCTTTCCTCCGGCCTTTTCAATTTTCTCTGCAGCGCTCTGAGAGAACTTAGCAGCCTTAACTGTAAGCTGAGATGTAAGTTCGCCGTTTCCGAGGATCTTGATTCCGTCGTACTCCTTCTTAACGAGACCTGAAGCCTTGAGGAGCTCAGTATCTACTACTGTACCGTCCTTGAACTGGTTAAGGTCGGATACATTTACTACTGCATACTTTGTAGCGAAGATGTTGTTGAAGCCTCTCTTAGGGATTCTTCTTGCCAGAGGCATCTGACCGCCTTCAAAGCCGATCCTTACTCCGCCGCCGCTTCTTGCATTCTGACCCTTGTGGCCCTTACCGGCTGTCTTTCCGTTTCCGGAACCGTGACCTCTGCCGATACGCTTTACAGCCTTGTTGGAGTCAGCTGCAGGAGTTAATTCGTGAATTTTCATGCTTGTTGCACCTCCTTGTTTACGCTTCTGTAACCTCGATGAGGTGTGAGATCTTGTTGATCTTGCCCTGTGTCTGTGCATTGTCGGGCTGAACGGTTACGTCGCCGATCTTTCTGAGACCGAGTGACTCGGCAGTAGCGATCTGATCCTTCTTTCTGCCGATGAGGCTCTTCACGAGCTTGATATTCTTTGCCATGGTGTTGTGCCTCCTTAACCAAATATTTCCTTAACGGACTTGCCTCTCTTCTCAGCAACATCCTTTGCGGAAGTGCAGTTAACAAGACCGTTGATAGTAGCTCTTACTACGTTGCAGGGGTTGTTGGAACGAAGGGACTTTGTTCTGATGTCCTTGATTCCTGCTACCTCGATTACTGCACGAACAGGGCCGCCTGCGATAACGCCGGTACCGGGTGCAGCGGGCTTCATAAGAACTCTGCCTGCGCCGAATGCGCCAACGATCTCGTGGGGGATTGTAGTTCCCTTGAGAGCAACCTTGACCAGGTTCTTCTTAGCATCCTCGATGCCCTTGCGGATAGCATCCGGAACTTCGCCGGACTTTCCGAGACCGAAGCCTACTGTTCCGTTTCCGTCACCGACTACGACCAGAGCGGAGAACTTCATGATACGTCCGCCCTTTACTGTCTTGGAAACTCTGTTGATAGCAACGACCTTTTCCTGCAGCTCAGGTGCCTGTGTTTCAATATTAGCCATTGTGTTACCTCCCTCTTAGAACTTTAATCCGTTTTCACGAGCGCCTTCAGCGAGTTCCTGAACTCTGCCGTGGTAGAGGTAACCGCCTCTGTCGAATACGACCTCGGAGATGCCCTTCTCAGCAGCGTTCTTAGCGATCATCTCGCCAACCTTGCGAGCGCCTTCAGCATTGCTGCCGTTGCCCTCGAAGCCCTTATCCATGCTGGATGCGGAAGCAAGAGTAACGCCGTTCACGTCGTCGATGAGCTGTGCGTAGATGTGCTTGTTTGAGCGGAACACATTGAGACGGGGACGCTCAGGAGTACCGGAGATCTTCGCACGTACTCTGCGGTGTCTCTTTAATCTTGCCTTATTGCTGTCAAATTTCTTAATCATAGCAATTTGCTCCTTTTAATTACTTCTTGCCCTTACCGGCCTTACCTTCCTTGCGGATGATACGCTCGCCGGCATATCTGATGCCCTTGCCCTTGTACGGCTCAGGCGGACGCTTCTCACGGATCTCAGCTGCAAACTGACCTACAGCCTGCTTATCGATTCCGCTTACGATGATCTTGTTGGGCTGGGGAACTTCGAGCTTGATGCTGTCTGTCTCCTCGATCTCAACAGGATGAGAATATCCGAGGTTGAGTGTTACCTTATTGCCGCTCTTTGCAGCACGGTAGCCGACACCCTCGATCTCAAGTGTCTTGGAGTAACCGTTTGTTACACCCTCAACCATGTTTGCGATAAGTGTTCTTGTAAGACCGTGAAGTGAACGGTGACGCTTGTCATCGCTGGGTCTTGTTACATTGATGTTGCCGTCAGCGACCTCGATGCCGAGCTCGGGGCTGAACTTTCTTGTGAGCTCGCCCTTGGGGCCCTTTACTGTTACGAGGTTGCCCTCGTTCTTAACCTCTACACCTGCGGGTATGCTGACAGGCATTCTGCCGATTCTTGACATAACAGCTCCTCCTTACCAGATGTATGCGAGAACTTCGCCGCCGACATTGAGCTCTCTTGCCTTCTTGTCAGTTACGATTCCCTTGGAAGTTGAAACGATTGCGATACCAAGGCCCTTACGTACCTTGGGCATATCTGCGCAGCTTGAGTAGATACGCAGACCGGGCTTAGATACTCTCTTAAGACCGGTGATTACGGGAGACTTGTTGTCGCCGTATTTAAGTGTGATCCTGATTACACCCTGCTTGCCGTCTTCAATTACCTGGAAGCTCTTTACATAGCCCTCGTCTACGAGGATCTGTGTGATAGCCTTCTTTACGTTTGAAGCGGGAACGTCAACTGTGGCGTGCTTAGCAGTATTTGCGTTGCGGATTCTTGTAAGCAGATCCGCTATTGTATCAGTTATCTGCATGCCGAATGACCTCCTTTTAGTATTTTACCAGCTTGCCTTCTTAACACCCGGGATCTGACCGTCATGTGCAAGCTCTCTGAAGCAGATACGGCAGATGCCGAACTTTCTGAGATATGCATGAGGTCTGCCACAAATCTTGCATCTGTTGTATGCTCTTGTGGAATACTTGGGAGTTCTCTGCTGCTTGTTGATCATTGCCTTCTTAGCCATTGTTATTCCTCCCTGATTACCTGATGAACGGTGCGCCGAGGAGGCTGAGAAGCTCTCTTGCCTCTTCATCGGTACCTGCGGTAGTGATGAAGTTGATATCCATGCCTCTTACCTTGTCGATCTTGTCGTACTCGATCTCAGGGAAGATGAGCTGTTCCTTGATACCGGTGGAGTAGTTACCCTTGCCGTCGAAGGAATTTGCGCTGATGCCTCTGAAGTCACGTACACGGGGGAACGCAACATTGAAGAGCTTATCAACGAATTCGTACATTTTCTCGTTTCTGAGTGTTACCTTAACTCCGATGGGCATTCCCTCACGGAGCTTGAAGTTAGCAACAGACTTCTTAGCTCTGCATACTACAGGCTTCTGACCTGTGATAGCAGCGAGGTCGGTCATGATAGCGTCGATAACCTTAGCGTTATCCTTAGCTTCGCCGGCGCCTACATTGATAACAACCTTGTCGAGCTTCGGAATCTGCATAACGCTCTTGTAGCCGAACTTCTTCATAAGTGCGGGAGCAACGTCGCTAACGTAATAATCCTTTAATCTTGACATTGTCGCTTCTCCTTTACATTATTCAAAAGACTTGCCGCACTTCTTGCAAACACGGAGCTTCTTTCCGTCTTCAATGATATGACCAACTCTTGTGGGCTTGCCGCACTTCGGGCAAACGAGCTGTACCTTTGAAGCGTATACAGGAGCCTCTGTTTTTACGATGCCGCCTGACTCACCCATTCTTGTGGGCTTTACGTGCTTTGTGATCATGTTGATACCCTCAACGATCACCTTGCCCTCCTTGGGGCTTACTTCTGCAACCTTGCCGGTCTTTCTGTCACCGTTCTTCTCGAACTTATCCTCGTACTTACCTGTAAGCAGGATAACGGTGTCACCGGTCTTTACGTGTACCTTGCTCATGAATGACACCTCCGATTAAAGAACTTCGGGAGCGAGGCTGAGGATCTTTGTGTATTCCTTCTCACGAAGCTCCTTAGCAACAGGTCCGAAAATACGGGTACCCTTGGGGTTCTTATCTTCCTTGATTATAACAGCAGCGTTCTCGTCGAAGCGGATGTATGTTCCGTCCTCTCTTCTGAGACCCTTTGCTGAGCGAACTATAACTGCCTTTACAACATCGCCCTTCTTTACAACGCCTCCGGGTGTTGCCTTCTTAACTGAAGCAACCACTACATCGCCGATATTTGCATATCTTCTGCGAGTACCGCCCAGAACTCTGATACACATAAGCTCCTTTGCGCCTGTGTTATCAGCGACCTTTAAATAAGTCTGCATCTGAATCACAGCGAGTTCCTCCTTTCAAGTCCATACGGACTTATATCAACTGTATTGGATTACCTTATTATCGTGCTTTCGGGAGCAGCTTACTTAGCTCTCTCGAGAATGTTTGTTACACGCCATCTCTTATCCTTGGAGAGCGGACGTGTCTCCATGATCTCTACACGATCGCCGATCCTGCACTCGTTGTTCTCGTCATGTGCCTTGAACTTTACGGTACGCTTTACGATCTTCTTGTAGAGCGGATGCTTTACGTTGTCGACGATTGCAACTACGATGGTCTTATCCATCTTGTCGCTTACTACCTTGCCGACTCTTGTCTTTCTGAGGTTTCTCTCTGTAGACATCTGAACCCTCCCTTTCTTACTGCTCCGCCAGCTCTGCTGCACGCAGAGATGTCTTTACACGGGCAATATCCTTCTTTACAGCCTTGAGGCGTGCTGTGTTGTCGAGCTGATTTACGGCATGCTGGAAGCGGAGCGCAAAAAGCTCTTCCTTTAATCCTGCGAGCTTCTCGTTGAGCTCGCTAACAGACATTTCCTTGAGTTCTGATGCCTTCATTACTGCTCCTCCTCCTGCTCAGCCTTGGTTACGAACTTGCACTTGATAGGAAGCTTGTGCATAGCAAGACGCATAGCCTCCCTTGCGGTCTCCTCCGGAACGCCCTTGATCTCGAACATTACTCTGCCGGGCTTAACTACTGCTACCCAGTACTCCGGAGAACCCTTACCTGAACCCATTCGTGTTTCAGCGGGCTTCTCTGTGATGGGCTTGTCAGGGAAGATCTTGATCCATACCTGACCGCCTCTCTTGATATAACGGGTCATTGCGATACGGGCAGACTCGATCTGGTTGGAGGTGATCCAAGCCGGCTCGAGAGCCTGGAGACCGAAATCGCCGTAAGTTACCTTATTTCCTCTGTATGCCTTACCCTTCAGACGTCCTCTGTGGACTCTGCGGTACTTTACTCTCTTCGGAAGCAGCATTACTGATTACCTCCCTCTGATCTTCTTGAGTCACGGTTGAAGTTTCTGTTACCGTCTCTTCTGTTACCGTTTCTGTTATCACGTCTGTCGTCACGACGACGTCTGTCATTGTTTCTGTTATCGCGTCTCTCGGTCTTCTCTCTCTGAGCAGCAGCCTTAGCAGCATCGCCCTTGAGAACTTCGCCCTTGTAGATCCATACCTTGATACCGAGCTTGCCGTAGGTTGTATCAGCCTCTGCAAAGCCGTAGTCGATATCAGCACGGATTGTCTGAAGCGGGATTGTACCCTCGTGGTAGCTCTCGCTTCTTGCGATCTCAGCACCGGCAAGTCTGCCTGAAGCCTTAACCTTGATACCCTTTGCGCCGAGACGCATTGTTCTGCCGATTGCCTGCTTCATAGCTCTTCTGAAAGATACTCTGTTCTCGAGGTCGAGAGCGATCTTCTCAGCAACGAGCTGAGCGTCCATATCGGGCTGCTTTACCTCGATGATGTTAACAAATACCTGCTTGCCCATCATCTTCTCAAGCTGTACTCTGAGCTTTTCGATCTCTGCACCCTGTCTGCCGATTACGATACCGGGCTTAGCGCAGTGGATGTGTATTCTAACCTTATCGGCGAAACGCTCGATTTCGATTCTGGGAACACCGGCAGCATATAAGCTCTTCTTAATGAAGTTGCGGACATTGTAGTCCTCGACAAGTGTGTTGCCGAAGTCTGCCTTGTTTGCATACCAGCGTGAATCCCAGTCCTTAATAACGCCGACACGAAGTCCGTGCGGATTAACCTTCTGTCCCATTATTCAGACCTCCTTGGGATTTTCGTTTTCTGCTTTTTCCTTAAGAACAACTGTTATGTGTGATGTTCTCTTTAATATTCTGTATGCTCTGCCCTGAGCTCTGGGCATAATCCTCTTCATGATGGGGCCGGGTGTTACGAAGCACTCTGCCACATAGAGAGAATCCTTATCCATGCTGAAGTTGTTCTCAGCATTAGCCTGAGCGGACTTCACAAGCTTTGCAACCATGGGGCTTGCAGCCTTGGGAGTAAGCTCAAGAGTTGCCAGAGCGAGGTCAACAGGCTTGTTTCTGATAAGATCGAGAACGATCTGTACCTTTCTGGGTGAGATGCGAGCATTTCTTAAATAAGCTCTTGCTTCCATTTCAGCTCCTCCTTCCGCTTATTTCTTTCCGTTATTGGATGTCTTGGAGCCTGCATGGCCCTTATAGGTTCTTGTAGGGGCAAACTCACCGAGCTTGTGTCCTACCATGTCCTCAGTAACGTATACCGGAACGTGCTTGCGTCCGTCATGAACAGCAAATGTGTGTCCTACGAAATCAGGGAAGATTGTGGAAGAACGGCTCCATGTCTTGAGCACCTTCTTCTCTCCTGCTTCATTCATAGCAACAACTCTCTTAAGGAGAACCTCCTGGACATAAGGTCCCTTCTTAATGCTTCTACTCATTATTCAGTTCCTCCTCTCAGATTACTTGCCGTTGCGGCGCTTTACGATGAACTTGTCAGTCCTGTTGTGCTTCTTACGGGTCTTGTAACCGAGAGCCGGCTTACCCCAGGGAGTAACAGGGCCGGGACGTCCGATAGGTGACTTACCTTCACCACCGCCGTGGGGGTGATCACAGGGGTTCATTACAGAACCTCTTACAGTAGGTCTCCAGCCCATATTGCGGACTCTTCCTGCCTTACCGTAGTTTACGTTCTCGTGGTCAATGTTGGAAACCTGACCGATAGCAGCCTTGCATCCGATCGGAACCTTTCTCATCTCGCCGGAAGGAAGTCTTACGAGTGCGTACTTGTCTTCCTTACCCATGAGCTGAGCCTGGTTGCCGGCGCTTCTTACGAGCTGTGCGCCCTTGCCGGGATAAAGCTCGATAGCGTGGATGAATGTACCAACGGGGATATCAGCGAGCTTGAGTGCGTTGCCGGGCTTGATATCAGCCTCAGCGCCTGACTCGATCTTGTCGCCTACCTTCAGGCCGTTGGGAGCGAGGATGTATCTCTTCTCACCGTCCTCGTACTCAACGAGTGCGATGAATGCGCTTCTGTTAGGATCGTACTCAAGAGTCTTTACAACAGCTGTTACGTTGTCCTTATCTCTCTTGAAGTCGATGATGCGGTACTTTCTTCTGTTTCCGCCGCCTCTGTGGCGTACTGTTATTCTGCCGTAGCTATTTCTTCCGGACTTCTTCTTGAGGGGCTCGAGAAGGCTCTTCTCAGGCTCTACCTTTGAAAGTACAGAGTAATCTGTAACTGTCATCTGACGTCTGGAAGGAGTAGTAGGCTTATAAGTCTTTATAGCCATTACTGGTTCACTCCTTAAAATGCATTATTTGCGGGAGCATTACTCCCATACAGTTATCAGCTCTTTTCAGCTGATCAGATCATACCCTCGAAGAATTCGATAGTCTTTGAATCCTCAGTCAGGGTTACGATTGCCTTCTTCCATGAAGCTGTTCTGCCTACATAGCGGCCTACACGCTTCTCCTTGCCGTTAACGTTCATAGTTGTTACCTTATCAACGTTTACTCCGAAAAGCTTCTCAACAGCCTTCTTGATCTCGGACTTGTTAGCGTCCTTGGCAACCTTGAAAGTGTACTTGCCGGCCTGGAGGTTATCCATGCTTCTCTCAGTGATAACGGGTGTGATGATGATATCCTGCGGTGCCTTCATTATGCGTACACCTCCTCGATCTTTCCTACGGCGTTCTTTACAACGATGAACTTGTCATGGTTGAGAATGTCGTATACATTAAGAGTGTTGACTGCGGCAGTCTTTACGCCGGGAATATTTGCAGCGCTCTTGATAACCTTTGCATCATTCTCTGCTGTTACGATGAGAGCCTTGCCCTCAACGCCGAGAGCCTTGAGCATATCAACGATGGTCTTTGTCTTGTATGCATCAAGTGTGAGTGCATCAAGAACGATCATGTTGTTATCGAGAACCTTTGTAGAAAGTGCAGACTTCATTGCAAGTCTTCTTACCTTCTTATTGAGTGAATATCTGTAATCTCTGGGCTTCGGTCCGAGAGCGATACCGCCGTGAACCCACTGAGGAGCACGTGTAGAGCCCTGTCTTGCATGACCTGTACCCTTCTGTCTCCAGGGCTTTCTTCCGCCGCCGCTTACTTCTGTTCTTGTAAGTGTGGACTGTGTGCCCTGTCTCTGGTTAGCGAGGTAATTTACAACCATTGCGTGCATAACGCCTTCGTTGGGTGTGATACCAAAGATCTCGTCGTTAAGCTCGGTCTCGGAAACCTGCTTGCCAGCCATATCAAATACTGAAATTGTTGACATAACACATTCTCCTTTCTTTAAGCCTTAACGCTGTCAACGATGTAAACTATTCCGCCCTTGGGACCGGGAACAGCGCCCTTGATAGCGATGAGATTGTTTTCTGTGTCAACCTTCACGATCTCGAGGTTCTGAACAGTAACCTGCTCAGCGCCCATGTGACCAGCCATACCCTTGCCCTTGTAGATTCTTGAAGGGCTGGAGCAAGCGCCCATTGAGCCTGCCTGTCTGTGAACAGGGCCTGTACCGTGAGTTTCCTTGAGTCTGTGCTGATTGTGGCGCTTGATAGCACCTGCGAAGCCCTTACCCTTGCTGATACCGACAACGTCTACTGCGTCGCCGATTGCAAATGTGTCAGCCTTCACGATATCGCCTACGTTGAGGCTATCGCAGTCTTCCAGTCTGAACTCCTTGAGCTCCTTCTTGCAGGCAACGTCTGCCTTCTCGAAGTGACCCTTCATAGGCTTGTTCATTCTCTGTACCTTGACATCGCCAAAGCCGAGCTGAAGAGCTGCATAACCGTCGTTCTCAACGGTCTTCTTCTGTACTACGACGCAGGGGCCTGCTTCAATGACTGTAACAGGGATAACCTTGCCTGCCTCGTCGAAGATCTGTGTCATACCGATCTTCTTTCCGATAATGCCTTTCTGCATGATCTTTTCCTCCTATTAGGTTATTGGTTGATGCTTTGTGCAGCAACTTGACCGGCGGACTACCGCCATTCCGCTTCCCGAGCGGTTGTTTCAGGTGACGTAACGGTCTTACTTGACCTCCATTACTACGTCTACGCCTGCGGGGATCTCAAGCTTCTCAAGAGCAGCAGTTGTCTTGTCTGTAGGACGGATAACATCGATAAGTCTCTTGTGAGTTCTCATCTCGAACTGCTCACGGCTGTCCTTGTACTTGTGTACAGCACGGAGGATAGTAACTATCTCCTTGTCAGTGGGGAGCGGAATAGGTCCTGAAACCCTCGCACCGCTTCTCTTAGCCGCCTCAACGATCTTAGCTGCTGCTATATCAACAGTAGCGTGATCGTAACCCTTGATCTTGAATCTGATCTTTTCGTTGACTGCCATTTTTTCGCCTCCTCGATAAATTTAATGGGGGCAGAGAAAATTTTCTCTGAGGGATCAACACGTTTCCGTGTGTATCACGCCTTACCTTATAAAAAAACCGAAAAACGGGTCAGTTTTTCGGGCGGTAAGTCGTATAGGGACACAAATAGGCATACTCCACGCATACGCAAGCTGCGTGCAAGAATACCACAAACAGTGTTCAATATCCCAATCGCCCGGTTAAAACGGACATACTCCACGGAAATTACCTGCCACACCGGCAGCAACCTTCCGCTTCATCGCATATCTTATTGCAGTCAGCACGTCCATACGGCGTGCCAGCTTTATCATTATATCACGCCTTACTATATATGTCAATAGCCGGTTTTGCGTTATTTGCGCAAATATTTGTAACTTTTTTATGTACAGATTCATTGATTTATCCAAAGCGGTGTTTTTAGTCAATATTACATAATTTCAACGCTCTGTTTTAATAAATATCCCTAAATTCGTATATTTACATTTAATGATTACTGTGTTATAATAGTAATACAGTTTGGAGCAGTACCGCAAATGGGCTGCCGTATCTATACTGTACTGCCGACGCTCCCCTGCCGATACTATTATATAGTATGCAGGGCGGCAGATATATATTAAGAAAGAGGAAAATAAAAAATGAAAAAGAATATTGCGATCGCTGTTGCAGCACTTCTTGCAGCAGTATGTTTCACAGGCTGCAGTGCACCTGACACAGTTGTATCTGACACCACTTCTGTTGCAGAGAGCACAGAGGCTGCTACAGAGGAGGCAACAGAGGAAGCTACAGAAGAGGCTGCCGAGACTGAGGACGAGACAAAGGCTGAGACTGAGGATGCAACAGACGAGGAATTCGGTCTTGATGATCTCGGCGATCTTATGGGATCAGTTGAGGCTCCCAAGTACAACCCCGGCGATGCTGCTCAGGACGATTTCGTTGGCCTCTGGGAGGGCGACTGCATAGTTGAGGGCGATACAGCTTACAACTCTGTATTCGGTATCCCTGTATCTGCTATGATGCAGTTCGAGATCAAGGCTGACGGCACAGGTGTGTTCGGTTCCGGTCTCGTAGGCGAAGACGAAACTGACGAGGACAAGCCTTTCACATGGACATACGCTGACAACGCTATCACATTCACTTTCGAGGACGGCGAGGAAGGGGAGAATCCTGCTTCCGCTCTTATCAGCGACGGCAAGCTCGTTATCGCTGAGACAGAGGACAGCACAGAGGCTTACGTTTACTTCAACAAGGTTGACAAGTTCTCTGAGTTCGATATGACTGAGTTCTACAACTCCATGGGTCTCGGTGACATTGCTGCTGAATTCGAGGCTTCCGAGGATTCTGAAGATTCTGCTGCTTCAGATGCTGAGTGATAAGAAAAGGATAAATATGGACGGCGTTCTTCGGAACGCCGTTTTTTATGTCGAGACCTCCCGGTCTTATCAGGGGACGCCTTCACTTGCAAGGCGTCCCCTCTTCCAAAACAGTCCCCCGGACTGTTTTGGAATTCACCCCTTGCGAAGCGCCCTGCGGATAAATGCAGGACTCTGTCCCACACCCTGCCAGAGGCGCTGCCTCTGGACTCCGCTAAAGGGGCGCAGCCCCTTTAGAATCCCAAACTTTTGAAATCGCGCTTTTCCCACAAACTGTACAGCCCGGAAGCTGCTGCTCCCGGGCTGTTTTCATGCTATGAAGTCTTTTTCTTGTCCTTTTCGGACTTCTTGTCTTCCTCCTGCCCCATCTCTGTGGTGTTCAGGTAATCCTTCGGATCACAGTGGATTCCGTTATAGCGTATCTCGAAGTGGCAGTGCGCTCCGTATGAATCGCCGGTATTGCCGACAAGTCCGATAAGCTGTCCCTTCTCGACATAATCGCCCTCCTGCGCTATCGCAAGGCACATATGTGCATATACCGTCTGATAGCCGTCAAGGTGGTCTATCATTACTACGTTTCCGTAGCCGCCGTCGTTCCAGCCGGCAGATACTACCATTCCCTCACGGGCTGCGTATATCTCGGTGCCCTCGGCTGCTGCTATATCCATACCCTTGTGCATACGGTTGCTGATAAATGAATCACTTACCCAGCCTCCCGCAAGCGGCCAGCCGAATGTGCCGGTACCCATAAGCGGCGAACCGAAGTATACTGTCTGCGGATCATCTGGCATTGCCGTATAGGTGCCGATGCCTATCTCCTCGACCACGGGCTGCTTTACTGTACGGCTGCTGATGACTCTTCTTGAGTTCTCGATGCCGTCAACGTAGGTCACCTCGATCTTACTCATCTTCTCGCCCTTCTCACCCTTTACAAGCATGGAGCGAACGCCGAGGTTAAGCATACTTGTCTCGACCTCTATCGTTTCATAGTCAATGAAGGAAAGGCTCTCCATCTCACGGATATACTGTATCGGGAGATAACGCTCGGTCTCGTAGACGTTCACGATCTTTCCGGATTTCAGATTGTCTGATACCTTCGGGTTGAGCGCCGCAAAGTCCTCAAGAGTCATATTGTACTTCTGGCATATCTTCGCAGGCGAATCACCGTCCTGAGTAACATAGGCTCCCCTCTTCTTGCGTGAGGAGGTCAGGAGACTTATCGCAGAGCGCTCCGGCATAAGGCCGTCAACGAGGTATATTCCCTCGGTATACTCTATCTTGTTGACATAGGATACATCACGGACTGTGCCGTCAACCTCATAGTTGAACAGCTCGTCGGCAAGAGCATCCTGTACCGCCTCCTTGTCACGCACCGCACCGATAAGCTCACCGTCGATGTAGATACCGTAGGCCGTTGTAAGCTCCTCGTCCGATGCCTCGAGCATGATGTTTGCAAGCTCTGAGGAGGAGATGTATTTGTCGCTGTCAGATATTATCTTGAGGGTGAATTTCGGATTCACGTCAAGCGAGAACTTCTCCTGGTCGCCGGCATAGGAGATACGCTGCTCCACCTCATGCTCGGCGGACTCGAATTCCGATTCCGAAGATATAATGCCGAGCTGCTTTCCGTTGAGCTCGACCGCAAGGCCGTACTCAAAACCGGAGCCGTACCTGATAACGGATATCAGGAAGAACACAGCAAGCACCGGGGCGATATAGTTGAAGGCGGTATAGAACACACCGTCCTCGCCGAAGAAGAAGGAACCGATAAACCTTGCAACAGCCTTTGCCGCTGCAGCCGGGCTCTCCTTGCGTGCATTGCGTATGTCCTTTGTGAGCTTGTTTGACAGCTTCACACGGTCACGGAAGGATTCTGATATGACTCCCGCAACGAATTTCAGCGCTCTCAGCAGTGCCTTGAATATATTTAGTATCTCGAGCAGCACGAACCTGATTACGCTGCATACAGCAAGTATCAGCGCCGCAAAGAACTTTACGGCCGTCAGTCCGGCTCTTGCGAGAAGATCAGTCAGTTTTCTGAATATGTTCACCGGTCTCCTCCTTTCTTATAGTCACACTATTTTATTATAATATCAAACCTCACGAAAAACAACGTGCCTTCCGCATTTTTCACGTGCAGAAGGCAAAACTTTGTATATATGCACAAAATCGGCAGCTTATTTTTGAGTTGTATGCCACCTGTAGTCGAGCATTTCGGGGGTATAGTCCTCAAGCACCTTCAGCAGAGGGAGAACATCCTTCCTTGCAGACTCAAGATCGTGCTCGAGGTAGTTGCCGCACTCGACCTCGGTGCAGCCGGGGATCTCGTCGTGATACTCAGATATGAAGCGGTAGGCGTCACGGACAAGTGCAATGGCCTGTTCCTGTGTCACGGTATCCCTTGTGATAAGGTAGAAGCCTGTGCGGCAGCCCATAGGACCAACGTAGATTATGCCGTCCTTTACAGCAGAGTTGCGGGCATAGGTCGCAAAAAGGTGCTCTATCGTGTGGAGAGAGGGATTTGATACGTATACTCCTCCGTTGGGCTTCACCATGCGGACATCGTATGTCACTGCATCGCCGTCTATGCGGGATATGTACATTCCTACCCCGAATTTTGTGTGGTCTACCTGAAAGCTTGCGATTTTTTCCATTGTGGTTCCTCCTGTTATATGGTCTTTTTCCGTCAGCCCTGCCATATCCTCCGGCAGGGGACAGACGAGTTTTATCTCTTCACCGGTCATCGGATCAGGGAAGGTCAGCTCGCCGCAGTGCAGGGCGTGGCGGGCTATGTCCTCCCGGCTGCCGCCGTAGAGGTCGTCTCCGGCAAGGGGATGTCCGATATAGGCGCAGTGTACCCTTATCTGATGCGTGCGCCCCGTTTCAAGCTCAAGACGGAGAAGAGAATACTTCCCGCAGCAGGCTGTCCTCCGGTAATGCGTCACTGAGGGCTTGCCGTCCTCACGCACGCAGCGCAGTATTATGCTCTCACGCTCACGGGCGATCGGGGCATCTATGGTCCCGGATTCATCGGTCATGCCGTGAACAACAGCGTAGTATACCTTCCGGCAGTTCCCCTGCAGGCGGTTTGCGGCGTGAGCATCCTTTGCAGCTATGCAGAGCCCCGAGGTATTCGCATCAAGGCGGCTGACCGGACGGAATGTAAGCCCGGGATAAAGATGTGCGAACCAGTTGCCGAGGGTGCCGCTGCGGTGCTTGTGGGAAGGATGTACCGGCACTCCCGGCGGCTTGTTGAATACCACAAGGCTCCCGTTCTCGTATACTACGGGGATGTTCAGTGACGCATCCGGCTCGAGCGATTCATCGCCCGAATCATTCAGGATCACCACATCACCCTTTTTCACCCTGTCAACGGTGCGGACAGGCGCTCCGTTGCAGGTAATGCCGCCATCCTGATGCTTCAGAGAGGCTACGAGCCTCCTTGACACACCGTTTTTCACCCTCAGCAGTTCTCCGACCGTCATATCTTCATCTGCCGTGAACCTCAGCTCACCCATGCCGCAACTCCCTTCATGCTGTTCTTCTGTATCCTGTTATCATCGATGCCCTTCGCTCCTCACGGTACTCATCCTCCCTGAGGAATATCGAAATACTCAGAGCAGCAGCTGTGCCTGCCTCGGGCAGCGGGAAGAGAAAAACGGCAGGCAGGAGGTAACGAAAGGCAAGGAATACGAACACCCGCCTACGCCCCCTCATAAGCCTATGAGAGCGTATTATAAGCTTTATCGGCGATAAACCGCCGTCTGCGGCCATAAGGAACGGCACGGCCGCCATGCCTGTCTTCACCTTCAGCCACCACACGAAAAGTATCAGGGTAAGCACTGTACAGTGCAGCGCCCCGAAAAGCTCCCCTGTGCCGGCGCCGTCCCGCAATGCAAGATACGCCGTCGAGCCCGATACTGCCGCAGGTATCAGTGCGAGAGCGCCTGTCAGCTTCACAAGAAAGGCTGCCACTGCGCTCCGGCGAAGAAAGCTGCCACGTGTGAGGAACTCCGTTACCGGCGTCAGCTGTTCCCTGCCCTCTGCATTCTCCCACAGTCTCTGAGCGGCAGCAAATCTCAGCGGAGCGCAGACCATGCAGCGCAGTGCGGCAAATACTGCCGCCGCAAGCATCGCCGTCTCCGAGGAGAAGAGCTCCGCCGGCTTTCCTCCGAGATAGAGCATCATGCAGTATACCGCTGTTTCAGCCGTCCGCAGAGTAACTGCCCCGCAGACAGGCAGAAGGCATATCAGCAGGAGCCTGCCGCGCTTTCCTTTGATAAGGCTGCGTGAATAGCGTATAAGTTCTCCGGTCTTCATAGCATACCTCCTAATGTACAGAGGTATTATGTGCAGAAGCGCCGGTATCATACATTAATAGAGGTCGTCCTCTTCTCCGGCCATGCGCTCATAGGGGCAGTAGCCGAGTATCTCGAAGGCCTGGGAAGTAAGCCACATCTGAGCCGATACCATTATATCAAAGCCCTCGCCTGCCCCGGCTGTCAGATATTTCGGATCGTACTTCGGCAGACCGAAGCCTGTGAGCAGATTCGATATGATTCCCGCATGGGTTATGACTGCCGCCCGGGTGATGCCCGTGTGCATCATATCGTTGATTATGCCGTGTATCGCTGTGTAGCACCTTGCGGTCATCTCCTCAAGGCTCTCGCCTCCGGGCGGACGTGAATCCTTTCCGCCGCTGAGCCAGGCCTTGTAGTCCTCCCTCCCGAGAAGATCGTCAACGCTCTTGTTCTCGAACTGTCCGAGATCCGCCTCACGAAGCTCCGGCACTACAGCTGTCTCCGTGTACGGGTAAAGGATATCCGCAGTCTCGATGCATCTTTTCAGCGGAGAGGTATAGACCCGGTGTACCTTCGGGTAATCGAACTCATCCATCTTCGCTGCAAGCTCCGCAGCACCCTTGTCCGACAGAGGCATATCGGTAGAGCCGATATAGATACCCATTTCGTTTGCCACCGTCATGCCGTGGCGGATAAGACTTATCCTGTATCCCTTCATACTTGCTCCTTTCATGTACAAACTGTACAAAACGACCCTTTGTTTTTTTAACGTTTAGTATTTCCTACAAAAAACGACATGAAATAATTTCAAAAATTTCATATTTCGCAGTATTTACTATTTATACATTTTGTATTATAATAGTATTATATTAGTAATGTATTTCCCGCAGAAAACGGGTTCAGCTGTTGTTATAAAGGAGGAAACGAAAAATGAATTCAGATTTCGCCAGGATAATCACCCTTCAGAGGAAGGAACGTCATATCAGCCAGAAGCAGGCTGCATCAGACCTGGGCATCTCTCAGGCACTGCTTTCTCACTATGAGAAGGGCATCAGAGAATGCGGTCTCAACTTCCTTGTAAAGATCGCCGACTATTACAATGTATCCTGTGACTACCTCCTCGGCCGTACTCCCGAGCCGGAGGGAAAGACTATCTCTATCGAAGATATTCCGGATGATGACGGAAACAACACACTGAAGATGCCCTCACCTGAGATCATCAACTTCAACCGCCGTATCATCAACAACTCCATCAGTCTCCTGTTCAGTCTTGCACAGAAGGCAGGCAGTATCACTCTGATCAAAGAGGTATCCTCCTACCTTATGCTGACTATCTACAAGCTGTTCCGTATCATATACAATGCTAACCCGCATAACGACCAGAAGCTGTTCCGCGTTCCCAAGGTCATCGCAAACGACAGTGCAAATGCTATCATATCAATGAGCGAAGCAGACATCAAGGCCGCTTCAAGCGGAATCCCGCTCGACGGAAACGACTGCGTAGACAACTTCGATACCCTCTATCTGACGACCTCAACTCTCCAGAAGGATTATGCACAGTACTCATCATCGCTCCTCAACCTCATCAAGCGCAGCGAGGAGAGCATCGTCCGCACACGTACCAAGTACCACGGCAGCGAGAACAACAGGGGTTATTGATGTACATACCATTATAACATATATCTCATGAAAAGAAAAGACCTGATTTTTAAGGACTGCCGATTGGCAGTCCTTTTAGCTTGTCAAAAGAGTACTTTTTCAAAAAGTTCGGGATTCTAAAGGGTCTGCCAAAGCCCGTTTAGAATCCCGAACAAATTGAAAGGACTGCACGAAGCAGTCCTTTCTTTTTATGCTTTTGCCGTTGCGGCTTTTTTGTTTTTAGTCTTTTCCGTCTTTTCCTTTGCTGTATCAACAACTGTCTCTATTTCAGGAGTCTCCTTCTTTTCATTCTCACTCTCCGCTGTCTCAGCAGCCGGCTCCTCCCTGAGCGAGAAGAGTCTTGCCGTAACAATGACAATAACAGCGAGATTCACGAAAGCAAGAACAGTGAAATTGATCTCCTTATGGAACATATATGCCATCCAGCTCCTGATGCTTACCGCATTTACCGTCACAGCTATGATCAGATCATACCTCTTTCGTCCGACAGCTGCCCATATGATCGCCATAATGCACGAAAGATAAGTGTACCTCTCATGCATGGACGGAAGCAGGAATACACATACCGTGACCGTCCAGAATGCGAGCGTTATGTAAGCATAGGCAGAATGAAGTCCTCTCTTTATGAAAACGCATCCCGCCGCTGCCAGCACTCCGGCTGTAAGGAATATCGCAGCCGGCTGGAACATACTTATCGTATCTCCCTCGATAATACAGTGTATATTGGGAGTGTTGAGCGTGAGCGAATTGTAAAGTCCGGCCTGTGACACATATATGCCGAAGGTATCCTTCAGTCCTCTGCCTGCGATAAGAGCAGGTATCAGCATGACGCAGAATACCGCCGCAGCTATGAGAGAATTGAATATACTCATCTTCTTTGAAGCAAGATAGTATATCAGCAGGACCGGCAGGAAGAATATTGCCTGCAGCTTGAACGAAAAGGCAATTCCGAACCAGAACCAGCTCCAGCCGTACTTTTCCTTTACAAGGTAATACAGGCTGAGCACGACTCCGAAGGAATAGATACTGTCGCACTGGCTCCACCATGCGGAGTCTATAAAGGATACCGGGGTCATGAGCACTGCCGCATAAGCAGCAAGACTCATACCGGTGTCTTTTGCTCCTGTATTCCTGTATACCAGCAGTGCGGCAGCTCCCGCAAGCAGGTAATCAAAGACGATGGAGAACAGCTTTACTTCATAAAGATCGTTAAACGGTGTCCTTGCAGCTATATTCAGGAAGAGCATATAGGGGACGTTGTATTCGCCTATATTCTTTCCTATACCGCTGAGCCCCGGATGTGACGCGAGCTCCTCTATCCACTTTACAAGATAGAGCTGCCAGTCAAGCGAGCGCTGCGGAAAGAAGGAATACCTTATCATGAATGCGAAGACAGAGACTGCAACAAAGCCGAATACCAGAATGTGACGGTTTATGAAACCGTCCACTTTCTTTTCTGCTTCAGTCATATAACCTCCGTTCAGGCATTCATTCCAAGTTCGATAGCCTTAAAGTTGTTGGGGATAAGAGCAGCCTTTGAAGGCGGTACAACCTTCTCGATGCCCTTCTTCATGATATCGAGTGAGAAGATGCCGGTCTCCTTGATAACCTTGCCGAGAAGGATGATGTTGGAGCCGCCCTTGAGAGCGTTGTCATCTGCCATCTGCTGTGACGGGATACCGAAGAGCTCGATATCTGTTCTGTCAGTAGTGGCCTCGATAAGACCGCTGTCAAAGAATACCTTTCCGCCGGGACGCACATCCTTTACGAACTTGTCGAAGGAAGGCTGGTTCATAGCGATAAGGATATCGGGAGTCAGTACCAGGGGAGAACCGATGGGCTGATCTGATACACATACGGAGCAGTTGCAGGTGCCTCCGCGCATCTCAGGACCGTAGGAGGGGAGCCATGAGAGCTCCTTGCCGTCCATAAGGCCGCAGTAAGCGAGGATCTTGCCGGCGAAGAGGATACCCTGACCGCCGAAGCCTGCGAGAAGTATCTCAGTTGTTGCCATTATTCCTCGCCTCCTTCCTTGGGGAATACTCCCTCGTCAACGTCCTTGTATACGCCGAGAGGATAGTAGGGGATCATCTCGTCCTGGAGACGCTTGATAGCCTCGATAGGTGTAAGACCCCAGTTTGTGGGACAGGTGGAGAGAACCTCAACGAGTGAGAGGCCCTTGCCTGCCTTCTGATTCTCGAATGCCTTGCGGATAGCCTTCTTTGCATCACGGATATGGGGGATGCTGTCAACGGCTACACGCTGAGCAAGAGCTGTACCGGAAAGAGTAGCTACCATTTCGCTTACTCTTACAGGATAGCCGGCAAGTCTGGGATCACGTCCGAAGGGAGTGGTCTGTGTTACCTGGCCGGGAAGAGTTGTAGGAGCCATCTGGCCGCCTGTCATACCGTAGATAGTGTTGTTGATGAAGATAACAACGATGTTCTCGCCTCTTGCAGCAACATGAACTGTCTCGGCAGTACCGATAGCAGCAAGGTCGCCGTCGCCCTGGTATGTAAATACGAACTTGTCAGGGTTTGTGCGCTTAACGCCTGTAGCTACAGCCGGAGCACGACCGTGAGCAGCCTCGATCATATCGCAGTTGAAATAATCGTAAGCCATAACGGAGCAGCCAACAGGACATACACCGATTGTATCGCCCTCGATACCCATTTCATCGATTACCTCTGCAAGGATGCGGTGAACGATACCATGAGTACAGCCGGGGCAGTAATGTGTAGGAACGTCTATAAGAGACTTGGGTCTTTCAAATACAACAGCCATTAGAGAGTACCTCCGATCTTCTTGATCTGCTCAAGTACTTCAACAGGTGTCGGGATGATACCGCCTGTTCTGCCGTAGAACTCTACGGGCTTTGAGCAGTTGACAGCGAGCTTGATATCGTCTACCATCTGTCCCATTGACATCTCAACGCTCAGGAGTACCTTTGCATTCTTTGCTGCCTCGTTGATCTCCTTAACAGGGAAGGGCCAGAGTGTCTTGGGGCGGAAGAGACCGGCCTTGATGCCCTGTGCTCTTGCGTCGTTTACAGCGGACTTTACGACTCTTGCTGTAGCGCCGAATGCACAGAGAAGGATATCGCAGTCCTCTGTGAGGTAGAGCTCTGCGTCTGTCTCAGTCTCCTTGATGATATCATACTTCTTGTATCTGTCCACAACGGACTTCTCAAGCTCATCGGGCTTGAGGTAGAGGGAGTTGATGATGTGGTGCTCTCTCTTGAAGCCGTGGCCGTTTGCAGCCCAGCTGCTCTTGTCATAAGCGTCGGGATTGATCTCAGGGAAGGATACAGGCTCCATCATCTGACCGAGAAGGCCGTCAGCGAGGATCATAACAGGCATACGGTACTTGTCAGCGCTGTCGAATGCCTTTACTACGAAATCAACCATTTCCTGAACGGAAGCGGGGGCATATACGATAAGCTGGAAGTCGCCGTGGCCGAGTGCCTTTGTAGCCTGCCAGTAGTCAGCCTGTGAGGGCTGGATGCCGCCGAGACCCGGGCCGCCTCTCTGTACGTTGATGATGACTGCGGGAAGGTCGGAACCTGCGATGTAGGATACGCCCTCACTCTTGAGTGATACTCCGGGTGAGGAGGATGAAGTCATGGCTCTTACGCCTGTGGATGCAGCACCGAGAACCATGTTGATAGCAGCGATCTCGGACTCAGCCTGGAGGAAAACGCCTCCTGCCTTGTGCATACGCTTTGCCATATAAGCGGCAAGCTCTGTCTGGGGTGTGATGGGGTATCCGAAGAAGCACTTACAGCCGGCTCTTATTGCAGCCTCTGCCAGAGCCTCGTTACCCTTCATAAGATTTCTTTCCAAAGTTAACAGCTCCTTTTCTTCTTACTTTTCAACGACTATAGCACAGTCGGGACACATCATAGCGCACATAGCGCAGCCTATACACTGGGATTCGTCGGTACATACAGCGTAGAAGTAACCCTTCTTGTTACGCTTTTCCTTCTGAAGCTCGACGATCTTCTTGGGACAGGCTGTGGTACAAAGCGCACATCCCTTGCAGCGCTCGGTAATAACAGTCATCTTAGCCATAATTACACTCCTTCCATTCTGTATAACACGTCCGACCGGGGCCTCTCCCCGGAAGCAGACAGAGTTTTCATTTTTCCCAAAGTGGCTTTACATACACCTTTACCGGCATATAGCCCGGCTTCCCGGCAAGCTCCGTGAGCTCCTCCGGACAGGTGGTGAAGGCTACCGGGAGACCGGTCTTTTCCGAGACCTCCTCTGCAAAGCGTGCAGAGCTCTCTATGACCGATGCATCGGTCTCGCAGCCGAGATTGGTGTTGTTCACGACAGCAGTATGCCTCATTCTTGCGGCAGTCTCGATCTCAAAAAGCAGCTGTGCGGCCTCGTCGGAATTCTCCGTAAGGTATCTGCGCTGATTTATGACATAGTACATATCCGTATCCTCACGGAACGGTGCAAGTGCCTCCGCATAGCGTCCGAGAGCCGTTGCACCGGCATCGTCTCCGCCGACATCGATGATAAGGCAGTCCTCGGTAACTGCGAGCTGCTCCACATCGAACTGTATGGAAGGCATATCGAGATTGCTGTTTGCAAAATCGGGGGCGATCATCCTGATACCCTTCTCCTCGAACAGCTCCTTGAAATCGGCTGTGCGGAAAAAGGGATTAACAAGATCAAGATCTGCGATAGCCACGCTTCTTCCCTCCGCAGCTGCCTTAACGGCAAGGTTGACAGAGAGATTTGTCTTTCCGGTACCGTAGTGACCGGTGATAATAGTGATCTTCTTCATAAGGATGTCCTTTTCTGTGCGGTATTGCCTGAAGCATTTCCTCTCTGAAAAACTTCATCTTATATTATAACACCTTTTATCGCCGATTGCAAGCAAAATTTTACCGCTTTACATTGTAAATGATTACAAAATCAACGGTGTACTTTTCCCTTTTTTGGGATATATTCATGCCAAACAAAAAAAAGATCCGGCTGTGAAAGCCGGATCGTTCATTCAAATCAGATTACTCAGCGTCAGCGTCTGCCTCAGCGTTCTTCTCGATGTAAGCAACGATATCGCCTACAGTCTTGATCTCCTCAACTGCCTCATCCGGGATTGAGAGATCGAACTCATCCTCAATAGTTGTGATAAGATCAACGATGTCAAGAGAGTCTGCGCCAAGATCCTCCTGGATATTAGCCTCTGCTGTTACATCATCTGCCTCAACGCCGAGCTGATCAGCGATGATATCCTTGAGCTTGTCAATGATCATATTTTATCCTCCTTGGTTAGATTGGCGACCGATGGAAACCGGTCCAGACAAAATCGTTTCATTCTGTGAACTCACCGATTTTTCTAAATTTAGTATAGCGTGCTTTTAGCAATTCGTCAATATCTTTTTTACATTTTTCTGCTATCTTTTCTGACAAATATTCCTTTATATTTTCCGAAATTTTGTCTAAATCGTTGTGAGCGCCGCCTACAGGCTCTTTTATGATGGCCTCAGCTACGCCGAGACGCACCATATCTTCAGCAGTTATCTTCATTATATTGCAGGCTTCTTCCTCACGTGAAGCGTCCTTCCAGAGTATGCTCGCAAAGCCTCTCGGGGATACGACAGAGTACTGTGCATTCTCGAGCATGGCAAGCTCATCGCATACGCCGAGCGCAAGTGCGCCGCCGCTTCCGCCCTCGCCGAGGACGATGGAGATTATCGGGGTGCGGAGCGTCATGAACTCTGCTATGTTGCGGGCGATCGCCTCGCCCTGTCCCCTCTCCTCTGCCTCGATACCGGCATAGGCTCCGGGTGTGTCTATGAAGCATATAACTGGACGATGGAACTTCTCAGCCTGCTTTGCAAGTCTCAGCGCCTTGCGGTAGCCCTCCGGCAGAGGCATTGCGAAGTTGCAGGCCTTGTTCTCGTTGATGTCCCTGCCCTTTACCTGTCCGATAACAGTCACGGGAGTGCCGTCGAGCTTGGCGATGCCGCCTATGATAGCCTTGTCGTCGCCGTAGCAGCGGTCTCCGTGGAGCTCAAAGAAATCATCGAATATCATAGGGATGTAGTCCCTTATGGTAGGACGTCCCTTGGTGTGTACCAGATTGAGGCATTCCCATGCAGTCTTCTTCTCGTCCATGCTCATGCCTCCTTTGCGGTATACCCGTGCAGCTCAAGGAGGTGTGCAAGGGTGTTCTTCATTCTCTTGCGGTCAACGATCATATCCACGAAGCCGTGCTCCTGCATGAACTCAGCAAGCTGGAAGTCCTCGGGGAGTCGCTGGCGTATGGTACTCTCTATGACACGCCTTCCGGCAAAGCCGATGAGCACCTTCGGCTCAGCGATGATGATATCGCCGAGCGAGGCAAAGCTCGCCGTTACGCCGCCGGTGGTGGGGTCGGTCATTACCGTGATATAGAGACCGCCGGCCTCGCTGTGGAGCTTGACTGCTCCGGAGGTCTTGGCCATCTGCATGAGGGAGACTATGCCCTCCTGCATCCTTGCACCGCCCGAAGCGGTGAAGAGTATCACAGGAAGCCCCTTCTCGGTAGCATACTCAAAGGCACGGGCTATCTTCTCGCCCACTACGCTTCCCATGCTGCCCATCATATACCTTGAATCCATGATGCCGACTACTGCGGGTATGCCCTTCAGTGTGGCCGTACCTGTTACTATGGCATCGTGGAGCCCTGTCTTGTCGCGGAGCTCCTGCTGCTTCTCCGGATACTCCGGGAAGTCGATCGGGTCACAGCTTATCATATCCGTGTCGAGCTCGCAGAAGCTGTCCTTGTCGAAAGTAATCTCGATGCGCTCGGGTGAGGAAAGTCTGCCGTGGTAGTTGCAGTTGGGGCAGATCCTGTGGAGCTCCTCATAGCGCTCGAGGAGTATCAGCGAGGTGCATCTGGGGCATTTTACAGTTTCTCTTGTGTCATCGTCGTTATTGCCGTTGAATCTTCTTCTTACTACATCAAAGAAGTTATCCAGCATCTTGTTATCGCCCATCATCTCACCGCCTTACTTGTTTCTCTTGTCCATATACCGGTTAAGGAAACCGATATCATAGTTGCCGCTTATGAATTCCGGACGCTTGATGAGCTCAAGCTGGAACTCGATATTCGTATCAACGCCCTCGACTATAAACTCTGAAAGTGCCCAGCGCATCTTGCGGATAGCGTCGTCACGGTCGGAGCCGTGTGCGATGAGCTTGCTTATCATGGAGTCGTAGTACGGGGTTATGGTGTAGCCCTGATATACTGCTCCGTCGATACGTATGCCGGGGCCGCCGGGTACGTAGAGGGCAGTTATGGTGCCGGGTGAGGGACGGAAATCGAGAGCCGGATTCTCGGCATTGATACGACATTCGATAGCGTGTCCCCTGAGCTCTATCTCGTCCTGCGTGATGCGGAGCGGAGAGCCGGAGGCCACCTCTATCTGCGCCTTGACCAGATCGAAGCCCGTTACCTCTTCGGTTATGGGGTGCTCGACCTGTATACGTGTATTCATTTCCATGAAGTAGAAATCACGGTTCTCGTCAACGAGGAACTCGATAGTGCCTGCGTTGTAGTAGCCGCACTGCTTTGCGGCCGTAACAGCCGCCTCGCCCATGCGTCTGCGGAGCTCGCTGTCAACGATGGGGCTCGGGCACTCCTCTATTACCTTCTGATTGCGGCGCTGCATGGAGCAGTCACGCTCTCCGAGGTAGATGACGTGTCCCTGACGGTCTGCGATTATCTGTATCTCCACATGATGCGGATTGATAAGGAATTTCTCGATGTATACACTGTCGTCGCCGAAGAAGTTCTTTGCCTCCTGCTGTGCGGCAGTCATCTGCGCCTCCAGCTCCTTTGCGGAATCGACACGGCGTATGCCTCTGCCGCCGCCGCCTGCGGATGCCTTGACGAGTATGGGATAGCCGGCCTTCTCAGCGAATGCAGCAGCTTCCTTCACGGACTTTACCGCACCCTTTGAGCCGGGTATGACAGGTACTCCGGCCGCAGCCATAGTCTCCTTGGCAGCAGCCTTGTTTCCGAGCATCTCGATAGCCTTGTAAGAGGGGCCTATGAACACTATGCCGTTCTTCTCGCAGAGCCTTGCGAACTCGGCGTTCTCCGAAAGAAAGCCGAAGCCCGGATGTATGGCGTCCGCACCCACGTTCAGCGCAGCCTGTATGACAGCGTTCATATTCAGATAGCTGTCCTTTGTGGCGGGCGGTCCTATACATACCGCCTCGTCTGCGATCTGCGCATGGAGGGAATTCTTATCAGCAGTGGAATACACCGCCGCACATCTTACGCCCAGCTCACGGCAGGCACGTATGATACGCACGGCGATCTCACCTCTGTTAGCGATCAATACTTTTCTGAACATTTACTATGGATCTCCTTAGCAGGATTATTTATGGAACACGGTGAAGTCCATAATGATATAAGCGATACAGAGAAGAGAGCCGAGGATCATCCAGAGCTTCATCTTCAGGTTTCTTTCCCTGAAAACACCCTTGGTGTTGCCGGGGAGGTAGTATATCGTATCAACGGTACCGATACCGTTATTGTTCTTGTCCGCCTCATAGCTGTCAACTCTGAGCGTCTGTCCTTCGTAGTCAAACTCGAATACAGGGAAGTAATTAGAGGACTGGATCTTGTAATCCACGACCTTGCCGGTAAGAGCCACGCCGTTCTTTTTGTATTTCAGCATCGTTCTGAGGTAAATAATCACCCAGAGTATGAACAGTACGCATACTATGCTGAACATATGTGTTTTGATGAAATCCATACCAATACTCCTTTTTCAGTATTTATGTTTTCTTACTTGTTCTCGCCGTCCGTGATGACAAAGGTTATCTCGCAGGATACTGCCTTCTCGCCGCCTACGGAAGCAAGTGCGCTGCCTGTGCCTACAGGGCCTCTCTGACGGATTATCTCGACCTCAAGGTCAAGCACGTCGCCGGGTACTACCTGACGGCGGAACTTAGCCTTGTCAATGCCTCCGAAGAGACCGATCTTGCCCTTGAACTCGGGCTTGGAAAGTATACATACAGCTCCGGCCTGTGCAAGCATCTCGACCATGAGCACTCCGGGAGTTACGGGGTATCCGGGGAAGTGTCCCCTGAACCAGAAATCGTCCTCCTTGATGTACTTCCTTGCGTGTACCTTCACGCCTACCTCCATGTCAACGATCTCGTCGATGAGGAGGAAGGGATCACGGTGGGGGATTATCTCCATTATCTGCTCTTTATTCATAAGTATATCAGCCATTGCTTGTATCCTCCGTTCCATTCATATCAAAGCTTATATCACTGTCTCTCAGAAGCCCTTCATCGTCCTCGGGCTTTATCCTGTACTTTGCATAGGGGTCAGTCTCAGCAGATTCTTCGGTATGCTCAAGGTCGTCTGACTTCTCTGCGCCCCTGCTGTCCTCCATATCTCCCGGCTCAAGCGCATCCAGATCCACAGGACAGGATATATGGAGCTGCGGGAATGACGGATAGCCCGGTTCATCCTTTATCTCGTCGTCGGTCTTCTTCATGAAGAACATAAGTATCGTATTGAAGACGACAGCAACGATATTAAGTATGCTTGCGGGGATCAGGAAGAGCGAATACAGCAGACATTTCACCGGACTGTAGTCCTTCTTGTGGATGAAGAAGAAGCAGAACAGCACTATATAGGCAAGAGTGAACAGCAGACTGAGTACTGCTGTCGCATTCCTGTCGGTGAAATGCCTCAGAAGGCTGAGCTGACTGTCCGGCTTTGAAAGGCTTATCGGGATCAGGATGAGGTTGAGAGCTCCCATCGCTATGAGATCTTTGCGGAACTTCCACTTTCTGCGCCGCATCTCAAGCATATGCGCGTTGAAGTCCTGCGCCTCCCTGAACATATCGGCCGACCTGACATCGATATGACACTCGTCAAGCTCCTTCTGTCCGATGTATTTAAGCTCCGAAAGCCGCATTACTTTATTATCATGATCGGCTGATCGTACTCTACAGCCTGACCGTCCGAGACGAGGATCCTGTCAACGATGCCGTCGTAATCCGACTGTATCTCGTTCATCAGCTTCATCGACTCGATTATCATGATGACATCGCCCTTGTTCACCTTGTCGCCTACCTTTACGAAGGGCGGCTTGTCGGGTGCGGGTGACTGATAGTAGGTGCCTACGATGGGCGCCTTTACGATATTGCCGCCGGATTCCTCCGTCCTCTCCTGAGGTGCCGGAGCACCTGCCGGCATTCCGGCCGGAGGCATCGGAGGTGCCATAGGCGGGAACTGCGGGGGAGGCGGAGCGGGTATGCACTTCCTGCCCTTGACGGAGACAGTCTTGTCACCGTTCGTTATGGTGATCTCGGAAAGCTCCTTGGAATTGACGATATCCGCCAGCTTCTCGATGATCTCCGCATCTATCATATCAAAGATCTCGCTCATCAGTATCACTCCTTAATCTGTAACTTTCCTGAAGCAGAGGGTGGCGTTGTGACCGCCGAAGCCGAGTGAGTTTGAAAGCACAGCCTTTACCTCCTGCTCGATGTTGCCGCTTACACAGTAGTCAAGATCACATTCCTCATCGGGCACCTTGTAGCCGACTGTGGCGTGGATGAATCCCTCCTGTATGCTCTTTGCACATACCACAGCCTCAACTGCGCCTGCTGCGCCGAGAAGGTGGCCTATCATGGACTTGGTGGAATTGATCTTCACCTTGCCGGCGTCCTCGCCGAATGCCAGCTTTATTGCGGCTGTCTCATACTTGTCGTTGAGACCGGTGGAGGTACCGTGTGCGTTGATGTAATCGATCTCGGAGGGCTTCAGTCCTGCCTCCTCCATCGCAAGCGACATACCCTTGCCGGCAGCCTCGCCGGAGGGCATGGGAGATGTCATGTGGTAGCCGTCGCAGGTTGCGCCGTAGCCGGCGATCTCTGCATATATCTTTGCGCCTCTTGCCTTTGCGTGCTCATACTCCTCAAGAACGAGTATGCCGCTTCCCTCGCCGAGAACGAAACCGTTTCTCTCCTTGTCGAAGGGAATGGAGCAGCGCTCGAGGTCGCCCGACTTTGTGAGTGCCTTCATGTTGGCGAATGCGCCGAAGGTGAACTCCTCACGGGTGGATTCCGTACCGCCTGCAAGGCATACATCAAGGTAGCCGTCCTTGATCTTGCGGAAGGCCTCGCCTATGGAATTAGTACCGGTTGCACAGGCTGTGGTAACATCGAAGTTTGCTCCGCGGAAGCCGGTCTTCATGGAGATAGTGCCGGCAGCCATATTTGATATCATCATGGGAACATAGAAGGCGGATACCCTTCCCGGTCCCTTCTCAAGATACTTGTTGTGCTCGCTGAGCGTGAGATCCATGCCGCCGATACCGCTGCCGACGATAACGCCTGCACGGTAGGGATCGACATCGGAGAAATCTGTTCCGGCGTCTGTGAGAGCCTCATGTGCCGCAGCGACTGCGAACTTGGTGAAGCCGTCCATACGCCTTGCTTCCTTCTTGTCAAAGCATCCGGGAACGTCGTAGTAGTCCTCCTCGTTGAAATCACGAACAGCGCCTCTGATCTTAATGCCCGTAGCCTCGCTGTCGAAGTTGTCTATAAAGGAGAAGCCGAGCCTGTTTGCCTTTATCCCCTCCCAGAACTTCTCAACGCCTGTTCCAAGGGGAGTAACAGCGCCCATACCGGTTATTACAACTCTTCTGCTCATATATTAATCCTTTCTTGCTTCATTGATGGTATTGCCGCTCCTGTCCTTACATGGAAAGACCGCCGGAGATCTCGATGACCTGTCCGGTAACGTAGCTTGCGTCATCGGAGAGAAGGAACGATACTACTGAGGCTATCTCCTCAGGCTCGCCGTAGCGGCGGAGAGCAACTGCCTCTATCATCTTTGCCTTCAGGTCGTCTGAGAGGACGTCAGTCATGGGGGTGCGGATAAGGCCGGGGGCAACTGCGTTGCAGGTGATATTCCTTGAACCGAATTCCTTCGCAACGGTCTTGGTCATGCCTATGATAGCTGCCTTTGATGCGGAGTAGTTCACCTGGCCGGGGTTGCCGTAGAGGCCAGCAACGGAGGATACATTTACTATCCTGCCGTGACGCTGCTTCATCATAACAGATGTAACGAGCTTCATCATATTGTATACGCTCTTCTGGTTGACTGCGATGACTGCATCGTAGTCCTCCTCCTTCATGCGTGCAAGGAGGCCGTCCTTTGTGATGCCTGCGTTGTTCACAAGTCCGTCTATGCTGCCGAAATCATCCTTTACAGCCTTTACCATAGCCTCGCAGTCAGCATACTTCGATACGTCGGCTGCATAGCACTCAACCTTCACGCCGAGAGCCCTGCACTCCTCTGCTACTGCTATGGCCTTTTCCTTATCGGAGTCGCTGGGGTAGTGGTTGATAACAATGTCCCAGCCGTCCTTTGCAAGTCTCTTTGCGATGCAGGCGCCTATTCCCTGAGAAGCGCCGGTCACGATAACTGCTGCCATAATAATTACCTCCGTTTACTTTATACTTCTGTCTCGAAAACAAGGTCATACTCTGCCACCGCTCCGTGAGATCCTCTGAGCCCTACGGGAAGCATCCCCTTGTAGGAGTAGCCCTTTGCGGCATAGGAGTCGATGACCTCACGGGGGCTCATTACCCCGCGGCCGTCAGAATAGCCGTAGCGTCCTGACAGTCCGGTTATCGAAACTCTGACATATTCATATTTCTTCATCAGATATCTCCGTCAGTTTCAGTCTTCTATCTCGTATACAACGTTCAGGGCAGTATCCCTCTCAAATACCATATCGTATTCATAAAGGGCCTGAGCGTAGCTGCTTACCGGAACGATACATTTCAGTCCGTATCCTCTTGCAGCAAGATCCTTTATAACTTCACGGGGATACTTGCTCCTGCCGTTTATCCTTGCACGGTAAGAGAATCCGAAGACCTTTCTTCTTACTCTTATGAACTTATACTGCTTCATTTTGCAATACCGAGCAGAACTTCAGCTCCGTCGTTGATCTCCCTTACGATATCGGCGCAGGATTTCATTTCGTTCACCATGCCTGCGATCGCGCCGCAGAGGAAGGAGCCTGACTCAACATTGCCGTCTACTACTGCTCTGCGGAGAGCACCGACTGTCAGCTCCTCAAATGCTTCGGGAGTGAGTGTTCCGTTCTTCTCGCCCTCTGCGAGCTGCTTTGCGAACCTCGTCTTTATTCCGCGGCAGGGATGACCAGTATAGCGTCCTGTAACGATGCTGTCGGTATCCTTGGCCTTGAGAACGAGTTCCTTGAAGGTGGGATGTATCTGAGCCTCCTCCGATGCGAGGAAGCGTGTGCCTATCTGTACGCCCTCTGCGCCGAGCATGAATGATGCCGCCATACCTCTGCCGTCAGCTATGCCTCCGGCTGCGATAACGGGTATCTCTACTGCGTCAGCGACCTGGGGAACGAGACACATGGTCGTATTCTCTCCGATATGTCCGCCCGACTCTGTGCCCTCTGCAACTACTGCATCGGCACCTGCACGCTCCATGCGCTTTGCAAGTGCAACGGAGGGTACTACGGGGATTACTCTTACTCCGGCATTCTTCCATGCCTCCATGTACTTTCCGGGGTTGCCGGCGCCTGTGGTAACGACCTTTACGCCCTCGTCGATAACGAGCTGGGCGAGGTCATCGGCATTGGGGCTCATAAGCATGACATTGACACCGAAGGTCTTGCCGCCGACAGCGTCCCTGCACTGGCGTATCTGGTCACGGAGGTAGTCTATCGGAGCGTTGCCGCCTGCGATAAGTCCTACTCCTCCTGCATTGGTGACTGCCGCTGCAAGGGTATGTTCAGCGACCCATGCCATACCGCCCTGGATTATAGGGTATTCGCAGTCAAGTAGTCTGGTTATACGTGTTTTCATAGATATCTCCTTTCTGCATCAATACTCCACAATTACACAGCCGCTTGTGAGACCTGAGCCGAATCCGATGAACGCCAGCTTCTGTCCGCGCTGTATCATGCCCTTCTCTACAGCCTCATTGAACGCCAGCGGGATCGACGAGCTCGAGGTATTGCCGAAATGGTCGAGAGTTATCACGAACCTCTCCATAGGCAACTCGAACTTCTTTGCGGCAGTTTCGATTATACGTACATTTGCCTGATGAGGTATGAACCAGTCGATATCGTCCTTTGTTATGCCGATCTTCTCTGCAGCTGCCTCGAATGCAGCCGGGAGAGCCTTTGTAGCGAACTTGTAGACCTCCCTGCCGTCCTGATAGAGCTTGTGAAGGCCTCTGTCGGGGAAGCCGTCCTCAAAGTCAGTCTCTATCGCTACCTCGGGAGCTACTCTCACGTTGCGGGCACAGAGGAAATGAGCGCCTGTGCCGTCGGAGGTGAGATGTGAGGAGAACAGCTTGTCGGAACGCTCCACGACTATTGCTCCTGCGCCGTCTCCGAAGAGTACGCAGGTCGAGCGGTCGGTGAAGTCGGTGAATCTCGAAAGCGCCTCTGAAGCGATAACGAGTGCATACTTCATCGAGCTGTCAGTCTCAAGGAACCTTCTTGCGGTATCGACAGCATATACGAATCCGGAACAGCCGACGTTCATATCGAATGCGGCTGCATTCACTGCGCCTGTCTCACGCTGGATAACGCTTGATATGCTCGGCGTCAGGAATTCGGAAGTGACGGTAGTAGTGATGATAAGACCAATATCAACCGGATCTATACCGGCTCTCTCTATCGCCTGCTTTGCCGCATGAGCGCCCATATACCATACAGGCTCCCATCCTGCCATATGTCTTTCGCATATTCCTGTGCGTGTACGGATCCATTCATCGCTGGTATCCACGAATCTTGTGAAGTCGTCATTGGTCAGCGTCTGCTCCGGAACGTAGCAGCCTGTACCAAGAATGTTTATTCCCATTCTGCTCTCCTTTTATCAGAAAAATAAAAAAACAGTTGTAAATCCTGAAAATATGTGTTATATTATTATTGTACACCGGATCGGCATACAGTAATACATATTCTATTATAAACCAAATTTGCTCTTTTTGCAACGATTATTTATTCCTTTGATCCGGAGCCTCTGAAAACTCGTCATTCTGCACAGTTGTGACTGTTTAATAGCCGACGGTTTTGTAAGGCTTGTCTTATGGTGTACATAACACAGAAAGGAAGTTACAAACACTATGACTATTGCACTTTTTTCCGGTCAGGGCTCTCAGTACCCCGGCATGGGCAGGGATATCGTCGAGGCCGATCCGGAGCTTGGCGCAGTTTACGACATCGGCTCAGAGGTTCTCGGAAAGGATCTCCGTGCCATATCCTTCGACAGCACTCCCGAAGAACTCGCCCTTACGATAAACGCTCAGCCGGCAGTTATGGCAGCATCTATGATATGCCTCCTTGCCGCTCACAAGAAGGGCTTCAGGTATCAGGCTGTCGCAGGCCATTCACTCGGCGAATACGCAGCTATGTATGCGGCAGGCATACTCACTCCGCAGGAGGCCTTCCGCATCATCAAGATAAGGAGCGAGGCTATGGACGAGGCTGCCCGTGAGCACAAGGGCTCAATGGCGGCTATACTCAAGCTCGAGCCGAAGCAGGTAGAGGAGATTTGCAACAAGGCAAAGCACTATGTTGCCCCCGTCAACTACAACTCCCCGCAGCAGACCGTCATCGCCGGCACTCCCGAGGGCATCGAGGAGGTAACTCCGGCATTCAATGAACTGAAGGCAAAGGTAGTCCCGCTGAAGGTCGCAGGTGCATTCCACTCAAGACTGATGAAGACCGCCGCCGACAAGTTCTATGAGGGCATCAAGGACGCTGAGTTCCGCAAGCCGGTTGCAGGCATAAAGTTCTACTCAAACCTCCTCGGCAAGGAATTCAACGACTACGACCACTTCCCCTCACTGCTCGCAAGACATATCAGTTCGCCCGTCCGCTTCACCGACGAGCTGAACGCTATAAAGAACGCCGGCTTCAATACCTTTGTTGAATTCGGCCCCGGCAAGACTCTGACAGGACTCGTGAAGAAGACACTCGATGAAGTGACAGCTTACAATATCGAAAACGCCGAAACTCTTGAGAAAGCTGAATTCTGAGGTACACCATGAAAAAATTTGCTCTTATAGGCCATCCCATCGGACATTCCATGTCACCGCTGATACACGAGAAGCTCTTTGCTCTCAGCGGCATGAAGGACTGTGACTACAGCCTCATCGACATCGATCCGGCTGATATCCCCGCAAGCGGCGAGCTGATACGTTCACACTGCGGCATGAATGTCACCATACCGCACAAGCAGTCCGTCATAGCTCTCATGGACGAGCTTGATGTTACAGCAAAGCGCTACAACTCTGTCAACTGCATAAAAAACGAGAACGGAAAGCTTATCGGCTACAATACCGACTGCACCGGATTCCTGCGCTCGGCAGAGGCTCTCCCGCTCGGCGGCAATGTACTTCTCATCGGCTGCGGCGGAGTAGGAAGAATGATGGCCATAGAGACCGCTCTCCACGGCGGAAGTCTTACCATAGGCATAATCCCGCAGGACAGAGCTCTCGCTGAGAAGGCAAGAGAAGAGATACTCGCCGCCTGCCCCGAAGCTTCCGTCTGCATCGAGGAGACCTCCGCACTTGACGGAGATTTCGACCTTATGATAAACGCTACCCCTGTGGGTATGTACCCGAAGACAGAGGCCTGCGCCGTTCCCGACAGTATCATAGAGCGCTGCGGTTCCTTCTTCGATGCGGTATACAACCCGACCGACACCCTGCTGATACGCAAGGCAAAGGCTCTCGGCAGAACAGCCGTAGGCGGCGCTGCCATGCTCGTATATCAGGCAGTAAAGGCACATGAGATATGGTACGGCGGAGAATTCAGCTCAGAGGATATCGCTCCGATCATCACTGATGTGGAGAACGCCGTTGCCGCCATGAACAAGTGAGAGCGCTGAAAGGATGAATGATATGACAGTATTCTTATGCGGATTCATGGGCTGCGGAAAATCGACTGCCGGCAAGCTCGCTGCCCGAAAGCTCGGCTGCGGCTTCTGCGATACCGATGATCTCATCGTTGAGGATCAGGGTATGCCGATACCTGAGATATTCGCTCAGAAGGGTGAGCCGTATTTCCGTGAAGTCGAGGCAAGGATAGTGAAGGAGGTCTGCGGGAAGCAGGCTGTGGTAGCCTGCGGAGGAGGAGCTCTCCTCAATCCCGATACCGCCGCCGCTGCCGCAAAGGCAGGCCCGGTCATCTTCCTCGACGCCGATTTCGATACCTGCTATGAGCGCATATCCGGCGACAGCAACCGCCCCATCGCCGCCTCCTCCACCCGTGAGGAGCTGCTGGAGCGTTTCAATACCCGCCGTGAGATATATCTGAAGCATTCAACAGTTACCGTGGACTGCTCCGGCAGCCCCATGCAGACAGCCGAGCGCATCGCAGAGGCTGCAAGACTGCACAGATAACAAGGAGTTACTATGCTTATTTATAACGCAAAGATAATCACTATGGACGAGGCCGGCACCATTGAAAACGGCTGGCTTCTTACAGAGGACGGAAAGATAAGCGCCTTCGGTGCAGGCAGTCCCGAGGATATCCCTGAGGATGCCTTCAACGCACAGGGCGGCACTCTCCTTCCCGGCTTCATCGACGCCCATACCCACCTCGGCATCATCGAGGACGGGCTCGGCTTCGAGGGCGACGACTGCAACGAGACCAACGATCCCTTCATGCCGCAGCTCCGTGCTCTTGACGGCGTGAATCCCTTTGACCGCTGCTTTGACGAGGCAAGGAACAGGGGCATAACCGCTGCCGCCGTAAGCCCGGGAAGCGCCAATCCCTGCGGCGGAGAGATATGTGTGCTCAAGACCGCCGGCCGCTGTGCCGATCAGATGCTGATACGCTCCTGCGGTATCAAGTTCGCTCTCGGTGAGAATCCCAAGCACGAATACAACGACAGAGGCGAGCTGCCCCGCACACGTATGGGCACTGCTGCCGTTATCCGTGAGGGTCTCCACAAGGCAAGACGCTATGCTCATGATATGGACAGATACTACTCCGACAACGACGACTGCGAGCCGCCGGAGTACGATATCAAGTGCGAGGCTCTGATGAAGCTCCTTGACAGGAAGCAGAAGGCCTTCTTCCACTGTCACCGTGCAGACGATATCTGCACCGCTCTCCGCATAGCAAAGGAGTTCTCCGTTGAAGCCGTTATCATACACGGCACAGAGGGCTCCCGCATCGCAGACATCCTCGCTGAGGAGGAGGTACCCGTCATCTGCGGCCCCCTGCTCTGCGACCGCTGCAAGCCGGAGATGCGTGAGCTCGAGCTTGAGAACGCCTGCGGACTCATCCGTGCGGGCGTAAATACAGCTATATGCACCGACCATACAGTAACACCGATACAGTACCTTCCCATCTCCGCAAAGGCGGCAGTAAAGGGGGGGCTCAGTACAGGAGAAGCCCTCAGGGCGCTGACAGCAGCTCCGGCTGAGATACTCGGTATAATAGATACCACAGGCAGTATCGCTGCCGGAAAGGACGCCGATCTTCAGCTCTACCGCAAGGGAGATGATCCTCTCGATCTTATGACAGAGCCTGCGCTCGTTATGATAAGCGGGGAGGTCTGCCGGAAGGAGCTGATCTGATGAAGCACCGGCTCACCGCACTGATAACTGCGGCTGCGACCGCCGCTCTCTCCGCTGCGATAACCGCAGAGGCACTATCAGTGAAGACAGGCGGCAGCACGCTCACCTATGAAGTCGTCAGCGGATACGACGATCTGCTGACGGACGGCATAACAGGCGCTGCCGAGATAACAGGCATGAGCGATCCGCCGGAAGCTCTCGTTATCCCCGCCTACGCTGAGACAGGTCAGGAGAGCCTTGTGTTCGCCGCTGTCGGCGAAAAGGCTTTCATGGGACTGACAAACGTAACTTCGGTAAGCTTTCCGGACACCATAGTCAGCATCGGAGATTCAGCCTTTGCAGGCTGTCTCGCTCTTGAAAGAGTAACGCTCCCGGCATCGGTCACAAACATAGGCGTAAAGGTCTTCGTAAGCTGTTCGCAGCTGAAATACGCAGATCTCGGCGCCGAAGGCTCAAAGCTGAAGGCCATACCCGAGAACTGCTTCTCCTCCTGCACCAACCTCACTGAGGTAAGGATGCCGGAAGGACTTGTCGGCATCGGCAAAGAGGCCTTCTACGGCTGCACCTCGCTGAGATCGGTCACAGTACCGTCAACGGTGCAGTTCATCGGAGAAAACGCTATAGGTCTCCGCACCAACCGTGTAAACAACATGATCGAGCCTGTCCCCGGATTCATAATATTCGGAAAGAAAGGCACTGCAGCAGAGAGCTACGCAAAGGGCAAGGGCATAGACTTCATCGATACCGAAGCAACGCCCGCCGGCGACGTGAATATGGACGGCTTTGTGGATTCCTCCGACGCTTCCCTGGTGCTCTCGGAATATGCCGACCTCGCAACGGGAGGAAAGTCATCGTTCACTGCGGCACAGCGATTCCTTGCAGACGTTGACAAAAGCGGAGAGACGGATTCCTCCGACGCATCACAGATACTTATCATCTATGCGGAAAACGCAACGGCGTGAATGGAACCGATGTCTCTGTTTCATTCACTAAAAAAAGAATAATTGACGCGGAGCCCGTAAAACCGGGCTCCGTTTTTCTTCTCCTTTTCCGTACACAAATCATTTTACCATTGTTCCGGAAACTGATTGCTTTTTTTGTCAAAAACCGACGCTAATGAACAGATTATTTTTATATCCCCTTTTACCTCTCATCTATTGACAGAACAGCAAAAAATTGGTATCATTAAAGGTAATAAACTTACGGGTTTAAATTGATGTCAGGAGGAATAATTATGCTTACAGACAAGTTCCAGAAGGAAGGCCTGACCTTCGATGATGTTCTGCTTATACCGGCGAAATCCGATGTAACTCCGAACATGATCCAGATCGGCACCCAGCTCACGAAGACCATCAGACTCAACACACCCATCATGACCGCTGCTATGGATACAGTTACCGATTCACGCATGGCTATCGCCATTGCTCGTGAGGGCGGTATCGGTATCATCCACAAGAACATGACCATAGAGCAGCAGGCAGACGAGGTAGACAAGGTCAAGAGGTCTGAGAACGGCGTAATCGTTGACCCCTTCTCACTCACCGAGGATCACATCGTTGCCGATGCAGATGAACTCATGGGCAAGTACAAGATCTCCGGCGTTCCGATCGTTGACAAGAAGAACAAGCTGGTAGGTATCATCACAAACCGTGATATGCGTTTCCTCACAGATTTCTCCGCCAAGATCTCAGAGGTGATGACCAAGGACAACCTTATCACTGCTCCTGTCGGCACCACTCTCAAGGAGGCACAGGATATCCTCCGTTCCCACAAGATCGAGAAGCTCCCCATCGTTGACGAGGGCGGCTATCTCAAGGGACTCATCACTATCAAGGACATCGAAAAGTCCGTTCAGTACCCCAATTCCGCAAGAGACTCAAGCGGAAGACTTCTCTGCGGCGCTGCTATCGGCGTGACAGCCAATGTGCTTGAGAGAGCAAAGGCCCTCATCGACGCTCAGGTCGATGTGCTCGTTCTCGACTCCGCTCACGGCCACAGCGCAAACATCATGAAGTGCCTTGCAATGGTCAAGGAGGCATATCCGGATATACCGGTTATCGCTGGAAATATCGCCACAGCTGAAGCTGCCGAGGATCTTATCAAGGCAGGCGCAGACTGCATCAAGGTCGGCATCGGCCCCGGCTCCATCTGTACGACCCGTGTCGTTGCAGGTATCGGTGTACCGCAGATCACTGCAGTATACGACGTTGCATGTGTAGCTCAGAAGTACGGCATCCCCGTTATCGCTGACGGCGGTATCAAGTACTCCGGTGATATCGTAAAGGCTCTTGCAGCAGGCGCTAACGTAGTTATGCTCGGTTCACTCCTTGCAGGCTGTGCAGAAGCTCCCGGCGAGACCGAGATCTATCAGGGACGTCAGTTCAAGGTATACCGCGGTATGGGAAGCCTCGGTGCTATGGCCTGCGGCTCCAAGGACAGATACTTCCAGGAGGGCGCAAAGAAGCTCGTTCCCGAGGGCGTTGAGGGACGTGTTCCCTTCAAGGGTCCCGTTGCTGATACTGTATTCCAGCTGGTCGGCGGTATCCGCTCCGGTATGGGCTACTGCGGCTGCGTGGACATCCCCACTCTTCACGAGAAGGCACAGTTCATCCGCATCACAGGCGCAGGACTCAAGGAGAGCCATCCTCACGATATCTACATCACAAAGGAAGCTCCCAACTATTCAACTTCTATATAACATTACGCATTACAGCGGGCCTTCGGGTCCGCTTTTTTTGCAAGGTTTTATTAACACTTTCCCCCTTGATTGCATCAATACAGCATGATATAATGAAGGCAGACAAGCAACCGTTCACTCTTATCTGACGGAAGGTGATTGAGATGAAGCTTATATAATACCTCAGATGCCACACATACTCACCACAGACACAACTGAATACCCGCACAACTAAGGAGGTAATCATCATGAAAAGACTTCTAAGTATCCTCACAGCCGCAGTAATGACCTTCAGCCCTGCATTCACCTCTGTTTCCGGCCCGGCAGTATCAGCTGATACCGGAAGCGATCTGCCGGAAGGTTTCGGGTACATGGAATGTGAGATCGGCGAGGACACTGTAAATTTCACATCAGACTCTCTGAATACGACCATGTTCATCTCGACCAATGACGAATTTGAAATATCGCTGCAAGACGACAGATACGAGTTCAAACCGGCGAGAAACGGAAAATATGTTTTATCGGTACTGGTGACAACCTCCATACCGAATGTCACATTCGGCATGGAATGGACATTCTATTCCCGCCTGATCACAGCGGACAACGGACATATATCGACCCGGAAGGAAACCATTTACCGCCATGACGAGCACGACGGAACCGTTACATTCACTCCTGCGTTCGGCGAACCGTCCTCTTATACCTATTACGGCAATGATATTCTCGGCGGTGAGACCTGCCTCATCGGAAATCTGCTGAATGTACCCGACCATTTCTTCATTTATGCACTCTCTGAACGTGAGCGTGAATTGCGCTGCTGTGCGTTCGTCACCAGAGCAAGTAATACAGCCGGATTATGGCTGAAAAACGACGGTCTCATTTCACCGATCGAACCGCAGTTCCAGCTGCGCTATGATGAAAGGAATATCCCTGCTGCACCGGAAACAGATCCACCGGCATCACTTGCGTTTATCGGCTTCCAGCACGACCTGCAGGAACTTGAAGTGATACCGGACATCGTAAAATGTGAAGGGAAACGCACTCTGATCTATTCGATCGATGAGGACGAGAACGAAAACCTGCTTCCCGATTCCCTTGTGATCACCGAGTGCCCTGAGAATGATATCAACGCCGACGGTGAGTTCAGCGTCGCAGATGCCGTTCTGCTTGAGAAGTGGCTGCTCGGTGCCGGCGATACAGGTTTCGTAAACTGGCGCTCCGCCGACCTCAACAGCGACGGCGTGCTTGATACCTTCGACCTTTGCTTCCTGAAGGACAAGCTTCTCTGATACCGCAGGAATAATACGGACTCACCTTATCAATAAAACTGAATACCTGCACTACTAAGGAGGTAATCATCATGAAAAGACTTCTGAGTATCCTCACAGCCGCAGTAATGACCTTCAGCCCTGCACTCACCTCTGTTTCCTGGCCGGCAGTATCAGCTGATACCGGAAGCTCTAAGCCGGCCGTTTTTGACGGGATAACCTGCAAGATCGATGACGGCGCTGTATGCTTCTCCACAGACTTCGGAACTGCAGACCACCTTACATCGACAGAGCTTCTTGTATCGACAGCCGGAGATTTTGAAGCGTCAAAAAACGGCAAAGAATTCGTCTTCCGGCCGGAGGATAACGGAGAATACGTTGTCACGCTCTTTGTGACCGTAGACATTCCGGAGGTCACCTTCGGATTCAGCCTGGTATTCTATTCCTATTACATAACCACTGTCAACGGAGAGATATCTGTCAGGGACGAAGACACATACTGCCTTAAACAGAATAACATCACAGTCAGCATTATTCCCGCAGCCGGAGATCCACTGAGCTTTACCAGATACGATAATGACATTATCTGCGACGAATTCTATCTGATCGGCAGTCAGCTGTGCAATACCGATTATTTCTTATTTTATGACCTTTCTGACCGTGCTGCAGATCCGGAATGCTATGCTCTTCTCATCAGAACAGACGAAGGTGATGAGCTTCTGTATAAGGATGCGAACAGCATCTGGCCTCTCGGAGATTTTTACCAAATCGGTACCGATACCATAGATTATCCCGTGATACCAGGCACTGTTCCGCCAAAATCCCTTGCGCTCATCGGGCTCTGGCACGATATAGTCGAAAAGGATAAAATACCGGGCATCATAAAATGCAAAGGCAGCAAGACTCTTATCTATTCGATCGATGAGGACGAGAACGAAAACCTGATTCCCGATTCCCTCGTGATCACCGAGTGCCCTGAGAATGATATCAACGCCGACGGTGAGTTCAGCGTCGCTGATGCCGTTCTGCTTGAGAAGTGGCTGCTCGGTGCCGGCGATACAGGTTTCGTAAACTGGCGCTCCGCCGACCTCAACAGCGACGGCGTGCTTGATACCTTCGACCTTTGCTTTTTAAAGGACAGACTCGTCGCGGGCGAAGTCACGAAATGATCAATATATCCCCGAAAACAGTCCCGGAGGCTCTCTCCGGGACTGTTATTTTTCAACATCCGTCCGGCGCAATTTCCGCAATAATTAACCGGATTTCAGCTATATTTGCCGGAAATGCTATTGACATATAGCACTAAAAATGATAGAATAAAGTTGTAAAATATAGGTTAGCTGATAATATTATGGGAGGAACCATGCATGAAAAGGAATATTATCACTAAAGCCATGGCAGGCTCTTTGTGCCTGTCCGTCCTTTCGGGATCAGCCATAATACCCGGAATGACAGTTTCCGCTGTGAGCGGAACATCAATCATCAGTGAGGTGTGCGCATCCAACACCTCCAAAGCTGCCCCAGACGGCAACTACTATGACTGGATAGAGCTCTACAATCCCGGCTCTTCCGCTCTCGACCTCAGCGGATGCGGACTCAGCGACGACGCTGACAAGCCCTACGACTACACCTTCAAGGACGGTACTACCATCCAGCCGGGTGCAAAGCTCGTTGTCTACTGCGACTCCAAGGGCACAGGCGATATCGCTCCCTTCGGCCTTTCCACCTCAGGAGAGACCATCACACTCACAGGCAAGGACGGATCAGTGCTTGATTCACTGACCTTCGGAAACCTCGGCGAAAACGAGAGCTACGCTGAGTATCCCGAAAAGAGCGGTACCTTCTTCGTTACCACTCCTACGCCCGGCAGCACTAACGCAGCTCCCCAGGGACAGAACGCCGTAAAGGCTCCTGAATTCTCTGTTGAGAGCGGATTCTATGAGAACGCTGTTCAGCTGACGATCTCATCACCCCAGAACTACACCATCTACTACACTACCGACGGAAGCGATCCCGTTCCCGGCTCAGGTACTACAAAGCAGTTCTCCGGTGCGCTCCAGCTCACAGACCGTTCAAGCGAACCCAACGTGCTCAGTGCACACACCGACATCTCCTACCCTGACACTACAGCTCCGGGTCTGGTAGACAAGGCAAACGTTATCCGTGCGGTAGCAGTTGATGCTTCCGGCACAAAGAGCAGTGTCATCACAAAGACCTACTTCGTTGGCAAGACTGCTCAGACAGCCTACCTCAGAAATATGAAGGTAGTATCACTCGTAACAGACGAAAAGAATCTCTTTGATCCCACTATCGGTATCTACGTAAGAGGCGACGTATTCGACGCTCAGGGCTACAACACCGGCGGCGGCACATTCCCCGGCGGCGACTGGAACATTCCCGGACAGCAGGATCCCAATCAGCAGCAGCCCGGTCAGCAGGATCCTAATCAGCAGCAGGATCCCAGCCAGCAGAACCCCGGTCAGCAGAATCCCGGCAACTGGAACATGGGTGACTGGAATACCGGCGACTGGAATATCCCCGGACAGCAGGCAGCTATAAACGCTGACGAACCCGCTGCAGGCGAAGGCCAGCAGAATCCCGGCGGCTGGAATATCGGCGGCCAGGGCGGATGGGAAATGCCCGGCGGCGCAGGCGGATGGGATATCCCCGGCGGCGGCGATTTCCCCGGAATGAGCGGCTTCGGTATGCTCACCGACAAGGACGGCAAGATGGTACAGAGCTGGGAGATAGAGGCCAACTATACCCAGAAGGGCAAGGCCTGGGAGCGTGAGGTAAGCATGGAGGTATTTGACTCCGGCGAGCCTGTACTTGCTCAGAACGTAGGCATCCGTATCAAGGGAGCTGCTTCAAGATCACACGCACAGAAGAGCTTCAATGTTTACGCAAGATCAGAGTACGGTCTTGATTCACTTGATTTCGATTTCTTCAGCGGTACCTGCCGCAAGCAGACAAACGGCAAGAAGATAAAGAAGTTCGATTCCATTACTCTCCGCAACGGCGGAAACGACAACAACAATACCTGGTTCAGGGATTCCATAAACCAGCGTCTCATCGCAGACAGAGACTGTGCTTATCAGGCAACTGACGAGTGCATGGTATTCATCGACGGTGAATTCTGGGGCATCTATCAGATCACCGAGAAGCTCGGCGACGATTATCTCCACGATCACTTCGGCATCGACAAGGCAAGTGCAGTCATGATCAAGAACGATGAGCTCGAGGAAGGCACAGATGCCGACCTCCAGGCATGGGAGGACATCAAGAACTTCTGTGCTTCAAACGATATGTCCAACGCTTCAAACTACAAGCGCTTCACGGACAGCTTCGATGTACAGAGCTATATCGATTACTTCGCAGCTCAGATCTACTGGAACAACTGGGACTGGCCGCAGAACAACACCGCTCTGTGGAAAACATCCACAGTTGACTCCTCCAATCCCTACGCAGACGGCAAGTGGCGTATGATCATATTCGATACCGAGTACGGCCAGGGTCTCTACGGCCAGGACAATACCTCGGCTACATACGATACGTTCCGCCGTATCGCATCGAATACTGACAACACCAGCAAGATGTTCACCGCACTGCTCAAGAACCCCGATTTCGCACAGCAGTTCGGAATCACTTTCATGGATCTTGCAAACTACAACTTCACATCCGACAAGACGAAGCCGATCATCGACTTCTTCAACTCAACATACTCCACACAGATCAGCGATACCAAGGCACGTTTCAGCTCTTCCGGCAACGGCGGCGGCTGGTCTATAGGCGGCATGGGCGGAGCTTCCGGCTTCCAGGCTATCAGCCAGTTCTATGACAACCGTGCGACCAACGTTCCGCGCATCGTGAGCAGCAACCTCGGCATCGAGAATACAACAGGTCTCGTTACCGTATACAATACCGCTGCACAGGGCACAGTAAAGTTCAACACCCTCAACCTCGACCTTGATCAGTGGAGCGGCAACTACTTCACCGCTTACCCTGTAACTGCTACAGCCGAGCCCAAGGAAGGCGTGACCTTCACAGGCTGGGAGGTAACAGACAGCACAGGCACCGTAAAGACCTATAACGATGCAACTATCACAGTTCCCGTTACAGGCGGCGTTACCATCAAGGCAAACTACAGCGGCACAGCAGCAGGTTCAACAGAGAAGCCTACTACAACACCGACAACCACACCTACAAGCGCACCTGCTACAACTCCTACGACTCCCGCAACATCAGGTTCACAGAACCCCGGTGTTTCATACGGCGACGCTAACGTTGACGGCAAGGTAAACGTATCCGATGCAGTTGCAGTGCTCCAGTTCGTCGCTAACCAGACCAAGTACCCCCTGACAGCAACCGGCCTTACAAACGCTGATATAGACGGCGCAACAGGAATCACCGGCAGCGATGCCATCGTTATTCAGAAGGTAGATGCAGGCGTTATAAAGCAGTCTGATCTTCCCCTGAAGAAATAATAAAAACCAATAACCGCTATCTGTGCTCCTCCGGGAGCACAGACCATTTACGGAGGTAAATCATGAGACCACGCATCCTTTGTATACTGACTGCGGCAGCTCTTGCGTTCTGTTCCGTTACCGGAATGACCGCAGGCGCTGATGATACGATCGCCCACGACCCGTCAAGGGACGTACAGACAGAGGGCGTAGGAAATCCGTTCAACTACGGTGAGAGGAATACTCCCGAGAACGCTTCCACCGAGGAGATACGCACCATAAACAGCAAGATGACCGTACAGGAGGTAAAGTACGCCCTGTACAAGGAGATCGACGAGCACTGGGACCTGCTCAGGGTAAGACTGGGCGAGCCCGAGCGTGAGAAGGTCTATGCGCTCTTTCTCGGTCTCGGTTCCCGTGAATCCACTCTCGGCGAGGGCAGACACGGCGCAGACGTCGAGACAGCCTTTGCTCAGGGCTTCGGTGTGAGCTCCGCTCATTCCTACGGCACTCTCCAGACGGCAGTCACGGCATTCGAGGGCTGCGATCCCACCTTCATGAAGGAGGACAACGTACCGGAGATGTATCAGTACACTCTTTCGGAATCCACCTTCTATGACGCTATCATATCGGATCACATGGGTATCAGAAAGCTGCTCCATTTCGTTGAGATAGCCATAAACGAGGAGGGCATGACCGGCTACGACGTAATAAGAGGCGCTCTCAAGGGCTTCAATCAGGGCTGGTGCAACTACACACCGGATAACGAGGCCTACTACAAGGATTATCCGGACGAGATAATCGCCATGGCGCACTGGTACTACGACAACGGCCACCTCTATGACAATGTCTTCACCTGGACTCAGAACACCGCAACCGAGCCATACCGCACAAATGCGTGGGACTGGTGGAGCGACTGCTCACCGAGCATGGCAGAGATAACAGCCTCCCCCGATCCGGTAACGGAGCCTCCGACAGCAGCCGGTACAACCGAACCGACTGCCGGGAGCATCGTTCCCGAACCGCCATACCAGATGGGCGACGTAAATCTCAGCTACAGCGTCGATGTAGCCGATCTCGTCCTTCTCAGCAGATACCTTCTCGGCGCAGAAGAACTGACTCAGAATCAGGCAACGGTCGCTGATATGGATTTCTCCGGTACTGTTGATACCTTCGATCTGGTACAGCTGAGAAAACATCTTGTACGATAAAACGAAAAGCCGGGCGCTGAAAGCCAGATACCCATACAGAAGTTTTGCCCCTGAGCGTTAAAACGCACTCAGGGGCATTGTATTTATTATGTTGCTAAGATAAATCAGAATTTATCAAATCTTATATTCTATAATATTTTCTGCATTACTACAGCATCTTTAAACATCCCGTTTACATAAAAATATTTTTTATATATTCCTATATCAATAAATCCCATTTTATGATACAACGCAATAGCACCTGCATTATCAGTAATTACTTCCAGTTCTATAATTCTGATATTCATTTTCTTGGCTTGCTCGAAAAGTCTTTTTAACATTTCTGTTCCTATTCCCTGATTCCAGTATTTCTTTCTTACTGAAATAGAGAGTTTTGCTCTATGACGAATTCTTGCTGCATAATATCCATCTAATTCTGCTCTCGCAATAATCTGTTCGTTTTCAAGAGCTATCAAAACAATACTATTTTCCGAGTCTTTACTCATGGCCAATTTCCGTTTTACGCCTTCAACAGGAACAGTAAATTCATTTTCTCCGTGTATCAAACTATCAGATTCTCCACCTACTTGATTCAGATATGAAATCATTTTCTCAGCATCATCTGAAACGGCCTCTCTGATTATATATGTATTATTCATTTGATCTCTTAAACCTCTCATATAACCGAATTATTCTGTCGCAAACTAAGCAACATATATTGACTGCCACATAGCCGATTTATATTAGAAATTATTATAGCATAATGCTGCAACATTGTCAACAAAAACGCCATAGTACTTCTGGCTGAATATCAGAAATACTATGGCTTAAAACTTCTAAATCTGCGTCGCACTAAAACGTCCGGCTTTGTTTATCATCAAATCATACTTTTTATCAGGGGACGCCTTCACTTGCAAGGCGTCCCCTCTTCCAAAACAGTCCCCCGGACTGTTTTGAAATTCCCCCCTTGCGAAGCGCCCTGCGGATAAATGCGGGACTCTGTCCCAACCTAACCGGTCCGTCCCCTCTGTCAGCTTCGCTGACATCTCCCCACACTGTGGGGAGTCACCCTGCCAGAGGCGCTGCCTCTGGACTCCGCTAAAGGGACACAGGCAGATTGTCAAGTCAAGTGCAACAAAAAACTTCATCAGGAGATTTATCCCCGAGGCAGATTCTTGGACGAGCGTTTATTAAAGCCACAATACGATCAACATCAGCCTGAGATACTGAGCTGAAATCAAATCCCTTCG
>JAFZRF010000044.1 GCA_017620025.1 Ruminococcus sp.
AAAGCAAAAACCGGCAATGGGTGGGAAGAAAGGGGAGAGGGAAAAGAGAGTCCAGAGAGGAAAACCGTGAGGGGAAAGGAGGGAGGGAAATGCCGGTTTTTGCTGCGGTTTTCTTTTTCCCTCCCTCCTTGCCCCGGGAGGTGTTCCTCTTTGGCTTTGTGTGAGATTTTGCAAATCTCGGAAAGATGATACAGAGAATAAAAAAGTATTCGTTCTATCCTTCATAGTATCAAATTTCTTTCTTGTGCCGCTGAATGCCAGAGGGGGAAACCATGGGACCCGGGTGAGGAAAAGAAAACCGCAGTAAAAGCTGACATCCTCCCCCGTCCCAAGTTTTCCCCCTCTGGACTCCCCTTTCCTTGCCCTCCACCCCCTCCTGTCAGCTTTTGCTTTTGTTCAAACTCGCAGGCTAAAGGAGGCTATCGCACGGGCGACCTTTACTGCGACACAGCTTTTATTCTTTCTTATTTTACAGCACGTCATAAATCAACCTTGCACAAGGTTGATTTTTCAACTGCCTTGGTGTATAATGTTGAATAGTATAATACAAAACGGAGGAAAAGATATGAAATACGATCATGCAGAAAAAGCAGCAAAGCTCTTCTCGGAGGGTATGAACTGCGCTCAGTCGGTATTCGTCGCCTTTTCAGACGTCACCGGGCTCGATGAAGAGCTTTCCGCAAGACTGGCTTCGTCCTTCGGCGCAGGTATGGGCCGTATGCGTGAGGTGTGCGGTGCTGTTTCGGCTATGTTCATGGTCGCCGGTATAAAGTACGGCTACGATCCCGCTGCCGGTGCTGATGACAAGGAAAAAGCTGCTCACTATAAGCGCATACAGGATCTTGCAGAGGAATTCAGAAAAGAACATGATACCATTATATGCCGTGACCTCCTCAAAGGACTGAGCGTTACAAATGATCCGCAGCCCGAAAAGAGGACTGAACAGTATTACAAGGTAAGGCCGTGCGTCAGATTTGTAGCCACAGCCGCCGGTATTCTTGACCGTCTCCTTGAAGAGAACGGCTGATGACGGGAGGCTGCAAGTGAAGGATTTTCTTGAAAAGAACGTAGTAAGAAACAGTATACTCCTCTTTATCGACTGCCTTATCATACATACCTTTGAGGTAATGGTCATACGGACAGACGAGACAGTATTCGCCGAATGCTTCATAAACAAGGTCTTCGGAATAGTTCTTCTTTTCGTGCTTCTGCGGAGGCTCGGCTGGAAATGGCGGAAGATAGGCTTTGTAAAGGAACGTGCGGCGGCGGATATCTTCAAGGGTATGCTGCTGTGTGTATGCTTCTATTCCATAGCCTTTATCATTGAGTTCATCATGCTCAGGCAGAAGGGTACTCCCGGACATATGGAGTTTTTCACGACCGGCTTTTCGCTCACCGGCAACGTAGTGAAGCAGACCGGTATCGGCTTCATGCTGATGTGCATAGGCTTCAATATCATAAATGTATGGATGGAGGAAGGCCTGTTCAGGGGCTTCTTTATGACCTATGCCGATAAGGAGCGCTCAAAGAAGTTCTCGCTTCTCTTTGCGGCTCTGCTCTTCGGACTGTGGCATCTTGTTACGCCATTCAGAAGCCTTGTGGACGGTGATATGGGCATCGGAGAGTTCGCAGTCATGAGTATCGGCTATGTTGTTCTCTCGGCGCTCATGGGAATCAAATGGGGACTGCTTTTCCGTATGTCCGGCACGGTATGGATAGGACTTGCAGACCACTTCTTCAACAACTGCGTTGTGACGAACCTGCTGCACGTAGTCACCGATACCGGTACGGACGAGCTTCAGATAGTGAGGGTGCTGATCGGCGAGCTGACCTCGTTCTTTGCCGTGCTGATATACTATAAGCTCAGAAACAGAAAAACAGCGGAATGAATATAAAGAAAGAGCCTGCACCATAACGGTGCAGGCTCCTGTTATATCAGCTTATTTCTTCTTTTTCTTACCCTTGCCTTTGCCGCCGGAGTTCTTCTTTGTTCCGGTCTTCTTGTTGATCTGCTTTGTCTCAACAGCTGCGAGGTACTCGGATGCTGACATCTCCTCTATCTCCTTGTCGGCTGCCTTTGCGGCTTCCTCCTTGACGGATTCGGGCTTCTTCTCCGGTATCTCTGCGGAGGGTGCGCCCTTTGACTTGATGACAGCGGGCTTCTTTGTCTGACCCTCGGGAGCCTCTGCGGGAAGTCCCTTCTTGATGCGCTCCTTCTCCTTTGCTCTTGCAAGAAGTACCTTGTTGGTCTTCTTGTCCTTGTTGTACAGAAGTACAAGAAGGATTATTCCTAAGAAGAGTGTGCATAATCCGGTGTTGAATCCCGGAGGAGTATACTTCATAGTCACGGTGTGGTGACCTGCCGGCATCTTGATACCGATAAGGGCGTTGAGTATTGCAACTGATCCGACAGATGCGTTTGCAGCATTGTTCTGGTATACGTGCATCTCGTTGGACTCTCCCTCGTTCCTTATCGAATCGGTATAGAGCTCGGGGATCTTCTTGCCGTCGACCTTGATGGTCCAGCCGGGCTCGAGCGGGATGGAGGTGTACATGATCTGTCCGTCAGCAACGTCGATCTCGCCGGTGAGGTAGTTGTCCTTTGTCTTGTTCATGTCGAGCTTCCATTCGCTCTGCTTGAGCTGCTGAATATCATTGTGGAAAGCCTCGTAGTCAAGTGTGTAGAACTGGAAGTCCTTGACCATGACATACTCATTGGCGCCGGACTTGTCTGTCTGGAGGATTGTGAGCCTTACCTCTATCTCGTCGCCGGGATTGAACTTGCCGATGTTCACGATAGAGTAATCATATCCCTCGTAGTAGGGGCCGAAGCCGTCGAGCTGTACAGTGCCGGTCTTTCTGCCCTTGTATTCGCCGTCAGCAGGATCCTTTACGCCGAGCCACATATTGCACTTGTGCGGGTTGTCGGACTTGAGGTACATATAGATGTAGTCTTCGCTGTCGGCTGTGATATGGATACGGACTGTCGGGTCGCCTGCCTGCGGATTCGCATCGTAGCAGTGCTGTCCGTTGTAGTCCTTCTCGGTACACTCGCTGAGCTCTACGGTAGGATCGGCAAGGCGTCTGAAGTAGGCCTTGGGCTCGAGTACTCCGGAGTAATCCGGGGTGTTGCCGGTGAGAGAGCTCATGAAGTTGTTCATGCTGTTGAAGGGATTGTCGTTTCCGAGGAAGCTGAGTCTGATGATATCGTCGTCAGCCATACAGCCTATTGCAAGAGCGTCGGGATTCTCATATACATCCACGGTTGCTTCCTTGCTGCTGTTGTTGATATACTTGCTTGAGTATATCTTGTTGTAGTAGGGGCTGAGCAGATTCTCGCTGTTGTCGTGTCCTCTGTTGGGATCATCAAATACGTACTTGATGCCGAGGAGGGAGTCTGCAACGGGAGTATTTCCGTCATAGCGGGTCTCGTAGCTCTTGGTGGTATAGCCGAGAGTCTCGATGAAGTTGATGATGCGGGCATTCATTACCGAGCTGGAATGTGATATACCCCTGAGTCCCCATGACTGGTTGTCGTTTACGTTTCTGAAGAAGGTCTTTTCTGCACGGTAGAGACCGCCGTCGTACTGCTTGAGTTCATCAACGAGAGCCGGTGCGCTCTGTATCTCGTCGTAGGTCTTGTGCTCGGAGTAGTATACCTCCTTGTGTACCTTCCATATGGTATCGTACACATTGACGCCCTCTTCAAAGGTGACTACTGCTGCCAGAGCAAGAATGAGACCTGTGCGGACAGTCTTCTTCTTTGCCTGGCTGAATACGTTTACTGCGAAGATGTATATCGCAGCAAGCACAAGGCCGAAGGCGATGGTGCCGAGCCAGTATCTTGTGAATGTCTGGCCGTCGAGGGTTTCCTCGGTGGTGTAGGGGAGCTTTGCAACGTATTTGTACTTCTCCTCGTTATAGTTGAAGTTCTTCATCTGTATGGAGAAGAGGTATACCAGCAGGGAGATGCCTGCGAATATGAAGGAGGAGATACGGAAGGAGACCTTCTCCTCTTTGAGCTTCGGGAATACCTCTGCCGCCATGCTCAGGAACACGAAGGAGAGAAGGAAGGAATAACGGTAAGGGAGCCAGTTAGGATCCTGACCGCCGTGCCACATCATATTTATGGGCTTTATCCACATACTGAAGAAGAGGATCACTATCAGAAGTGAATAACCTATCTTGCGGTTGCGTCTGATGCTCTTGCTGAGATAGAACAGCGGGAGGAGCGTTACAGTCAGCACGCCGCAGTATATCTCCGGACGTCCGTAGAGTCTTGTTCCCTCGTCAACGTTTACGGAGTAGTACTGGTTCGGGAGCAGAGTGGGTACCAGCTCAATGGGGTTGAACATGGTACGGAAGGTGTAGTCGGGCTTGGAGAAATCGAACTTACCGAGTGAAAGTGCATGGTATACAGGGCCTATCATGATGTAGCTGAGCATCATTACGATGCAGGTAGCAAGAGCCATGAGACCGAATACCTTGAGGTAATCCTCCATTCCGCGGAACTTTCTTTCGCTTCCGAAGAATACATAGCAGATGAAGTAGATCGCTACGAATATAGCTACCATGTAGCCGATATAGAAGTTTGCGATGAAGAGTATTGCCAGCGGGATGATGTAGTTGAGCTTTCTTCCGTCATCGACGAGGTACTCAACGCCGAGTATGATAAGGGGAAGGAATATCGGACCGTCGAGCCACATGGGGTCGATCATCTGTATAGCATTGAATGCGATGAGCGCATACATCGTTCCGAATATCACAGATGAAAGGTTGTCCACTCCCTTGGAACGTCTTGCGTACAAGGAGAAGGTAACTCCCGACGCTCCGATCTTGCAGAGCTGCATGATCATAAGGCTTTCGAGGATCATCTTCCTCGGCAGCAGTATGACTATCAGGGTGAACGGACTCGCCAGATAGTAGCCGATAACTCCCTGGAAGCCTCCGGAGAGATTTCGTTCCCAGCTGTAGAGCAGGCTCCTTCCGCCCCAGAAGGCGTCACGGATAGCCTCAAAGTAATGGACGTACTGACCGTTGAGGTCGAGCGTCAGCACGGAGCGGACGTTGAACGGATATACACCGAACAGTACATAGGCGATGAAAGTCAGCAGAGCAGGGATGAGAAATGCGGCTGCATAGAACGGAAAGCTGTTTTTCCAGAAATTCTGGCGTTTTCCGTTTGCATCCGGTGTAGGCAGAGCGCCTGCCGGCTTCTTGCTGACAGCGGTTGTTGTTGACAAAGCTGTTCCTCCTTCTGTTTTCGGGGTGGGTGTTTGTTTAATTTAAGCCATAATCCCCGATTATATTATCCTAAATATTATACTATACTTTTTGCTTTTTTGCAATAGGTGGAGGAAATTTTATTGCTCTGATTTTTGCGGGATAAACTGATGAAAATGAATATACCGGCGCATACGGGGAATACTCAGTTCAGTATATCAGGCATCAGGGAGGAATGTATCATGGCTGAACTTATCACAAGGGGAGTGTTCCGCTTCGGCGGGGATATAAGAGCAGAGAGCTGGGCTTCGGCGGCGGGCAGTGCGGAAGGGCAGGGGCCTCTCGGCGATTGCTTCGACGAACTACACAAGGATCCGAGGCTGGGCTGCGATTCGTGGGAGAAGGCGGAGAGCGAGCTACAGCGCCGGACTCTGCGGCTCGCGCTCGGCAAAGCAGGACTCACGCCGGAGGATATCGGGCTGATATGCGCCGGCGACCTGAGCGCACAGTGTACCGTGTCAACGGCTGCGCATCAGCAGTCAGAAGTGCCGTATCTCGGGCTTTACGGAGCCTGCTCTACAATGGCGGAGGCTCTGCTCCTCGCTGCGCTGTCCGTGGATTCCGGCGCTTCGGAGCGGACTGCCGCGGTTACGTCCTCGCATTTCTCCACGGCAGAGAGGCAGTTCCGGCAGCCGCTCTCCTACGGAGGACAGAGAACGCCTACCTCACAGAGGACCTGTACAGCGGCAGGAGCGGCGGTCATATCCCGCAAAGGCTGCATCAGCGTGGCGGGCGGATGTATCGGCGCTGTCACGGATATGGGTGTGAAGGATATAACGAATATGGGAGCGGCTATGGCTCCGGCGGCAGCGGACACCCTGCGAAGGTGGTTTGCGGCTACGGGTACTGCGCCTGACGACTACAGCTTCATCGTCACCGGAGACCTCGGCACGGTGGGAAGCTCCCTGCTGCCGCGCCTGCTCGAGAAAGAGGGGATAGACCTCGGCAGCGGACACCGTGACTGCGGGGTTATGATATACGGAGCAGATGAGGGTGATCCGCTCGATACCCACTGCGGCGGCTCGGGCTGCGGCTGCGGGGCATCTGTTCTCTGCGGACATTTCCTGCCGCTGCTGAGTGACGGCAGGGCAGAGGACGTGTTATTTGTAGCTACAGGAGCGCTGATGTCGCCGCTGAGCCTGCAGCAGGGCGGCACTATACCTGCCACAGCGCATCTTGTTCATTTCAGGAGGGTAAAGACATGATCTGGGATATGATAAAGGCCTTCATTGTCGGCGGTGCGATATGTGCTGCTGGACAGGTGCTGATAGACCGCACAAAGCTCACTCCGGCAAGGATACTGACGGGCTGTGTCGTCACGGGAGTAGTGCTGTCGGCGCTCGGGATATACGCTCCGCTGGCGGATTTTGCAGGCGGCGGAGCGACAGTCCCGCTCACAGGCTTCGGGCATCTGCTTGCGGAGGGCGTAAGGAGTGCCGTTGATGAAAGAGGCCTGATAGGAGTGCTGACGGGAGGCCTGACAGCGGCCTCCGGCGGAATCGGAGCGGCGCTCCTCTTCGGGCTTGCGGCTGCGCTGATCTTCCCGCAGAGGGAGAAGAACGGGTGAACGGAGACAAAAATATCCCCCTCGCAGTTGAGGGGGATATTTCAATGAGCGTCTTTGATTGCGGTCTTTGCCTTGGAAACGATCGTCTTATCGTTTTCGTAGGAGAGGATATTTCCGGCGTAGGATATATCAACCCAGCGTATTTCAGCGATCTCATCCTCCTGCGGGTGGAAGTCAACGTTCTTCGCTCTTGCAAGGAAATATACCACCACCTTGATAGTATCCTTCTTGGGCGAATATGTAACTGTCTCACGGAATGTGGGATCTATGATGACGTCTATGGAGGTCTCCTCCATTATCTCACGCTTAGCTGTCTCGACCTCAGTCTCGCCGGCTTCGACATGACCCTTCGGGAAGGACCAGTGTCCGCTGTTGATATGCTTGATGAGGAGGATCTCCGTGTTGCCGTGGAATTTCCTGTACACAATGGCTCCGCATGATTTTTCGTGAAGCATATATGTTCCTTTCTTGCCCGTCTCAGGCAGATTTCAGAGCATAAGGCACCCCTGCCTCTCTCGCTCTGTTGTAAGTTCACAAATATTATATCATATTTTGGTTAATTTGTCTATAGTAAGAAGAATAAAAATAAGTGTTTTTTTGTAAGTTTTTGTGACGGTCTTTCTTCATATGGAGTATTTGCCTGTATACCGGAATCTGCACTGTTGCCGGCACAGCCTGAAAAAGTTGACGTGAATCCTCTGTTGTGATATAATAGATACATTACTTAACACAGAATAAAGGAGGCATTTCCATGTCAACACCTGAGATATTATATATGGTCGTACCATGCTACAACGAGGAGGAGGTCCTCCATGAAACGGCAAAGAGATTAAAGGAGAAGTATCAGTCGCTAATAGACCGCAGCCTCATTTCCAAGGAGAGCCGTGTCGTATTCGTAAACGACGGTTCAAAGGACAAGACCTGGAGCATAATCCAGGAGCTTCACGAGGCAGATCCCTCTTTCTTCTCCGGCATCAACCTTGCACACAACAGCGGACATCAGAACGCAGTTCTCTCCGGACTGATGACCGTTAAGGATATATGCGACATGGCTATAACCATGGACGCCGATCTTCAGGACGATATCAACACCATCGACGCAATGGTGGAGAAGTACTACGAGGGCAATCAGGTAGTGTACGGCGTGCGCAGCGCCCGTGATACCGATACCTTCTTCAAGCGCTTCACCGCAGAGGGCTTCTACAAGTTCATGAAGGTCATGGGAGCGGACGTAGTCTTCAACCATGCGGATTTCCGTCTTATGAGCCGCAGGGTATTGCAGGAGCTCGCAAACTTCAAGGAGGTCAACCTCTTCCTGAGAGGTATGGTGCCGCTGATAGGCTTCCAGAGCTGCAGCGTATTCTACGAGCGTGCAGAGCGCTTTGCCGGCGAGAGCAAGTATCCGCTCAAGAAGATGCTCGCATTTGCGATAAACGGCATCACCTCATTCAGCGTAAAGCCCCTGAAGCTTATAACGAGTGTCGGAGGTATAATGTCGATAGTCAGCGTTATCGCTATTCTCTGGTCTATAATCGCCAAGATAGGCGGCTTCTCCGAGCACGGCTGGTCAAGCACGATGTGCTCGATATGGTTCATCGGCGGTCTGCAGCTCCTTGCACTCGGCATTATCGGCGAGTACATAGGAAAGATATACTCCGAGGTCAAGGCACGTCCGAGATTCATAGTTGCTGATTTCATCAATGAACCCGGCGATTCACCGTATAAGGAAGAGAAATAACATAAAGGCGCACCAAACGGTGCGCCTTGACTTTTATCATTCCTGAGCAATTATCTCCTTGTAGAACTCGGAGTAATCGGATCTTTTGTCATTTGTGAACTGGATAGCTGTTCTCGGGTGCTGATTGAAGATACCTGTGAGGAGATACTGGATATCGTAGCCCCATACAACGCCCTGCTCACGGAGAGCTGTGATGTGCTCCTCGATGAACTGGATAACGGGGTATACATTGTATTTCGGGTTCTTGAGGAAGCCGAGGAGGAGCTCCATAGCGCAGTTTCCTGCACCTCTGCCCATGCCGCCGTATGTGGCATCGAGCCAGTCAACACCGTCGCCGACTGCTTCGATAGTGTTGGCGAATGCAAGCTGCTGGTTGTTGTGAGCATGGATACCCAGCTTCTTGCCGTACTTCTCGGCGAACTCTGAGTACAGAGCGGCGATACGTGCGATCTGCTCGGGGTAGAGAGAGCCGAAGCTGTCAACGATGTAGAATACATCAACAGGCGACTTTCCGAGGATATCAAGAGCTACCTTCATATCTGATTCCTGAGCGTTTGAGATAGCCATGATATTGCAGCTTACCTCGTAGCCCTTCTTCTTTGCATCCTCGATCATATCAACGGCTGTCGGGATCTGGTGAAGGTATGTAGCTACACGGATAAGGTCAACGGGAGACTCGCTCCTGTCGTGGATATCCTCCTTGTAGTTGCAGCGTCCTACGTCAGCCATAACAGCGATCTTGAGGTCGGTGTTGTTCTCGCCTACGATAGAGCGGATGTAGTCGTCATCACAGAACTTGCAGGGGCCGAACTTCTCGACATCGAACATCTCCTTGTCGCCCTTGTAGCCGAATTCCATATAGTCCACACCTGCACGGAGGTTTGCGTTATAGAGATTCTTCACGAATTTGTCTGTGAAGAAGAAGTTGTTTACGAGGCCTCCGTCACGGAGAGTAGCATCAATGGCCTTTATACCCGGCCTGTAATCGAGAAGATTTGATAATTCTTTCATGTTGTTCTATCCTTTCAGTTAATTTCACACTTTGCGCTGTAACACTTTAAAGCGAATTCGTAATTCCTGTGATTAGTATAACACAGTTCGATAGCTTTGTCAAGAGTAAGTTGTGTAATAATTTGCTGACGTCGGAAGCAGTATCGTTGTGCGATACTGACAAAAAGGGGAAGGGGAAAAGTGAACAGAAGCGGTATCGCCGTTGGATAATTCGGAATGCGGAATTCGGAATTTGCGGTATCGCCCACCCTACACCAGTCAGCAACTCAAATTAACAGTGCACATCAGACATATTGAATGTTGTAACTTGGGGTGTAGGGAACATACCATATTCATTATTTCTTATTTAGTCATCCGTACCTATATTATAGCATTTACGGTTGTAAAAGTCATTATACATAATGAACGAATAACCTACCGGTTTTTGGCGGATATGACGGCATACAGGCGCTTTTGCGGTGTGATGCGGCAGGGCTTGCATTCCCGGCTGCTGTTCCGGTAATTATTTTTCTTTAATTCAGACTATTGCAATCCGGGACGATCTGGTATATAATATTAACGTAGTTTTTTGTAATAATGTGTAATACGGAGGTAAAGATCATGTGCAGCTCATCCAGACCAGGCTTTGACAATGAAAAGTACCTGACAATGCAGTCGGAGCATATCCGTCAGAGGATCGCTCAGTTCGGCGACAAGCTCTATCTTGAGTTCGGCGGAAAGCTCTTCGACGACTATCACGCTTCAAGGGTCCTCCCCGGCTTCAAGCCCGACAGTAAGCTCCAGATGCTCCTTAAGATGAAGGACGAGGCGGAGATCGTCATCGTCATCAATTCCGGAGATATCGAGAAGAACAAGGTGAGAGGAGACCTCGGCATAACCTACGATGTGGACGTTATCCGTCTGCTCGGTGTTTTCCGCAAGATAGGCCTCTATGTCAGCAGCGTCGTGCTCACCCGCTATGAGGGGCAGCCCACCGCAGACGCCTTCCAGAGCCGTCTTGAGGCGCTCGGCGTTAAGGTATACCACCACTACAGCATCAAGGGATATCCCTCCAACCTCGAGAAGATCATCAGCGACGAGGGCTACGGCAGAAACGATTATATCGAGACCTCGCGCCGCCTTGTCGTTATCACCGCACCCGGTCCCGGAAGCGGAAAGATGGCAACCTGTCTGTCTCAGCTCTATCATGAGCACAAGAGAGGCGTAAATGCAGGCTATGCCAAGTTCGAGACCTTCCCGATATGGAACCTCCCCCTCCGTCACCCTGTAAATATAGCCTATGAAGCTGCGACCTCCGATCTCAATGACGTAAATATGATAGACCCCTTCCACCTTGAGGCATACGGTAAGACAACAGTCAACTACAACCGTGACGTGGAGATATTCCCTGTCCTCAACGCAATGTTCGAGCTGATACTCGGCGAATCGCCCTACAAGTCGCCTACGGATATGGGCGTTAATATGGCCGGCAACTGCATAGTTGACGATGAGGCTGTAAGCGACGCCGCACGTCAGGAAGTTATCCGCAGATACTACACAGGTATGTGCGATTTCCGCAAGGGCCTTGTCTCAGAGGACGAGCTTACAAAGCTTGAACTCCTGATGAAGCAGGCAAACGTAACAGCAGACGACAGAAAGGTCATTGCTGCCGCTCTTGCAAAGGAGGAGGCAACAGGTATGCCCGCCGCCGCTATGGAGCTGCCGGACGGCACTATCCTCACAGGCAGGACTTCCGATCTCCTCGGAGCTGTTTCCGGACTTCTCCTCAATGCGCTCAAGCACTTTGCAGGCCTTGACGATGAGATACTTCTCATGTCACCCCACGTTATCGAGCCGATTATGAACCTCAAGGTAAATCATCTCGGCAACTCCAACCCGAGGATACATACCGACGAGACACTTCTTGCACTCTCCATATGTGCTGCTACGGACGACAATGCAAAGCGTGCCATGGATCAGATAGAGAAGCTGAGGGGCTGCGAGGTGCATTCAACAGTTATCCTCTCCCCTGTTGACGAGAGGATATTCAGACGACTCGGCGTGAACCTCACCTGCGAGCCGAAATACGAGATCTGACATATGATCATAATGCCCGGACGGTTATCGTCCGGGTTTTTGTTTGTAAGAAAGCCCATATTCTCAGTCTGGGATTCTAAAGGGGCTGCGCCCCTTTAGCGGAGTCCAGAGGCAGCGCCTCTGGCAGGGTGCGGGACAGAGTCCCGCATTCAGCCGCAGAGCGCTTCGCAAGGGGTGAATTCCAAAACAGTCCGGGGACTGTTTTGGAAGAGGGGACGCCTTGCAAGTGAAGGCGTCCCCTGATAAAACTAATGTGTTTGGCAGACTGGAACCGGATAATAATTGTCAGGGCTTTTTCAGTCTGGGATTCTGAATGGGATGCCCCTTCAGAATCCCATATTTTTGAAAACAAGCATCAGCCTGCCGTTCTGCACAGACCGGACGTACCGTTACAGCCTTCTTTAAACGTATAATAAAATTATTACATATTAAAAATACTATTGCAACGGTGGCACAGTTGTGGTATAATGATAATGCTGACGTTACGGGGCTTCCCGTGCCGTCAATAATCATACAGCATCCGGAGGAATCAACTATGAACAGAAAATGTTCTGCTATTATATCATTACTCTCAGCAGCCGTACTTCTCTGCGGCTGTTCAGCAGTCAAGACCACAGATAACTCAGGCAGCGGGCAGTCCGGCGATTCAAATGCCCAGCAGGCAACAGAGGAGCTCCATTTCATCGAGAACCCCGATTACAGCCAGACAAGTATGTACCTCGATGAGTCTGATATCACATCCGAGGGCAAGGTAAAGTACAACATCTACAACGAGTACACCTTCCCGGACGGCGATGCGCCCGAGGCTGAGTACGAAAAGTGCGTATCACCCGACGGTGAGGAGTTCTACTACGACAACGAGCACTCGCTTCGCTTCTACAAGAACGCCGATGCGGTTTACAACCTGAAGGAAGAGGGCGAGAGCACCATCGCTGTAATGTCCGTATGCTTCTATGCTAAGGACTTCCTTGGCGCTTTCATGGGTGCACGCTCAAACGATCTCACTGCCTATGATTACCCCGATAATACCTATACCGTATCCGTTGACGCCGGCGGAGCAGATGCTATCATCAAGTTCACCAACAAGAGTGATGTAAGATGGTTCTGCATCAACTACGATGTACCCCCGATTGTAGCCGATGAGAAGGCATTCAGCGACAAGCTCGATGCCGTGCTCAAGGACAAGGAGGATAAGGAGATCTCCCGCGGTGTAAGATACGCCATGGTCGAGGGCAAGATCTATGCTCTCTTCACAGTCGGCTTTGAGGCTGCTGACGGAAAGAAGCACACAGAGCTCTACGGATTCTCTGATTCTGCAACCTGATTTTTGCGCAATATAGCCAAAAAACTTTCGTGATTTTGGTGGAAGTGCCTATGTCATTTTCGCCGGGAATATGTTATAATAATTACAGTAGTCTTTTTTAAGGAGGTATGTAGTTATGTATAACGTAAACGATGCGGTAGTGTACGCCTCCTACGGTGTATGCACCGTCAAGTCCATCGAGAACCGTGATTTCAGCGGCGAGACTCTGGAGTACTACGTGCTCCAGCCGGTAAACGACATCCGAAACACCTTCTACGTTCCCACAAAATCGGGAAAGCTTCACGAAAAGATACGCAGGGTCTGCTCAAGGGAGGAGGCAGAAAAGCTCATTGAGGGCATGAATGAGGAGAACAACATCTGGATAGATGATGAACCTCAGCGCAAGGAGGAGTATCGCAGGATACTCGAGCGCGGTGACAAGCATGAGCTGATAAGCCTTATAAAGACACTGAGCAGCAGGAGCAGAGAGCTTCTGAGAAAGAAGAAAAAGCTCCATTCCGCAGACGAAAGGATCCTGCATGACGCAGAGAACGTCCTCTATGACGAATTTGCCTACGCCCTGGATATACCCAAGGAACAGGTAGTGCCGTACATAAAGGAGCATGAATGACGAAATAAAAGCGCACCGCTTTGAATGCGGTGCGCTTTATTTGTGACGGCGTTTTCAGGTGCTTTCTGAAAGTGACAGAAATGTCACCTGAAAATTCATGACAATGTCACTTTACGGGGATATAATATAAACATAAACAAAACAACCACACCACGAAGGGAGCAAATATCATGGAAATTTTAAGATGCGAAAACATAACCAAGGAATACGGTTCAGGCGATACACTCGTTAAGGCACTCGATAATGTTTCATTCTCAGTTGAGAAGGGCGAATTCGTTTCAGTTATCGGACCCTCCGGCAGCGGCAAGTCCACACTCCTCCATATCCTCGGCGGCGTTGACAAGCCCACCTCCGGAAAGGTATTCATCGACGGCACTGATATGCACAGCCTCAAGGAGGATCAGCTTGCAGTGTTCCGCCGCAGACAGGTCGGTCTTGTATACCAGTTCTACAACCTCATGCCGGTACTCAACGTGGACGAGAATATCGCTCTTCCGCACCTCCTCGACGGCAGAGAGCTCGACCGTGAGAGGCTCGACAGGATAGTCGAGCACCTCGGTCTCACGGACAGGAGAGGCAACCTCCCCAGCCAGCTTTCCGGCGGCCAGCAGCAGAGAGTTTCCATAGGCCGTGCGCTCTACAGCCACCCCGCCATCCTCCTCGCAGACGAGCCCACCGGAAACCTTGACAGAAAGACCGGCGCGGAGATAGTCGACCTTCTCAAGCGCTCCAACCGCGAGCAGAAGCAGACTCTCATACTCATCACCCATGATGAATCCCTCGCCATGCAGGCCGACCGTGTGATATACCTCGAGGACGGAAGGATAGTCCGCAACGAAGAAGTATCCGGCAGATAAGGAGGCAAGGGATATGAACACCAGAAAGATAGTACACAAAGTAACAAGGCAGTATATGAAGCTAAATCCCCGCCGCACAGCCGTTACCTTCACGGGTATAGTATTCATGGTAATGCTCATGACCTGCGTGTTCGCCGGAAAGAGCACAGTCATCAACTACATGGAGCAGATAGCCGCTCTTGACAAGGGTACATGGGAGCTTATGTCCTACGGCCTTACAAAGGAGGAGACTGACAGGATAGAGGCCACCGGCAAGATAAGGACCATGGCAAGAACAGCCGCAAAGGGATGGTCAGAGTTTGACAAGTCTGCCAACGAGGAGCGCCCCTACATCTTCATCAAGGGCTATGAGCCGGAGGCCTTCGGCATGGTGAAGATGGAAGCCATAGAGGGACGCCTTCCCGAGAACGATTCCGAGATAGTACTCTCAAAGAGCGTCCTCGACGACGGCTCAACAGTTACTATCGGCGATAAGATAACAGCCGCTTACTTCGATCGTTATTATACCTGCAAGCAGAAGGGACGTTCTGCCACCTTTCCCTTCTTCCGCATCGAGCTCCGCTACGGCGAGAATACAGAGGTCCCTGAGGATTTCGGACTTCTGAGCGAGAACGACCAGTTCTGCGAGGTAAAGGAGTTCACCGGTGAGGAGAAGGAATACACAGTTGTGGGCTTCATCGGCATACCCTACTATGAGAGCCTCGGTGCAGCCGCATATCCCGCCTTCACCATACTCAGCGGCGAATACGATACCTGCAATGCCATCATGCAGCTCGATCACAAGACCGCCGGTCCGGCGTACACCGTTGAGCACGAGATATCCGATATCGCAGGCCGTATCATAAAGAGCGACTCCAACGAGATGCTTCTTGCATTCTCCGCAAAGGGCAGCGACAGCGTCATCAACAGCATCGTAATCTTCCTTGAGGCATTCTTTGTTATACTCATCATGGCAGCCTCCATCGTGCTTATCTACAACGTGTTCAATATGTCCTTCGCAGAGCGCACAAGATACCTTGGTATGCTCTCCTCAGTGGGCGCAACACGCAGACAGAAGCGTGCCAGCGTATACTACGAGGCACTCAGCCTTCTTATACCCGCCATTCCTCTCGGCATACTCCTGGGCATGGGCGTGGTAAAGGGCGCAATGCTTCTTCTCAAGCCCCAGCTCGACCTTGTTCTCGGAGCTTTGGCGATTTCTCCCGGAAAGAACATCGGAGCACACCTCTGCTTCTCCGTAACGGATATCCTCCTTGTGGCATTCTTCTGTTTCGTTACAGTAATGCTCTCAGCACTCATTCCCGCTGCCAAGGCAGCCCGCACCGCTCCCATAGAGAGCATCCGCAGCTCCGGCAGAGCAAACAGGAAGCATTTCAGGACTAAGTTCAGCCTTATGAAGAAGAACAGGGCAGAGGCTCTCCTTGCAGTCACAGGCACCACAAGATGCCGTTACCTCACCAAGGGCATCGTCCGCAGCATAGCAGCATTTGCAATACTTGTAATGGTGACGGGCTACGGCGCATCTGCCGTGAATGCCATGGTCAGCACCAAGCTCGATGATTCAGCTGCGATAACTCCCGTATGCGACGATATGGACTATGTGCTCTGGGCATTCGATCAGGGCGACAGCTTCGCAGCTTATGAGCAGGCAAGAGAGCTCATCGAAAGAGACAGGAGCGTTACAAAGCACAAGGAATATCTGACAGGCTTCGGCGGCACGGTATGTCTCGACCAGTCTCTTGTAACTTCCGAATACATGAATGCTTACGAAGAGATACTCCGTGCCTATATAACCGACGAGACCGAGGTACAGAAATACCTTGAGCACAAAGACAGAATGGGTATGTGGTCCGGCTGTGTCGTTCTCGATGACGAGGACTACACACACATCGCTGAAAAGGCAGGCCTGAAGACAGACCTTTCCGTACCCTCAGTAATGATATGCAATACCAGCGTACTCACCACGGACAATATGATATTCGGCGAGGGCAGCGCAGAGCATAAGTATATCAGAGTTGAAAGATCTCTGAACGTCGAGCCCGGAAAGGATATCGAGCTCTGCATCAATCCGTCTGAGGAGAACTACCTCTCCGTTACAGAGAGATGTGACGGCGCTGTCAGCTGTGAAGATACAGAGGATGTAGTGAAGATAAACGAAAGCAGCCCGCAGATCATCTTCAACAGAGCAGGCGGAGAGTACTATTTCAATACCAAGAGAGAGGCACAGGACAGCACCGGTCTTGACTGCAATCTCTACTTCTCACTCGACGAGAACAACGACGGCAGACTTCTCTCACAGCTCAGAAGCCTTGCAGCAGACAATGAGCACATTGAGATAATGTCAACGGACATGGTACAGGGCATCACAATAAAGCAGGCTATAGTGAAGATAGTGAATATCCTTTCAGTATGCTTCATCGTTCTTGTATCCATGGTATGCCTCCTCAACATCTACAACTCCGTAAACGGCAGAGCTGTTGAGCGCAGCAGAGAGACCGCCGTTCTCAGATCGGTCGGCATGACACAGAAGCAGCTCGACAAAATGCACAGCATAGAGAACGGCATCATCATCACCAGAGGACTTGCCATTGCCGCAGTATTATCCGCAGCCTTCATCATCTTTTTCGGAAAGTTCCTCACAGCAAGATTCGGCAATATCCCGCTTCCGATGCCGTGGATGCTCTGCATCGCAGTTATCGCAGCAGTCACCGCAGCAGCCGCAATACTCACAAAGCTCTGCTACCGTAGCAGGAATGACAACATCGTGGATATGGTTCGAAGCGAGAATGCGTGATGATACAGGCTCAGATCAAGTTAATTTAATCAGGGGACGCCTTCACTTGCAAGGCGTCCCCTCTTCCAAAACAGTCCCCCGGACTGTTTTGGAATTCACCCCTTGCGAAGCGCCCTGCGGATAAATGCGGGGCGTTGCCCCAACCTAACCGGTCCGTCCCCTCTG
>JAFZRF010000045.1 GCA_017620025.1 Ruminococcus sp.
CTTTTCCTCACCCGGGTCCCATGGTTTCCCCCTCTGGCTTTGTGCGTACAAGTATGTTGTTTGATGAATTGAGATAAAGAACGTAAATTAAAGATTTCTTTATTCCATATTCCGAGATTTGCTAAATCTCACACAATGCCAAAGAGGAACACCTCCGGGGAAAAGAGGGAGGGAAAAAGAAAACCGCAGCAAAAACCGGCATTTCCCTCCCTCTTTCCCCTCTACGGTTTTCCTCTCTGGACTCTCTTTTCCCTCACCCCTTTCTTCCACCCTTTGCCGGTTTTTGCTTTTTTCCAGACTCGCAGGCTAAAGGCTGCTATCGCACGGGTGACTTAATGTGCGCTGTTAGTTTTAGTTGCTGATTTCGGACGGGTGTAGGGGGCGATGCCTACATCGCCCCGCCCCCTTTGTTTATGTCCCCATTCTGTAGGGGCGCACAGTGTGCGCCCGCCGTTACGAAAACAGCAACTGTAGGGACCGCCTTTGGCGGTCCGCATGATAAGTAAATCCGCACGGATATATCGTTACATATGCCGCTTTGTTTTTCCGCCTTGTATCATAGTTCTTATTCCGTCAATACTAAAGGCAGGAGGTTGATATATGAGCGTTCTTATGATAAGATCCGTGATACTTTATATTCTCGTTGTATTTGCCGTAAGACTCATGGGCAAGCGGCAGCTCGGAGAGCTCCAGCCCTCGGAGCTCGTTATAACCATACTGATATCAAATGTGGCTACACTTCCTCTCGAGGATCCGGACATACCCGTTCTGATAGGCATTACGCCGATACTCTCCCTTGTCTGCTTTGAGGTGCTGATGTCGTGGCTGATACTCCGCTTCCCGTGGCTGCGGAAGAAGGTCTCCGGCAGCCCCCGGACAGTCATAAGCGGAGGACGCATAGACCCGGAGGTCATGAAGGAACTCCGCTTCTCCGTCGATGACCTTATGACGGCTCTGCGCGGGAAGGATGTATTCGATCCGGGTGAGGTGCAGTACGCTATCGTTGAGACCAACGGCAGTGTATCCGTCATGACGAAAGAGAGCTCTTCCGGTGATCCGCCGGAAGTAGTCATATCCGACGGCACAGTCATAACCTCTGCTGCGGAGAGCTGCGGTCTCGGAGACGGCATACTTGAGAAGATACTCAGGAGATACAGGCTCCGGACTGATGACGTATTCCTTATGACAGCCGACGGCAGCGGGAATATCTACATCGCACCGAGAGAGGGCGGACCGGTAATAATAAAGGGGGAAGATCAATGACAAGGATAAGAGTGAGCATCATGATACTGTTTATTCTTGCTGCTATGGCGGCATGGTCGGGAGTGTGGATATGCGGCAGGTGCAGTTCGCTCGTCAGCGGTCTCGACCGGACGGAGGCACTGCTGTGCGCCGGTATGACAGAGGAGGCTGAGGAGTCTGCATACGCCCTCGGCAGGGAATGGAAGGAGCTGCGACGCTGTGCTTCGGTGCTTGTGAGGGGATGCAGGCTCTACGACCTCGACAGAGGCTATGCCGGGCTCGGGGCACGTATGACAGGAGACAGGCGGGAGGCGCTCGCCTGTGCTGAGGAGCTCCGGCAGATGACTGTGCAGCTTGCGGAGGGCGAGATACCGAAGCTGAGGAGCGTTTTTTAAACTCCGGTGGGCTGTTATACAGGATACTGTCATAATATATACAGAATACTATCATTGATATGTACTATAATCTTCCGATAGCGGTATTTCGGTACTAAAATCCATTGACAAGCACCTATATCAGATGGTAGAATATAAACAGAAACAAAACCCTCACCCTGAGATTAAAGGAGTTTGATAGACATGAGATCATTCAGAAAGGTTTTAGCGGCAGCCTCAGCTGCTGTTGTATCAGTAACAGTCATCGTTCCCGGTCTTTGCATTACCTCTCCCGCAGACGCCGCCGGAATGAACGCAGTCCAGCTCGTAGAGGATATGGGTCAGGGCTGGAACCTCGGAAACACATTCGACTGCACGAACACCTGGACAAATCCCCTCACTCCCAAGGACATCGAGACTGCATGGGGCAACCCCGTGACTACAGAGTCCATGATAAAGGAGATCAAGAAGTCCGGCTTCAATACAGTCCGCATCCCGATCACCTGGCAGCAGATGATAAGCAGCGACGGAACTCCCAATCAGGATTTCCTCGCAAGGATAAAGACCGTAGTTGATTACTGCATCAACAACGGTATGTACGCCATCATCAATACTCATCACGATGAGAGCGACTGGCTCAGCAATGCCAACGACGGCACAGTAACGAAGTTCAAGAACCTCTGGACAAACATCTCCAAATACTTTGCTTCCTACGATCAGCACCTCGTATTCGAGGCCATGAACGAGCAGAATATAGACAACAGCGGTATGATGAAGCTCAACCAGGCATTCGTTGATGCCGTAAGAGCTACAGGCGGCAATAATGCCGACCGTCTCCTCCTTGTAGAGGCTCAGACCAACAATACACAGAAGGCGCTTGACGGCAGCTTCTCAGCTCCGACCGACAGCGCAAAGATGGTGGCTGTATCCGTACACTACTACGAGCCTCCGAGATTCTGCGTTGCAGACCTCACAAGCGACTGGGGACACTACGAGACATGGGGCACTGCGGAAGACATCACAGCACTCCGCAACGACTTCAATGCACTCGAGAACAAGTTCATAAAGAACGGCATCCCGGTAATCATCGGTGAGTACGGCGTAAACACCAGCAAGAAGGGCGGCAAGGACAAGCAGTCCATGTACAAGTTCCTCAAGGAGGTAGCTTCATACGCTCTCAGCAAGGACGGTATGTGCCCTGTGGTATGGGATATGTCAGTACGCGGTGATGACGACAGCGGCGATATGTTCTACTTTAACAGAAACGCTCTCACATGGTATGACGACAATATCGGCAATCTCTTCAAGGAGGTCGGAGGCGGTTCTTCCTCCGGTCCTGTTGACGAGACAAAGACCGACCGTATAACACTCAAGGCTTCGGATATAAAGCAGTCCGACGGAAGCCTCCACATCGACCTTACTCCCTATAAGAACTGCGGAGCTACGATCACAAGCGTGCTCGTAAAGTTCAGCATGAAGTATAACGGCACAATGGCTACAAGCTACGGCGCAGGCGGTGCTGTATGCTTCGAGAACGTAGATCCCTCCGGCACTACACACTGGGCTTCATCGACCTTCAACCTCAACAAGGGCGGCGACATCGTATCAGCTGAGATACCCGCTGTCATCGTGGCAGAGGACGAGGCCGGAAACAAGTACGAAGGCCCTCTTGCAATGAAGTACCTCGATATCCAGCAGTGGTGGGCATGGACAGATCCCGCCCCCTCTGACGAGGCCGGACAGAAGGCAGAGAACGAGAAGGTTGCTGTTGAGTTCGGTGATGTAACTATCGTATTCAGCGATCCTATCAGTATTGTTGATCCTCAGCCTGCAACAGAGGCACCCACTGAGGCTCCTACCGAAGCTCCGACTGAAGCTCCCACAGAAGCTCCTACCGAGGCGCCGACAGAAGCTCCTACACAGGCTCCTACAGATGCACCTACCGAAGCAACCACTGCAGCTCCCACAGAGCCGGCAGCTGTAATGTACGGCGATGCAAACGGCGATACCGTTTTAAACGTAGCCGATGCAGTTGCAGTTCTCCAGTTCATCGCAAACCAGAGCAAGTACCCGCTCAGCGATGAGTGCCAGAGAAACGCAGACGTAGACGGAGAAGCAGGCATAACAGGCAGCGATGCTATCGTTATCCAGCAGGTCGATGCAGGCGTTGTAAAGGCTGCCGACCTCCCTCTCAAAAAATAATCATTTCCCTCAAAACAATTATACCTCTCTGATAAACGCAGAAACGCTCCTCATCCGGGGAGCGTTTCTGTGCTTTCTGGTTAAGAGAGGCAGGGGGAACGGGCTGAAATAATAAAGAATACAGAAGAAAGAATAAAGAATAAAAGTGGTATCGCCTTCGGCGATGATTATTTGTAGGGGGCGATGCCCACATCGCCCCGCTGTTACGAAGATAGCGGTTGTAGGGACCGCCTTTGGCGGTCCGCAGGGTAACAGACCAATGTGAGGGATGCGGGCTGCCAAAGGCAGCCCCTACAATACGTATGTATCCGGCTGGTCTTGTAGGGACGGCCACTGGCCGTCTGCCTTGCCTGTGACAGTAAGGAGAGGTGTTTGTAGGGGGCGATGCCCACATCGCCCCGCTGTTACGAAGATAGCGGTTGTAGGGACCGCCTTTGGCGGTCCGCAGGGTAACAAACCAATGTGAGGGATGCTGGCTGCCCAAGGCAGCCCCTACATACGTATGTATCCGGCTGGTCTTGTAGGGAAGGCCACTGGCCGTCCGCTGTATATGTACTTTTTATCCACAGATACAGAAAAAGGGCGGCTTCAAGCCGCCCTTAAACCGTTTACATAAGCTCGCAGATTAGATTTGAGAACTCAACAGGATTCTCGATAGGCATACCCTCGATGAGGAGAGCCTGTGCGTAGAGGAGCTTTGCGTACTTGCCGAGCTTCTCTGTATCGCCTGCCTTGTTTACAGCCTCAAGCTTGCCGAAGAGCTCGTGATCGGGATTGAGCTCGAGGACTCTCTGTGCGGAGATCTTCTGATCTGTCGGCATTGCGTTGATGACCTTCTCCATCTCGAGTGAGATCTCGCCCTCTGTGGTAAGGCATACGGGATGGGATTTCAGTCTCTGTGAGAGTATTACCTTGCTTACCTTGCCGTCAAGAGCGTCCGCAAGAGCCTTGAGCATATCAGCGCTCTCTTCCTCCTTGGCCTTGATCTCCTCCTTCTTCTCGGGAGTCTCGAGACCGAGGTCGTCTGCGGATACGGACTTGAATTCCTTGTCCTTGTACTTCATCAGAGTCTTTACGGCGAACTCGTCTACGTTGTCGGTGAGGTAGAGTATCTCATAGCCGGAATCACGCACCAGCTCTGTCTGTGGGAGCTGCTCTATGCGCTCTGCGCTCTCGCCGGATGCGTAGTAGATGTACTTCTGATCCTCACGCATAGCTGTTACGTACTCGTCGAGAGTAACGAGCTTGTGCTCGTTGGAGGAGGTGAACATCAGCAGATCCTGGAGCTTGTCCTTGTTCATGCCGAAATCGCTGTACACGCCGAACTTGAGCTGGAGACCGAAGGCCTTCCAGAACTCCTCGTACTTCTCACGCTCATTCTTGAGCATCTTCTTCAGCTCGCCGCTGATAGTCTTTTCAAGGCTCTTTGCGATAGCCTTGAGCTGCCTGTCGTGCTGGAGCATCTCACGGGAGATGTTGAGGGAGAGATCCTCGGAGTCAACAAGTCCCTTCACGAAGCTGAAATAGTCGGGGAGGAGGTCGCCGCATTTGTCCATGATGAGGACGCCGTTAGAGTACAGCTGGAGTCCCTTTTCGTACTCCTTGGTGTAGAAGTCGAAGGGAGCCTTTGCGGGGATGTAGAGGAGAGCATTATAGCTCGGCATACCCTCGTTCTTGATATGTGACCACTTGAGGGGAGCTGTATAGTCGAAGAACTTCTCTGTGTAGAAGTGCTTGTAGTCTTCCTCGGTGAGCTCGGTCTTGTTCTTCTTCCAGAGCGGCACCATGCTGTTGAGGGTCTCGACTTCCATGTACTCCTCATACTCCGGAGCCTTGCCTGCCTCCTTGTCCTCGTCGGACTGCGGTGCTGGACGGCTGTGAGTAACATTCATCTTAACGGGGAAGCGGATATAGTCGGAGTACTTCTTGACGAGTGAACGGATGCGGTAGTCGTCAAGGAACTCGCTGTAGTTCTCGTCGTCGGTATCGTCGAGCAGCTCGAGAGTTATCTCGGTACCTGCGGACATCTTCTCGTCCTCGGATATGCTGTAGCCGTCAACGCCCTCTGACTCCCAGCGGTAAGCCTTGTCGCTGCCGAAAGCCCTGGATACGACAGTGACCTTCTTTGCAACCATGAATGCGGAGTAGAAGCCTACGCCGAACTGTCCGATTATCTGATTGTCTTCCTCGAGCTTGTTCTCGCTCTTGAACTTGAAGGAGCCGCTGTTTGCGATAGTGCCGAGGTTGGTCTCGAGCTCCTCCTCAGTCATACCGATGCCGTTATCCTTTATCTTCAGTGTGCGGGCGTCCTTGTCAGTCTCGATCCAGATAGCGAAATCGTCCTTGTTAAGGCCGACTGAGTCATCAGTCAGGGACTTGAAATAGAGCTTGTCGATAGCGTCGCTCGCATTGGAGATAAGCTCTCTGAGGAAGATCTCCTTGTGGGTGTAGATCGAATGGATCATCATTTCGAGAAGTCTTTTGGACTCCGCTTTGAACTGTTTTGTTTCCATAATAACATCTCCTGTAGAAGTTATGCATTAGCACTCTCGAATGCAGAGTGCTAATGCTGCTAAGTTATAGTATACGCCTTTTGAAATAAAAGGTCAAGCCCGGTAGGCAATGTTTACACTTTGTTCACATTTGCTACCTGTAAAAATGATATGATAAAGAAAAAACGTGGGGGATATCATGGAATACATAAGCAATGCACTGAAAGAAGCGTATTATACCATCGATTACTGCTGGTTTTTTCTGATCCTGTTTCTGCCTTTTCTCGGAGTTGCATTCATCATGCGCTTTTCGGGAACTCCTGTCCGGAAAAAGTGCGGAAGAGCAGCTCTTATCGCAGCCTTACCCGGGGCAGCGGCGGTCGTGTTCTATATTGTAACGGCTGTAAGGATATTCGCAAAGTATCTGAGCTCGGCACGGGCGGACGGCACTCCGCAGCTTATCACAAGCGATCATCCTTCACTGAAGGCTCTGGAAGGTATGCTGAACAATGTTTCGGCAACCCTGTATTTCCTTGAGGCTTTCTACGTGCCGCTGTGCGGACTGCTTCTGGCAGTTACCGGCTTTATAATATGGAAGTCCGGCAAAAAGCTGAGCCTATTCTGTATTATATGGGGCGTGCTGATGACCGCAAGCCTGATAATGTATCTGGGCGGACTAAGGGGACTGGTGTACTGAGCACAGTCAATAACTCATAACAAAAGCGCCTCCGTAAGGAAGCGCTTTTTTGTGATCATTCGCCCTTGAGCTTGTTGAGGAGACCGCTGAGGCCGCCCAGCTTTTCGCCGATCTCGTCGAGGTTTATCTTTGACTTTACGCCCTCGATGATAGCGTTGATCTGATCGTCGGGAAGATCTACTCCCACGGTCTTTTCAACGGTCTTTACAGGATCCTTCTTGAAAGAACTGCCGAAGTCCTTGTCATTCTTGATCTTTTCGATGATCTGCTCAATGATTGCCATGATATCCATAGGAATACCTTCTTTCTATAAAATTGTAATAATATTATATCATATCTCTGCGGAAAAATCAAGAGGCAGGTTTTAAGCAGCAGCTCTGACCGACCGTTATTGAGGGCGCTGCCCTCAAACTCCCGCCAAAGGAACACAGTTCCTTTGGAATCCCGCTGCAAAACCGTACCTCCCCATTCATGGGGAGGTACGGTTTTGAAATGAGAGCCCAGAGAGGCTTTGCCTCTTTGGCAGGGGTGTGGGGGCAGCGCCCCCGCTGTTGGTTTGTCGGAGATACTGCATAAAAATACTGAGGGGCGGCTCTGCGGAGCCGCCCCTGCTCTATATTTCTCAATAACTTATCACTGCGCTCTGTGCTATGAGAGCAGCGTAACTGTCAGCATTATGATACCTGCAAGGTGAACAACTCCTCCGAGCACGTATACTATGACCGAATTCTTTTTCATCCTCTCCTCGAGAGCAAACAACTCGGCGCTCCTTAGCCGGAACACCTTCGGCTGCTTCGGGTTAACTTCGATCGTGATAATGTCGCCCTTCCGGAAATGTATTGAATCCTCGGGCACCTGGATATAATGGTGCGCTTTTATCAGTCTTCCCTCGAAGCTGTATTCAACTATCGGGGTTACCATCTGCGGTACCATTAAACTATAGGGCTTTGACGTCATTTGCTTCAGATCTGTTACTTCGGCATCGTATTCCGATGTTTCACCCTCAACGAACAGCTTCCTGTAGTGAGCTGTAACGAGCATCATTGCCAGCAGAACAAAGCCGACAAGCGTGAGGGAAAGTCCCCAGATGTATAGATCATGCATTGATGTCACCGCCTTGAAAAAAGGTGAGTCAGACGACCCTGTTGGGCCGCCCGCTCTTTTGAAATAATGTCAGATAAATTGGATTATGTTAGAAAGGTATTGGATAAATGGGGATTACTTGGTTAAAGGCAGGGTAACTATACCTGCGTCAGCCTTCTGTACTGCGATAGCATCGCCGCCTGTGATACCAACCTCGCCGTCACAGTCTGCATTTGCAAAACCTACGTCGGAAAGCGGGTACTTGGTCTGGTTAGCTATGTACTGAAGGATTGCAACGGCGTCAGCAACTGTGATCTTGTCGTCTTCGTTTGCATCGCCGTACTTTGTAGCTGCAACACCGGGCTGTCCGCCTGTTGTAGGCTGTGTGGGCTCAGCTGTTGTGGGCTCAACTGTTGTAGGCTCAGCAGCAGTTCCCTTCTCGATTGACTCAAAATCAAGGAACTCAGCATTCAGCCAGAGCTGTGCCTCTGCGCTCTTGAGACCTGCGGGCAGCTTGCTCATGGGGATCTTAACTGTGAGCTTGCCGTTAGCGTCTGTCTTGCCGGTCCACTCAACCTGCTCCCAGCCGTCGCCGTTGTAGCCGATGCAGCCGTTAGTGTTGGTGTTGGGCTCGCCCTTGATATTGATTACGATGGAATCATCTGCTGTGTAACCGGAAAGATCTACGCTTTCCTTCTTTGTATGATCAACCGGTACCTCAACATCCACATCGGGAGCATCGAGGATAGTGATTGACTCGATAGTTGTAACCTTATCGGTTCTTGTCTGCATATGAGCGATAAGAGAAGTATCCTTCTTCCATGCTGCGGGGAGACCCTTGCCTACAAGGTAGTAAGCTATGCTGTTCTCCTCGTCGAAGGTGTAGGGCTTCATCTCAGTCCAGTTGCCGTACTCTGCATCAGAGAAGCAGAGTGAAGGAATAAGGCCTGTGTACTTTACAGCAACTTCCTTGCCCTCGAGCTCTTCCCATGTGATATCCTTGCCGGGAGTTGTGTTCTCGTAGGTCTTGGACTTGGAAGCATCGATCTCAACGGGTCCCTCGAGGAACAGCTTGCCCTCGGAGAGAGGCTGATGATCGATAACGGCGAGCTTTCTCTCGCTGCCCCACTCGATGGATCTGTCCTTGATGATCTTGATCATTGTATTAACAACAGGGCCGGACTCCTCGAGCCATTCGAATGTCTCTCTGTTGATGTAGCCGTGAGCCTCACCTGTAGGCTTTCTGTCCGGATTTTCTTCAGTAGGATCTTCGTTCTCGACGTTGTTATCCCACAGTACACAGGGGATACCGTACTTCTTGGCAGTTGTGAGATACTGTGTAGCCCACTTTACTCTTGCCTCTGTGTTGTGGTAGTTGGAAGTACCAAACTCACCGATGACAACAGGGATATCCTTGTTGAGGAATACAGAGCGGAGGTTATCCAGTGTATCAGCAAGGTTCTGTGACCAGTCGGGAGTGAATGTGGAATGATCTGCGATAGCAGGATTCATTGTGAAATCATAAGGTGTGTAAGCGTGGATGGAAACAGCTACGAAACTGTCGTCCTTGGGAACATCGATGAGCGATGTCATGGAGATATCTGCGCTTGCGCAGTATCCTGGGATCATAAGGAGACGGGTCTTTGCGTAGGGTGAATCAGAGCTTCTGATGAGGTTGATGAAATCAGCGTTGAGCTTGTTGATAGTCTCAACTTCATCGTCCTTAGGTCCCCACCACTCGTGGTCTGTACCGGCAGCTCTCGGCTCGTTCATGCCCTCGAAGATGAGGTGCTGGTCGTAATCGCCGAAGGAAGCATTGATCTGAGTCCAGAGGTTGATGAGCTTGGCGTGCATATCATCGTATGCAGTACCGAGATCGGCTCTGTTTACCCAGTTCTCGTGGTGGAGGTTGAGGATAACGTACATATCCTGATCGATAGCGTAATCAACTACCTCATGAACTCTTGCCATCCAGGCGGGATCGATAGTGCCGTCTTCCTGGAGGTGCTGGAACCATGTGGTAGGAATTCTTATTGTATTGAAGCCCTTTTCCTTGATAGCTGTGAAGAGCTCCTTGGAAGCCTTGGGGTTGCCCCAGCAGGTTTCTGTACTGGTGTCTGAGTGATCAAGAACGATGCTCTTCTTGGGATCGCTGGGATCCGGCTTTGATGCTGTAGCGTCGAGTGTGTTACCGAGATTCCAGCCGATCTTCATGTTTGCTGTGATCTCGAATGCAGTCATCTCATCGGCAGCGTAGAGTGTTGCGAGCTCGCTTGCCGGAGCGACTGACAGTGCAGAGAGCATCATCATTGCTGCTGAAGATATGCTGATGATGCGCTTGAAGTTTTTGTTGTACATATTCAGTACCCTCCCATATTTGATATGTATTCTCTTCCGGTCCAGTGCAGGAAACCGGAGAAAAGTGATATTTCGGACGGTGTTTGTTCTGTTTATAATCCGTCCCTCTTGACAATTTAATTCTATCATGAATGCACAAAAAAGTCAATAGATTTTGTGCGGTTTGCATACGCTTCCGGCGTAGAAATATCAGAAAGGGAATTAGTCATATTGCATAATAAAAGTGTACCAAGTTTGGTTAATCAACTAATAATTGTGAAGTATTGTAGACTTAATTATATCAGAATACTTAAAATAACAGCATCTGTACTTTATATAAGACTTAAATCAGCCGGGCGTGATATCCGCACACATGGCGAAGATATCCCGTTTCCGGCTGATAATAGCAGAATGTTAAGGCTGTGGCAAAGTGTAGTTTTTTCATATTTATATACTGTCAGTTATTCTCGCTCAGATAGGTCGATATCCTGTCCTGCAATATGGCAGCGCAGTCATCCGCAGACCTCTCTCCGGCGATGACCGGATCGGTCTCCTCGAATACCATGTTCATGAACTGCTCCGGTTCATAAGGCCGGAATTCAACTCTGAACAGATAGTCATAGAGCATATCCTTGTATTCCTGAGGCACGGTATACTCTTCTATGGAACCGCTGCCTGTGATGCGGTACTGCACACGGTTTATGGAATTGCCGTAGTCATCCGGGCGGCGGTAGTCACGGTCGAGGGGTTCCTTCAGCACTGGGACGCCTCTTGTGCCGTCGTGTTCATGTTTTTCAAGCTTCTTCTGCCATTTCATCCAGTAGTCCGTCAGCTCCCATGCCTTCTCCTCATTGCTGCATACGCTCGTTATTCCTATCATATTTCCGTTGCAGATAACATCTGTACCGCAGCCGTCATCGGAGGGATAGCCTACAAAGGTAATGTCCTCGCCGCCGAGAGCGCCGCAGGTGTCATCGGCAAGAGCATCGTTGAAGCCGTTTATCATAAAGGGAAAAACGAGCTGCTCGTCGTTGAGGCCGGATATATCTGTATCGGTATCGCCGCCATTATAGGTCTCCGGAGGTACATGAGAGGCACTGAAATCAAGGGCGCTTATGAAGCTGCCGGAGAAGAAATCACAGGTGTTGGCTGTGAGGTCAATGCAGCCGGAGGCGGACTGAGTGAGGAAGTAGCGGGGCAGCAGGGAGGTATCCCAGCCATTCTCCTCGCCCATAAAGGACATACCGAGCTCATGCGCCTTGCTGTAGAAGTCGATAGCCTGCTGCGGAGTCCAGTTTTCATACTCCTTCGGGACGAATTTCGTTTTGGCGATGGCTGTCTTTATATATACGGTCTGGACCATAGCGGGCAGCTTTCCGTCAACGGTCATGCCGTCAAGCATATTCGGCAGGAAGTCATCCTTCTGTATGCCGCCGTACTTCTCCATGCATCCGAACAGGTCGGCAGTTATGCCGCAGTCGATGAATATCCTGGCGTATGCCGGCGGGAGAACGAACATATCCGGTGCGTTGCCGGATATCATATCCATTTCGATGTTCCTTCTTACGGCGGCAATGCTGCCGGGTTGGTACGGATCGTCGATCTCCTTGAAGTAATCGGTGCGTTCAAGCTTTATATCGGCAGGCATATTCATGTTATCGGTGAAGGCCTGCGGCATACCCCCGGCGATCGCTATTTTCAGCACTGTCTTTCCGTTTTCGGTAACGGCAGTATTCTGTTCTGTCTTTGTCTCCTGCTGCACCTGTGAAGGCTTTTCACCGGAGCAGGCGGTAAGCAGCATGGCGGCTGTCAGGGTTGACGCAACTGCAAATTTTTTCATACTGATCTCTCCTTGTCATGATGTTTTGGCGGGCGGTACGGGATACTCGTTCATATACAAGTGAAAATACGGCTGCAAAAAGACGAAAAAGGCCGGGGCTTTCTGCGAACTTTGTAGGACTGCACAGAAGCTCCGGTCTGTATTTGTATGTGTTGAACAAGGACTACCTGTTTCTCCTGTCATAGTTGGTGATCTTCTTCCAATCGCCGCCGATGTGCTTCTCGCACACCTGCTCGAACCATTTGATCTCGTTCTCACGCTCTGAAACACGTCCGAGATAGGCGTTCTTGTTCTTGGCGAAATCGAGTGCGGAATCAAGAAATTCATTCTTCCACTTCTCGAGCTCCTCGACTGACACGCCCTCCCGGGAGGCTATCTCTCCGGCATTGCCGCCCTTGAGGAGCTCAATGGCGGCGGCGTCTTTTTCGTTCTGCGGTTTTTCTTTTTTCTCAGATGATCTTGATAAGGCGAAAACTCCGAATGCAATAAGGGAAAATACAACAAGCGCTGATATAACGTAACCAGGATCTGTATTCATATCCCACCTCCGAAGGGTGTATCAGGTGCCGTAGACCTCCGCTGCTATATCGACGGACTGCTTTGCGTCCTTTCCGTAGTAATCGGCGTGTATCTGCTCCGCATAGGAGGCGGTGAGGACAGCTCCTCCGACAACGGTCTTACACTCCGGATACTGCTCGTTGAGCAGGCGTATGGTCTCCGCCATCGAACCGAGGGTAGTCGTCATGAGCGCGGATAATCCGACGAGACGAACCTTGTGTTCAATTGCGGTATCAACAATGAGCTGAGGATCAACATCCTTTCCTAAGTCGATGACGGTGAAGCCGTAGCTTTCCATCAGCACCTTGACTATGTTTTTACCTATGTCGTGGATGTCTCCCTTGACTGTGGCGAGCACCACCTTGCCCTTGGATACGGAGCCGGTGCCGCCTGTCTCGGCGAGACGTGTCTTGATGATCTCAAAGCAGGCCTGAGCAGCTCCGGCGGTGAGTATCAGCTGAGGGAGGAATATCTTTCCCTTCTCGAACTTCTCTCCTGCGGAATCGAGAGCCGGAATCAGGTAACTGTTTATGATCTCCATCGGGTCTGTCTTTCCCATAAGTGACGATACTGCCTTCACAGCGTCCGCTTTGAGTCCGTTCTCCACTGAGTAGCGGAGATCCGGTGCGCCCTGTACTGCGGCTGTCACAGGCTTCGGTGCCTGCTCTGCCTGGGCGTATACAGCTATGAAGTCGGCGGAGTCACGGTCGATGCCGGCAAGGAGCCTGTAGGCTCTTACTGCACCGATTATGGAATCGATATTGGGGTTTATGATAGGAAGGTCGAGACCGCTGTGCAGTGCCATTGTGAGGAAGGTACGGGTTATGGTCTCACGGTTCGGCAGGCCGAAGGAGATGTTGGATACACCGAGAACCGTTCTGAGCCCGAGCTCGTTCTTTACACGGCTGAGTGCTCCGAGTGTCTCCATAACGCCGTCCTGCTCTGCGGAGGCTGTGAGGGTGAGGCAGTCGATGAAGACGTCCTCACGGGGTATGCCGTATTCCATGGCTTTGCGGAGGATACGCTCTGCTATGGCGAAGCGGCCCTCTGCGGTCTTAGGAATGCCGCCCTTGTCGAGAGTGAGTCCGACTACTGCGGCACCGTATTTCTTAACGAGGGGGAGTATGGCCTCGAGGGAATCCTCCTCGCCGTTGACTGAGTTTACTATGGGCTTTCCGTTGTATACACGGAGGCCTGCTTCAAGCACCTCGGGGATGGTAGAATCAAGCTGGAGCGGCGTATCGCAGATACCCTGTATCGCCTTGACGGCTGTCACCATCATTTCCTTCTCGTCGATGCCGGGGAGACCTACGTTTACGTCGAGTATCTCTGCGCCGGCGTGTATCTGCTCGACGGCCTGTCCGAGGATGTAATCGATATCATGTGCAAGGAGAGCCTCCTTGAAGCGCTTCTTGCCGGTGGGGTTGATACGCTCTCCGATGACACGGGGCTGGTCTATGGTTATACAGCTCACGGCGGAGCATACACAGCTCTTCTTTACGACCTCCGGGCGGATATGCTCCCTGTCCGAGAGAGCTTCGACTACTGCGGAGATATGCTCCGGCGTGGTGCCGCAGCAGCCTCCGAAGATGCGTACTCCCGCTTCTGCCAGCTTTACGGCGCTGGCGGCGAAATCACCCGGACCTACGCTGTATTCATTGGTGAGCGGGTCGGGGAGACCTGCGTTGGGCTTGGCTATTACTGGCAGTACCGTAAGGCTGCACAGCTTCTCCAGTACGGGGAAGAGCTCATCCGGGCCGAGGGAGCAGTTCACTCCGAGGGCGTCAACGCCGAGTCCTTCAAGTACGGCGACCATGCACTCCGGCGATACACCGGTGAAGGTACGCATATTCTCCTCAAAGGTCATAGTCACCAGTACAGGCTTGTCTGAGTTCTCCTTTGCCGCAAGTACGGCAGCCTTGACTTCATAGAGGTCGGTCATTGTCTCAATGACTATGACGTCTGCCTCCTTTCCGGCAAGCACTATCTCACGGAAGGTCTCATAGGCCTCCTCGAAGGTGAGAGTGCCGGAGGGTTCAAGGAGCTGGCCTATCGGGCCGAGGTCGAGGGCGACGAGTGAGCGTCCGGCAGCCGCCTTGCGGGCATTCGTGATGCCGGCGGAGACTACCTCCTCTACCGTATGGCCGCAGCCGGCGAGCTTGTAGCGGTTGGCTCCGAAGGTGTTGGCGTATATGATATCCGAGCCTGCTTCGGAGTACTGCCTGTGCACCGACATTATGGCCTCCGGGTCTGTTATGTTGAGCAGCTCCGGAGCGTGGTCGGTCTGTATTCCGGCAGCCTGGAGCATGGTGCCCATGCCGCCGTCGAGGTATATGAAGCCGCTGCCGTCGAGCAGCGCGTTGAATCTTTCGGACATAGCTTCTCCTTTCGGATATGTAGTATCAGTCGCCTGTCTGTCTGAATGTACCGATTATGCGGAAGTATTCAAGAGTGGCGGCAAGGTCGCTCATCAGGGCGGTAACGCTCGGGTCGTCGATGCGTCCGCTGAAATCGAGATAGAACATTACGTCGAAGCTGCCGTCCTTTATCGGCCGGCTCTCGATGCGCAGGAGGTTCATGCCGTTCACCGTGAACTTGGTGAGAAGGCGGTAAAGACTTCCCTCGGTATGCGGTATCTTGAGCATAACGGAGATGACATCGGCATCCGGGTCTGCCTGCAGCTCCCTTGAGATGCAGATGAAGCGTGTGCGGTTTATGGCGACGTCTGCGATATCACGGGCAAGTATCTCCATGCCGAGCCTTTCGGCGCAGTCAACGGAGCATATGGCTGCGATGTCCCTTTCTGCCGATTCCGATACCATAGCCGCTGCCGTAGCTGTATTTGCATAGTCGGCAGTTCCGAGTGAATTGGCCGTCAGGAACTCATAGCACTGTGCAAGAGCCTGCGGGTGGGAGTAGACGGTCTTTATATCTGAGAGCTTCGTACCGGGCTTTGCGGCAAGGCAGTGGTTTATCTCCACGGATACCTCGCATACCGCATAAACGCTGTACTTTACGAGAAGGTCGTATGTACCGTTGACAGAGCCGGCGGTCGAGTTGCACACCGGCAGTACGCCGTAATCGAGCTCGCCTGCCTGCACTGCTCTGAATACGTCCTCAAAGGTCGGCAGGAAGGTGAAGTTCCTGTCTCCGAATATCTGTCTTGCAGCGGATTCCGAATTGGCGCCGGGCATACCCTGACAGCCTATCCTCTTTGCTCCCTCAAGGTCGGGAACGGGAAAGCTGTGCGGCGGATCGTTCCTGCGCAGCTTGCGGTGCTGGAGTATCTTACTGATGTCCATGATATTCATAAAGAGCGCAGCTGTGCCGTTCTCAAGCTCCGGGTCATTGGTGAGAGCCTTGATGCGGTCGATGACCTCCTGCTCTCTTCCGCCCTGGAATATAGGGAGATTATGCTCCTTCTTGTAGTCGGCGATGCTTCTGCAAAGCTCCATTCGCTTCATGAACAGAGAGAGCAGCTCCGCATCCAGATTGTCGATGTTGTTACGCAGTTCCTGCAGATCCATAAATTACCTCCGGTAGCGCCTTTCCGGCGTTCTGTGAAATTCTGTTACTTTTCCACTTTACATTATAGCAGATTATTTTGTAAAAAGCAATAAAAATGTGTGAAATATATTGCAAAACGGAGAGAAAGTGTGCTATAATAATAAAGTATATGATGTATAGGTATGCCTGCCGGCGGACGGAGGCGGTATCTGTCTGCCGGAGGTCGGAAAAATTGAAGAAAATCAGGATACTTGGTATTGATCCCGGCTATGCGATAGTCGGATTCGGGATACTCGATTACGACGGGGTGAGGTTCACTCCCGTGAAGTACGGAGCAGTCACGACGGAGGCTAATACCCCCTTCGACAAAAGACTCCTGACGATACACCGCGATCTCGAGACGATCTTCACAGCCTATTCACCGGACTGCATGGCGATTGAGAAGCTCTACTTCACCAACAACCAGAAGACGGGCATAGATGTCGCACAGGCAAGGGGAGTGACAGTGCTTTCGGCTGCGAGCAGGGGGCTTCCGATAGCGGAATATACTCCGCTTCAGGTAAAGGTCTCCGTAACTGGCTACGGCAAGGCGGAGAAGCAGCAGATCATGGAGATGACGAGGCAGATACTCGGTCTCGCAGCTGTCCCGAAGCCGGATGATGCCGCAGATGCTCTTGCGATAGCCATCTGCCACGGTCATACCATCAGATTCGATATGTAAGGACGATAGTTATGATATACAGTCTCAGAGGAAAATTCATACACCGTGAGCCGGGGCTCGCCGTAGTCGAATGCGGCGGAGTCGGCTACGGATGCAGGACATCATACAATACCATAACCGCTCTCGGCGAGACGGGCAGAGAGGTTACGGTATATACTCATCTGAGCGTAAGAGAGGACGCAGTTGAGCTGTACGGCTTTGCAACGCAGGAGGAGCTCAGCTGCTTCCGGCTGCTGATATCCGTCTCGGGTGTAGGCCCCAAGGCGGCAACGGCGATACTCTCGGATATGACGCCGGAGCGCTTTGCGTTCTTCGTTGCGGCCGGCGACAGCAAATCATTCACCCGTGTCAAGGGAATAGGCGCAAAGACAGCGCAGCGCATAGTACTTGAGCTGAAGGACAAGGTCGGCGGCGGAGACACCCAGATCCGTGTCGGTGCGGGATCCTTCTCCGGAGGAGCGGCTGCCGTTCCCTCGGATGCCTATTCGGAGGCGATGGAGGCTCTTATGGTGCTCGGCTATACCCAGGGCGAGGCAGCACCGTATCTGTCGAAGCTCGATCCCTCACTTCCCACGCAGGATCTCATCCGTGAGGCGCTGCGTCTTATGTCCGGGAAAAAATAATGCGGTCAGTCATGCCGTTTCCAGTATGGCATGATGAAATAGAGAAAAAAACATGAAAGGAAACGAAGCTATGAATCAGAACGTCAGAAATATGAATCTTGATGAGCTGCTCAAGGCGGCTATCAGAGATCCCTCTATGCGTTCAATGTTCCTGCAGAGTCTGATAAAGAGTGACGTCTATGTTATCTGCCGGAATCCAGTCAAGCAGGAGAGGGGCCGCGCGGAGGGCGGAATCCAGCTTGAGCTCGTGACTATCCAGAACCCTGACGGTGATACGTTCATCCCGTTTTTCACCAGCTACAGGGCTTTGCAGCAGTTTGCCAAGAGGTACGTTGAGTCGTACAAGATAAACTGCCTTAGACTGTTCGACCTGATACAGTCCATGCCGGCAGTACTCAACCCGAATTCCTACGGCAAGGAATTCTCATCACAGGAGATAAAGAGCATACTCATGATCGCACGAAACCTCAAGATAAGGGCGATTTCCTACAGCGAGGCGGAGACCATACAGTATCGTCCGTGCGAGCAGTCAATGGGGCATATCACAAAGGCTGCCTCCAAGTTCCTTGCAAAGCAGCCGAATGTTGACAGGGCATTCATACTTGAAATGATAAAGGGCTGTGAGAAGCCGCAGCTGCTTATAGTAGTGGATATGATAGGCAGCACAAGAAAGCTTTTCGTGCCGTTCTCCAAATACATTTCGAGATACACGAAGGGAACGGAATCGCTCTCCTTCATAAGCTACGAACAGGATATGGGCAAGAAGGCGGCTGCGGCCACTGATCCCTTCTATGTCCGCAAGAAGAGATATTTTGAAAAATAACCTCAGGCGCAGTCCTGAGATACCGTGACGGGAGGTCAGGACTTGATAGAAACAGAGGATATGGAATTTGCTCCGAGGGTGATATCCCCGGAGACTACGACGGAGGACAGCGATATAGAGCTGACTCTCCGTCCGCAGACCCTTCATGAATACATAGGACAGGAAAAGGTCAAGGAGAACCTTGCCATATATATCGAAGCCGCAAAGCGGAGAGGCGAGCCGCTTGACCACGTTCTGCTCTACGGCCCTCCCGGACTGGGAAAGACCACCCTCTCGGGTATAATCGCACATGAGCTCGGCGTAAACCTCAGGGTCACGACAGGCCCCGCCATAGAAAAGCCCGGCGATCTTGTGTCCCTGCTGACCAGCCTTTCGGACAACGATGTTCTCTTCATCGACGAGATACACCGCCTTTCAAGAGCAGTAGAGGAGATACTCTATCCCGCCCTTGAGGACAGGGTGATAGATATCATCATCGGCAAGGGACCGGCAGCGAGGTCGATACGCATGGATCTGAGACCGTTCACGCTTATAGGCGCCACAACGAGAGCCGGCCAGCTCTCCGCACCGCTGCGTGACCGATTCGGAGTTATACAGCGCCTTGAGCTCTACACCAAGGAGCAGCTGACGGACATCGTCCGCAGGAGCGCAATGATACTCGGAATCCCCTGCGAGACCGACGGCGCTGCAGAGATAGCCGGACGTGCAAGAGGCACGCCCCGTATCGCCAACAGGCTCCTGAAGAGAGTAAGAGACTTTGCCGATGTCATGGGCGACGGCAGGATAACACAGCAGATAGCCTCCATAGCGCTGAGCCGCCTTGAGATAGATGCTCTCGGCCTCGACAGCCTTGACAGGCGTATGCTGGAAATGATAATCCGCGGCTACGGCGGCGGTCCGGTAGGACTTGAGACCCTTGCCTCTGCCATCGGAGAGGAATCAGTAACGATCGAAGATGTATGCGAGCCCTTCCTTATGCAGCTCGGCTTCCTCGGACGCACTCCGAGGGGACGCTGTGCCACAAGGCTTGCGTATGAGCATCTCGGATTTGCCGTGCCGGACAACGCTCCGGCAGACGACGGGCAGATGCGTTTCAGCGACAGTGAGTGATAAGCTATGAAGAACATATTCAGACTGAGAAAAGACAACTATACACAGAATATCAGCAGAAAGGCAAAGTCGCTCGTTGAGACGATGATCAACGGACAGGGGCTCGGTGACGTCAAGGATCAGCGCTACGGTCTCTTCCCGATGAGCTTCAACGGCTGCGAGGTGATATCGGTATACAACGCCCTGCATCATGTGGGCATACCGCAGCCGATATGGGAGCTTGCTTCGTATATGGAGCGCTATCGTGTGCTTATGGGGCTCTGCGGCTGCAACGTGTACTGCCTCGGAAGAGTGCTGAGAAAATTCGGCGCTGACTGCGAGAGAGTAAAGGATCCTGAGAAGAACGGCGGAGATGCGTTTATCGTATCCTACTGGACGGGAAAGCTCTTCCGCTCTTCGATACATTCCGTATTCTGCCAGAGAAAGGAAAACGGGATACTGATATACAACATCTACAACAACTGTCCGACGGTCCGCCTTATCAGCGGCCTCGGAGATCTTATGGGAAAGAGGTGCCTTATTACGGCCTATGCCGTGAAGGGCGTGAAAGCTGCCAAGGACAGCAAATAATTAAGGACGGCTGCTCACGTGGGCAGTCCGTCTTCTGAGAAGGAGAGAGAAATGGGCAGATTATTCGGTAAGGACGGCATAAGGGGTCTTGCCATCAGCGAAATGAGCTGCGAGCTCGCACTGGAGGTGGGAAGAGCTGCCGCCTCGGTGCTTGCCGGACGTACCGGCGAGCGTACAAAGATACTGGTCGGAAAGGATGCGAGAAGCTCCGGCGACGCTCTTGAAGCGGCTGTCTGCGCCGGACTCTGTTCCTCCGGAGCTGACGCCGAGCTGGTGGGAGTAGTACCCTCGCCGGCTCTTGCCTATCTTGTCAAGGAGCGTGACGCAAGGGGAGGAATAATGATTTCCGCCTCCCACAGGTCTGCGGACTACAACGGCATCAAGCTGTATTCCGCTACCGGAAACCGTCTCAGCTACGATGACGAGGAGGAGCTCGAAAGACTGATACTCGATTCACCCGAGGAGATGATAACTCCCAAGGACAGGGATTACGGCAGGACGATACGCTATCTCGATTCGCTCGATGATTACGTGCGCCATGTAAAGTCAGTATCTGTCAGCGGAGATTTCAGCGGCATCAAGGTCGCGATAGACTGTGCGAACGGAAGCGCTTCCTATACCGCCGGAAAGATATTCTCCACCCTCGGTGCGGAGGTGCTCATGACCGGCAACAATCCGGACGGACTGAATATCAACCGTGACTGCGGCTGTACCCATATCGAGCATCTTATGAATATTGTCCTTGAGCACAAGTGCAGCATCGGACTTGCCTTCGACGGCGGCGGAGAGCGCTGCCTCGCAGTGGATGAGACGGGCAGGCTCGTTGACGGCGATGAGATCATCGCCATGATAGCACAGTACTTCCAGACCGGCGGCATACTCCGCCACCATACCATAGCCGTGACCTCGGCGAACAACATGGGACTGATACGCTTTGCCAAGAGGCGCGGAATAGAGACCGTGAGCTGCGGCTCCGGTGAGAGAAGACTGATACGCAAGCTGGTCGACGGCGGCTACAGCATCGGCGGCGATCCGAGCGGACAGATAATCTTCCCCGACGATGCCCCCTCTGCGGACGGACAGCTGACGGGCGTAAGACTTCTTGAGGTGCTGGCACAGTCCGGCAGGAAGCTCAGTGAGCTGACGGGCATAATGCAGAAGATGCCGCAGGTCATCATCAACGTGCCGATAAGCTACCGTGACCGTGAGGTATGGAAGAACGACCGCAGGCTCACCTCCCTGATAGAGCAGGTAGAGGAGGAGCTCGGCGATGAGGGAAGGATAATCGTCCGTGAAGTCGGCAGGGAGCCCGTGATACGCATACATGTTGAGGGTTCCGATTTCGGCCGTATAAATACCCTTGCTCTGCAGGTCTCCGATATGGTCAAGGAGCGCTGCACTGTAAGAGAGTGACAGGAGAATAAGATTTGAGAACAGCAGATAAATGGAAGGAATACACCATAATAGATACATCTGACGGCGAGAAGCTCGAGAAATGGGGAGACATCTCCCTTGTGCGCCCGGATCCGCAGATCATCTGGAAGACCGACAGGAAGGATCCGATGTGGGAAAGGGCTGACGGCCATTACCACCGCTCCAATCAGGGTGGCGGAAAATGGGAGTTCAGGAAGAGACTGCCGGAGTCATGGAACATAAGCTACGGCGACCTTACCTTCAATATACGTCCCACAGGCTTCAAGCATACCGGGCTCTTCCCGGAGCAGGCCGTCAACTGGGACTTCATGGTCGAAAAGATACGCTCTGCGGGGCGTGAGATAAACGTACTGAACCTGTTCGCCTACACCGGCGGGGCTACTCTTGCCTGTGCGGCGGCAGGTGCTTCTGTCTGCCATGTGGATGCCTCAAAGGGCATGGTGCAGTGGGCAAGAGACAATGCAGCCACCTCCGGGCTTACTGAAAAGCCGATTCGCTGGATAGTGGACGACTGCGAGAAGTTCATCGCCCGTGAGATACGCCGCGGCAGGAAGTACGATGCCGTAGTCATGGATCCTCCGAGCTACGGAAGAGGTCCCGGCGGCGAGGTATGGAAGCTTGAGAACTGCGTATACGATCTTGTGAAGCTCTGCTCCGGCGTGCTTTCCGACGATCCGCTGTTCTTCCTGATAAACAGCTATACCACAGGCCTTTCGCCCTCGGTAATGGGCTACATACTCGGCAGCGTGCTCACTGAGAAGCACGGCGGCAGCGTGAGCTTCGACGAGATAGGTCTTCCCGTAAAGTCAACGGGCATGACTCTTCCCTGCGGCTCAACGGCTATCTGGCAGAAATAAGGAGATCGGCATATGTCAAAGGACGACAGATTTGTTAGGATATATACACAGGGAGATACGCTCTCACAGGCAAGCACCCACCACGTTGAGGTATGGGTGGATAAATGCACCGGTGTCAATTACATATACTGCTCCGAAATGGGCTCGAGCGGAGGCATGACGCCTCTCATCGGCAGGGACGGCAGGATCGTCATCATGACTCCCGAGGAGCTGGAGGAAATCTGCTGATGGAGAATATAATCGAGATAAGGGATCTTCACTTCGCCTACGATGCCGAAGACGAGAACAGTGAGCCGACGGAGGTGCTCAAGGGCATAGACCTTGACATACACCGGGGCGAATTCGTGGCGGTGCTCGGACACAACGGCTCCGGCAAGTCCACGCTTGCCAAGCATATAAACGCCATACTGCTCCCGACCTCGGGAACGGTAACGGTTGACGGCATCGATACTAAGGACGAGACAAAGCTCTTCGAGCTGAGGCAGCGTGCGGGTATGGTGTTCCAGAACCCCGACAACCAGATAGTATCCTCCATAGTCGAGGAGGACGTTGCCTTCGGACTTGAGAATATGGGTATTCCCTATGAGGAGATGCGCCGGCGTGTGGACGAGGCTCTGAAAGCCGTGGGTATGTACGACTTCCGCCTCCATTCACCGAGCCAGCTCTCCGGCGGACAGAAGCAGCGCATAGCCATTGCGGGCATCATAGCCATGCAGCCGGAGTGCATAATACTTGACGAGCCCACAGCCATGCTCGACCCGCAGGGACGGCGTGAGGTCATGGAGACCGTAAAGCGCATGAACCGTGAGAAGGGCATAACCATTGTTATCATCACCCACTACATGGACGAGGCCGCCCAGTGCGAGCGTGTCGTTGTCATGGACAAGGGCAGGGTAGTGATAGACGATACTCCCCGGAAGGTATTCTCACAGGTAGAGAAGGTCAAGGAAATAGGCCTTGACGTACCGCAGGTCACAGAGCTCTGCTACGAGCTCCGCAAGGCTGGAGTGAGCGTGCCGGAGGATATCATCACCGAGGAGGAATGTGCGGAGGCGCTGAAAAAGCTCTTCGCATAAGGAAAGGATAATAGAAATTGGCTATACTCGAAACACAGGGTCTTACATATACCTACAGCCAGGGCACTCCCTTCGAGAAGACGGCTGTAGATCATGTGGATCTTAAGATAGAGGAGGGATCGCTCATCGGCGTCATGGGGCATACGGGCTCCGGCAAATCGACGCTGATACAGCATTTCAACGGCCTCCTCCAGCCCACCTCCGGCAAGGTCATACTTGACGGCAGGGATATATGGGCGGACAAGAAAAAGATACGTGATGTCCGGTTCCAGGTTGGACTGGTATTCCAGTATCCCGAGTATCAGATATTCGAGGAGACCGTATTCAAGGATATCGCATTCGGCCCGAAGAATATGGGGCTGAGCGATGCGGAGATAAAGCGCAGGGTCCTCGAGACCGCAAACGATATCGGTCTGCGCGAGGAGCTTCTTGAGCGTTCACCCTTCGAGCTCTCCGGCGGACAGAAGAGAAGAGTCGCCATCGCCGGAGTCATGGCGATGGAGCCGAGAGTGCTGATACTTGACGAGCCGACCGCAGGTCTCGATCCCGCCGGCCGTGACAAGATACTCAGCCATATCAAGCGCTACCACGAGCGCACGAAGAATACCGTAATGATAGTCTCCCACAGCATGGAGGATATCGCGGGCTTTGCGGACAAGATACTCGTCATGAGCCATGCAAGGCTCTTCTGCTACGACGATACCGAGAAGGTGTTCAGCCGGGCTGAGGAGATAGCAGAGATAGGCCTTGACGTGCCGCAGGTAACCAAGGTGTTCCTCGAGCTGAAACGGCAGGGGCTCGATTTCGGCAAGGATGTATATACCGTCGGCTATGCCCGTGACCTGCTGCTGAAGCAGCTTGCGGCAAGAAGGGGGGAGTAGGATGCTGAGAGATATCACCATCGGACAGTACTTCCCCGGGGACAGCATCATACACCGGCTTGATCCCCGATTCAAGATAGTCATTACTGTCATATACATATGTATGCTCTTCATCGGCAGCAGCTTCTGGTGTCTGGCGGTCGGTGTGGTATTCACCCTTATGGCGATGCTGCTCTCGAAGATACCGCTGAAGATGTTCTGGAAGAGCGTGAAGCCCATACTTCCGTTCCTGATAATAACGGCACTTCTTAACCTCTTCCTCGTGAACACTGGCGAGGTGCTGTTCCAGTGGAAGTTCCTGAAGATAACCGAGGGCGGAGTGAACATAAGCCTGTTCATGCTTGTCCGCATAACACTCCTTATCATGGGCACATCGATACTGACCTATACCACATCGCCGATAACGCTCACTGATGCGATAGAGAGACTCCTCTCACCGCTGAAGAAGCTCAATTTCCCCGTGCATGAGCTCGCTATGATGATGTCGATAGCACTCCGCTTCATACCCACTCTTATCGAGGAGACCGACAAGATAATGTCGGCTCAGAAGGCGAGGGGGGCCGAGATAGATACAGGCAGCTTCATGACACGTACCCGCAATATGGTCTCGATCCTTGTACCGCTGTTCATATCGTCCTTCCGAAGGGCGGATGAGCTTGCAACGGCTATGGAGTGCCGCTGCTACAACGGCGGAGAGGGAAGGACGAGACTCAGGCAGCTCCGGTCCGCCCCCCGTGACTACATAGCACTGGGCGTGACACTTGTATTCCTTGCCGCAGCGATAGCTGTGAGCATCATAACGAAAACACGATGACGCAGGAGAAAAGAAAATGAAAAAGAAAAAAGGATCTGTAAAGGGAAAGAAGCAGACCGTGAAGTCAAAAGCTTCTGAGTCCGCAAAGAAAACAGTGACTCAGGAAGCTCCCGCAGCTGCTTCAAAGTTCAGGACGGTATTCTATGTCCTGCTTTCCTTCATCGCTCCCGTAGCTATCATGCTCTACGGCTTCTACAAGCAGGGAGTACACCCCTTCGGCACGAATCAGATGCTGGTCGTTGACCTCTGGCATCAGTACTACCCGTTCTTCCGTGTGCTGCGTGAGAAGCTCCTCACAGGCGGTTCACTGCTCTACTCATGGCAGAACGGTATGGGCACCAACTTCATCTCGCTCATATCCTACTATGCAGCGAGTCCGCTCAACTGGATATCGGTATTCTTCGATGACAACCATGTCCGTGATGCGCTGACCTACATACTTCTTGCAAAGATAGGCTTCTGCGGAGCGTTCTTCTGCTGCTTCCTCAGATACACTTTCAAAAGATGCGATCTTTCACTCGTTCCCTTCTCGGCGATGTATGCGCTCTGTGCTTACGTCCTCGGCTACTACTGGAACGTAATGTGGTTCGATACGATAGCTATCTTCCCGCTCGTTATGCTCGGCGTCGTTGCGATCTGCCGTGAGAGAAAGTGGAAGCTCTATACAGTGGCTCTCGCTCTTGCAATGATATCCAACTACTACATAGGCTACTTCGTATGTATATTCACCGTATTCATGTTCTTTGCCTCCGTTATCATCGAGGGCAAGGGCATCAAGGACTTCTTCGTGAAGTTCTGGCTGATACTCCGCTCAAGTGTGCTCGGCGTAGGAATCGGCGCCTTCATGCTGCTTCCGGCATTCTATGCCCTCCAGCTCACCTACAGCGTGAACAATGTCTTCCCGACGACAATGTCGTGGTACAACAAATGGCCGGAGCTGTTTGCAAACCTCCTGTCATACAGTGAACCCACCACCCGTGACGGCCTGCCGAATATCGCAACGGGTATGCTTGCCCTTGCGCTTCTGGGCGTGTTCGTCTTCTCCGCAGGCATAAAGATACGTGAGAAGATAGCCGCCGTATTCATGCTCTCGCTCCTTATTGTCAGCATGAACATGAATATACTCAACTACATCTGGCACGGCTTCCATGTCGCCAACCAGCTGCCCTACCGCTTCTCGTTCATGTTCAGCTTCGTGCTCGCAACTGCGGCGTTCAGGGCTTATGACGTCATAGCCTCGAAGGGCGTGAAGATATATCAGCTGATACTGCTCGTTCCCGTTCCCGCTGCGGTATTCTTCTGCTGCTGGTTCAAGAACAGGGACAACTTTGAATTCACACAGGCTATCAAGAGCTCCCTTATCATCACAGGAGCCTATATACTCATCTTCGTTGCTGCCAGGGTATTCCCCTTCAAGAACCCCAAGGTACGCACAGCCGCTCTCAACGTATGTATCGCAGCGGCGGTTCTCACCGAGCTGACGAGCAATGCTCTCCTCGGTACTGCCACAGTCGGCACTTCCTCCTATGACCAGTACCTCACCAAGGAGGGAGAGGCACATGACCTTCTCAGGCAGATATCTGCACATGAAGATTCACTCTTCTACCGTGCAGAGATGAACACCACATACACCCTCAACGACAGCGCCGCATACGGCTACAGGGGCGTATCCCAGTTCTCTTCAAGCGCCAACGTATCTGTAACAAGGCTGTTCAGACGTCTCGGACTCTATTCCTCCGAGGCCGGAAACCGCTTCTACTACAGAACGGCAGGACCTGTCGTCAACGACCTGCTCGGTATAAAGTACCTCATCTCCAAGAACGGCATGCTCAACAGCGAGGAGGCACATCTTGAGTACCGCTACAGCTCAGGTGACGTTTACGCCTACGAGAATACAAAGCCTCTTGCCATCGGCTTCATGATGGACAAGGCGATACTCGAAATGCCCGACGAGGACAGCATCAATCCCTTTGAGTACCAGAACAAGCTGCTCCGTCTTGCAACAGGTGTTGACTACAGCACCTTCTATGCACAGCCGGTCGAGATGGTAAGCTATGACAATATCGAGGTCACAAAGAACGGCTACGGCAACTACAGCTTTGCTATACCGGATCCCAACAAGATCGGAAACGCAGACTACAGCTTTGCCGGAGTTGCAAATTCCTACCTCTACGGTTACCTCACAAACGGCGGCATCAATGATGCAACAGTCACCTGCGGGGACATCACTGTGGATTACAGCGTATCAGTCAACGATTATCCGATAGTATTCTCTCTCGGAAACGGTCAGACCGGAACATCCGCTCATGTGAACCTGCATACCAACAAGGACAGCAAGACGGGCACATACAAGCTGATGGTATATGCTCTTGACGAGGAGAAGTGGGCTGAGACCTATGATCTTCTTGCAGACGAGCAGATCCAGCTCAAGACCTTCAGCGATACAAAGATCACCGGCAGCATCCGTGCGAAAAAGGACGGTGTCCTCTATTTCTCCATCCCCTACGAGAAGGGCTGGAGGGTATGGTGCGACGGCAAGGAGGTCGAGACCTTCAAGGTGCTCTCCTCTATGCTCGGTGCAGAGATCCCCGAGGGCGATCATGAGCTGAGACTGGAATACACACCTGAGGGCTTTGCGCTCGGATGTGCAGTATCCGCAGCAATGCTCTTCCTCTTCCTGATGCTGTGTCTGCTGGATATCAAGCGGAAGAAGGCAAAGGCGGCTGAGAAGTCAGAGGAAGATCAGGAGGCAGAGAATGGAGAAGAGAACGCTCCCGCCGGGGACGGAGACAAAAAGGAATCTGAAGGTATGGATAGCATACCGGGGGACGAGATACCACGGGTTCCAGAGACAGAGCAACGCTCTGGCAGTACAGGAGGTGCTGGAGGAGAAGGTATCGAAGGTACTGAATGAGCCCGTAACGATATACGGATGCTCACGTACTGATACCGGCGTCCATGCCAACCGCTACTGCTTCAATGTATACACTTCAAGCAGTATAAGGAATATCGGCTTCGTAAGGGGAGTGAACGGAGAACTCCCGGCGGATATATCCGTCCTCAGCTGTGAGGACGCCCCGCCGGAATTCCACGCAAGGTATGACTGCGTGGGCAAGGAGTACCTCTACAGGATCCATGCCAGCGAGTCGAAAAACCCCTTCGAGACCGATCTTTCCTACCATTACCGCAGACCTCTCGACCTTGAAAGGGTGCGTGAGGCAGCGAAATATTTCGTAGGCACACATGATTTTGCATCGTTTTGTGCCGACTGTACAAATGTTTCGACAACTATCAGAACTATTTATTCTCTTGAAATAGAAAATAGTGGAACTTCTGTGATAATGCTTGTAAAAGGAGACGGATTTCTGTATAATATGATTAGGATAATAGCGGGTACACTTATTGATGTGAACGAGAAGCGCTTCGAGCCCTCGGATATGCCCGCGATCCTTGCAGCAAGGGACAGGCTCGCCGCCGGAAGAACAGCCATGGCGCACGGGCTCTACCTTAACAGAGTGTTCTACGATAAGGAAGAACTTTACCGAAGGAGACTGCCAGATGCCGATGTATGAAACTACCGATCAGGTAGATCAGCATAATAAAGAGATAAAACGAAAACGGCTGATACGGTTTGCAGTTATAGCCGGCCTTCTGATCCTCGGGGCTGTATTGTTTTTTACAAGGGATATATGGCTTTCAGGCATCAGAGGAGTAGGCAGGCAGTATCAGATAATAACCAACGACGGACAGCTCGCCGGAGGAAACTTCCCCCTTGAGCTTTCCGCTGAATCAGATTATCAGCTTGAATTCTCCGGCAAGGAGATAGTAGTGCTGAACGACGCCTATATCACCTTCTACAATACGGAGGGATCACTGATAAAGAAGCGTCTGCATGATTATTCAAATCCCGTCATGTGTCCCGCAGACAACGGAAAGGTGCTGCTCTATGAAAGCGGCGGCGATGAATTCTGCGTGGAGAATGATGATTCCATCCTCTACAGCGATACCTTCGATGAGAATATACTCTTCGCACGTATCAGCCCGGAGGGATATACGGCTGTAGTGCTTACCTCTGACAACTTCGACTGCGAGGTCAAGGTCTACAACCGCAAGGGAAAGGAGATCTATCGGCGTCAGTGTATAGATCGTGTAAGCGGAATCAGTTTCCGTGACGAGAGCCGGGGTATGATACTCAGTTACCTCAGCGCCGAGAACGGAGGACTGGTAACGTCTGTACAGGACATCGATCTCCATGAGTATGTTGACCGCTGGACCTCGCCGGGCATGGATGCCCTCGGCCTTGAGGTGTACGGCTACGAGAGCGGAGCCTTCGTGCTCGGCATCGAGTCGTGCGGCTACATCAACAGCACAGGCGGCATAAGCTCATATTACAGGTATGACGGTGAACTTGCCGGCGGAGATTCGCAGGACGGAAAGTCTGCGGTCATTGTCAACAATGATGAAAGAAGACGTTATACTATGGCACTCTACAGCGGCGGTGCTTCAGAGCCCGTGGTGATAGAGTTTGAACAGCCTCTTATCGACGTCGCAGTTGAGGACGGGCTTGCCTATGTCATGGGCAGGCAGGAGATAACCGCCTACAGCTTTGACGGAACGGTCCGCTCGACCGTTGAGATCAGTGATTCCTATACCGGATTCACAAGGGGCGGCAAGTACATATTCCTCAAAGGCTTCGGCAGGATCGACAGGATCGATTTCAACAGCTGAGCCGTTAATCTTGTTTTGCGTCCGGGCAGTCCTTTTTGTCCGGTGCTGACTATACCGTGCGGCTGGGTTAGCCCGGTTATGCACACTTTTCCCAGTAAAGAAGTAAACGAAGGGAGGAAGGACACATCTGATGTGTCCGAAAACAAATGGGAGAACAGTTCTGGTGGATCTACGATGCAGCGATCGCTGCAATAATTCTGGTGTTCGTTTTCATATCGAGCCGCAAGGGACTGGTGAAGACAGCGATAAGCCTTGCCTGTTCCGTGCTTGCGCTCGTGATAGCCTTTTCCGTAAGCTCCGCTGTATCAAAGGGAGTATACAAAACAATGATCAGGCCGAGCACGATCAAGAATGTCTCCAAGGACCTTTACAGTGATTCCGTAAAGAAGAGACTTGTAGATCAGCTCAACGGTCTTGACTATCACCTCAGCGTCAGGGAGGACAAGATCACAGATCTCCTCAATGACGAGAACTCGGACTTTGATCACGAGGTCTATGTCTATGCAAACAATATCAACGCCATCAAGGTAGCAGAGGAGGATGAATTCAAGGAGGAGCTTCACAAGATCTACGGACAGATCATATATGAGCTCGTAGCAAAGAACTGCGATCCGTATATCGCAGAAGCTGCAAGGAATCTCACTGTTGCCGATCCGTCATGCTTCCAGCAGATAGGCAGGGAGCTCAATGAGGAGGAAGGCGGTCAGAGAGAGGCAGCAGCCATCATCTCAGACAACTACATAGCTCCGACATACAGCAAGGTATTCAGATATATCAGCTTCATCGCAATGTTCGTTATCGTGTCACTGCTCGCATTCTTCATTGTAAAGTCGTTTTCTGAGAATATCAAGAGCGGCGAGGCAGTATCACATATTGTCGGAGGCGTGCTCGGCATCTTCATAGGTATCATCGTGATAATAGTTATAGCGGTAGTCATCAAGCTCAATGTTGTCCTCGGAAACAATGAGATGATGGTATTCAATAAGGATACGGTTGACAAGACACTGGTATTCAAGCACATATATAATATAGTAGCAGGCATGTAAGGCCTGCGGGCAAAGAGAAGAGAAAACAATCAGAGCCGTTCCTGCCGGATATCCGGCGGGGCGGCTCCTCATTAGCATGACAGGAGGATTTCGCTGATGATAATGTGCAGCAACTGCAAGAAACGGCCTGCGGTGGTATTCATTACCTCAGTGCAGGGGAACGAAAAGAAGAACGAAGGGCTCTGCCTTGTATGTGCAAGGAAGATGCATATCCCGCAGGTATCCGAGTATATGGAAAAGCTCGGCATCACTGACGAGGAGATAGATCAGCTCTCCGATCAGATGATGGAAATGCTCGACGGCGATGCCTTCGAGATGGGCGGCTCCGGTATAATGCCCGGCTTCCTTTCAAACATCTTCGGTACAAACAAGGATCAGGAGAAAGAAGAGACTCCTGAGACGAATATCCCCGAAAGGCGTGAGGAGCCTGCCGGTGAAGAGAAGAAGGAAAGAGACTGGAAGAATATGTTCGGCAGCAAGCGTGAAAAGAAGCGCCGTGAGCTGAAGTTCCTCGGAAACTACTGCACCAATCTCTCACAGAAGGCTGAGGATAACGAGCTTGACAATATCATCGGCAGAGACAAGGAGATCGCAAGAGTAATACAGATACTCTCACGCCGTACCAAGAACAACCCCTGTCTCATCGGTGAGCCCGGCGTCGGAAAGACTGCCATAGCAGAGGGCATTGCACAGCGTATAGCAAGAGGCGATGTACCGCTCAATCTTTCAGACAAGAAGGTATACCTCCTTGACCTTACAGCTCTCGTTGCCGGAACTCAGTTCCGCGGACAGTTCGAGAGCCGTGTGAAGGGACTTGTTGACGAGGTAAAGAGAGAGGGAAATATAATCCTCTTCATAGACGAGGTACATACACTGGTAGGAGCAGGCGATTCCGAGGGCTCCATGAATGCGGCAAACATCCTCAAGCCCGCTCTTTCAAGAGGCGAGGTACAGGTCATCGGTGCGACCACCTTCGGAGAGTACCGCAAGTACATCGAGAAGGATTCCGCCCTTGAGCGCCGTTTCCAGCCGGTGACTATCGACGAGCCGAATATCGAGGACACAGTAAGTGTTCTTCTCGGCATCAAGAAGTACTACGAGGACTTCCACAAGGTGCATATATCCGATTATCTCACAAGGGTATGCGCAGTCCTCTCAGAGAGATATATCACAGACCGCTTCCTTCCCGACAAGGCTATCGACCTGCTCGACGAGAGCTGTGCAAGGGCTTCCATACGCAACCCGGAGATAGCTGAGTACGGCAGGGTGATGAAGGAGATATCTGCTCTTGAGGGCATGGAAGAAGTCCTGCTGGAGAAGCAGGAGATCGATTATCAGGCACTTGCAGAGGTAAAGGGAAAGCTTATCCACCTGCGTCAGGAATCGGAGGAGCTGCGTAAGAAGGCCTTTGATGCACAGGTGACCGAGGAGGATATCACCAAGGTAATAGAGCTCTGGACCGGTATCCCCGCAAGCAAGGTGGCAGAGAACGAGTTCCTCAAGATAGCAAAGCTCGAGGATGAGCTCAAGGCAAGGGTGCTCGGACAGGACGAGGCGATAGGAGTGCTTGTAAGAGCGATCAAGCGTACAAGGGTTCGTCTCAACAAGCGCCGCAGACCTGCATCGTTCATCTTCATCGGCCCCACAGGTATCGGTAAGACCGAGCTTGTAAAGGCTCTTGCAGATGCTATGTTTGATTCTCCCGAGCCGCTCATCAGGCTCGATATGACAGAGTATATGGAGAAGCATTCCGTTGCGAGGATGATAGGTTCTCCTCCCGGCTATGTAGGCTATGAGGAGGCCGGACAGCTCACCGAGAAGGTGCGCCGCAGACCTTACTCCGTTATCCTGTTCGACGAGATAGAGAAGGCACATCCGGACGTTATGAATATTCTTATGCAGATACTCGATGAGGGCAAGGTAGACGACGCCCACGGCAGAACTGTCAACTTTGAGAACACGATAATCTGCATGACCTCCAACGCAGGCTCTACAGACAAGAGCGTAGGCGTCGGCTTCAACCGCACCGCAGACGAGATATCAAAGGATAAGGCTATGAAGGGCCTGAAGGAATTCCTCCGTCCCGAGTTCATTAGCCGTATCGATGAGATAGTGGTATTCCGTCAGCTTGAAAAGGCAGACTTCTCACGCATCGCAGCTCTTATGCTCGATGAGATGAAGGAGCCTCTCGCAGAAAAGAATATCGGTATATCCTATACTCAGGAGGCTCTCGACCTTATCGCAGAGGAATCCTTCGGCAAGCCCTACGGCGCAAGAGATATACGCCGTGTCATAAGGCAGGAGGTCGAGGACAAGATAGCAGAGCAGGTGCTCGAGCACGCCTCTGAGATATCAGAGCTTGAGGTAGTCGTAAAGGACGGAAAACTGGATCTGAATGTATCTCTAAAGAACAAGGAGAGCGATAGCAATGAAGAATGATATGTTAAGGATAGCAGCTGCTGCGGTATTTGCAGCCACAGCTCTCACAAGCTGCTCCACTACAAAGAAGCCCGCTATGTCAGCAACAACTCCGGCTGAGACAAAGTCATCGGTATCGGCAGATCTGCCGGTCGAGACACAGCCGCCGAAGGGCAAGTATGACGGCGTCAAGGATGCCGCAGACGGAGCGCATCTCACTATCAGCAATACCAAAGCAAAGCCGGGCGAGATCGCAGAGGTAACGCTCTCGGTATCCGGTGTTGACAAGGCATGGAGTATGTGCGGCCTTCATATCGTATATCCTGACGTTCTCGAATGTCAGATGTTCAACGACGAGGAGCGTCTTGTACAGGTGAAGAAGGGCGATGCTGTTGCCTATGCCTCCGGTACTATAGCTATGCTCTGGAGGGATAACCTCACAGAGGATATGATAGCCAACAAGCAGAAGTCGGTATTCTTCACAGCAGTCCTTGATCAGAACCACGGACTTGACGGTGATATCTGCACTTATTCCTTCAAGATCCCTGAGGATGCAACACCCGGCACTGTATATCCGATAGACTACTACTACTGCGATACAGATATATTCGCCAACTATGACAAGGATCCTTCCTTCGAGAAGTATGCCTTCGATCACTGGCAGGGCGGAAGCATCACAGTTGAATAAAAAAGACGGCGCACCATATAACGTGCGCCGTTTATGTTTGCTGTAAATGTCAGTATGACGACAGGTTTGGGATTCTAAAGGAGCTGCGCCCCTTTAGCGGAGTCCAGAGGCAGCGCCTCTGGCAGGGTGTGGGACGGAGTCCCGCAAACAGCCTGCAAAGAAGCCCCGCATTATCTGCGGGGCTCTTGTTATCCGTATCACTTTCCGAGATCTGATATACAGCCTATGAAGGCGGGGATATCGTTCTCGTCAACGATCATGTATACGAAAGGTCTTTCAAGGAAGATATAGATGTCTCTCGGAGGATTAGGGTCGATGCCGGATGCAACGGCTGTTATCACAGCAGTTGCTGCTGCTGCCTTTGTACCTTTTTCCGAGAGCTCGATGTTGGTCTTCTGGATAACATCATCGATATAGATCGGATATCCGCCGTCAACATCTGCGATATTTGTGAAGTCAGCCTTCTCCTTATCGAATGCATCACCCATACCGATTGCCTTGAGAGTATCCTTCATAGAGCAGGAGTACTGATAATCTAACTTGGGTATCATGGTATGTACAACGACATTGTCCATATCACCGGGAGTCCTGAGCTGCTCGGAGAGCTTTCCGGGATCGATGGAGGCGATATACTCGTCAAGACTCATGCCCTCATCGGGAAGGATTCCTACGAACTTGTAATTGCCGGCGTAGTTCCTCTTGAAAGCAATAGCGTTGTCAAGTTCGTAATAGTTATTTGAATTGGAGTAGAGACCTCTGATGGATCTTTCTGTACCGTCCTCGGTGGTGAATGTCGCATAGCCGTCGGAGTTGTACTTGGAAGCCCAGTCAGCCTCGAAGTAGAGCGTATTTACAAGAGTCATGCAGGCATTCGGATCATCGAACATATTCCTGTTGTCAAGAAGCTTCGGTATCATGCCGTTGGTGTGCTGATTTACCCAGCTGTTGATATCGTCTACTGTAGTTTCATCGTAAACCGACTTGTATATCTCGGAGCTGAAATACTTCTTGTTCTTCTCAAGGAAGCTGTCGTGTACGTTGAACCAGTCTGCATCCCTGAACCATATGGAGTTTGCAATGTTCACGGTCTCCTTCTTTGAAGAGGGAAGGTTCTGTATGAAGTATGCAAAGTACTCGTTGAGCTCTTCGAGTGAAAGATCGTTTCCGAGCACCTTCTCCATCTCTGCAAGGGTATTGCTGTCTGCGCCGTTTGCAGTCATTGTGAGGGCTGCGGAGGCAGAGAGAGGAGATATGAGCATCTTGTCCTTATTGGTAGTCTCGTCGGATTTCAGCTGCTGGAGCATCTTTATACCGAGGTTCATCTGTGATGCCGCGAACTGCTCGCTGGGTTTCGTTCCGCTTTCAGCCTTTATCTGCACCTTGTCGTCAAGGCGTATGCTTCCGATGTCTGAAGGAGTGTTGAATCTGTCCTCTGCACCGAGAAGGTAAGCACTCAGCTCGCTGAGATCGCTTTCGGTAATGCTGCCGTCGTTGTCGATATCGGCACATTTCTTCTGTTCTGTGCTGAGCTTTTCATCGACGCCTGTATTGAGCGCTTCACGGAGGAGCACCATATCAAAGGTATCGATAACGCCGTCGTCATTGACATCGCCTATCAGGTGCGAGCCGGGTATCTTTACACATTTTACTGCTGCTACCCGGGTAAGACTGTTGAGGATTTCTTTCTGGTCTTCAATGCCTGAGAAGTCCTGGTCTGTGATGAAGGTGATGTCCACATAGTTGTTCTTTGAGAACTCAGAGAGCATCGTGTAGGCATCCTGCCGCCTTTCGGATAATTTGTCATCAAAGCATATACCGGGGATGATCTGTATTTCATGATTATGTGAATAGTAATAAAGATTGTCAGTCAGGTAGATCGCATCAGCCTCAAAGGGAAAGTCTTCACTGGGATCGATATTATCCGGCCATACGTCCATGCCTGTGAAGATGACGTTGTGCAGTGTTACCTCATACTGTGGTTTTTGTATGATCTCCTCATCAAAGTCTTCATCTTCGGAGCCGACCTCCGCTGTATCAACGTCTGATTCAACAGCGTATGCGGTATAGGGTACAGCGGGAAGAGCAGGGCAGACTGCTCCGGCGAGCACGGCTGATGCGAGGATACCCGACAGCAGCCTTAACTGATGTGTGATTTTTTTCATGGTTCATTACCCCTTTCATGTTATGTCAGGTCATATCCTGTTGGTAAAATCATAACATATAAACCGGCCGAAGTCAACGTAATACAGGCTTTGTTTACAAAACGGCCTGAATAATTATCATTTTGCACAATACGCCGGAAGATGTTTTGTAGGATAATACAACAGAAAAAGCGGCGTCCCCGGACGGACAGTGCCGACCGGAAGACGCCGCTGCAGAGGAGTCAGACAACATTGTATCTCATGAGATACTCATCATAGCCCTTGCTTGTAAGGCCTATGATACGGTAATCTTTTTTCTGTGCCACATAGAGGATCTTGATTATATCCCTTGCAACGAGTATATGAATAGCGCTCAGGATAGCCTCTCTAGGACAGTTGTCGGATTCAAGCTTTTCAAAAACATCCTTCAGCCATATATTCTTTGTTTCATCGTCTGTTTCGATAGTTATTACATCACTTGGTGAGATTGCGCCTTCCTTGAAGTGAAGGTTCTGAAATGTGTAGTCAAGGATATTCCAGTAGCATTCTTTGTTTAGTATCATAAAGTAACACCCCTTTCAAAGACATTATAACGTAAAAAAATATAAAAATCAATAGATTCCAAAAAAATTTACAAAAAATACAAATATGTATGGTGCTTCTTGTGCAAAAAGTCGAGAACTCTCGGAAAAATTGTCAGTCTTTCAAGAATCCTTAGCTCTATCAGGGGACGCCTTCACTTGCAAGGCGTCCCCTCTTCCAAAACAGTCCCCCGGACTGTTTTGGAATTCACCCCTTGCGAAGCGCCCTGCGGATAAATGCGGGGCGTTGCCCCACACCCTACCAGAGGCTCTGCCTCTGGACTCCGCTAAAGGGGCAAAGCCCCTTTAGAATCCCAGACTTTTAAAAAAAGGTGCTTTTCTGACAAACAGAGGGCTCCCGAAGGAGCACTTTGATATAGCTATGGTGAGAATAACCGCCGGAGTAGGGATTTCAATTCTGAGTTGAAGTAACTCCGGTCGCCGCTTCACCATAATATTTACTGACGTGCGGCCTCGACAGCATCCCACTGAGCTATATAGTCAGCGGCGAAGCTTATCTCCTTGCCTGTCCAGCCGGTGAGCATTGCACACCTGTAGGACATCTGGGGAACGAGGACGTTGTTATAGCCGGCAGTCTGAACCGAGAATACGTTCACCCTGGGGTTCACCTTTCTTCGGTATTCCTGTATCAGCTTGTACACGTTTATGTATCCGGGACGTGTAAATCCATTGCGGGGACGGAAGTCTGCGCCGAAGCTGTACTCTCCGGTATACTCCTCCTTGTCGGCAGCTGTGCCGTAGAGGCCGCCTGTGCCTGCCTGCTGGTCGGAGAATATGAAGATGTTGTCGTAGTGGGCCTTCTTCCTTATGGCGTTGCGGAAGAACTTCCAGATACCGCCTTCGGTAGAACCGCCGACGTCACGGTAGCCGTTGGCGTCTATCTCCCTTGCCTGTGACAGGGTACCGTTTCTCTTCGATACGGGGAATATGCGGAGCTCGTCGCCGAACTTGCCGACATAACCCTCATCGGAGCACTTTGCAGCTATGACTGCAGAGAGGTTGTCGATATTTGCAACGGTAACTGTGCCGTACTCCGAGTTGAAGCAGCCCCATGCAGAGCCGGAGTTGTCGGAAAGGCACATAGTCCTGCCCTTGAGATGAGGGAGGTTGCCGACAGCTATATCCATGCACTCCTCGAGAGCATCGAGTATGTACTGCTGGTGGTGTATGTCCTGAGCCTTCTTGACAGTACGGTATGCGGACTCATAGCGGAAGGGGAACTGCCTTCCGTCGGGAACGCCGTTCTTTACCTCTTCCATGTACTCACGGCATACCTCAGTGTCGTCTATCTCAGTGAACACGTTCACGATATTGCGGAGCATAGCCATGTGGCCGAGCTTCGTGGCCCTGAGGATATCAGCCCATGACATACCGGCAGAGCGCTTCTGCTCCCAGGTCTGCTCAGTCTCGCCGACCTCAACGGTACCTGTCCGCATCAGCTCGTCTATAACAGGTGAATTTGCGTGTACAAGGCGTACTGTATTGATCATGCCTATCTCAGCGTTCTTGTACTTGTTCACCTGATATCTGCCGAGTGCAGAGAGACGTGCAGATATGGAGCGCTTAAGGACTGAGGGCATCTTTTCCTTGCTGCCCTTATTTGTATAGAGGTAGTAAGTCGCCTGAACGGCAGGCTCATCGGCTCTCTGCATGACCTTTGCCTGTATCTCAGCGAACTTGCCGGGGTTCTTCTCAGTCCACTCCTTACGCGCGGGGTGGAGGGCTGCACGCACCATTATGACCTGAGGGTTCAGGCGCATATTGTAGGTGCTTCTCAGCTCTGCGGCCATTTCGAGTACAGCGCCGAAGTCGTATTCGAGTGCGGTATCGATCGCCTCTGTGAAGATCTCTGTTGTGGACTTGCCGTCATATGCAGCGAGTATGCCGTCTGTTATTATGCCGGACTCGGGAACGAATATACCGTCCCTTATGTCATTGCGGTAGTAAGAGGGCTCGCCGAAAACAGAGGAAGCAGCGATCATGCGCAGTGTCTCAACCGGATCGAGTGTATAGCACTCTCCGCCCATGAAGTTGGTAACTGTCTTCTCTGTCTTGTTCTGCATATTCTCAACAGCCTTTGATAATCTGCTCATTGTTGTTTCCTCCTTGGTATCAAAATAATAACTCTCCGGGAATACCGGACACGGTCAAAAATTCTAAGATGCCGGAGACCGGCTTTTATGAGCAGCATAGCTGCGTGGCATTCCGTTTCCGCAATGCCCATAAATAAAATCCTCTGAAGTAACCGTATACCCTGCGCCGGAGAGTTTTTCCGGCAGAGACTGAGAATAAAAGAAACGGGTAAGCACCTTGCGGTGCATGGTTTCATTCTAAAGTGACAGTTTAGCGAAGTAACCGTTTCTGCTGCTTCAGTCCCTGTGCTGTGAGTTTTTTATGGCAGGGACTGAGAATAAAAGAAACGGGTCAGCACCTTGCGGTGCAGTCAGATGACGAGATCTGTTTCATTCTAAATCCTCAGTTTAGCGAAGTAACCGTTTCTGCTGCTTCGGTCCCTGCAATGTTGATTTTTATGGCAGGGACTGAGAATAAAAGAAACGGGTTAGCACCTTGCGGTGCAGTCAGATGACGAGATCTGTTTCATTCTAAATTATCAGTTTAGCGAAGTAACCGTTTCTACTGCTTCAGTCCCTGTATTTGTTCTGTTCTCTTGAACTGTTATTATTGTAGCACAGCTTTGTAAAAAAGTCATATAAAAAAATCTGCGAACACTTTTCCCGGGATTTGACAATTTTAATTTCCTGTGTTAGAATCAATGTACTACAGTACATCGGAGAAAAGGAAATATGAAAAAGGATACCATGATAAACAGACTTATGCCGGCTGTCACCGACCGTGACAAGCCCCTCGGCGGTATACGCTATTACGCACAGGGCGGCATGACCTGCTATATAATAAGAGGAAAGAACGGAGACCTGCTTATTGATACCGGACTTTTCTATATACACAGCGGACTTGAGAAATGGCTGGAGGCTTACCGCATAAAGCATCTCTTCCTTACTCACGCCCACGCCGACCATGACTGGAATGCAGCCGCGATACAGGCAAAGGGAGTGAAGATACTGCTCAGCGAGCGTGACAAAGGACTCAACAGGCATTACATGACGCAGCCCGTGAAGCCGACGTTCCCGAAGTACCGCTTCCGGAATCTTACACAGTGGGTAAACGGCAGTATATTCAGAAGCCCGGAATACAAGCCGGATATATACTTCACGGGCAGCGAGAGCGGGCTTTTGAAGAAACTCGGATATCCTGCGGAGATAGTTCCGCTTCCCGGACACACTTACGGCTCGGCAGGTCTGCTCAGCGGAAAGGTGCTCTACTGCGGCGATGCCTTCACGGCTTTGTGGAAGCGTCCGGATATCACTCCCCACGCCGTGAGCATCAGGGAGATGCGTTCCTCTCTCAGGCGCATACTTGAGATCTCTCCGGAATGGCTTGCCTGCGGGCACGGCCTCCCGCTGAGATTTGAAGAGGCACGTCCGGTGATAGAGGATTATCTCAGGAAAAGAGGATAAGTGCATACAGCCCGGAGAGGTTCGGAAGGACTGATCCGGGTTACTGATATTATTAAATGAAAAAATTATATAAACTTATGATACAACGGGATTCAATGCTGCGATAGTTATTTATGAAAGCACCTGATAAGGAACCGGTCGGGATGCAGATGACTGAAAAGGAGGACGTGAAAATGATGGAAAGCAATAATACCGGGATGTCGCCGGGAGAGCTCCACAGACAGCTTATGGATCAGTACGGAAGGTATGTGTATACCATTATATATAATAAGCTCAGGAGCTGCGGAACAAAAGAGGACATAGAGGAATGCTTCAGTGATGTGTTTGCAGATATGTTCACAGCCGCAGACAGAGAAGGAGCTGCCGCTGCCGGGAAGCTTGCCGGGACTATCGCAAAGCGCAGGGCTATCGATTATTACCGCAGGCTTTCAATAAGAAACAGCAGGAGCGCCGATATCAGCAGCGAAGAGCTTGAGGGTATACGCTCCGGCGTCAGCGTTGAGGAGATATCCGAGACTAATGACCTGAGGAGAATAATACTCGGGCTTATCGAGTCGCTCGGCGAGCCGGATTCGACCATAATCATACAGAAATACTACTACGACCGCAAGTCAGCCGATATAGCAGAGACGCTGTCCATGAGCGCAGCCGCAGTAAGACTGAGAAGCTCAAGAGCACTGAAAAAGCTGAAATCTCTGCTTGCAGAGAAAGGTATCGCAGGATAAGGAGGAGCGGACATGAAAAAGAATATATTCAACAAACTTGAGAATGCCGGTGATGATGATATGATGAAGCTTATGAAGCATACGCCGGAGTTTGACAGCGATACAGCAGAGCGCCTTCTTGAGAAGAGCGAGCGCAAGTACGAAGCAAGGAAGAATGCCGAGGCAGGCATCACAGGCGGATATGAGACGGAGATAAGCGGAGTTGAGACCTACAGGCGTCCTGTCTGGACGAGAGTCCTCACGGCGGCGGCCTCCGTAGTGCTTCTGGCAGGAGTGGCTGCCGTAACCGGCAATCTCCTCAGGAGACAGGATCCCATCGGCCCCGATGATCCCGAGCCGCCTGTTATCGCAGCCTCTACAGAGGATACCACCTCACCTACAGATACAACAGATGCAGACCTCATGGTGACTGATACTGCTGTTACAGGCACAGCAGAATCTGAGGCCACAGCAGAGACTGCCGTTGCCGATATAGTTACAACAGTCGTTCCCGTTTCCGCAGATGACAGTAGCACTGCTTCTGCCGCATCAGAGAAGTCAGGTACCACAGCAGCGTCAAAGCCCGCAGATCAGGCTGTTACAACGGCTGCGGCGGAGACTGATGAAGAGCTGATCGACAGGCTCGGCAGGGAAGGATATACGGAAGATCCTGAGTATACAGCAATAGCAAAGGAAGTACTGAAGAGATATCAGGACAACTACAGGGTATGCTGTGCCCCCGAATACAAATACTTCGATTTCAGCGACAGCTTTGAGATAACATATAATGAGCCGGGAATGTTCGAACCGGAAGAAAGGACCGTAACATACGTCCGGTACAATGATCCCGATTTCAGTTCGTATGAGGAAATGATCGATAATCTTGAAAAGACGGCCCCGAACAGTCTGGATATATTCCAGCGCTGGATAGGCAATCATGTCACACCGGGCTGCTATCTTAACTATGATGATGAATTTCCTACGACAACGGAGTATAACGGAAAGCTCTATGCAAATCCGGAGAAAGCAGATCAGGCACCTTTAAGATGCTGTCTGGATAAGCCTATCCTGATAGAGTATGAGGATGAAGACAACTTCTGGGCATGGACGGTGCATGAAAACTGGAATCATGAAGAAACCGATCACACTTTGGGTAAGTATTATTTCTCACATCCTCACTTCAGAAAGATCAACGGTGTATGGGCCATGTACGAATTCTGGAATGCTGAACCTGATGAATATATGCAGGCTCTCAGAGAGCATATCGGTGCGGAAGGATAAAATGATATGATACAGCATGGGCGCTCCTTCGGGAGCGCTTTTTGTTGTACTGATTGCACAGAATGTTTCTTTATTGATTGACAATTATGTCATGGCGTGATATACTTAAAACAAAGACGGGTTATAGTAACGACAATACCACCGGGACAGGGTCAGCGGCGTTTGCCGGCAGTCACGGTGCGTTGTTGAATAATGACATATGATGGAGGGACTTTGCAATGAACACTAAAAGGATCATAGCTGGAGCAGCTGCTCTTCTGATAACATTTTCTTCCTCGGGCATAATGCTGCCCGGGATGGTGCAGCTGTATCAGGCAAGCGCTGCCGGAGAGCTTTATACATATGACAACTGGGAATATGAAAAGGTTGCCGGCGGAATAAAGCTGATGCGTTTTACACCCGGTGATGTATACCATACGATAACGATACCTGCTGAGCTTGACGGTCAGAAGGTAGTTATGGTATCAGCAGGAATAATCGAGGAGAATACAAGATGCGGCAGTCTTATTATTGAGGACCCCTCGATACCCTTTGACGGGAACCTGCTTGAGCACAGCCGTGTTTATTCAGTTGAATGTACGGATTATTATCTGTACCGTTTCACCACAGATGCGAATGCGTGGGAGATAGGTTACAGCCCCTTGTATCTTTATGATGATGATAAGATTTCGGATTATGATCCGGTTACGGGAGAAATCAACACAAAGCTTACTCCTGATCAGCAGCGGTTCAGGGAAAAATACTGCGAATATGTTGACGGTCAGTACAGGGTATGCAGGACGACCGATATCGAAGTGCCGGCGACAGTGGCAGGTGCGGATATCATAGCGCTTCAGAACGGCTGCTTTCAGAATGCAGAGGTCATCGACAATGTGATCCTCCCTGATACGCTTCGTGTATTGAATGAATACTGTTTCAGCGGCTCATCTGTCAAGACTGTAAATATACCTGAAAGCGTGTATTTCCTGTGTGACAACTGCTTTGAGAATTGCCTCAGGCTTGAGAAGCCGGAGATCCCGGACAGCGTCGTGGCAGTAAGCCGTAGTGCCTTTGTCGGTACGAAGTTCTATGACGCAAAGGCTGCCAAGGCTTCCGATGTATACGGCTACTGGATGAGAATGTACGGCAAAGAGGGCGACTGGAAGGTACGTTATGTTATGGGAGATGATCTCAGCCTGTATGTAATGCCGATAGGATATTGCGGCAAGGATACAGTCGTTGATTACCCTGAGAAAATAGCCGGCTATCCGGTTAATTATGATTATGAATCGCTGGATTATTATGAACCCGAAAGCTCACTGCTCAGCAGCTGCGAAAATGTCAGCGAGATACGCTTCCCGGAAAAACTGGATTATATCCCGCTGCTCAGGAACAGCTATATCAAGAGCATAGACATTCCCGCCGGAGTTACAGAGATACCGATAATGGCATTCCAGGAGTGCAAGGGCCTTACCTCGGTCAGCATTCCGTCAACGGTAAAAACGGTCGGTGTCGGAGCTTTCGCCGAATGCAGCAATCTCTCAGATGTGAAGATAGAGGGCGACAGCATTGAGATACAGTGGGGATGCTTTGAGCAGACGAATCTCAAGTCGATCGAACTTCCCGGAAATGCCGTTGTCCGGAGTTCGGCGCTGAACCAGGGACTCAGGTCACTTTCTTTCCGTGCGGGCGACAAGGCAGAGATATGTACGGCGGCTCTCAGCGGCCTGAGCAGTCTCAAAGAGATCTCATTCTCGCCTGATCTGAAGGAGATATACATAGGAGACAAGGCATTCAGTGCAACGGGTCTTGAAAAGCTGGAGCTCGGCAGCAATGTCAGGGAGATAAGCCATTCCGCATTCAAGGACTGCTCCGATCTGAAAACCTTTTCTCTCAGCGGAGATTCACGTATCGCAAGCGAATCCTTCATGAACGATATCGGACTTGAGAAGGTCACGCTGAAGGGGATACATAATATCGAGAGCCTTGCCTTCAGTGGCTGCAAGTCGCTGAAGGAGATAGAACTCGATACAGCCTGTCCCGTTGCACCGGATGCATTCGATTTCTGTTCAGAGCTTGAATACATCAACGGCATAAAGGTGCTGGGTGAGAAGGATACAAGCTTTGCTCCGGAGATCTCGGATTTCGTTATAAAAAGCTTTGACGGCTCGACAGGAGTAGGCTTCATGGAAAGGTTCGTAAAGAACAATGTCAAAGCTGTTGTGGCTGAGGTCACAAATGATAAGATGTCTGACATAGAGAAGGCAAAGGCTCTTCATGACTGGATATGCGATCACACCAGGTATGCAGAGGAAAATGTCTTCCATGCCGGCAATCATACCGATACCGCTGTGTTTACAGACGGAGTCGCCGTATGTGAGGGCTATGCAAGGACATACAACCTTCTGCTGAATGAGGCGGGTATAAAGAGCTGGTATGTCAAGAATATGAAGCATACCTGGAACATCGCCATGATTGACGGAAAGGCATTCCATATCGACACGACGTGGGATGATGAGGAGGACAGCACAAACTGGTTCATGTGCTCCGATAAGGAACTCAGAAAAGCCGGAGGAGATCACAGCAGCTGGACGGCCGATATCCCGTCAGACCTGCATTCATTCCAGACCGGAGATATGCCGGAATGTACTGTGATGATGGGTGATCTTGACGATGACGGCGATTTTGATACGGCCGATCTTGCTGAACTTCGTGAGATGATACTTTCAAGTGCAAAGTATGATATCAGGTCCGATCTTGATTTCAACGGAAAGCTCAATGCGGGAGATCTTGCTGCGGCTGTTATCCGCCTTGATTCACCGGGACTGAAAATGGGAGATATTGACCGTGACGGCCTTATCACCTCCGCAGATGCTTCGCTCCTTCTTGACGAGTATTCCCTGATGTCGGTCAGCGACGGCAAGACCTTTACGGAGAGAGAGACTCTCATTGCCGATGTCAATGTTGACGGACAGGTGAATGCTGCCGATGCATCGGCGATACTCGGCTACTATACATATATATCCACCGGCGGAACGGATAATATTGCCGCCTATACAGAGAATAAATGACATCATTGATCAGTGACAGACAGGGAGGGATATCACTATGAACATCAAAAGGATCGCTGCCGGGGTAGCGGCGCTTACCCTTGTATGGACGGCCTTCGGAGGCACGTTTCCGGAGTGTGTGAAGCCTTATCAGGCGAGCGCGGCAGGAGAGGTGTATAGCTCGGGCGACTGGCAGTATGAAAAGATCAGCGACGGTATAAAGCTGGTAAAGTTTACCGGCGGAGGCACGGATTTCAGGATACCCGGCGAGATAGACGGTCAGAAGGTAACAGAGATATCAGCGCATATTTTTGAGGACTGCCCGCAGAAGGTTACAAGTATTCAGCTGGAGGACGAGAACATCAGATTCGATGGCAATCTGCTTGAATTCAGCGATGTTACTACGGTCACAGTGCTTTTTCATTATTATGAAGAAGGCGTGGATATCAATCCTAAATATTCATTTAACCGTACCGATATGGGCGGCGGAAATTGTCTTCGGCTGAGCAACAGCCGTTATTCTGGTGTGAGATATACCGAGAAGATATACTATGATTGGGACGAGGAGTTTGTGTACGAGTACAACATGGGCACCGAAGAACGGGAGACTTTTTACGAAATGATCGACGGAGAACCCGTACCGAAAAAGATAGATCTGGTCGTTCCGGGAAATGTTGCCGGAGCGGATGTTGTGAGCATCGGATGCGGCTGCTTTAACTGTTCTGAGGTATTGGACAGTATAAAACTGCCGGATACCATATGTATCATTGAGGAATTTGCGTTCGATGGATCATCGATCAGGAAGATAAATATACCTGAAAATGTAAAGATCATACCGGGTTACTGCTTCAACAGTTGTACGGAGCTTGAGGAGATAGATATGCCTGACGGTCTTATCGGAATAGGACTGGGTGCATTTCAGAATACGAAATTTGAAGAAAAGTATACGAGCTTCGAGCTCAGCAATGGCAGAGAGATCAATATTCCCTTTGTTGACTGGACAGTCAAGCTGACGATCAATAATGATTTTAGTGTCACTGCAATGATCTCTTCATACAACGGCTTCGATGAGATTGTGGAATTCCCGCTGGAGGTAAACGGTTATCCTGTGGACTATAGCAGTTATAATACGAGTTCTGTTCTTCCGCAATCCTATTACGATGAAGAGATCTCAGTCCGGGAGGTAAGGTTCCCGGAAGCACTGACGTCGATCCCGAGGATAGGAGGCAGCTCACTGGAGAAGGTCGTATTCCCGAAGGCGATCACGGAGATACCGGAATACGGACTTGAATGGAGCTTGAGGCTGAAGGAGATAACGATACCTGAGAATATCAGGACGATCGGTTCTTTTGCCTTCAATTGCTGCCAGAACCTTGAAAACGTGACCATAGAGAGCGACAGTATATTCATCGACGGCCATGCCTTCTGGGATACCGCCGTCAGAGAACTTGAACTCCCCGGAAACTGCAAGCTCGGCAATCACTGCATAAGCGGAAAGCTTGAATCTGTGAGCTTCGGACCCGGAGATTGCGTAGAACTGACTTCCGGTGCGCTGATGGAGATCCCGACACTGAAAACGGTGAGCTTCTCGCCGGATATAAAGAAGATAATTATCGGCGAAAGAGCGCTCAGCGGAACAGGCATCAGCACTCTTGAGCTCGACAGCAGATGCAGCAAGATAGGCGTTTCGGCATTCAGCAAATGCAAGGATCTTATCAGCGTGAAGATCAGCGGAGCTGCGCCGATCGAAGATGAAGCCTTCAAGGCGGACAGCGTACTTCAGAAGGTGACACTCAGCGGAAAGCACAGCATAGGGAAAGAGGCTTTTGCGGACTGCACCTCGCTCACATCCTTTGATTTTGATGAAGAGCCCGTGCTGTCACCGGATACCTTCTCAGGCTGCACAGCTCTTAATACGATAAACGGCATAAGGGTGATTAAGGGCGATGAAACAGAGTTCCCGAAGGAGCTTGATGCTTTTATCAGAAAGAATTTTGAAGGCGCTGAGAATATCGGCTTCATTGACAAATTCATAATGAACAAGGTGAAGGCTGTAGTAGCTGAGGTAACGGATGAGAGTATGTCTGATATCGAGAAGGCAAAGGCGCTCCATGACTGGTTATGCGATAATGCCGAATACGCCGAAGATAACTATGATGATCCGGGCAACCATGTGGATGCGGCAATATTCATGGACGGAATAGCAGTATGCGACGGCTATACAAGGGCGTATAATCTCCTTCTCAATGCTGCCGGCATCGATACATGGTATGTATGCAACGCCATCCACTCGTGGAATGTCGTGAAGATCGGCGGAAAGGCCTTCCATATCGACACCACATGGGATGACGCGGAACACAGCAGCGATAAATGGTTCATGCGCTCTGATGCTGAGATGCGTTTTGCCGACGGCAAGCGTGATGATCACAAGACATGGACGCAGACACGTCCGTCTGAGCTGCATTCATTCCAGTCAGCTGTCCTTCCGGAATGCAAAGACGTTATGGGCGATCTTGACGGCGACGGCGATCTTGATACAGCGGATATCAAGGCTCTCCGTGAGAGGCTGCTCTCCGGTGAGAAGTATGATATCAAAGCCGATCTTGACTTCAACGGCAGAGCCTCTGCCGGCGATCTTGCGGCAGCAATGAGCCGTATGCCGGACAGCGGGCTGAGAATGGGCGATGTTGACGGCGACGGACTTGTGACCTCCGCCGATGCATCGAAGCTCCTTGACGAGTACTCACTCATGTCGGTGAGCGACGGCAAGACCTTTGACGAGAGAAAGACACTTGTATCAGACGTGAATGTTGACGGACAGATCAACGCAGCCGATGCTTCTGCAATACTCGGCTACTACACCTATATATCAACAGGCGGAACGGCTAATATCTCTGCCTATACAGAAAACTGAAGGAGGAACATGAATGAAGATACTCAATCTGCACGGCTTCCTGGGAGCTGCGGATAACAGGAATTACAAGGCACTTTGCGGCATAGTGCCGGCTGAAACGATAATATCCCCGAAGATGCTGTATCAGGACAGATCACCGGAGGAACTGCTCCCATGGCTTTCCGGCATGATCGTACCGGAGGAGACGCTATTCGTCGGACAGAGCCTCGGCTGCTGGTATGCGGACAGACTCAGCCGTATATACAGCCGCCCCTGCATACTCACCAACCCCTGCTATTTCCCGGCGGAGCTGGAGCTGATATACGGCTTGGGTATGCCGGAGGAATACCGCAGGCAGTATCGTGAGCTCTCCCCGAAGGAGAAGAATCCGCTGGCGTATACGATATGCGGCGACGAGGATACCCTGATACCGGGGAATATGCCTAACTGCGAAAGGCTCTCGGCGGTCGCAGTAAGCGCACACGGCGGACACAGCTCGATAGAGCCGCTCGGAGACTATCTTGAAGCAGCGTTTGCTGTTGTCAGGGAATGGTAAATTCATGAATAATATACGGTGTCATGCAGGGGCGGAAGTCCCTGCATGATGCTGTAGAAGGAGAGAAGCAATTGATCTTACTTACAGCGCAGAACATATCAAAGACCTATATGGAGAGAAAGGTGCTCGATGAGGTGTCCTTCTATCTCAACGAGGGCGACAAGGTCGGCATCATAGGAGTGAACGGCACGGGCAAATCGACCCTGCTGCGGATACTTGCCGGAGCCGAACAGCCCGACAGCGGCGAGATGATACGCACGAACGGCATAAGGGTATCCTACCTCCCGCAGATACCGGAATTCGATGACCACGGCAGCATACTTGAGCAGGTACTGTCTCATCTGCCGGCAGACCTGAGAGGCTCAAAGGAGTATGAAGCGAAGGCCGTACTCGACAAGATGGGGCTGCCCGACCACAGCCGTGATATCAGCACCCTTTCCGGCGGCGAAAAGCGCAGGGCAGGCATAGCCGCCGCACTCATACAGCCGAGCGACGTGCTGCTCCTTGACGAGCCCACCAACCATATCGACAACGAGACCGCACAGATGCTTGAGGAGCTTCTGATGAAGTACCGCGGCGCTATAGTCATGGTAACGCACGACCGCTACTTCCTCAACAAGGTGTGCAGCCGCATTGCCGAGGTCGAGAGGGGAAAGGTGTATACCTGCGAGGGCAGCTACAGCCGCTACCTGGAATACAAGGCGCAGCGTGAGGCCGATGCGGAGGCATCGGAGCGCAAGGCACGCTCCATCTACCGCCGTGAGCTTGAATGGATAAGCCGTGGCCCGAGGGCGAGAGGTACGAAATCCAAGGACAGGATAGAGCGCTTTGAGGAGCTGAAAAACCGTGAGGTCATACCCGAAGCGGAGAAGCTGCAATTACAGTCAGTATCCACCCGTCTCGGCAAGAAGACCATAGAGATAGAGGGGCTTACCAAGAGCATAGACGGAAAGCCTCTGATAACCGATTTTTCCTACATCATATCCCGTGATGCGCGTATAGGCATCGTGGGCAGGAACGGCGCAGGCAAGAGCACCTTCCTCCGTATGCTCACCGGCGAGGTAAGACCGGACAGCGGCAGTATCGTTCTCGGAGATACCGTGAATATAGGCTATTTCTCACAGGAATGCGAGAGCATGGATCCTTCCGTGCGTGTCATAGAGTACATCAGGGAGACTGCGGATATCGTGAGGACTCCGGACGGCACAGTCACCGCTTCACAGATGCTCGAGCGCTTCCTGTTCAACTCCGAGCTTCAGTGGAACCGCATCGAAAAGCTCTCCGGCGGAGAGCGCAAGAGACTGTACCTTCTGAAGATACTCATGACTGCGCCGAATATACTCCTGCTTGACGAGCCGACCAACGACCTTGATATCGCAACGCTCACCATACTCGAGGACTACCTCAGCAGCTTCGGCGGAGCTGTCATAGCCGTATCCCATGACCGCTACTTCCTCGACAAGATGGCCACGGAGATATTTGAGTTCCGTGACGGCGAGTGCATAAGGTACAACGGCAACTACACCGACTACGCCGAAAAGGTGCGTGAGCGCAGCGAGGCTGAGGGCGGAGCTGCAAAGGCTCCGAAGGTGAAGAAGGAGAGAGTGTATACCGGCAGGACGAAGCTGAAGTTCTCCTTCAAGGAGCAGAGAGAGTATGACATGATCGACGATGAGATAGCCGGACTCGAGCAGCAGATAGCCGATGCCGGAAAGGAGATAGCTGCCAATTCCTCCGATTACGTAAAGCTCCAGGAGCTTACGGAGAAGAAGGAGGCTCTCGAAGCAAAGCTCGAGGAGAGGATGGAGCGCTGGGTATACCTAAACGACCTTGCCGAGCGTATAGCAAGAGGCGAATACGCAGACTGACAGCCTTTGCCGTTGTATGATACTTCCGGCGGATTGATAGCGGGGGCGCTGCCCCCACACCCCTGCCAAAGAGGTTTCACCTCTCTGGACTCTCATTTCAAAACCGGTCCTCCCCATATATGGGGAGGACCGGTTTTGCAGTGGGATTCCAAAGGGACGAGTCCCTTTGGCGGGAGTTTGAGGGCGGAGCCCTCAATACCGGTCTGTCAGAGGTACCACATAACAGTAAAGGCTGCCGGTTTGTGTATCCGCATCTTTTGGATTGACACGGGGGCGGAAATGTGGTAAACTGGAGCTATAGAGGACATCGTAACATTCCGGCCCGGAGGGGGACCGGTGACATAAGGCTGATGCCAAAGGAGGAAAACATGAAACTGTATAAAAGGATAGCTGCTTTTGCAGCAGGAGCGGCAACGCTGACAGCTGCCCTTCCTGATAGTATCCCGGCCGTTGCTGCCGGGCCCGCAAAGGCCGATGTGGCCGAGTATCATGAGGTCGATGCGAACTGGGCAAAGCTGCTCCAGTACTCGCTCCATTTCTACGATGCGAATATGTGCGGAACTGACGTCGAGGGCAAGAACCGTCTCCCGTGGAGAGGCAACTGCCACGTATACGATGCGAAGGTGCCGCTCAGACCTATGGATGAGCAGGAGGTCGGAACGAATCTTTCCGAAGCCTTCATTGAGAAATACAAGGATATACTCGACCCGGACGGTGACGGCACAGTCGATGTATCGGGCGGTTATCACGATGCCGGAGACCACGTAAAGTTCGGCCTTCCGGAGGCCTATGCCGCTTCCGCCGTATCATGGGGCTACTATGAGTTCCGTGATTCGTACGAGGCAGCAGAGCAGACAGAGCATATCGAAACGTTATGCCGCCATTTCTGTGACTACTTCATGCGCTCCACCTTCCGCGACAAGTCCGGAAAGGTAATAGCCTTCTGCTATCAGGTAGGCGACGGCGCTATCGACCACAGCTACTGGCAGTCACCCGAGATAGACGCAATGGCAAGACCTGCATGGTTCGCAACGGACGATCTCCCGACCACGGATGACGTTTCCGAGAGTGCAGCCGCTCTTGCTATCAACTACCTCAACTTCAAGGATACAGACAAGGAGTACGCAGACAAGTGCCTCGACTATGCTAAGGCTCTCTTCGAGTTCGCTGAAAGGAACGAGAAGGGCGTCGGCAAGGGCGGAGACGGCCCTGCGAGCTTCTACACCTCGAGCAAGTGGGAGGACGATTATTCCTTCGCAGCCTGCTGGCTCTACCTTATAACCAAGGATCACGACTACCTCAAGGCCTGCCTGCCGTACGTTGACTACTACGCTCCTCCCGGATATGTATTATGCTGGAACGATATGTGGAACGGCGTATCCATACTCCTCGGCCGCATACAGGACGAGTACCCTGAGGTATGTGAGGAATACCGTGAAGCCGCCGGCCGAAATCCCTACGAGGAGATAGACTTCTGGTACATGGAGGCAAAGGCTCTCAATGCCTACCGTGACGGCGAGAAGGGCGCATACTCCGCAGGCGGATACCTCTTCTTCGATAAGTGGGGCAGCTGCCGCTACAATACCGCCGCTCAGTTCTGTGCTCTGGTATACGACAAGTATCAGAAGGGCAAGGACAGATACAACGACAAGAATCCCGATTACTGCTTCTCCGACTGGGCAAAGGGACAGATGGAATACATCCTCGGCGACAACCCGCTTGACCGCTGCTACGTTGTAGGCTATTCCGACAACGCAGTAAAGTACCCGCATCACCGTGCTGCATCTGGTCTTACCATGGCAGAGGATCCGGGCGAGCAGAAGCACGTTCTCTGGGGCGCTCTCGCAGGCGGTCCCGACCAGAAGGACAACCACAGCGATACAACAGCCGACTGGGTATACAACGAGGTAACGATCGACTACAACGCCGCATTCACAGGCGCTGCTGCCGGTCTCTATGCGAAGTACGGCGATCCCTCCATGAAGGCTGAGCCCAATTTCCCGCCCGCTGAGAAGCAGGACGATACACAGATCTTCGCCGGCGACAGCTTCTGGGTTGCAGGCTACTGCCAGGATTCACCCGAGTCAACCGGTGCAGGCGTTACAAAGCTCACCTTCTTCGTTAATACCGATTCACTCGAGCCGCATGACGATATCTCCATCCGCTACTACTTCAGCATCAAGGAGTTCGAGAACAATACCGGCATCCCCGGCAGCTTCGTGCTCCAGAAGACCTACGATCAGGTCGAGACAGAGGTAGCCGACAAGTCGGCAACTCTCTCCCAGCCGAAGCAGTACAAGGACGATATCTACTACGTTGAGATATCGTGGGACGGCTACGCCATAGCCAACTCCAACAAGAAGTACCAGCTCATCATCGGTATGTACTACGGCGACAAGTGGGACAGCACCAATGACTGGAGCCGCAAGGGCATCAAGGAGCTTGAGGGCGACTATGATGATATCGTAGGCGGAGTCGAGCTTGCAGAGAAGTGCGAGAACGTATGCGTATACGCAAGCGGCAAGCTGATAGGCGGTACTGAGCCCGACGGCACTACTCCCGCAAAGAGATACAAGGCCGCACACCTTGTACGTCTCAACCGTATGCTGCTCGGCATAGCTGATTTCGATTCCAAGGAGATCGCGGATCAGTTCGATTTCAACGGCGACGGCAGAGTTGACAGCTTCGATGAGGTATTCCTCAGGAAGCTCGTCGTTGCACAGGAAGCGGAGTGATATAAAATTACAGAGGCTGTCCGGCTTTCATACCGGGCAGCCTCTTTCTGTACTGTGGCATACCTCCTCCTGCATTCATATCATATACCAGTGAACATAAGGGGGAAATGGTATGGATATAACGATGATAATAGCCGGCGCAGTGCTGGCCTTCATAGCAGCCGCCGAGGTGATATGCGTATTCCTTCTGCCTGCAAGGAGAGTGAGCCCGCTGTATGCGGCGGTGCTGCCGGTATTTGCGGAGGATGCTCTCCTGCCGCAGAGGCTCGATGTGCTTGCGCTCCATTCCGGCGGGAGGACGTCACTTATCATAGCGGACTTTACAGCCACGGAGGAGCAGCTTGTCCTGTGCCGTCAGTTCTGCTCGAATGAGCCCGATTGCGTGATAGTAAAGGCTGATGAGCTCGAAAAAATATTATTGAAAACATTTGCAATTCCGGCGAAAGTATAGTATAATATAAAGTAGCTATGTTATACGGAAAGGAGAGGGCAGGATGTCCGAGCAGACGCTTCATATCGAGGGCACAGTCGAGAGCATAGTCTTTCATAATGAGATCACAGGCTATACCGTCATCGACCTTGACGCAGGCGGCGAGCTTATCACCGTTGTCGGAGAGCTGGGCGAGACGGACGTCGGAGAAAGCCTTATCCTTGAAGGAAGCTACATCACACACAAGAAGTTCGGCACACAGTTCCAGGCGGTATACTGCGAAAGAAAGCTGCCCTCGACTGTGGTGAATATAGAAAAGTATCTTGCTTCCGGAGCTATCAAGGGCATAGGCCCCGGGCTTGCGAAGAAGATTGTGAACGTGTTCGGTGACCAGACGCTCTCTGTCCTGGAGAACGATCCCTACCGCCTTTCACAGGTAAGGGGCATATCACAGAAGATGTGCGAGTCCATTGCAGAGGAGGCAAAAAAGCTCTTCTCGCTGAAGGTCATCATGTCATTCTTCTCGCAGTATGAGATAAAGTCGCAGTTCGCAATGAACACCTTCCGCCAGCACGGCGCAGATGCGATGACTCTCATCAAGTCAAATCCGTACATCCTGTGCAGCGACAGCATCGGACTCGATTTCCGCAAGGCTGACGAGATAGCGCATGATATGCACATACAGAAGAATTCCGACAAGAGAGTCATAGCGGGTATGCAGTACATTCTCCGTGAGAATGCGATCCGCAGCGGTCATACCTGCCTCCCCGTTGATTCCCTGCTCGAGCTCTCAAAGAATGCGCTCGAGATAACCGAGCGGGATTTCTTCAGTTCGCTCAATGCCGCAATCGACGACCATGAGCTGTTTGACTTCATGAAAAACGACAGGGAGTATACCTACCTCCCGGATTACTTCTATGCGGAGAGCTACATCAGCGACCGCATACATATACTGAAAAGCTTTTCCTCTCCCGAGGATTTCGACTACGATACCCTTATCGACATCGAGGAGGAGGAAAAGAACATACACTACCAGACGCTCCAGCGAAAGGCGATAAATACGGCGATATCACGGGGACTGATGATACTTACCGGCGGCCCCGGCACCGGTAAGACCACCACCCTTGACGCCATAATATCCATCTTCCGCAAGCGCGGAGAGAGGGTTCTCCTCACAGCCCCGACGGGACGTGCCGCAAAGCGTATGTCCGATCTGACGGGCTGCACCGCAAAAACGATACACCGTCTCCTTGAGGTGGTATACGATGCCTCCGGAAGACTGACCTTCGCCCACAACGAGAACAATCCCCTTGACTGCGACGTTGTTATCATCGATGAGATGTCAATGGTGGATGTGGTGCTCTTCGAGAAGCTGCTTAGGGCTCTTCGTCTCGGCTGCCGGCTCGTAATGGTAGGCGATACCGATCAGCTGCCGTCAGTCGGCGCAGGAAATCTCCTCAGAGACCTTATCTTGAGCGGAGAGGTGCCTGTGGTACAGCTGACGGAGATCTTCCGTCAGGCACAGCAGAGCTGCATCGTCACCAACGCACATCGCATCATATCCGGCGAGCTGCCGGATCTCACCCGCAAGGACAGCGACTTTTTCTTCTTCCGCCGCTCCGACTACACCAATGCGACGGAGCTGATAGTGAGCCTCAACAGGGATCGTCTCCCGAAGGCCTACAACTATTCGCCGCTTGACGATATACAGATAATATCCCCCTCACGCAAGGGCACAGTCGGCACAATAGAGCTGAACAAGGTGCTACAGAACGCACTCAACCCGCCCGACCGTCTCAAGCATGAGGTGAAGAGCATGATCTACACCTACCGCACAGGCGACAAGGTAATGCAGACCCGCAACAACTATGATCTTGTATGGAAGCGGGGCAGTGAGCAGGGGACAGGCGTATTCAACGGCGATATCGGAAAGATAGTCTCTGTCAACAGTGCCACACAGACAGCTGTCGTTGATTTCGACGGCAGAGTGACCGCCTACACCTTCGATCTTCTCCCGCAGCTTGAGCTTGCCTATGCTATCACGGTACACAAGAGCCAGGGCTGTGAGTTCGAGGCTGTAATAATGCCTGTAATGGGCGGATTTGAGAAGCTGAGCTACAGAAACCTGCTGTATACCGCAGTTACCAGAGCCAAGAAGCTGCTGATACTTGTGGGTACAGAGGACAAGATAGAGCGCATGGTAGCCAATATCAGGCGCACACGCCGCTATACCTGTCTCCGTGCCATGCTGATGAAGGAGCCCGACAAGGATATCTCTTCGTCAGAGCCCGAAAGCACGGCAGAGCTTATGACTATAGGCGGCATGACCGATACAGAAGAATAGAGAACAGGAAAGGAACAAGCTATGGCAAACTCTGATATAGGAATAGATCTCGGAACATCCAATATCGTGATGACTATGGGCAGCAAGGGCGTTGTGCTCAGCGAGCCCTCCGTTATCGCATACAATACACGCAACGACAGAGTGCTTGCAGTCGGTCAGGAGGCCTATGACATGATAGGCAGGAATCCCGACTATATCGCAGTTGCACGTCCGATAAGCGAGGGCGTTATCTCCGACGCAGACCTCGTTCACAGCATGATACGTGAATTCGTCATCAAGGTCAGCGGCAGGCAGCTCATGAAGCCGAGGATAGTTATATGTATCCCGTCCTTCATTACCGATATAGAGAGCCGTGCAGTCGTTGAAGCTGCCCGTGGTGCAGGCGCAAGGCAGATATACCTGATACAGGCGCCCATAGCAGCGATACTCGGCGCAGGCGTTGACGTCACAAAGGCAAGAGGCCATATGATAGTAGATATCGGCGGAGGAACCACGGATATCGCCGTCATCTCCATGAACGGCGTTGTCGCTTCCAACACCATAAAGAACGCCGGCAATACCATCGACCGTGCGATAATGAAGTATATGCAGAACCGCTTCAAGCTGCTCATCGGTGAGAGGACTGCTGAGAACGTAAAGAAGGAGCTCTGCAATCTCTACGACCCGAGCGATGATGTTACATACCTCGTCAAGGGCAGGAGCCTTCTCAAGGGACTTCCGGCACAGGTAGTGCTTAGCGAGACCGAGCTCTTCCAGGCGATAGAGGATGAGACCTTCGCTATCATGGAGGCTATACGTCAGTCGCTCGAGAACGTACCGCCGGAGCTTGTCGGCGATATCAAGGACAACGGACTTCTCCTCACCGGCGGCGGAGCGCTGCTCGGAGGACTTACCCAGCTCATCAAGCGTACTCTCGGCATAGACTGCCGTGTGGCAAAGGATACGATAAACTGTGCTGCAAAGGGTACTGCCGTGGCATTCAGCCAGACAACGACTCTCCTTGACGGCTTTGACAAGGCGGCTCTTGTGAAGTACCGCTGATAACTGACATACGGATATAACGAGAAAGGCCGGAGCGAAAGCTCCGGCCTTTTCGGGGTATAGTTAAAGTGTGAAACTTGAAGCAAGCTCAGCTGAAAGACTTTATGATGCCGGCATCGTACTTCTGTACGGCAATGGCATCGTTTCCGGTGATACCGGAAACACCGTCACAGTCAGCGTTTCTTGTGCCCTGCTCGCCGAGCGGGTACTTGGACTGGTTTGCCACGAACTGGAGTATAGCAACAGCGTCTGCAACATTGATCATGTTATCGCAGTTTGCATCGCCGAGCATCACAGGTGTCTGTGCGGGCGCATTAGTGGGCGCCTGAGTAGTCTGCTGTACAGGTGTCTGAGAAGAGGACTGTGAAGAAGTTCCGCCTGTGTATACTGAAGCAGGCTTGGAGCCCTTCATGGCATTGAAGAATATCTGTCCCCACTCGGTGAGGCTGTTGCCGTCCCAGTCATTAACGAGGTCGAGGTATTCAACACCGCCGCCGTTGCCCTTCCATGACCATGCGAGGTAGCCGAGGCCCTTCTCGTCGCAGTAGCTCATCAGGTAAGCTTCGTCAACGTCGCCGTCACTGTGGTTGTATCCGAATTCTCCTGCAAGTACGGGAGCACCGGAGGAAAGTGCGCCGTCGATATTGTTCTTGATGGTGCCTGCGTCCTTGCCGGCTGTGCCGTAGAAGTGGATGGAGAATACTGTATTCTTGTCAGGGTCGGAATTGAATACGTTCTTGCCCTGTTCCTTTATAGCGTTGGCGTACTGTCCCCAGCCTGCCGCATCTATCATAATCATGTTCTTTATGCCTGCATCACGGACTATCTTGATAGCCTGCTGGTTGCCCTGTGACCATGTGCTGCTGTCCCAGGTTCCTACCCACTCGTTGGCGATGTTGAGGATGACGTAATCCTTGTTCGCATTGAGGATATCCTTCATCTCAGCCCAGTAATTAGCAGCTGCAACTACATCGGAGATATTATCGCTGCCGGTAGCATCGTGAGCTTCAAGCACGCATACGAGCTTGTTCTCCTTGCACCAGCCGATTATCTGCTGTATCTCGGAAGCGGAGGTCTTTGACCACTGTCCGCCGTCGGCACAAACCACACGGACGGTATTGCAGCCCTTTGCAGCAGCAGCCTTGAGAGTCTGCTCAGTGTAGCCCTGATACCAGGTGTGAGCCACGTTGATACCGCGCATGATGAACTCGTTGCCGTTTGCGTCGAGTATCTTCTGGCCGGATACATGGAAGCCGGAGCCGGTGGACTGTGAAGGAGTCTGTGTCTGCTGAGCGGGAGCCTGTGTTGCCTGCTGAACGGGCGCCTGTGTAGTCTGCTGTACAGGAGCCTGAGCAGCGGGAGTGCCGCCTGTGTATACGGAAGCGGGCTTTGAACCCTTCATAGTGCTGAAGAATATCTGTCCCCATTCTGTGAGGCTGTTGCCGTCCCAGTCATTAACGAGGTCGAGATACTCAACTCCGCCGCCGTTGCCCTTCCATGACCATGCGAGGTATCCGAGACCCTTCTCGTCGCAGTAGCTCATCAGGTAAGCTTCGTCAACGTCGCCGTCGCTGTGATTGTAGCCGAATTCTCCTGCAAGTACGGGAGCACCGGAGGAAAGTGCGCCGTCGATATTGTTCTTGATAGTGCCTGCGTCCTTGCCGGCTGTGCCGTAGAAATGGATGGAGAATACTGTGTTCTTGTCAGGGTCTGAATTGAATACGTTCTTGCCCTGTTCCTTTACAGCGTTGGCGTACTGTCCCCAGCCTGCCGCATCTATCATAATCATGTTCTTGATGCCTGCATCACGGACTATCTTGATAGCCTGCTGGTTGCCCTGTGACCATGTGCTGCTGTCCCAGGTGCCTACCCACTCGTTGGCGATGTTGAGAATGACGTAATCCTTGTTCGCATTGAGGATATCCTTCATCTCAGCCCAGTAGTTCGCAGCTGCAACTACATCGGAGATATTATCGCTGCCGGTAGCATCATGAGCTTCAAGCACGCATACGAGCTTGTTCTCCTTGCACCAGCCGATTATCTGCTGTATCTCTGAAGCGGAGGTCTTTGACCACTGACCGCCGTCGGCGCATACCACACGGACGGTATTGCAGCCCTTTGCAGCAGCAGCCTTGAGAGTCTGCTCTGTGTAGCCCTGATACCAGGTGTGAGCCACATTGATGCCGCGCATGATGAACTCATTGCCGTTTGCGTCGAGTATCTTCTGGCCGGATACATGGAAGCCGGAGCCGGTGGACTGTGCTGCGGAAGTACCGCTGTTATTATTTGCGGCGGGCTCAGTGTACTGAATCTGAGTGCCTGATGAAGGGGCCGGAGCATTTGTGGAGCTTATGCCGAGCACCTCCATCATCTTGTTTACGACCGGCTCGCTCTCGGAGTACCAGGTAAGGCTGCTTCTGTTGAGGTAGCCGTGGCACTCGCCTGCACCGGAAGGATTGGATATAACATTGTTATCCCAGAGCACGCAGGGGATGCCGTAGCTCTTTGTCGTGCTGATGTAAGCCTCTGCCCACTTCACTCTTGCATCGGTGTTGTTGAAGTTCGAGGTACCGAACTCGCCGATGACAACGGGGATGTTCTTTGAGATGAATGTGCTCCTGATGTTATCAAGAGTCTGCTGGAGACTTGCGGAGTAGGACTCCGTAAATGTGCTGTGATCGCCAACGGCTGTATTCATAGTGAAATCGTATGGCACGTAGGCGTGTATGGATACTGCAACGAAATTATCCTGCGGTACGCTGATCTGTGAGATCATTGTAGCATCGGAGGAAGCACAGTAGCCGGGTATCATAAGGAGACGTGAATCCCTGTAGGGTGAATCGATGCTTCTTACAGTATTAACGAAATCGGCGTTGAGTCTGTTGATGGTATCCACCTCAGACTGCTGAGGTCCCCACCATTCGTGGTCTGTACCCTTTGCTCTCGGCTCGTTCATGGACTCGAATATAAGGTGCTGGTCGTAGTCCTTGAAGGCTGTGGCTATCTGAGTCCATACCTTTATGAACTTTGGCTTCATCTCGTCATATGCGCTGCCGAGATCGGGCCTGTCGATCCAGTTCTCATGGTGGAGGTTGAGTATGACGTACATATCGTTATCGATAGCGTAGTCAACTACCTCCTTGACTCTTGCCATCCAGGCGGAATCGATGTTGTTGCTGCCGTCAAGGTGCTGGAACCATGTGGTAGGCACACGGACTGTATTGAATCCCTTTGCCTTGACTGCATCGATCATTGCCTTTGTGGTCTTCGGGTTGCCCCAGCAGGTCTCAGTATCGAGCCCGCTTGCGGTATCGCTGTAGGAATCGAGCGTATTGCCGAGGTTCCAGCCGATCTTCATTTCCTGTGTGATCGTGAAAGCGCTCTTGTCAGCCGCTGAGACTTCGATTATCTCAAACGGAGCGATGTTCAGTGAACCGAGCAGACAGGCAGCTGCTGCAGAAAAGCTGATGAAGCGCATCCCTCTCCTTTTGTCATTCATAATTCTTTCCTCCCTTATTTTCCACGGAGAGCAGTGCAGGACTCTCCTTATCCGAAGCAGCTCCAGACCGGATACGGAACCGCTCAGATGACCTTGTTTCCCAGAGGTTCGGATTAAATTATTCTTAATTTATGCCTTAACCTCTGATTAAACTATAGCAAAATTAAGCTGATTTGTCAAGATGTTCCGCAAATATTATATTGACATCACTAATAATTCGGATAAGTGAACAATGGAAGCAAGAGATAATTAAGCATAATACCTAAATTATTATTGTGGTTAATTAAATTTAAGCGCGAGTTAATTGATGGGATAGCTCTGTACATAAAAAAGGACTGCAAGCGGCCATCATCTGACCGTATGCAGTCCTTTGTCTTATTTCTTTTTCGTCCTGAATGCCCAGAACTTGTTGATTATGAAGTTGAGCGGGACGCTGAGCACAAGATTAAACAGCGGGGCGATGTACTTCGATATACCGAGCTTTTCTATCCAGAGATAGGAGAGTATATTATTGAGCACGATGCCCGTGAAGCCGTATGATACATAGGTCTTCATCAGCGCCTGCAGTGTACTTCTCTGCTCATCCTCGCCGGCGGTGAATACGTACTTGTTGTTCCAGTAGAACGACCACAGCACGCTCAGCACGAAGGATATGATGTTTCCGGCGATGTAGTCCCAGGAGACTTCATACGGCTTAAGTATCAGCAGAGTTGCCGCATTGAGCACATAGCTGATGACGGTGTTCGATACGCCGATGATGCCGAACTTGATGAACTGCACAAGTGCGGTCTGCTTCTCCGGCTGGAGTTTCTTTCCGAGAGTCCTGTCAACGGTTCTTTCTATGAAGCCCTGTGCCATATCACTCTGTTCCTCCGTCAGGTGAGTAGCCCCTGATATCGAAGAAGTACCACGCTCCGTCGGCGGAGACTATGGGCTCTGTGCCGAGCTGATCCTTGAGGGCGGTTATCGCCTCTGTGCCCTGATCGGCATATCCTGCCGTATCAAGGTAGATGCCTGCAAAGCCTCTCTCACGGAGATGCGTGAGCAGCTCTGCGCCTGCCGGGAGACCTGCAAGATCGGCCGTAGGCTCGCTTCTGCCCTTCATTGCACCGTAGCTCCAGCAGAGCCTGTCGGTATAGAGATATGGAACAGCCGGCTGGTAGTCGGGCATATTCTCTATCGGAGGAACCTCCGGGAATGGCATATAGGGGAGCTCGTATACCATCTCGTTGCCGGTCAGTGTATTCTCGACCTCTGCAAAGAAATTCCTTGCAATGACTTCACGCTGCTGCATACCGTCCTGCCAGTGCTTGTTGGAAACGGGAATGTCAACGAACAGAGCCATTGCTGTCACGGCAGCAGTGAATGCCCATACAGCACCCTTTCTTATCAGCGCGCCCTTTTCCTTCTTCATATCGAGGATGGCTTCAAATGCTGTGAGGAGTACGCAGATGCTCATGCAGGCGATGAAGATGCTGCATCTTGTGAGACAGCGTATCTCGGGAGTTACGAAGTATCCGATGATCGCTCCGAATCCGCCGCCCGAGCTGTAAAGCACCATAGCAACGGTGATGAGTGCGAGCAGGTCTGTGCGCTTTACAGGCTCGCTGCTCTTTGTTCTTCCGGGAGCACAGAGCCTGTAGATGACCCATACGCATATCAGCAGGAAGCCTGCAACAGCAGCTGCTCCGAGTGATGAGGAACAGTTCTCGTTTACGTTGAAGGCTGTGCTTGCGTAGTGGTCGATGAACTTGTGCAGGAAGGAGGAACGTGTGAAGTTCGGCGGGAGTATCATCTGAATGACCTTGAGAGCATATATCTCACAGGACATATACGCTCTTACTCCGGCAACTTCATTTTTACCGTGCTGTGAGGTGTAGATGATCTTCGGCATAAGTCCGATGAGTACACCGAGAAGCAGGGTTACAAGGCTGAGAGCCTCACGCTGGAGGCCTATGATCTTCTTCGTGCTGATTCCCTTGTATACAAGAGCAACGCCCATGCAGAACAGTCCGAAGAAGGCGTAGTATATGTTGCTCAGTCCTATAAGCAGACAGGACATATACATGATAACCGTCTTCCACTTTGCCTTGCCGAAACGCTCGGGAGCAATGCCCTTGAAAGGCTCTTCAGCGATAATGAGCGCCAGCCATACGGCTATCGGCACCATGAAGTAGTTGGAAAGCGTGATGTGTGATATCGTTCTGAAGAAGTGATACGGAGCGGCGGCATAGATGACGCCGGCGATCATTCTCAGGGGATAGCGCTTTGTGAACCTTCCCGTGAGCAGATACATGGTAGAGGCTGACAGGGGATAGGTCATGAAGTATATAAGATAGAGTATCTTTGTATGTGAGTGTATGAACTTCGAGAGTATCCATATCTGAGATGTGAGGTTCACGTCGAAGAACGGAGTGTCTATCATCTCAGAGATGCCCGGAGCGCCTAAGCGGTAGCAGAAGTAGAGTCCTCTGAATCCGTATTCGCATATGCTTTTTACGATCATGGAATCGAGGATGTAGTCACCGCCGAAGCCCATCGGTACGTCGAGATCCATGTTCCAGACGCCCATCTGACATATGATCAGGCCGAGAGCGGCAGCTGCTGTGAGTAAAAGGAAGAAAAGGCTGATTACTTTGTTCTTTTTCGTCATCGGTTCACCTCTGCTGTTCCGAAAGGAACGTACTTATCTGTCTGTTCATGCAGTCATTTATATCGCCGCCGCCGAAATAGCAGCCGCACCAGTCAACGATCATCTCGATCGCCCTGTCGATATGCCATGTGGGGCGCCAGCCGAACACGCTCTTTACCTTCGAGCAGTCGAGCTTGAGCAGGCCTGCTTCGTGAGGGCCGTTGTCGCTGATGTTCTTCCATGATACGGATGAAGCGTTCACCTTGTTCCACTTCTCGCAGAACAGGTCAACAAGTGCTCCGGCGGTAAGGCAGTCACACTCATCGGGGCCGATGTTGTAGCGGCCTGCAAGGCTTCTGTCGTTATACTGCTTTTCTGCGATGGTGAGATATGTGGTAACGGGCTCGAGTACGTGCTGGAAGGGGCGTACAGAAGCCGGATTGCGGACGATGATGTCCTCGCCCTTGTGAGCAGCCTCCACGCAGTCGGGGATGATGCGGAACTTTGCAAAGTCTCCGCCGCCGATGACGTTTCCTGCACGGCAGGCAGATACTGCGATATCCCTGTCAGCAAAGAAGGAATTGCAGTAGCAGTCAGTAACGAGTTCGGAGCATGACTTGGAGTTGGAGTAGGGGTCGAAGCCGTTGAGCTCCTCGTTCTCCCTGTAGCCCCATTCCCATTCACGGTTGCGGTATACCTTGTCCGTGGTGACGTTCACGAAGGACTTTACGGACGGGCAGTTCCTTACAGCCTCGAGGATATTTACGGTACCCATTACGTTCGTCTCATAGGTGTATACCGGGCGGACGTAGGATTCCTTTACTATAGGCTGAGCGGCCATGTGTATCACGATCTCCGGCTGTGCCTTGTCTATAGCTTTCTGCAGGCTTTCAAGGTCACGGATATCGCCCTCGACCGAGTTCATTTTGCTGTCAAGACCGCAGAGACGGAAGAGGGACTTCTCCTCAGCGGGCAGGGCATAGCCTGTCACCTCTGCGCCTGCAAGCAGGAGCACCATGCACATCCATGCGCCCTTGAAGCCGGTATGTCCGGTGATGAATACCTTTTTTCCCTTGTAGAATGCAGTATCCATATTACTTCTCCTCCTTGCTTTCTTCAAAGTTTATACGCTCCTCTTCAATAACGAGAGGACGGTTCATAATTCGCTTGTTGATACTGAGTATATACTCGCCGATGAGACCGAGGAAAATCAGCTGCACCGCTCCGAGGAAGAATATACCAATGATAAGGGGAGCGATACCGGCGTTGAAGGTATCCCAGAATATCAGCTTCATGATGAAGTATACCAGCGCCACAAGGAAGCTGCCGAGGGAGATGAAGAGTCCCACGAAGGTAGCAAGTCTGAGGCCTATCTTGGTATAGGAGGTGAAGCTGAGCATGGCAAGGTCGTAGAGCGAATAGAAGTTATTGCTCGATTTGCCGGACTTGCGGAGCTGCTGCTCATAGGGTATCTCCTTGCGCTTTGAGCCGAATTCCGCAACAATTCCCCTGAGGAAGGGTGTGGGGTCCTTGAGCTCACGGAGTATATCAATAAAGGACTTGTCATACAGGCCGAAGCCGGTGAAATGCTCGATCTGCTCGACGTCCGAAAGCTTCTTGAGTGACTTGTAGTAGCAGGTACGCAGGAAGCGTATGAATTTGTTCTCCTTGCTGGTGGTCTTTATGGCGCTTACGATACGGTAGCCGTTCTCCCATTCCTTTATAAGAACGGGTATCATCTCGACGGGATCCTGGAAATCAGCGCACATGAGAATAGTGCAGTCTCCTGTGGTCTGTGTAAGACCGTAGTAGGGCGAATTGCTCTGTCCGAAGTTCTTGGCGTTGAATATGGCCTTGATATGGCTGTCGCCGGCACAGAGTCCGCGTATTCTCTCACGGGTGCTGTCCTTGGAGTCGTTGTCGATGAATACTATCTCGTAGTCATACTGCGGCAGCTTTTCAAACTCAGCCGTTATAGCCTGACTGAGCGGAATGACATTGTCCTGCTCGTTGTATGTCGGTACGAGTACACTTATCTTCTTCAAAATCATTTCCTTCTTTACAGTTGATTATGTCAGCTGCACAAGATGATGCAGCCTGTATACCTATATATACATTCGCAATTAACTATTCTTACGGACAGACAAGCTCAGTCCTTCCATCTTTTCCAGGGAGCTGCTCCGGTCGCAAGGAGCTTTTCGAGCATATCCATCTCACGCTTGTTGTCCATGCACTGCCAGAAGCCGTGATGCATATAGGACATCAGCTGTCCTTCCTCAGCAAGCTTTTCGAGAGGACGTCTTTCGAATACGGTATCATCGCCGTCTATGTAGTTGAATATCTCAGGCTCGAGGACCATATATCCCGCATTTATGGGGGCGCCGTCGGAGAGGTTCTTCTCTCTGAACGACTTTACGGCATTGTCTCCGCCGATATTGAGCACGCCCTTCTGCTGCTCCTGCATTACTGCGGTGAGAGTAGCTGTCTTGCCGTGGCTGCGGTGGAATTCAAGGAGCTTGTTTATATCGACATCGCATACGCCGTCGCCGTAGGTCATCATGAATGTCTCGTTGCCGACGTATTCCTGTATGCGCTTTATTCTTCCGCCCGTCATGGTGCTGTAGCCGGTGTCAACGACTGTTACCTTCCAGGGCTCGGTGCTGCTGTGATGAACGGTCATATCGTTCCTGCCGCCGGTGAAGTCAAAGGTCACATCACTGCTGCGGAGGAAGTAATCTGCGAACCATTGTTTGATGATATGCTGCTTGTAGCCGGCACAGATGATGAACTCATTGAAACCGAACCAGGAGTATTCCTTCATGATATGCCAGAGTATCGGCTGTCCGCCTATCTCAATCATCGGCTTGGGCTTGAACTGTGATTCCTCGGAGATACGTGTACCGAGGCCGCCTGCTAACAATACGACTTTCATAAAAATGTTCCTTCCAGAATGATGTTTTACGGATGTGCGCTCTTTCTATTATACAGTAATACCGCTGAAAAGTCAAGCCGGAGAGCTTCAGAGCGCAATATATGGCACGGCTGATATTACATGAAAACAGGCGTTCCCGCATACGGCAGCGCCTGTTCTTGACAAAGTACGATAAATTAATTATAATGATATCAAACGCCCACACTGCCGAGCTCACGGCGCTTCTGTTCAAGGAGCTCCCGTGATGCGGTATCAGGGCAGATACTGTTGAGCTTCAGTTGAGTGAGCTCTATCATGCTTCCGCTGAAGCAGCGTGATATCTTTTCCGATATGCTGCGGCTCATTGCCGGAAGATCGGCCACTCTTACAGGCTCCTTGCATATAATGCTTGATATCCCGTCGAGTATGATCGCCTTTGCATCATCGACGGGCACCGAGGCGGAGTCCTTTGCCCTTGCAACGGCTGTGCCGTCGAAGTTCACGCCTATCTCAAGCCCGAATTCAGGCTCACGGTATTTTACCGGCTGACCGCTCCCGAAGCTGAAGCGGAAGCTGCCGTCCTCGAGCACTTCTGCTCCCCTGACAGTAGTCGTAGATTCCTCTTCGGTGATATCCTGCGGCTCATCGGCAGAGCTTGTCTCTGCGGCAGTCTCTTCGCCGGGCTTATTGTATATCGAACCGTTTATCTTACCGTCATCGAGCAGATCACGGGCTGTATCCACAGCCTTACGGATCGTATTCTTGATTCCCATTTCTTTATCCTCCATATCATAAGGCAGAACCATACTGCCTTCTTACTTACATTCTAACACTTTTCACCTGCTGTGTCAATAATTTATCAGTCTGCTCACATGAATAACAGGGGTGTTTAAAAGATATACATCTATATAAAGGAGTATCGGCCATGAGTATAATAAAAAACGACATCCCGCTGGCAGAGTTCGATGACTCAAGGAAAGCAGTCTTTGAGCCGGAGGATTTCAAGGCCGGGTTCAGCCTGCCGGAGAAGGCGGTTTTCGCCTTTGTGGGCAATTGCACCGACAGCTATGCCGAGGCCTGCGGAGCGGAGACAGTTACCGAGATAGAGACCATAACCCGCTTCTATCCGGTCTATGTGCGTAAATACAAGGATCAGGACATCTGCTTCATACAGGCTCCTATGGGAGCATCCGCTGCCGCAGAGATACTTGAGGCGCTTATCGCCTGCGGAGTGAAGAAGGTGCTTGCGGCCGGTTCATGCGGCGTGCTTGTGGATCTGCCGGAGAATGAATTCGTCATACCCGAAAGAGCACTCCGTGACGAGGGCACCTCCTATCACTACCTTCCGCCCTCACGCTTCATAGAGCTTGACAGCAAAATGACGGATAAGCTCTGCCGCTGCTTCGACGAGCGTGGTATACATTACAAGCGTACTGCCGTATGGACGACGGACGGTCTCTTCCGTGAGACTCCCGAGAAGGTGAAGTACCGTCTGAGTGAGGGCTGCGAGGTCGTTGATATGGAATGCTCTGCACTTGCGGCGGTATGCCGGTTCAGGGGAGTGGATTTCGCACAGTTCTTCTATACGGCGGATTCGCTTGCGGATGTTGAAAACTACGACCTCCGTGATTTCGGAAGAGCATCGCAGGAGAAGGCGCTTGCACTGTGTATGGATATCATCGCCGATATGTAAGCAATATATGACCATACGGGCTCTTGCATTCGGGATGTATATGTGGTATAATCAGAATAGTATTTGTTAAGGCAACACCGCACAAAGCTTGTGCGGAAAATATGCAAGCAGATTCAGTGCAAAGCCGTCAGGCGGGCTTTGTGCGGTGCTGCCTTGATTCCGGAGGACCGATATATGAAGCTAAAGCCGATGATAGCTGCGGCGGCACTTCTCCTCAGCTGTGTATCATGCAGCAGTGATACTTCACGGAGAGAGGAAAAGCCGGCATCGCAGGTTACAGAACCGACAGAAGCACCGACCGAGAAAACGACAAGAAGGCCGCTGGCAACGACAGATGACAGCAATGAGCCGAAGATACGCAACTACATGACCCCTGACGAGAAAAGAAGTGTCTCAGTACACGCTCTTACCCTGCTTGACAGGAAAGAGGACAGTGAGCATACTCTTACTATAGAGGTCACGGAGGCTGAGGAGGAGCCGACAGAAAAGCCCTCCGAAGCAGAGGAGACTGCCGGTACAGCAGAAGAAACTACAGAGGAGACGGCCGATGCAGCCGAAGATACGACAGAAGCACCGGAAGAGGTCACCGAAAACGTAACAAAGCTTAAACCGCTGAGTGCGGCTATTGACGGCTGTCTCTATCATGGTGTGATTCCTCCCCTTGACTACAAGGGCGGAGAGTTCACGGCGACCGTTACCGGCGAAGACGGCGAGAGCGTTGAAAAGACCTTTGCAGACCTTGAAAGCTACATCGACTATGAAAGGGACGAGTCGGTAAAGCGCGGGGATTCTTCCGTGCAGACTGACAGCATCAGAAGACAGATACGCTTCGTGTTTGAGAAGGTGCAGTCCGGCGAATATGATACAGTGCAGAAGGGCAAGGCTGACTGGCTCGACAAGGATCCCTTTGCGGATTACCGCAGCAGCTGGAAATATGATGCCTATGGAATAGAGCAGATAAAGGACAGCGTTGAGGAGATAGAGCTTTACGACGAAAAGCTCGACAGAAATTTCCTCGTTGAGGTCACTCTTCCGCCCGGATATGACGAGAACAGGACCTATCCCGTGCTTCTTCTGACGGATGCGGTATACTGGTTCGGTTGTGTACCTGATCTTTACAGTCAGATGGAGAGGGGAGAGACCGAGGATGTCATCATCGCCGCTTTAGGCTATGACTACGGTACGAACGGTGCCTCTCAGGATGTCAGAGTCAGCGACCTGCTGACAAGACGTGCGGATATGCACGCCTTTATCGTCTGCAACCTGATGCCCCTGCTCGGTGAGATGTATAATGTGGACTACAGCCGCTCGACTCTGTTCGGCCATTCCTGCGGAGGTGTCTTTACGCATTATGTACTTATGAACGAGGACTATTTCGATAACTTTGTTTTCGGGAACTACGCCATAGCAAGCCCTGTATTCTGGGCGCTAAATGTGGAAGGCGTTGACGGTTATCCTGGAATGACGAAGGAAGACTACGGTTTCTTTGAAACACATGACAAGCTTGAAAAAAGAGTATATCTCTGTGCAGGATCAGACGAGGATTCTGATTTCGAGGAATACTACAACGGCAGCGACTCTACCGTAAAGGGTACGGAGAAGCTGAAGCAGAGGCTTGAGGAGCATGGCACAGACCTGACCTACAAGCTCTACCCGTCACATCACGATCAGTACGTTCCCTCGATGCTCGGCGAGATGATGAAGGAATTCTATCCGCCGGCCGGACAGCAGGAACAGGAATAATTATTACGGCTCAGACCGGAGAAAGGACTATTATTATGAAGATCAATCCGAAATTCCTTATACACGAAGCCAAGGGGGAGCACATCATGGTCTCCACCGGCGGTACAGATTTCAGCGGCATTGTAAAGAGCAATTCCACAGCTGCATTCATAATCGGCTGTCTCAGCAATGATACCACAGAGAGCGAGATAGTTGACAGGATCATGGAGAAATACTCAGATGCCGACAGAGCTGTCGTTGAGAAGGACGTTGCCGGCATTATCGTAAAGCTCCGCAGTATCGGCGCAGTAGAGGACTGAGCATGGACAAGAATGTCAGAGATCTGATATACCTGCTCAAATGTGCCGTTGACAGTGAGACGCCTGACAAGGATAAAGTATCTGCAATGGATCTTGAAGCGCTTTATAAGCTGAGCCGTAAGCATTCCTTATCGGCAGCTGCTGCCACAGCGCTCAGCAGTGCAGGCATAGAAGATCTGAAATTCGTGCAGGCCTACACTCAGGCTATCCGCAAGCAGGTAATGCTCGATGCTGAATGCAGGAGGATAATCGGCGAGTTTGAAAAGCGCGGCATCTGGTATATGCCGCTGAAGGGTTATCTGCTTAAAAATCTCTATCCAGCAGCCGGTATCCGTGAGATGGCGGATATCGATATCCTCTTCGACAAGGAAAAGCATGACGAGCTGCGTGAGATGATGATCGCTGACGGTTACACTCCCGAAAACAAGGAGAAGAACCATCACGACGCATTCATGAAGCCGCCTGTAATGAACTTCGAGATGCACACCGATCTTTTCAGCCATCATGCAAACGAAAAGCTGCTCGGCTATTACAAGGATTTCGGCCGCTTTCTTATAAAGAATGAGGACGGCGGATACGGCCGGCATTTTTCTGACAATGATTTCTACGTATATATCACAGCCCATGAGTATAATCACTTCAATGCTTCAGGCATAGGTATCCGTCCGTTCATGGACAGCTATGTCTTCATGCGTGAGAAGGGAAAAGGCCTCGACTGGGATTATATAGCAAAGCAGCTTGAGCTGACCGGTATGACAAAGCATGAGAAGCAGCGCCGTGAGATTGCCGACAAGCTCTTCACATCATACGGCGAAGCAGAGCTCACGCCTGAGGAGGAGGAATTCTTTGAAAGATTCATCTCCTCCGGAACATACGGCAACACTCACTCCAGGGTAAGGAATGCGATCGATAAGCTCGATACAGACGGAAAAAAGCATTCAAAGTTCTATTATTTGCGCCGGAGGCTCTTCCCGGATCTTGATCACATGAGGAAGCACTTCCCGCAGTTCTTCCGCCACAAGGCAACTATACCGTTTGCGTATGTATTCAGGATCTACCGTGCTGTATTTCGCAAGAGAGGGCGTATAGGCGTTGAGCTTGAAGAGATTAACAAGAAGGTAAAATAAATGAAACAGCCATGAGGACGCTTCCTCATGGCTGTTTTTGCAGTACAAAAAAACAACAGCCGTACCTTCCGTGGTACGGCTGTCTCTGATTTGTCCCTTACAACAAATTTTTGGAATATGACCGGCTGTGCCCTCCGGCCTCAGTTAAATTTTTGCAGATATTGATGTCTTTGACTGTGTCGCTATCATGATGTCTGAGTGACTGTGTCACCGAATGGTTATGTTATTGGTTAACGTGTAATTATGCCTTGAAAAGGTTCTTGAAGAAGTTGTAGAACAGAGGTGTTCCAACGCTTGCGTCGTGACCTGCACCGGGTACTGAGAACCAGTAGTGGTCAACGCCGTTCTTCTCGAACTTCTGGTGATACTGCTCGGGGAATGTGCCAACTACGGAGTCAGCTGTACCGCCGCCGATCATGAGGATGTAGGGCTCCTTGCCAGCAGGGAATGTAAAGCTGCTGTCGCCCATTACCTGACCGCTGAGGTTGTAGCTTCCACGGTGGTTAAGATACATATCCTGGCACGGGAAGATTCCAGGTGCAGGAGATGAAGCACAGATGTAACCGATCTTGTCGGGTAACATCAGTCCGCAGTAGAGTGACTCTCTGCCGCCCATTGAGAAGCCTGCGATAGCAGTATTCTCTCTGCCCTCAGCTACTGAGTAGTGCTCAGCCATGTAAGGCATAAGGCTCTCTGAGAGGTCATATACGAAATCGTCGTAACGATCCATGCCGTCCTGAGTGATTCCCATCGGGCTTGCAGAATTAGGATCTGTGTACATCTGCGGGAATACGATGATGAACGGCTTTACTTCGCCCTTCTTGATAAGAGCAGAAGCCATTTCGATTACGCCCCAGCCGCTTGTCATATTGTCTTCGTTGCCCATTACGCCGTGGTTCATGTAAAGAACTGGGTACTTCTGGCTCTCTGAATAGTTCGGAGGCAGCCATACGTTTGCGGGCTTGTCACGGTTAGCCTTCTTGGAGTGGTAAGTGATCTTTGTAGGCTTGCCTTCGGCAGGACCGCTCTTGATATCGCCGGGAACATTGGATGTGAAGTTTGCCTTTACTGCTGCCATATACTCCTTGGCATTTGCATACTGTCCGCCGGTGCCGGGGTTATCAACAGGTGCAGCTGTTGTAACTGTAGGCTGTGTCGGAGGCTGTGTTGCAGCAGTTGTCTTGGGCTTTTCAGCCTGCGGGAATGTCTTGATCTGACCAAGTACGTACTTGGAGATAAGAACGAGGTCGTTTACCTCAAAGTTGCCGCTTCCGTCAACATCGGCATTGTTGGGGAACTTCAGAGCTGAAGATCCTGTCATCTGCTTGATGAGTGCCTGACGGGCTGCAACAACGTCGAATGCATCGCAGACACCATCGCCGTTAACGTCGCCGAGTGTTACTCCTGTAGGTGCAGGAGGTGTTGTCGGGTTGCTGATGTTGCTGCCGTTGCCGCTGATCGGGGAAGGTGTTCCTGATACAGCTGCTGTGAAGTGGTCGATGTAGAAATCTGTAAGGCTGTCGGGAGCCTCGAAGTAGAGAGTAGCGCTTGTTGCGCCCTCGGGGATTGTGTACTTAACGTTTGAAACATCTGTCCATGCTCCGCTCGGTACGGATACGAGAGCGATCTCGTCGTACTTGTCGCTTGAACCGCCGGAGTACTGGAGTGTCATCTTGATGTCTGTAGCTGCTCCGCTCTTCTGGTAAGCAGCAGCACTGAAGCTGTAGCTCTTGCCGGGAACGAAGATAGCAGGATCGAGAGTGATGGATGCGCCGTTCCAGTTGTCAGCTCTTCCTGTAACTGCGAGTGAAGAACTTCCGGAGTAAGCAACATCTGAAGATGAAGCAACCTTAGCGCTTCCTCTTCCGGACCACTTGTCAGTGGAGCTCTCGAAGTCGTTCATGAAGTATGAACCGTCATCATTGGGCTTAGCCTCTGTCGGGGGCTCTGTGGGAGCCTTTGTACCGGGCTGGTTGTTCGTACCGAATCCTGTACGGAGGTCATTCTGGGTTACCTTGGCTGTACCGGAGCTCTCCCAGCCCTCAACGTTGAGAGCAACCTCGTGGAGTCCGCCGAGTGTGATGCCGAAAGCTTCCCATGCTGCGAAGTGCTCGGATACTGTGATAGTACCGCTTGAACGCTTCTGGCCTTCAAGTACTATTGACCAGTACTGGTTGAAGGTTTCGTTGCTTGAGAAGATAGAAGGTCCTGTATGTCTTCCTTCATAGATCTCGTAATCTACCCCGTCAATATTCTTATTTCCCTTCTTGGAGAAACCGTTTCCGGGCGGTCTCCATGTGCCGTAGTTGTCGCAGATGTAGTACTCAACCGTCGGCTCTGTCATCCATCCGTAAATACAGAGGTATGAGTTACCGTTAGGTCTGTAGTCTGCTGCATAGTCTACAGCGATTCCGTCGAGAGAGGTCCATTTCGGGTTGTTGTTCCATTTCTTACCCGAACGGAAAAGGATGTTGTGGATACCGCTCCACGAACATTCATAAGTACCGGCATTGCCTACAGACATATTGAACTGTCCGTTGCCGTACTCTTCCCACATCTCCCAGTCGTAACCGTCTTTTGTACCCATTTCCTGATATGCTCCGACCTGGGGGAGTGCGGGAATGCTCATTACTGCCAGAGCAGTACCAACTGCGCCGGCGGCGAATCTCTTTATAACGCCATTTTTCATTGTATACATTCCTCGCTTTCTGTAAGTATAGTATAAAAGAATTTTGCGGAGACTACAGAAGGCAAGCAGTTGTGCAGCACTGCAGGTCCCTCCCCTCTATAGTTCTATGTATATTATATTACAATTTAGTGAACAATTCAAGTTATTTTTTGCTGATACGGATAGTGCTTAACCAAAAATTGCGATATTAAAATAGTGTTACCAATAATTGCTTTTGTTAACTATATACCGAAATACAGCCACTTTCTGTATTGCATTATTGTGCTTTTTAGCAAGAAATTACCATAAAATCTTGCGTTTGTAACTAAAACTTGCTGTTTACAGTGCTTGCGAAGAGATAGAAAAAGCCCCAAATACAGGCGCGCAGGCTCCATGAAAGAGGCCTGTGATACCTGTATCTGAGGCGTAGTTTTTTACTATTTAGGAAGTTTTTTATTCTACTTTTTTCTTCTTTTTCTTTTCATCGACCTTCGGTATGGCCATCTTGGCCTTTACCGGCTTGCCCTTGTTCTTGAAGATCACGTAAGAGTATACGCACATCAGGATGTATATCGCACAGAGCATACAGGATACGATGATAGCCTTCTTGAACCATGAGGATTTCGGGAAACGTGAAGCAGCGAATATGTTGTACTTTGAAGCGGAGCGCTGTACATCCGATACAGCAACGAGCTCAACAGTACGGAGATCCTCGCCGCCGTACTTCAGGGTAACCTCTCCGAGCGTCTCGCCCTTCTTTACGGGAGCCTGGAGTGCGGGCTTGTACCAGGTGATATCGTCCTTGCTTATCGTAGCGGTATCGACTTCATCGTTCCACAGCATCGTTACCTCGTTCTTGGGACGTGCGAGAACGTAGTCATGGCCGTCCGCAAGGCTTACGGGAAGCTCTCCCATCTCAGCCGTGCCTGCGAGCACCACGGTATAGGAGAAGTGCTTGAACGCCCAGTCAAAGAGTGATTTTGCATCACGGATATGGTAGTACATCGTGTTGCCCTCGTTGTCGGTGAGCGGGGCACGCATGAGTATCGCGAGGTAGTTGTTTCCGTCCTTGCTCGCCGTTGCGACGATATTTCTTCCGGCAGCTTCAAGAGTGGAGGTCTTGATGCCTCTTGCACCGGGATAGTAGTCGGTGCTGTCGGGATCCATCATCGTGTTTGAATGGTTCCATATCCACTGGTCGTGGTTCTTGTGACGGTCAAGGTTCGGTACGGAAGGGTTGTAAGCGTATGTTGTCGAGATCGTATCAAACAGCGGAACCTTGAGGGCATACCGGGTAAGCGTAGCCATATCCCGTGCGGTGGTGTACTGGTTCTCGTCGTACATACCCGTCGGATTCGTAAAGTGTGTGTCCTTCATTCCGATCTCGGCGGCCTTGGTGTTCATCATCTCAACGAAGGCATCGACTTTTCCTTCGCCCACGGTATAGGCGAGAGTCTGCGAGGCCTCTATCGAAGAGGTGAGCATCATTGCATAGAGAAGATCGCTTATCGTGAGGACATCTCCGTTCTCGATGTCTATGAATCTGAGATCGTCGGTGTACTGGATATTGTAGAGATCGGAGTATACCGATTCATTCATTGTTACCTCAAATCCGAGGTCGTTCCAGTTTTCGAGTACAACGACAGCAGTCATGATGTTGGTAAGGGTACCGGGCATCTGCTTGTCGTCCGGGTTTTTCTCATGGATAACGGTATCTGTATCGAGGTTGATCAGTATCGCAGCCTCGCTCATTATCGGATTCTTAAGAGTGAAATTGAGTGCCTGAGCAGTCACAGCGCCTGCGGAAAGAGCAGGGATCATCATAAGAGCGGCTGCACCGGCGGCTAATATTCTTTTCATGGCGGCTCCTTTTCTTCTGTGATGAAATCTATCCCTACTATTATAACACACCGGAAAAGAAAATAAAAGCCCTTTTCAGAAATTTTCTGACATTTTTTTAGTAAAAACCGCACAGGGCTGCGAGAGGTTCCCTGTGCGGCATTGACTTTATTCTATCTCCCATTCAAAGACGGCATTTTCATTTATGCTGACATCCTCCGGCATGGGGAGGGCTGCCTTTGCGAGCCTGATGGCAGGTGCGGCAACGGGGAGGTTCATATCAGTGTTTGAGATGATATTCATATTCTCGGTGCCGCTCATGATGCGGACAAGTCCTCCGAGCTTTGCACCAGAGGCCCTGCAGAGGGTCTCTGCCGTGAGGCGTGCGTTCTCTGCGGCGGCGGTGAGAGCCTTCTGACGAAGGGGCTCACTGTCAGCGATGCTGAAGCAGATGTGGAGCTGCGGCTGTGCCTTGCAGGCGGCGAAAGCTGTGATTACCTCTGATACTCTCTCCATATCCAGCGGGAATTCCACGCTGAGGGTCTGGGTACACATAAAGCCTGCGAATGTGCGTACATAGCGGCCGTCGGGAGTATGGGAATCCTCATACTTTACCGAGAGGTCGTAGCGCCCCGAGCGCAGGTCCTTATCTGCGAAGCCGAGGGATTTTGCAGTTTCGGTCATTTCATCCGCCATGACTGCGGCAGCCTTGCTGCACTCCATGCAGTTCTCGTTTTCGGCGGTGAGTGTGAGAGTCAGCCTTGCGGTATCGGGTGCTGCGCTGACCTCTCCCATGCCCTTTACGGAAATTGTTTTCATGGTGATTCTCCTTTCGTTATCACAGGAACAGTCCTGTGAGGAATGCGGCGAGTGACGCGGATAGCGCCACGACTATGAGCGGAAGGTCGAAAAAGGCGAGTATGAGGGCGACTGCCGTACCCGCCAGTGCGGTGATGAAGTTTTCCGTGCTGTAGAAGATGGCCGGTATGGTCATGGCCGTGAGCACGGCATAGGGGATGTAGTAGAGGAAGCTGCGGAAGAAGCGTGACTTTATCTTCTTCCGGAAGAATGTGAAGGGTATCATGCGTATCAGGTAGGTGACACCTGCCATGACAAGTATGTAAAGCGCTATCGGCATTATGTCTCCGCCTCCTTTTCTTCCTCATGCGGGAACAGCGCTGCACCGAAGGCAGCAGCTGCGGCCGCACAGATTATAACTGCAAAGCCTTCCGATACGAAGGTGAGCACGTACCTGAAAAGCGTGCTGAGCGCTGCGGCGGCGATAACGACTGCGAGCACACGCCTGTCCTTCCTTGCGGGAGGTACCACGATGGCTATGAACATACTGTAGAGTACTATCTTCATGGCATCGGATACGGAATCGGGGAGTATCTCACCGGCGACTCCGCCGAGCGCAGTGCCGGTTATCCAGCCGGCAGCGGCTATGAGTATCATGCCGTACATATAAGCCGGAGTAATGAGCTTGGGCTGTCCGGAGCATACGGCGAATATCTCGTCGGTTATGCCGTAGGAGCAGGCAAGCCTGTGTCCGGTGGTGAAGGATGGATGCAGCTTCTGCGAGAGCGAGAGGGCCATGAGTGAATAGCGCATATTTATGACCAGCTGAACGAGCACCATCTCAAGGAGAGTGCCGCCGGCCGCTATGACCTTTACGCCAATCGCCTGACCGGCGGAGGTGAGGTTCGACGCTGATATGACTGAGGCCGTAAAAGCCGAAAGTCCGAGCTTGAAGGCAAGTATGCCGAAGCCGAAGGAGACCGAGAGGTATCCGAGCGATATTGGTATCCCGTGAGCCATCCCACGGAGGAATTCGTGTCTGTTATCAGATCTCAATAGTATTACTGTCCTTTCTTTCTGAAAAATCAGTCCCCCGTTCCTGACGGGGGATGATAAGGTGTTATGTGACCGGAGTGCCCGTCTCCGGCGGAAGCTTCAGCTTTCCGGAGCGGACCATCTCTTTCAGCTTTTCAAGAGTCACAGGCTTGCTGAAGAAGTAGCCCTGAGCCTTGGTGCAGCCGATAGAGGAGAGATATCTGAACTGCTCCTCATGTTCTACGCCCTCGGTGAGAGAGCACATATTGAGCTGCTTTGTAAGGTTTATGATATTGCTGAGTATCGTTCCCGCCTTCTCATTTGTACCGAGTCCGGCAAGGAACTTCATGTCGATCTTCAGCACATCGAAGTGGTAATCCTTCAGAACGTTGAGCGAAGAGTAGCCGCTTCCGAAATCATCGAGCCATATGCTGAACCCGCTGCTGCGCAGAGCTGCCATGGACTGCTGGAGCTGCTCCGGCTTCTCTGTAAGGGCGCTTTCGGTGATCTCTATGTCAAGATGATCTCTGGGAACGCTGTATTTCTCAGTCATGTCACACAGGAAACCTACGATGTCGCATAACTCGAAGTCGAGCCGTGACAGGTTGATCGAAACGGGCGGGAATTTCTCGCCCTTGCTCACGGCTTCGCTGTGATCACGGCAGACCTGCTCTATGATGCACTGATCGAGCTTGTAGATCTGGCGGTATTCCTCAAGTATATCGATGAATGCACCGGGCGGGAGAAGGCCGTATTCCGGATCCTCCCAGCGGGCGAGTGCTTCAAGACCGCAGATGTATCCGTCCTTGACGGAGATGACCGGCTGGTAATACACCTTTATGAAGCCGTTCTGTATGGCGTTGTCGATATTGTTCACGATGTACTGCTTCTGCTGGAAGCGGCGTTCAAGCAGGGCGTCATACATACATACCGTAGTGGTGTAATGCTTCTTGATGCTGTTGCAGGCAAATCTTGCACGGTCGCAGGCTATGCTCGGATCGTGCTCGTCGTCATCCGGACGGTATGCGCCGCATTTCAGCGACAGCTGCACATCACCCTGCAGTTCGTGTATCAGCTTTGCGAGATTATCGACCTTTTCCTGGAAGCCGTCATAGCTCGTCAGGACTACATAATGATCGTCAGAGAAACGGGAGACAAGAGAATGACTGAAGTTCTCGCTGAGCGCCTCTGCAAATTCCTTCAGCAGCTCATTTCCGCGGTGAAAGCCGTATTTCTCGTTGTATGACTTGAAGTTTTCGATATCAAAGAACAGGAAAACGGTGTTGGTTCTGTCAGTAGTCACGTAGCTCAGCACCTTGTCGGCTTCTGTCCGGAAATAGTGCATATTGTGTATGCCGGTGAGCTCGTCAAGGACGGAGATCCGGCTCAGATGCGAATTGATCTTTTCGAGATTCTCGTCCTTCAGCGCCTGGGCAAGGGTATTGTTGTAATTGCTGATACATACCATCATCGTCGATATCCACATGATGAAGAAGTTGATCCTTGTGGCGACGGTGGTGCCCTGCAGGCCGGTGTTTACGGCGACCATGCTGTCCATCCTGCAATACATATAGAGGTAGGAGGAGGTGAGTATCAGGCAGCTGATGAACGGCCGCCAGTTGAGCAGGCAGACAGCAAACATCTCCATTGTAAGGAGCGTGAGTATCTGCTCACCGATGCCGTAATCGTTCAGTGAGACCTTGATGCCGAAAAGCAGGCAGATGAAGGTGAATATGATCATCAGGGCCGTTCCGGCAGTTTTGTTCCTGCTCTGTCCCTTTACGTACCTTATTGAGAACAGCAGCATGATGATGCCGGTAGTGATCAGCATGAAATAATTGGAGTAGTATCTTCTGAAAAAGTACGGTATCTGGTCGTAGGATTCATCACGCATAATTATCCTTGTCAGCCGGATGATCATCCATAGCTCGAGGACGATGATCACGACCGACATATAAATGCTTGCCTTCATATTCTGCATGAAGAAATAGTCCTTCACGTGCTTGCTTTGCTTTTCAAAGCCGAGGTATCTCAGGATATGCCGCATAGAGATCATCTCCTTCCGGGATGAGATTCGCTTTAATGGCTGACATGAAAGATTCCTGCGCTCGTTTTACAGGGTATAAGCGAAGCGTTATGCTATAATGAATGCTTGCATTCATTATAGCATACACGATGCTGAATGTCAACGATATCCTGAAGACGGGCTGTTGGTTTTTGGTAAATATGTACAATTATAAGCTGAAAAATTATGATGAAGGACGAATTATTTTCCCTCTACATGGAGTATATTGACTTTACTCATGAGTGCATGATATAATTATAGTATAGTGCAGTATAGTGCGCATTTACAGTTATCTTTTATGTATACTGTAGGTATAAAAAGGATGAAATATTTCTTCGGTTAAAGCTGTTGACAATAGGAATATTTCTTAATCAAATCTTTCATTTATTTGAAAGGGAGGCTTGACGTATGGATCATAAGAAATATCTGGCAGGAGCAGTTGCGATGGCGATAACTCTCAGTTCCTTCCCTGCGGGTGCAGTAATGACAAATGCTGTGGAGATATTGCCGGAGCCGCAGATATCTGCTGCCGTGACGGCGGGCGGAGAATGGAGCTGCGGTGAGAATATAGTGCTCACCATAAAGGACGGTGTTGCCACTCTTGCTCTGAAGGACGAGACAGCTGAGAAGAAGGAGGTCGTTGCGACATCGAAGTATGCTGCACCGGAGGACAGACCGTGGAACGATGCCATAGAGGAGATAGAGACTCTGATAATAAGCGACGGCATCACGCATATAAATTCGAATATGTTCTGCGGTGCTTCCAATCTGAAAAAGATAGTATTCGGCAAGGACGTCGTATCGATCGGCACAGGGGTGTTCATGCTGTGTCCGGCTCTTGAGACCGTAACTCTGCCGAAGTCGGTAAAGTATCTGTTCACAGGCTCGTTCTATTCTGTATCTCTGAAGACTGTATACTATGAAGGCACAGAGGAGGAATGGAGCAAGGTGACCGTCAAGGACGGCGCGTTCATTGAGGACAGGATCCCCGAGATAATATGCAGCACTCCGAAAATGGACCTCGGCAGGGGCCTTAACGCATATATCGACGACGCCGGTACTCTTCATGTCGAGGGCAGCGGCAGCATAGACAGCTTTGAGAAAGGAAAGTCTCCCCTTGCGGAGTATGCTGACGAGATAAAGTCGATAGCACTTGCCCCCGGCATAACCGCGATAGGCGACTATGCCTTTGCAGACCTCACCGCTGTTTCCTCTATACCGCTCGACGGCATAACCTCCGTGGGCAAGGGCGCATTTGCGGGCTGTACAGGCGTAAAGAGCCTTATGATACCCGACAGCCTCGGAACAATAGGAGCGGACGCATTCGGCGGCGCAGAGCATGAGATATATGTTATAGCCGGTTCTGCGGGCGAGAAGTATGCCAAGGATTCAGGTATTGAGTATACCGCAGTTGACGGCATATGCGGCGGCGGTGCGGGCTATACCGTAAACAGTGAAAAGACTGAGCTGACTGTGGTCGGCACAGGTGATATGTATTCATGGACAGAGGACAAGCCAGGGGAAAGACCGTGGAACGATCTGATAGGCAGCATCGAGAAGGTGCGCCTCTCCGACGGCATAACTTCAGCCGGCAGCTTTGCGTTCAGCGGAGCAGACAAGCTGAAAAGCGTGATACTTCCTGACAGTCTCCGGACAGTCGGCGCACACGCATTTTCCAACTGCCATGCACTGACATGGGTATACATACCGGAGGGCGTGACCTCCTTCGACAGATCGGCATTCTACAATGACGATGCGGTCACATACATAGCCTACCCGGAGTCGGCCGGATATCAGGGCGACAAGGGCTTTGACACAGCAGTCGGCGCAGAAGCCGAGAAGGTGTTCTACAAGGGCGATAAGTCGGCATATACCGGTGTTCCGAAGGACGTATCCGACAAGGCTGTATTCGGCTGCGATACCGGTGTTCTCGGCGAGGATCATGCCTGGGCATACGACCCTGACGAGAAGGCTCTGACTGTATTCGGCAGCGGCGCTATGGCGCCCTGCGAGGAGGGCAAGGCTCCGTGGACGGACTACGCCTCCGAGACCGAGGATATCATACTTGCGGACAGCGTGACGGCAGTCGGTGACAATGCCTTTGCGGGCTTTACCTCCGTAAAGACTCTTGACCTCGGCAGCAATGTGGAGGAAGTCGGCAGCGGCAGCTTCAGGGACTGCACAGGCCTTACAGATGTGGAGTTCTCGGAAGGCCTCACCTCGATAGGCGACAACGCCTTTGAGGGCTGCACAGGCATCACAGAGACTGAGTTCCCGGAGTCACTGAAAACAGTCGGAGATTCGGCATTCCGCAACTGCACCGGGCTCAGCAGCGTAAAGCTCCCGAAGGAGGCATCTTCCGTAGGAGCACACGCCTTTGAGGGATGCACCAGCCTGAAGGACGTATTCATCCGTTCAGCAACGGCAGAGATAGGCGACAAGGCATTCGGCTTCCAGTCGGATGAAAGAAAGACTCCCGGATTCTCCATGGTGACCTACTCGGGCACACCTGCAGCGAAGTATGCCGAAGAGAGCGGCATCAATTCCGTTACGGCGGAGGGCAGCTGCGGTGAGAGCGCCGTATGGGCATTCGACGAGGAATCAGGAGTGCTCTTCATCTACGGCTCGGGCGATACCTATGATTATACCACAGCTTCACCTGCCCCGTGGGCACAGGCTCCCGAGGACGGCGAGGCTATAGTAGGAAAGATAAAGGAGGTTCGCTTCGACAGCGGTATAACCTCCGTAGGAAACGCATTCTTCTCAGGTGCGGGCAAGCTGGTGAAGGTAAGCCTTCCCGACAGCCTGACTCACATCGGCAGCAGCGCATTCCTCGGCTGTACAGACCTTGAAAGAGTGCTGATACCTGCCGGAGTCACTGAGATAGGAATAAGCGCATTCCAGAAGTGCGACAACCTCAGGACGATCATTTTCGAGGGCAGTCACCCGGAGATCACCGGAGCGGTCATCGCAAGCCAGAAGAAGCTCACCAGCACAAAGAATATGACCGTGTACTACCACGGCTCTGATGAGAGCTGGGCTGAGTTTGCAGCCGGAAACGGCAGTACTCTCGGCTTCCACAGCAGCACGACGCTCAGGGATCTCGACAAGGAATCGACCTCCGACAAGATAATACTTACCGGTGCTCCTTCGGAGATTGCCATAGGCGATCAGATAAGAGTCGGCGTTGAGCTGGATCCGAGGATAGCCACAGAGTTTGACTGGGAGAGCAGCAGCCCCGAGATAATACAGGTTTCTGCAAAGGGCGATGTTACAGCGTACGCAGCCGGTACAGCATCAATAACCGTCCGTGCAGCCGGTGCAGAGGATATCTCGGCGAGCTTCCTGGTAAAGGCCTCCGACAAGAACGGCTACCATTCACGCAAGCCTGAGACAGTCCTTCTTGAGGGTGCCATCAGCAACAACATCTCCAACAACGACTATGCGACACCTGCCTCCAAGCCCCTTACCTCGCATATCATGCAGCGTGAGGACGGCGGTCTCACCATAATCGAGGCCAACGACAAGGAAGGCAGACAGGACGCACTGATACAGGAATACGACAAGGATAACAAGCTCATCAGATCGCTCACGATCGAGAATCCCTTCGCAGCTCCCTCCTTCTTCATCGGCTTCTATAACGGAGCAAAGTACAACTTCCTTGTGTTCTGTCAGGAGAACCCCGAGGAGGACGACGAGAAGGAGATAGTACGCATCGTTCGCTACAACAAGGACTGGACTGAGCCGCTCGCCTGCTCGATAAAGGATATCGGCGCGACCGGCATCGGCTACAAGCTCGCACGTATGGCGGAAACTGACAAGTACCTCTACTTCGTATCCAACCGACTTGAGTACTTCAGCCTCTATCCCGGCGAGGTGGCACAGCACCAGAGCAACCTGGTATACGCTATCGACCTTGAGACAATGGAGCGTGACGAGGCCGGAATTGCAGCCCTCGTATCCCACAGCTTCAACCAGTTCATATCCATAGACGATGAACACGTATTCACAGCTGATCACGGAGATATCTCCCCGAGATCCATAATCCAGTACCGCTTCAACAGGAACGTCACCTCGACCACGAATATGCGCTCGGTAACAGCGCTCGACATCGTGGTAAAGGGACACGGTATGCATCAGAACGATACCGGTGTATCCATAGGCGGACTTGAAGCTACGGGCTCCGGCTGTCTCATGGTCGGCAACAGCGTGCTCCAGACACCTGAGACCGAGACCAGCGCTCAGAGAAATATATTCGTTACGGTAACGGACAAGGATTTCACCGAGGCAAAGCTGATATGGCTCACGGATCATCCCGAAGGCAGCAGCATAACCCCGAGAACTCCCCAGCTCGTAAGAGTAAGCAGCAACGTATATACCGTTATGTGGGAGGAGCTTGACAACGATACCGGCCTTATCACAACAAAGTATATGGCGATAGACCAGTACGGCGAGAAGCTCACAGAGGTCAAGTCCACAGACCTCCGCCTCTCCGACTGCCAGCCGATAATGACAGCCGAGGGCGATGTGGTATGGTACGTAACAGAGAATTCCAAGCCGGTCCTCTACAAGGTTAATCCCTATTCCGCAGAGGCAATAGTCACCAACGAGGTAAAGTATGACTTCGACGAGGAGACCGGCACTCTCACAGTATCCGGCAAGGGCAGCATCCCGGACTACAAGAACCCCGAGGGCAGACCATATGACGAATACAAGGAGAAGATAAAGAAGGTCGTTGTGGAAGGCGATATCTATACTATCGGCGACCACGCATTCAGTGATCTTGGCAGCGTTGAGGAGATCTATGTAGAGTCAGATACCTTTGCAATAGGCGATGATGCATTCAGAAACAACAAGGAGCTGACCGTGCTCGTTCTCCCTGATAACGTGAACTCAATGGGGAAAGAGATCATTACAGGCGATGACAAGCTCGAACTCATAGTCATCCCGGATAGCATAGACAAGGCCGATATCGGCGAGATCTACAGCAAGCCGGATACGGAGGTGTTCTATAACGGCACTCAGGAGCAGTGGAAGGAGCTCACAAAGGATACCCCTGACGAAACCAAGGCAAAGAAGGATATAAAGACCGGTGCGAAGTCCGGAAAGTGCGGAGAGACCGCATACTGGGTATACGATCCGGCAACAAAGGAGCTTGAGGTATACGGCAGCGGCGAGATCGAAACTAAGCCCGACGGTGAGTACCCGTGGAGCGGTATCGCAGGCGAGGCAGAGAAGCTCGATATCCAGGACGGCATAACAGTCATCCCGGACAAGGCCTTTGCAGATTTCAGCAAGATGACAGAGATCGTCATCCCTGAGACCGTTGAGAAGATAGGCGAAGCGGCATTCGCAGGAAACGATGCTTCCACATTCGTTATAATCCCCGACTCCGTAAAGGAGATAAGCAGCAGCGCCTTCGGAACAGACTCCGACCTGAATCCCCGTGAGGACTTCACCATATACGGCCTGAAGGACTCGGCAGCCCAGAAGTACGCAGAGGAGCATAATACGGGCTTCATCGAGATAGACGGCAAGTGCGGCGATAACGCAGCCTATATCATCAATGAGAATACCGGAAAGCTGACAATAGCAGGCACCGGCGATATGTACGACTATAAGGAGGAGGCTCTTCCTCCGTGGTATGAGGAAAAGGACAAGATAAAGAAGGCTGAGATCGAAGACGGTATTACACGTATAGGAAATTACAGCCTGTGGTGTCTTGACCACCTCAAGGAGGTAACTATCCCGTACACAGTTCAGGAGGTAGGAAAGCGTGCAGTCACCGACGATCCCGAGCTTGTGACGATCAATATCGAGACCGTTGACTTCACCGAAGAGTTCGCATCATTCTTCAATGACTACGGCACGGAGAGAACGATAAACTTCAGCGGCAGCGAAGAGCAGTGGAATGCTATGTCGCACGAGCATATCGGCAAGGAGCCTGATAAGGTGGTATTCGACTATGTAGCACCGCCCGAGCCTCCGGAGACTACTACGGAAGAGCCGCAGACCGGACAGAATACTGAAACCACGACAACTCCGGATCCCTCACAGGGAACAACAAGCGGCGACGGCACATCCGATCCCTCACAGGGAACAACGAGCGGCGACGGTACGTCCGATCCCTCACAGGGAACAACAGGCGGAGACGGCACATCCGACCCGTCACAGGGAACAACAGGCGACGGCACATCCGATCCGTCACAGGGAACAACGAGCGGCGACGGTACATCCGACCCGTCACAGGGAACGACAGGCGGCGACGGTACGTCCGAGCCTTCCCAGACCACAGCGGGCAGCGGAGAAAATGATCCGACCCACACAGAGCCGGCAGGGGATTATCTCCTCGGCGACGTGAACCGTGACGGCACAGTCGATTCCAACGACGCATCCGAGCTTCTGAGTATGTATGCACAGATGTCCACAGGAGGCGAGGCTATTTCAGAGGAGACTCTGAAGATAGCAGATGTCAACTTCGACGGTATGGCAGATTCCAGCGACGCATCGCTGATACTGGAATACTACGCCTATATCTCCACCGGAGGAGACAAGAAATCAAATGACTACTTCAATGATGTGAAATAGGGAAAAATTTGGTTAACGTGGGGTGCCGCAGGCTTCGTACCTGCGGCATTCTGCTTTCGTGCAGATGTACAGAAACGCAGCTTTGTTTTTGTGCATTCCTACAAAGTTACAGGATACTTCGTCTTTTTGCGCTCTGAGATTCACTTATATACAGAGAACGGGAAAATGCCCGGATAAGGAGGAATTGACATGAAAAGACTGACTGCATCAGCAGCAGCGGCGGCTCTTCTGCTGACCGCCTGCTCATCCGGTAATACAGTATCGGTGACGGACAGCAGCACGGTACAGGCGGAGGAAAACGGCTCTGAGGCTGCAAAGCCCATGAAGGCTGCACAGACGCAGTACAAGGAGAGCAGGATACCGCTCCCGGACGACTTCTCCGGTATGCTCCTGCTGTACAATTGCGGCGGAGTTCGGTTTCTCTATCAGGACCGTGACGGTGGCATGGCGATACAGCTTTATGATGATGATATGACGCCCACGGAGACCTTAAAGCTTGAAGTGCCGGAGGACAGCCGCTCAAAGTATACCACAGAGCATACTCCGTGTTCGCTTCCTGACGGCGGGATAGCCATGCTCGATATGTATGCGGTGTATGACGGCGACATAGCCGATTCTGAACGCTGGCAGAGAGAGACTGAGCCGGAATTCGTACTGAGGATATACTCATCTGACGGCAGGCTTGTTTCTGAAAGTGAAGTCGGAAACGACTTTTATACCTTCGGCGATGACTATATACAAAGCCTTAGCGTTTACGGCGATAACTACATCCTCTCGATGCGTGACAGCTATCTGCTGCTCAGCCCGGAAGGAAAGGTGCTTGAAAGCACGAACACGGACGAGAACTGGTATTTCTGTACCGATACCGAGGGCAGGACGCTTGCCGCCGGACGTGACGGCTGGGGATATATGGACGGCAGCACACTGAAGCTGCCGCAGTCACCTGCGCCATACGGAAAATGGCTGAACCCGCTCGGAGTACCCTTTACCGGCTGCGGAGAGTACAAGGCATTCATTACGCTCAATGAGGGCTTCTACGGCGTAGATTCAGAGGACAGGCTCACGGAGCTTATGGATTTCACGGATTCGGATTTCGTGCCGCAGTTCGTGTATATGGCGGCCTCCGCCGGAGAGAAGCGCTTCGTGCTGATCACGAATGAGCAGACCTCAAGTTCAGGGCTCTCCTACGTTCTTATGACGCAGCGCCCGGAGGACTATACCGAAGCTGACAAGAAGACCGTACGCATCGGTTGTATCAACGGAGACCACAACGCCGGTGATACTGTCGTAATGTTCAACAAGCAGTCGGAGAATTACAAGGCAGAGACGAAGAGATACAAGGAGTACGACGACTTAAAGTATGACATCCTCACAGGCGATGCCCCCGATCTCTTCTGCTACCAGCCCTCTTCGGTGATGTACAGATTCGCAAGGGCAGGCGCTTTCACAGACCTCTATGAGCTGCTTGACAGCAGGGAAGGCCTCAGCCGTGACGATATCATGCCGAACGTGATGAAGGCCTATGAGTACAAGGGCGGACTGTACGGTCTGCCGGTGGCCTATTCTCTCAACTGCTGGATAGCCAACCGTGAGGTGATACCGAGGGAGTATTCCAACTGGGATCTTGACGAGTTTTTCAGCTTTGCGGAGAATATGCCGGAGGGTATGTACTTGGGCTCGAAGAATTCGCCGTTCATGTCGCCGGAGCAGACCTTTGACACTCTCCTGCCTACTGCGATGAGCAGCTTCGTGGATTTCGACGGCTTCACCTGTGATTTCGGTTCGCCTGAGTTCCTGCATCTCCTTACATTCTGCCGTGATGCGAAGATACAGGAGGGGTATGACTGGAAAAATATGAGCGACAGCGAAAAGACCGATGCCACCGCTGAATACCGTTACTCTATCCTTAACAAGGAATCACTGCTCAACTGGTGCTTTCTGAGGGACCCGAATGACTATATAGTGTATCCGGTTAATGATAACCTTTACCTCAACGACAGATTCACCTATGCCATATTCCCGAACAAGGAGCGCAGCGGAACGATCTCCACGGTCAATAATATGTGCTATTCGATACTGAACGGCTGTGCCGAGCCGGAGGGCGCATGGGAGTATTTCTGCTTCATCAACAGCGAGGACTACCTTACGAGCTATCTTCAGACAGACCGTGCCTTCTATTCCAACAGACACCTCACGGAAACAAAGATGGAAGAGGCATTCGACTGGGCGGATGGGCTTGATTTCACCGGGTACGGTTACTACGATCCTTCGGCTAACGGAGGCTCCGCAGAAGAAGATACAGAGGAGCAGAAGTATGTGCTGCCCGACGAGACAAAGCGCTATCTCAGGGACTTCTTCTCAACATTCATGAAGCTACAGGATCAGGATGAGGTAATATATGGGATAGCCGAAGAGGAAGCGGGAAAGTTCTTTGCCGGCGAGACCTCAGCAGAAGACTGCGCCGCAATGATACAGAACCGAGTGTCTCTCTATCTCAGCGAAAACAGCTGACCGATACCTCGGATACAGACCTTGACTTGAACGGGATAATGGGTTATAATAGTAGCAAGGGACTTTATCCCGTACAACACAGAAAAAGGAGTATCGTAATGAGCGAAAACTGCAAGCCCTCAGACTGTGCAGGCTGTCCGAGCGCAGGCAACTGCGGAAGCAAGCCTCAGAGTCTGATGGAAGAACCCAATAAAATGAGCAATATCGGCAAGGTCATCGGTATCGTGAGCGGAAAGGGCGGAGTCGGCAAGACTCTGATTTCCTCACTTCTTGCCGTTACCATGCAGAGAAGAGAGAAGAAAGTCGGCATCATGGACGCTGATATCACAGGCCCCTCCATACCGAAGGCATTCGGTATACACGAGAAGGCAGATGCCTGTGAATTCGGCATCATTCCTCAGAAGAGCAAGATGGGCATCGACATCATGTCTATCAACCTTCTTCTTGAAAACGAATCCGATCCTGTAGTATGGAGAGGACCCGTTATTGCCGGAGTTGTAAAGCAGTTCTGGACAGATGTTATCTGGAAGGACATTGATTATCTCTTCGTTGATATGCCCCCCGGAACAGGCGATGTACCGCTGACTGTGTTCCAGTCAATACCGGTAGACGGCATCATTATCGTAACCTCACCTCAGGAGCTCGTTTCCATGATCGTTGAGAAGGCAGTAAAGATGGCAAAGCTTATGAACATTCCCGTGCTCGGCATCGTGGAGAATATGAGCTACTATGAGTGTCCCGACTGCGGCAAGCGTCACAAGATCTACGGCGACAGCCACATCGAGGAGATCGCTGCACAGTACAGTATCCCCGTGCTCGCACAACTCCCGATATGTACGGAGCTTGCAAGAAACTGCGACAAGGGTACTATCGAGCTGTTTGAAGGCGACTGGCTCGAAGGAGCAGCTGACCACATCGAAAGCAGTATGAAATAATATTAACACAGCATTCTCTCTAACCGGGGGAATGCTGATATTTTTAAGGAGGACAGCAATGGAACACACCGGAACAGAGTCGTTTGAAACTCCGAGGCTGATATGCCGCCGTTTCACAGCCGGAGACGAGGAGGATATGCTCAGGAACTGGGCAGCCGATCCCGATATACAGAACGAGTACGGCGAGCCTGTCTATACCGACATCGGACAGGTCAGGCAGCTGCTTGACAGCTATATCCGCGGCTACAACGATCCGGCATTCTACCGCTGGGCGGTGATCGAGAAGAGCAGCGGCGAGAACATCGGACAGATAGCCTTCTGCAAGGTGTATTCCGACTGCGCCACAGCTGAGATAGAGTACTGCATCGGCAGGCGTTTCTGGGGAAACAGGTATGCAGGCGAGGCACTGGAAGGTCTTATAGAGCATACCTTCCGCAATACAGATTTCCGCCGCCTTGAGGCATACCACAGAGCGGAAAACGTGAAATCGGGCAGAGTGCTTGAACGCTCTTCAATGCACATAACCGACAACGTCGAGCGTTTCAGAAGGGAGAATATCTCCCCCGAGGGAGAGGTGTGCTACTGCATAGAGCGGATAGAGATATCACAGCCATAAGTATACAGTTTACCGTGTAGGGGCTGCCTTCGGCAGCCCGCAACTTTTTGTAAAAGCAGGTTATCAAGGAGTTTGGGATTCTAAAGGGGCTGCGCCCCTTTAGCGGAGTCCAGAGGCAGCGCCTCTGGCAGGGTGCGGGACAGAGTCCCGCATTGCCGCAGGGCGCTTCGCAAGGGGGGAATTCCAAAACAGTCCGGGGGACTGTTTTGGAAGAGGGGACGCCTTGCAAGTGAAGGCGTCCCCTTGAAAATTCGTTCTGTTAACAGACAAAGCCCGCAAGCATAATGCCTGCGGGCTCTTGTTATTACTTGTTCATATTGTACTTCTCGAGCAGAGCCTCGATCTTAGCATGGGGATCAAGTATCTTGCTGATCGATACATCGTGATTTATAGCTTCAATGAAGTAGGAGATATACTTGGAAACATCAACCTCGTGGAACCACTCTCTGCTGAGCAGCTCAGGTGTTCTGTAGGTCAGGTTGGTACCGAGAACGCCGTCGATGATGCCGTCCTTGTATGCCTTGTCGAACTTGTCCAGACCGTTTGTGAAGATGGTGTAGGTAGCGTATGTGAAGATACGGCCGGCCTTCTTCTCCTTGAGGGAGTATGCAAGATCGAGCATGGACTCACCGGAGGAGATGATATCGTCTGCAACGAAGATATCCTTGCCCTCAACGGGGTTTCCGAGGTACTCATGTGCAACGATGGGGTTTCTTCCGTTTACTACTGTGGAGTAGTCACGGCGCTTGTAGAACATACCCATATCAACGCCGAGAACTGAAGCGTAGTACATATTGCGGTTGAGAGCTCCCTCGTCAGGGCTTACGATCATGAACTTGTCCTTTGAGTAGCTTATATCCTTTATGTCACGGAGGAGAGTCTTTAGTACCTGATATGTAGGCATTACGTTATCGAAGCCCATGATCGGAACTGCATTCTGTACTCTCGGGTCATGAGCGTCGAAGGTAACGATGTTGGATACGCCCATAGCCTCGAGCTCCTGGAGTGCGAATGCGCAGTCAAGAGACTCCCTGTAGCTTCTGCGGTGCTGTCTGCCGCCGTAGAGGAGGGGCATGATAACTGTGATCCTGTGAGCCTTGCCGCTTGCAGCCTGGATGATACGCTTGAGATCCTGATAGTGGTCATCAGGGGACATAGCGTTCTGGAAGCCGAAGTAATCGTACTTTATGTTGTAGTTGCCGACATCAACGATGATGAAGAGATCCTTTCCTCTGACAGTGGATTTGATAAGACCCTTGGCATCTCCTGAGGAGAAGCGGGGACACTCGCACTCGATAAGGAAGGTGTCTACGTCCTGACCGGCTCTCTTGGCCCAGTCAACGAGGAAGTTGTTGATCTTGTTTCCGAGTTCGGTAACGCTGTCCATAGCGATGATACCGAGAGGTGCAGCGTGTGTGTTGCTGCTGAATAAGTTCTCATTTGAAGCAGTCATAAATCTTTCCCTTTCGTTTTTTGGCAGTCTCACTTGCAGAAATTGTTGATATAGTGCTCTATATCACCGGCGATTATCTCTTTGGCCACTTCTGCATGATCGATCTCGTTGACGGCGGTCGTTTTGTTTTCAAGCTCCTTGTACACCGTGAAGAAGTGAGTCATCTCGTCGAAGATATGCTTCGGGAGCTGCTCGATATCCATGTACATATTATAGTTCGGATCATCGAAGGGTATAGCGATGATCTTGTCATCGTGGTGACCGTTGTCCAGCATACGGATAACACCGATGGGATAACACTCAACGAGAGTGAGCGGGCTGAGCTGTTCAGAGCACAGCACGAGTACGTCGAGCGGGTCATTGTCATCGGAGTAGGTACGGGGAATGAATCCGTAGTTAGCAGGATAATGAGTCGAGGTATACAGGATCCTGTCCATTTTGATGAAGCCTGTCTCCTTGTCGAGCTCATACTTAATCTTGCTTCCCTTGCCGATCTCAATGACTGCATAGAAGCTATCCGGGCTTATTCTTTTGGGACTGATATCATGCCAGATGTTCATCAATAATTCCCTCCGCAGATCATTTTGTATGTCGATATTACAATATCTGATATATTTAGTATACCATTTTTTGAGCGTTTGTCAATATCATGCTGTATTTTCAGCAATCTGATACATTTTCACTCAAATACCGGCAATTTTTTCGGTTTTTATTGCACTAACAAAAAATAAGCCCTAAAAGTGCAGAAAAATAAACAATAATCGGACAGGTATCTCACGTCTGTTTCAGCTTGGCAAAAAAAGTGCTTTTTTAAAAAGTCTGGGATTCTAAAGGGGCTGCGCCCCTTTAGCGGAGTCCAGAGGCAGCGCCTCTGGCAGGGCGACTCCCCACAGTGTGGGGAGATGTCAGCGAAGCTGACAGAGGGGACGGACCGGTTAGGTCGGGACAGCGTCCCGCATTTATCCGCAGGGCGCTTCGCAAGGGGTGAATTCCAAAACAGTCCGGGGGACTGTTTTGGAAGAGGGGACGCCTTGCAAGTGAAGGCGTCCCCTGATACAACTAAGAATCATTTCCAAACAGAAACGGGCAGGTATTTCCCACCCGTTTAAGCTATCACTTCTTCAGCGGCAGATCCTCCTGCTTCACTATGCCGGCATCGAGCTTCTGGATGACTATGGCGTCAGTGCCGGTGATGCCTTCTGCTCCGTCGATGTCGGCGTTTATCATGCCCTGCGGCTCGAGGGCGTACTTGGTCTGATTTGCCACGTACTGGAGAACTGCAACGGCATCCGCCACATTCACGCTGCCGTCAACATTAGCATCGCCGTAGAGCACCCTGACGGGCTCGGTCGGCGTGTCTGTTTCCGGTTCTGTGGGAGGTTCAGTCGGTGCATCTGTAGGCTCCTCTGTCGGCGGTTCGCTGTATACCTCGGGCTGTGCAGGCTCGATGACGAAACGCTGCGGTCTGCTGCCTGTCTGCTCCTCTAAAGTGATATCACCGTTATCGTCAACGGCTAAAGCGCCGTTGATGCCTGTCCATGCCGGGATGACAGAGTAGGTCCCGTCGCTGTTTGCGGAGAATACAAAGAGGTTGTCCACTTTTCCGGGAGAGTTCAGTATAAAGCCCCTGCTGTCGGGCGATACTGCCTTTCCTGAGGAGTCACGGACAGAGAAAAACTCATCTTCCTTTACGATGTTCCATGATTTTGCTTCGCCGGTGGTCAGTCTGCCCTCCGATACAGTTATGTATTTACCTGTCTCAAGGCTTCGTATTGTATAACTGCCCTCATTGACAGTCGGGTATACGGGAGTGAGGTTCCAAAGCTGGCACTCTCCGCCCCAGTAGTTCCACTGGTTGATATTTCCGCCTGCCTCCTTCGACCATTCGTATACGTCGAGTCCGGCAGTGCCGTCCGAGCACTTTGATACTATGCCGTAGGAGGAGCCGTTCTTCACGAACTTCCAGAGCTGTCTGCTGTCGCCGGTATACTCCGCAAGCTGGATATTCACTCCGTCCTCTGCACTCGTCTGAGCAACTGCGATACATCTGCTCTCGTCGCCGAGGGATACTATCCTGCACCAGCCGTCCGGCTCGGAGATTATCCTCCACTGCTGAGCCCAGAGACCGTTCTTGCTCCACTGCTGTATATTAGTGCCCTCATCGAGCTCGCCGTTTTTGATATCTACCGGCATACCGCTGTTAAGGTTGGTGATGTAGTATGCAGCTCCGCTTATGATATCCGTTCCGCTGATATATAGGTCGCTGCCGGTGCCGGAGACAGTCTCCGCCTTGTTGATGAGCGGGCTGTTCCTGTCGGAGAGGTCACGTCCGCTGCCGCGCTCGGAAGGGGAGTAGGCGTCATTCTTCACGCCCCATACCGTCTGATTGTTGCTGCCGATCGCCGTGAAGGACATAACGGCCTTTCCGCTCTCGTTCTCTGCGGCGATGAAGGTTCCGCTGTAGGCCTGACCGCCGATGAAGAAGGTCGCCTTTGCGTCTGCGGGGGATTCCTCCCATGTGCCTGTGACTGCACCCGATATCGTATGGTCGGCATTCAGGGTTATCTTCTGACTGGAGATTATCTTTCCGTCGGTCGAGCTGCCATGGTTGATGAATTCGTAGTCGCCTGCGATGCTGCTCTCCTCATAGCCGGTCTCAGATACGGCATTTCCGCTGTACTCGAAGGGAGCAACGACCGGCCAGCCTTCGGCGTTGAAGAACATCTCATGCACTCTCACCTCATGGTACTCGCTTCCGTCATCAAAGCGTGCATGATAGAAGAGATACCATCTTCCGTCATCGTCACGCAGCACCGAGTTATGACCGCAGGCCATATAAGCCTTTGCAAGAGAGGAGAACTTGTAGTTGCCCATGACCTTGAGACCCGTGCTGTCCAGGTTCGGGTTGGTCGGAAGCACGGCATTCCGTCCGGCAGGGTCCTTGAACGGGCCTGTCGGGCTTTCCGAGCGGAATACACGCATATTGTAGCCGCCCCCGGAGGTGAGCCCGCCGTAGGTCACCCACAGGTAGTAGTATCCGGTATCCGCATTGTACTCGATGAAGGGGCCCTCGCCGGATTTGCCGTAGCCGCCGGATATCTTTGTGCCGAAGTAGCTGTCCACCATTCGTCCGTCGGATGTGGTTCCTGTCTTAGGGTGTATGCACTTTCCCGTAGCCGGGTCTATTTCCAGGGAGAAGATGCCGCCCGACCATGAGCCGTAGCACATATACATCTTTCCGTCGGTATCGAAGTATATAGTCGGGTCGATGGCGTTCGGGAATAGCTGATTGTTGAAGTTGTCCTTGTTGAACCACGAGCTGTTGAAGCTGACCTCGCCGGCAGCAATGAGCTCATCGACATTGGTCGAGGTGTACTTCCTGTTCACTCTCCTGGTATCGCTTGTGGCGTATGAATCGTTGTTCGTGAAGCCTGAGTAGATAAGTGTGTCTACAAATTTATACGGTCCTTCAATCGTCTTTGAAGCCGCATAAGCTATGACGGAGCGCATATACGTGGACGAGGTGCAGAAGTACATAAGGTAGGCTCCCTTTGAGCCGTCCTCGTTGATGTAGTCTGCATTCCATACCACATCCGGCGCCCATACCGCAAAGCCGCCCTTGCAGTCCTCAAGATCCTCGCCCGCCCAGTCGAAGGCTTTCTTGAGGTTCTGCGACAGGTTGCCGAACTCTGCGTTATTCGTCGTTGCATAGCCGTTTGTGAATCTGACCCAGCTCTGGAGATCGTCCGAGCGGGCAGCATCGATGTGAGAGCCGAACACGTAGTATTTTCCGTTATCCGCCTTGATAACGGAGGGATCGTGTACGGATACTCTTGCCTTGTCCGCTGCACTGCCGATGAGGCTGCCGTACCTGCCGAGGGGAGCGCCCGTGCCTAAAACGAGCGCAGCGGCAAGTGCTGCGGATATGATCCTTTTAAGTGCCATGTGATTCCTCCTAACTTGTCCGTAAATGTACGTACAATTTCTATAGCATAATTATACCATAGACAGGACAGATTTGCAATAGCATATTGCACTGAAAGGCTGATAATTTGTCCGGTATACAGAGAAAAAGAGCCGCACCCGAAAGGATGCGGCTCATGATTCATTTATTCAGCTTAGTTGTTGTTATTGTTAGCCTCGCCGAAGTCTGTCTGTCTGGCGGAGATCTCCTCGAAGTCGCCGGCAGCGCTGTTGCTGATGAGCTCCATAGCGTTTCCGTCGTAGTAGGTCTTCATAACGAAGGCAACGAGACCGGAGTTGTTCTTGATGTTGATATAGAAATCAACTGTATCGCCCTGCTTGCAGGCAACGCTGTCGCCGTATACGACAAGTCCGGACTCGGAAGAAACGTTTACCTTGTCAACTGAACCGTTGTTTACTCTGATAACGCCGTCGATTACCTTGTCAGCATATACGGAAGTACCTGTAACGTCTGAGAAGTCAGGAGTGATCCTAACCTTGTAATCGCCGTCCGGGATACCTTCCTTGATCTTGAAGGTGTACTTGAGGAACTGACCCTCGAAGAAGAAGTTTGCGTCCTCGGAGATATCGAGCCACATAGCGTAACGGCTTCTCTGCTTGGGCTGGTAGCCGTTGTTTGCGGCTGTTGTAACAGTTGAGTTGGAAACCTGAGTAACGATCTGACCCTTGTCGTCAGTTACGTTTACTACCTGAGTCTTCTCAACCACTATTGTAGCGTTTACTATCTGAGTGCGCTGCTCACCGTTCTCGTCTGTAGCGGGCTGGCCGTCGGGCTCAGTCATCTTCTGTACCTCGGTAGCCTGCTGGCCGTCAGCCTGAGTAGCCTGCTGAACTTCTGTAACGGGCTGACCCTTGTCATCAGTTACCTTTACGTACTCTGTAGCGTTCTCTACTACCTGTGTTGTATCCTGACTTACCGGGTCATCGGCATCGAGGTCTCCGGCATATTCTGAAAGCGGATTATCGCTGCCCTCATCGGGATCGATGAACTCGAGAGGCATCTCGAGCATGGGCTCTGCTGCTGTTGCAGACTCACTTGCCTCGGAGCTTGAGTGTCTCTTTACCGAGCTGCAGCCTGTAGCTGAAGTCATAGCGATGCAGACAAGTGCACCGACTGCAATGATTCTCTTTGTGATATTTTTCATTTTTCATGTTCCTTTCGTCTTTTTATGCAGCGCATACGGCAGTGCTTCCGGTTCTGCGCCATAGTCATGCGGAAACATACTGCTTCCTGTTAACTATATTATACACGCAGGGTACCGGTTTGTCAAGGCGTTTAATAAAATGTAAACAAAGCCTTTGAAAAACGTCATTTTTCTATCATAAAACCGTCACATTCCGGTATTACAGACTGATCTTTATCTCCTTGCCGGAGGGCTTGTATTCGCTCAGCTCTATGCCGCAGGTGCGGAAGAGCAGCTCTGAGGCGAGCACGCTGTCTGTGCCGGCGTACTTGTTGCTGAAGTAAACGACACGCTTGATACCTGACTGTATGATAGCCTTGGCGCATTCGTTGCAGGGGAAGAGAGTGACATAGAGCGTGCAGCCCTCAACGCTGTTGCGGCTGTTGAGTATGGCGTTCAGCTCTGCGTGGCATACGAAGGGATACTTCGTATCAAGCGGAGTCTCTCCCGTTCTTTCCCATGGCATCTCGTCATCGCTGCAGCCTGTGGGCATACCGTTATAGCCTACGGATACGATCTTGTTATCCCGGCTTACGATGCAGGCACCGACCTGAGTGGAGTTATCCTTGCTGCGCTCTGCGGAGAGGATAGCTATGCCCATGAAGTATTCGTCCCAGTTTATGTAGTCTGTACGTTTCATCAAGTCACCTCACTGACTGCAGGTATGGCGTTTAAGATATGGCTGGGGCAGCGGGATTTGAACCCACGAGTGACAGAGTCAAAGTCTGTTGCCTTACCGCTTGGCTATGCCCCAATAAAGTCACTGAATAATATTATATCAAATTACTCAACTTAAATCAATAGCGGAGCGAGATATAATTCTGTTTTAACAATTTATCCGACAGGTAATGAACCTGCCGGATAATACTGTCAGTCAAATACATATCGGGAATGCTGTTCTGCGTCAGCACTGCAGGGAAGGCCACCGGCCTTCCGTCCTTATCATTTCCCTGCAAATTCCGCCCATACCTCCGGCGCCTCGCCGATGACGGCCTTTTTGCCGCAGCGCACTATAGGCGTCCTGAGCAGCTGCTGGTTCTCGAAAAGCTTCTCCTCCTTGTCGCTGTCAAGAAGGTACTTCATAAGCGTGAGGGTCTGCTTGTCCTTTGCGTTCTCGTCTATCATGGCATCGATCCCGCCTGCGGACTGCTTCACGCTGTCGAATTCGCCCCTGCTGAGATCCTTCTCCTTCAGGTCAACGAACTGATACTTTATCCCACGCTCCTTGAAGAAGCGTTCAGCCTTCCGGGTGACGGAGCATTTCTTCGTGCCGAATATCTGTATGCCCATCAGTTGCCCTCCTCATTCACACCGAATGCGATATTGATATCGTCCTCCTGCTGCTCGAGACGGAAGGAGAGACTGTGCAGCTTAAGACCGCTCTCGCCGGGTCTGAGTCTTACAGCGGTGTAGCGTGAGAACATCGGGATTCTTCGATCATTTGCGGAGGGCTCTGTGTCTGCGCCTTCCCATACAAGAGTGCCGCTCGGGGTACCCATTGCGTATATGGTCAGCGGGAGTCTTTTTGCATCCGGACATTCAGACGAAGCTGTAACGGAGAAGTTGTACCAGCCCGTAGCGATAACGGTCATAACGAAGCATACCGTACCGTCAGCAGCCTTGTCCATGCTGCTCAGATCGAGGGTTAGTCCGTCCTTCAGCTCATAGAATACAGGCGGCCTGCCGGTATTGCAGTCCTCTGCGGGGCGGTTGATTATCTCTATCTCATCAGCAGTGCCGATGAGTCTCTTCATTGCGTATGTACCCATTGCCGCACGGCATATATTGGCGGCGTTCCTCTGAAGCTCGCAGCGGCGGAGATTGCCGTTCTCAAGCTCTGCAAGGGTGTTGTCGGGATTGTCGCTGCCGTCGGCGCAAACCATGTAGAGGTCATTCTGCGCCATAGCGATAGCTGCAAGGTCACTGCGGTCGGTGTCCTGACCGCGGCGGTTTATATTGGCCCACCAGTCCGTCATGGTTATGCCGGTATAGCCCCAGTCACGGCGGAGCACGGTGGTATTGAGATCGTAGTTTCCGGCAGTCCAGAGACCGTTTATCTTTCCGTAGGTCGTCATTATCATATCTGCATCGCCGAGACGTACAGCCGTTTCGAAGCTGCGGAGGTATATCTCCCTGAGTGCTCTTTCGGATATGACGGAATCGAGGAAATGACGGCGTTTCTCCTGATTGTTGCCGCAGAAGTGCTTTATCGTTCCGGTAACTCCTGCGCTGTGGAGTCCTCTGAGCTCGGCGGCAGCAATAGTGCCGGAGAGGAAGGGATCCTCCGAGAAGTACTCGAAGTTACGGCCGTTGAGAGGATGCCTGTGGAGGTTCATTCCCGGGCCGAGGAGGGTATCGACGTTGTTTGCTGCCATCTCCGTGCCGACCAGTGAGAACAGCTCGCTTACAAGCTCCTTGTTGAAGGTCGATGCTATCATGGTGCCGTTCGGGAGGCTGAATGCCTTCTCGCCGCAGTCAAGGCGCATACCCGAGGGACCGTCGTCGCAGCATACAGCCGGTATGCCGTAGGACTGCAGAGCGTCGCTCACTCCGCCGAATGCGGAGGCGGTTCCTGCGGTGACTCTCGGGCTGCCCATGCCCTCGCCGCGTATGATGCAGCTGAGGTCATAGTCTGAGAGCTGTGCGATGAACTCGTCCATAGTGTTTTTGCCGGAGAGCACGTCCGCCAGCTTTATGCCCCTGTCGCCGGTATACGGAATCTCCCCAGGAAGCCTTTCAAGACGGCGCTCTGTCTCGTTTATTTCGCTGAGAGGTGCGTCCTCCTCTGCGGGTACAAGACTGCCGTTCTGTTCATCGGGGCGGATGCGCCTGAAGGGGATAACGGGAGCAAGAGCCTGCTCGCACTCCTTCACAACGATATCCTCCGGGAGACAGACTGTGTATATCTCCTTGGTATTCCTTACGTCCGAACCGATGAAGAAGCTGTATTCGCCCTTCTCGAGTATCCAGCAGAAGCGCTTTCCGGTAACGCCTGAATCATCGTAAGAAGCAAAGTCGCTGAGCACTGTGTTTATCTCAAGTGTCTCCGATTCTCCGGGAGCGAGCTTCTTTGTCTTCTCGTAGCCGCAGAGTATCCTTGCCGGCTGACCGAGAGCGCCCTGAGGCTTTCTGAGGTAGAGCTGAACTACCTCCTTGCCGCTGAAACTGCCCGTGTTTGTAACGGAGAAGCGGACAGTGAAGCGTCCCTCCTTCTCGGCAGCGGAAATGACACTTGAAGTGAAGCGGGTGTAGGAAAGGCCGAAGCCGAATGGATAGAGCACCTTTCCGGGGGCGAAGGTCTCGAACCAGCGGTAGCCGACATAGATATCCTCCTGATAGATGTCCCTGTCATCGCCGCCGAAGTTCCTGTCGCTCGGATAGTCGCTCACGCTGAGGGCGATAGTATCGGGGAGCTTTCCGGAGGGGGAGGTCTTTCCTGTGAGTACGGCAGCTGTACCTGTGCCGCCTGTCATGCCTCCCTGCCATACAAAGAGCAGTGAATCGGGCTTTATCTCCTCTATCTCAGTGAGGTCGATAAGGCTTCCGACATTGAGCAGCACGATCATTCTTCCGAATGCCTTCCGCACCTTTGTGAGCATATCCTTCTCCTCGGCTGTGAGGAGGTAAGAACCGGGAGCGAGCCTTGCGTCCTGCTCTTCTCCGGCAGTTCTGCCGATGATGACTACAGCGGCATTGCAGCGCTGTGCAGCCTGTTCTGTGATATCATCGGTGAGGGGCATCTCCTTCTGAGACCAGGGCTCACCGCCCCAGCCGCTGCCCTCGTCGAAGGGATTCTCCTTGTCCCAGCGGCGGTAGATCCCGAGCAGTTCCTCGTCAATATTTATCCCGGCCTCGATAAGTCCGTCGGTAATGCCGGTCACCTTTGTAACGTTGACCATTCCGCCGGAGCCTGTGCCGCTTTTGTAGTAGTGAAGCTGTATACGTCCGAAAACTGCCACCCTGTCGTCCTTGCGGAGGGGGAGTGCTGAATTGTCGTTGCGGAGCATTACGATACCCTCAGCCGCAGTCTGAGCGGCAGTTTCAAGGTATCTGTTCCAGTCCAGTATCTTTTTCATCGTATCACCTCGTACAGATAAGTATGTACTATAATTATATCAGATTTTTTCACAAAAAGCAATGAAAATATAAAAAGAAATGACGGCACGGAATCGCACCGGGTTTGTATCAGTATTCATCAGTCTGGGATTCTAAAGGGGCTGCGCCCCTTTAGCGGAGTCCAGAGGCAGCGCCTCTGGTGGGGTGTGGGGCAAAGCCCCGCATATTTCCGCAGGGCGCTTCGCAAGGGGTGAATTCCAAAACAGTCCGGGGGACTGTTTTGGAAGAGGGGACGCCTTGCAAGTGAAGGCGTCCCCTGAAATAACTGAGGAACTTTGAAAGAATTATGGCTGCACGACATAATACCGTGCAGCCATTCTTCATTTATGGAGCGTTTCAGGATAATTCTTCAATGGTTATCACGCCGGCGTCTATCTTCTGGATTATAACGGCGTCGGAGCCTGTGATGCCGGCTTCGCCGTCAACCTCGGCGTTGATGAGACCTTCATCGCTCAGAGGATATTTCGTCTGATTTGCGATATACTGGAGTATAGCAACTGCATCCGCTACATTCACCTTGCCGTCGCAGTTGGCATCGCCCTTTATGCCGCCCTTTGCCGGTGCTGAAGCCTCGACTTTCGGCAGCGGGTCCACCTCTATCGGACGGATGATGATGTAGTTGATGTTTATCGCCTTGTCCTCGGAAACGATGTCGAGAGTAAGCTGTCCGCTCTTGTCAACGACCGCTTCGCCCTTGCTGACTGTCTTTCCGTCAGCTACACAGTTCTCGGCAACTGCCTTCTGTGAAGCGGTGCCGTAGCCTGTGTATACTGAGGGCTTTGTGGAGCAGTTCCACGGGTCGCTGAAGCACATCTCAACGGAGTACTTTCCGCTCGGGAGGCTGAAGCCGTAGTGGAGATTTCTTGCGATATCGTTTTCGTACTGGTTCTTGGTATAGCGGTAGGAAGCGGATTTGTCCCTGCCGTCGGCGGTGTTGTATTCATCACACCAGGTATTTGCGGTATAGATGCCGCTGCTCTTGGAGCTTCCGTTGTACTGGTCTGTCGGGTCGTCGATAAGTCCCCATACTGCGCCTGTTACGGGATCCTCGCCGTAGAGCTGTTCGGTCACACTGTTGTAGTAGCCGAGCTTGTCCTGACCGGAGAGCGTATAGGTATCGTGGTCGCCGCAGTCAACGAAGTAGGCTATGCTCTCGTCGTACTCGTAGAGCGGCTTCAATGCTCTGGTGTAGATGAAATCGCAAACCTTTGCGGATTCCTCGTCATTGTCGGCTGAGAATGTGATATCGATGACGTCATACTCCTCGCCGTCCGCAGTGATGTGCTTGACGTAGCTGTCCATCACCTCGTCGGGGATTATGAGTACCTTGTCGTAGGTATCCTTCCTGCCGGTATAGTCGAGAGTGCCGGCATAGAGTATTGTATCACCGGCCGCGATGCGGAGTGTCTTGCCGTTGTCTGCCTTGCGGAGAGTAACGGTCAGGGTGGTATATGCAGCCTCCGGGTCAACTGCCATGCGGTATGAGAAGTATCCGCCGGGCTTTGCGTAGCGGTATGTCGAATCGTCCGTGATGCCCTGAGAGTCCTTCTCGTCCATGTTATGGAGGTTGTCATTTTCGTACTGTCCGTAGCCGGGCTGTACAGTATCGATCGTGGTTGACTTGGCTCTCGGGGGACGCTCTCCGCTGGATGAACCGTTGGAGATGAAGTTCCAGTAGATGCCGTAGCGCTGCTGGTACTGGCGGTAGTGCGGTGTGAATGTCAGGTTGGCAGTAGTACCTTCGAGCTTGAAGCGCATACTGTCGCCGTCACGTACAAGATAATCCTCGAGATCCGCCATGAACTCGGCAACTGATACGCCGGTCTCTGTTATCGTGATATTCTGGTCGGGGGATACGGCTTCCTTTGGTATCGTTACCCACATACCCGTAGAGCCTGTGGTCATATCCTGCTTTCCGAGCTCTGCACTGAGAACTACAGGGCCGTACTTGAAGCCGTATACGGTATTCTTGTCCGGCAGGGGATAGCCCTTTACGGTCTCCGGTATGGTTACTGATATCTTGTCGCCTGCGGAGAAATCCTCCTCCACCTGTGCATAGCCGTCAACGGTCTTGTAAGCGTATTTCTCTCCGTTGAGCTTAACAGTCACATTTCCTGCCTTCCAGTCGGGTATGCGGAAACGGATATCCGCATGGCCGCTGCCGTCAATGGTGAACTCAGCGGTATCGCCCTCGGGTATGGAGCTGTTCTGAGTTATCTTCATGCCGTTGTCCTCCCAGTTGAGGAGGGAGCTCTGATAGAGATTTACGAACAGCGTGTCGTCGCGGTGCATATAGATCGTGTCGCCGAGCTTTGTGAAGCTCTCCATGCCGCTTCCGGTACAGCACCAGAAATGGTCAAAGGGCGAGCTGTATACCTTGAAGTAGCCGGTGGCCATGGGCTGGAAGTAGGTCGTCATACCGGTCTCGGGGTTCTGTGAGGAGAGTATCGAGTTGTAGTATGTCTCCTCGTAGAAGTCCATATACTTGCTGTCACCGGTGATTTTGTAAAGCTCACGGCTGAGCTTGAGCATATTGTAGGAGTTGCAGGTCTCGCAGTTGCAGTTCGTGCGCTCCTTGTCGAGCACATCGTCCATGCCGAAGTGCTCCCATTCGCTGTTGCCGCCGGTGATGTAGGTATGGTGTGTGGTTACCATATCCCAGAATGCCTCTGCATACTGAAGGTACTTTGAAGCGTCTACCGTCTCACCGTTCAGGGTCTTGCCGTTGAGTGCGATATATCTCTTGAGCGCACCGAGGAATTTCGGTATCGTGGTATTGGCGTGCTTGCCGTTGAGGACGTTTGCACCGCCCTTGAGGACTGCCTCATGGAGGTTCGTTTCGTCAAAGAAGTGTGCAGCCTCTGCGTGCTCTGCCTTTCCGGTTATCATGTAGAGGTCGTAGAGACAGTCATTCATTCCGCCGTACTCTATGGAGAGGACCGTGCTGTGCTTGCGGCTGTCCCAGCTCTTGCAGCGGTTGTATACCCAGTCGCCGAGATTGGAGGCCAGTGTCTTTGCGTTTTCATCACCGGTAGCATGGTAGATATCGATGATACCGGCGAGTATCTTGTGCATGGTATACCACGGCACCCATGCCTCGTTGATGATATTGGACTTGCCCTGTTCGATGTTGTCGAACTGTACTTCAACGGAGGTGCCGGCAGGATGAGAAGCCGCCCATATAAGTCCGGGCTTTCCCTTGGAGTTCTTCTGACAGTCGAGCAGAGCGCTGATCATATCCTTCATGCGCTTTTCGAGGTCGCTGCGCTGGTCTGCGGTGACCGAGGGATTCTGATAGGCCTGAGCAATGGCCGTGAGGTAATGGCCTACGGCATGGCCGGCGATGTTGGTGTTCTCCCAGCCGCCGTAGCGCTTGGCACCGTAGGTATTGAGTCCTGCGTTCTCACGGAAGCCGGCAAGAAGCTTGTTGGTGTCGAAGGAGAGAAGGTACTCTGCCTCCTTGGAAAATGCGTTTGTACAGTATTCGTCGAGCATAGTAATGTCACTGAGCCTGAAGTCTTCGATGTGCATATCCTCAGCAGCTCCGGCAGTCAGAGGGGACTGCGGGAATACTGCTGCGCTGCCGAGAGAGACAGAGAGGGCGGCAGCTGCTGAGATCATGCGAAGGAAAGGATGATTTCTCATAGTTTCAACTCCTTTGTTTGAGAGGTTGTCCGTACGGCTTATCCCCATATGCCGTAAACGGACGATATTCTATCGTACAACTTTATTATACAGCAAAACAAGTTGTTCGTACAACCCACATTTTTAAGAAAAAGGTGTAAATATTAATGTTTTGTGTCGCCGTTACACATTTGTGCTGTGAAGGGTTAAAGGAAATGTACTGTCCCGGGGCGGACGGCCATGATCGGCCCTACAGTTTGTGGAGATATACAGGGGTTGCGGGGCGATGCCTACATCGCCCCGCCCCTCTGTCTATTTGTCCCTGCAATCCGAATCTATCGCCGTCAGGCGATACCGCAGATTCCGCATTCCGAATTCCTGATTCCAAATTATCCATAAGTGCTGACGACACTTTTTTATTGACTTTGACATCTGAATGGTATATAATAAATATGTATATCCCTCCGGAAGGTACACAGAATAGCTGCGGGACATCATCGCTGCGGTGTATGGCTGCACGGTGTGTCATATCTCATTACGGAGGGCATAATATGAGCAGCAGCGATAACAGAAACAATGACAAGCCGGACAGGGCAGAGGAGCTTTTCACCGCTCCCGGAAAGCCCGGCGATCCGGATCTGCGTCATAATATACGGACGCTTACCATAATCGGTCAGATAGAGGGCCACTACGTCCTCGGCGAGCAGAACAAGACCACGAAGTATGAGCATATCATACCGGCACTCACAGAGGCCGAGCAGGACCGCAGTATAGAAGGACTGCTGATAATCCTCAACACAGTCGGAGGAGATGTCGAAGCAGGCCTTGCCATTGCAGAGCTTATAGCCGGCATGAAGCTGCCGACGGTCTCGCTCGTAGTCGGCGGAGGGCATTCGATAGGCGTGCCTCTTGCGGTATGCGCAGATGTGTCGTTCATAGTGCCGAGCGCTTCCATGACGGTGCATCCGGTTCGCATGAGCGGTACCGTGCTCGGCGTGCCGCAGTCATTTGATTACTTCACACGTATGCAGGACAGGATAGTCCGCTTCGTCACAGAAAACAGCAGGGTGCCGGAGGAGGAGCTCCGCCGCATGATGATGAATACCGAAGAGCTCGTTCTCGATATCGGGACTATGCTCGAGGGCAGGCGGGCTGTTGAATGCGGCCTGATAGACCGTCTCGGCGGTCTCGGCGAGGCAGTGGACTGCCTCTACGACCTCATCGGAAAGAGCGAAAAGCGCTATCCCTGAGAATAAAGATAACAGAGGGCGGACTTCACGGTTCGCCCTGTATACAGAAAAACGAACAGAAGAACGAAAGGAGATAGAAATGGCAGAGGTAAAGAAAAAGACAAGATCGAAGCCGAAAAAGAAATATAAAAACGGCGTGATCAACGAGAAGCCGGAGTATCTTGAGCCGGAGGAAAGGGTAGTCGGTACGACGAGCGAAAAGAACCGCTCCGTATCCGTTGCACTCTTTTCCGTAGGCATACTTATAGCTCTCATGGCACTCATTCCCGGTACGGCCGGCTGGAGGAGCGTACATAATTTCCTGCTCGGTATGTTCGGTATATCGGTATGGATAACACCCGTCACACTTATCATGACGTCAATGATAATCGGCAGCGACAAGCAGAACGAGGATGCCACAGTGCGAGCCAAATGGGGAATTATCCTCACTCTTGTGCTCTGCGGTGCGATACAGATATTCTTCGTCGGAGAGCTTCCCGGCCACGGCTTCGGAGGCGTGGTCAAGGCGGTCTTCGATCAGGGCAAGGAGCTCAAGGGCGGCGGCGTGATGTGCCTTCCCGTTGCCGGCGTACTTCTCAAGCTGTTCGGCAAGGTCGGCGCACGCATAGTTGCGGTGCTCGGTATATTCACCTTTGTGCTCCTGCTCACCGGACAGGGCGTGGAGGAGTTCTTCAAGCTGATCTCAAAGCCCTTCGTACTTGTCGGCAAGAGCCTTGACGGCCTGCACAGCGTTATCATGGGCGGCGAATTCGAGTACGGCTTTGACGGCAAGGATGACGAGGAAGACGAGCTCTTCGAGCCTGCCCCGGTTCCGGAGAAGTCTTTTCCGCCTGCCGAGGAGAAAATTGCAGAACCTGTGATACACAACTCAGCGCCGGAGGAGGATCTCTACGAGGACGATCCCGATTATCTGGCGGACGCCGAGGCCTTTGCGATGCTCGGCATGGATCCGCCGCCGAGAAGACGCCGCAGAAAGATAATACCCCCGCCGGAGCCTGTACCGGAGCCGCAGCAGGAGGATATGCGCGGCGTGCCCGACGAGAACGGCTTTGTATTTGACGTTCCGATCCCGGGCGAGGAGGATATTCCCGAAGAGAAGCCCGCACTGCCGAAGCTGAAGAGGACCGGTTCAAAGCAGCAGAAGACCGAAGAGCCCGAGACAGACGATGCACTTGATATGCTGATAAACCGTGCTGCCGGAGCAAAGGTGACTCTTGCCCCCGCTAAGAAGGACGCCGAGCCCGAAGCAGAGCCGGAGGAGGAGACCGTCTCCGAGCCCGAGGCACCGCTCTACATACTTCCCGGTCTTGATCTTCTCTCGCTGCCTGACAACCGCTCCAACAGCGCAGAGGCAGCTGCCGAGATGCGTGAGAAGGCAGACACCATCGTCAATACCCTCAGGAGCTTCGGCGTAGAGGTAAAGATACGCAACATCTACCGCGGCCCCTCCATCACCCGCTATGAGATACAGCCGGGCGCAGGAGTCAAGGTTTCCAAGATAAGAGGCCTTGAGGACGATATCGCCCTCAGCCTTGCCGCACAGGGCGTCCGTCTTGAAGCACCTATTCCCGGAAAGGCGGCAGTCGGCATCGAGGTACCGAACGACCACAAGGACACAGTTACCCTTAGGGAGATACTCTCCTCCAGCGAGTTCGGCAGCTCCCACAGCAAGCTCGCCTTTGCGGTCGGAAAGGATATCACCGGCAAGTGCATCGTCGGAGACATCGCCAAGATGCCCCACGTCATCATCGCCGGCACTACCGGTTCCGGTAAGTCCGTCTGCACCCGCTCTATAATCATGAGCCTGCTCTACAACGCAAGACCGGATGAGGTAAAGATAATCCTCATCGACCCGAAAATCGTTGAGTTCAAGATATTCGACGGCATTCCGCATCTGCTCATTCCTATCGTAACGGAGGCCAAGAAGGCAGCCGGAGCTCTCAACTGGGCAGTAAACGAGATGATGCGCCGCTACAACACCTTCGCAGAGGCCGGCGCCAACGATCTCCGCAGCTATAACGAGATAGCCGAGGAGGACGACGACCTCCAGCATATGCCCCAGATAGTCATCTTCATCGACGAGCTTGCCGATATGATGCTCGTTGCAGGCAAGGAGGTAGAGGATTCCATCTGCCGTCTCGCACAGATGGGACGTGCCGCAGGTATGCACCTTGTTGTAGCTACACAGCGTCCTACCACGGACGTTATCACAGGCCTCATCAAGGCCAATATCCCGAGCCGTATCGCACTCTCCGTAATGTCTCAGGTAGATTCCCGTACCATCATTGATATGGGCGGAGCCGACAAGCTTCTCGGAAACGGTGATATGCTCTATATGCCCATAGGTATAGGCAAGCCTGTCAGAGTACAGGGCTGCTTTGCCTCCACCAAGGATATCAACGAGACCCTGAAGTTCATCAAGGCTCAGCAGACCAGCGAATACGACAGCAGCATCATAGCTGCGGTTGACAGCTACGTACCCCAGACCAAGGGTGATTCCGGAAGCATGGATTCCTCCGTTGAAGCCGGAAGCGACGAGGATTACATCCTCCGTGCGGCAGAGGTTGCCGTAAATGCCGGACAGCTCTCCACCTCCATGCTCCAGCGAAAGCTGAAGCTGGGATATGCCCGTGCGGCACGAATCATGGACGAGCTTGAGGATATGGGCATAATCGGCGAGAGCGAGGGCGCAAAGCCCAGAAGGGTGCTCATGTCGAAGATGCAGTTTGACGACTGGAAGCTCAGGAGACTGGGCGACGAATGATACAGGGCTCTGTCCTGCTATGAGGTGATAGTATGTACGAAGGCTTTCTGCCTACGACCAGAAAAGAGATGGAAGAGCTCGGCATATCGCAGTTCGATTTCATCTATATAACAGGCGATGCCTACGTTGACCACCCGAGCTTCGGTGCGGCTATCGTGACACGTCTTATCGAGTCTATGGGCTTCACCATCGGTATCATCTCACAGCCCGACTGGCATTCAGACCGTGACTTCCGCCGCTTCGGTGCTCCGAAGTATGCCTTTCTCGTCACAGCCGGAAACATCGACTCCATGGTGGCGCATTATACCGCTGCCAAGAGAAAGCGCTCCGACGATGCCTACACCGCCGGAGGTGCCGGAGGCAAGCGCCCCGACCGTGCAGTCATAGTCTACTGTCAGAAGCTGAGAGAATACTTCGGGGACGTGCCGGTGATTATCGGCGGACTTGAAGCCTCTCTACGGCGCTTCGCCCACTATGACTACTGGGACGATGCAGTCCGCCCGTCAGTTCTTGTTGACAGCGGCGCAGACCTGCTCATGTACGGCATGGGCGAGCATCAGATACAGGAGGTCTGTACACGACTTGCCGCCGGCGAGGATATACACAGCATCACGGACGTAAGGGGCATCTGCTACCTGACCGAGCCTGTGAATACCCCGATAGGAGCGGCGCAGTGTCCCTCCTTCGAGCAGGTGCGTGACAACAAGAAGGAATACGCAAAGGCGACAAAGATACAGTACGACTGGCAGGACGAGGTCTACGGCAAGACGATAATCCAGCGCCACGGGAAGATGATGCTCGTGCAGACTCCTCCGGCGCTCAGTCTTACCACCGAGGAGCTCGACCATATCTACTCCCTGCCCTATACCCGTACCTACCACCCCTCCTACGAAGCACTCGGCGGAGTGCCGGGAATAGAGGAGGTACGCTTTTCGATAACACATAACCGCGGCTGCTTCGGCTACTGCAACTTCTGCTCCATAGCCCTGCATCAGGGCAGACGCATAACGGTCCGCAGCCAGGAATCCGTCCTTGCCGAGGCAGAACGCATAACGCAGATGCCCGATTTCAAGGGCTACATACACGACGTCGGCGGCCCGACTGCCGATTTCCGCCGCACCTCCTGCGACAAGCAGCTGAAGCACGGTCTCTGCCAGGGAAAGAAATGCCTTGCGCCGAAGCCCTGTCCGGCGCTTAAAGTAGACCATACGGAATACCTTGAACTCCTGCGGAAGATACGCAAGGTAAAGGGTGTCAAGCGCGTTTTCATACGTTCCGGCCTGCGCTATGACTACCTCATGGAGGACAAGAACGAGGAATTCCTTCACGAGCTGATAAGATACCATGTCAGCGGCCAGCTCAAGGTCGCACCGGAGCACTGCTCTGCGGCTGTCCTTGACAAGATGGGCAAGCCGCATATCGAGGCATACAAGGCCTTCCAGAAGCGGTTTTACGAGATAACCAAGGGTATGGGCAAGGAGCAGTACCTTGTGCCTTACCTGATGTCCTCACATCCGGGCAGCACCCTGAATGAAGCGATAGAGCTTGCGCTCTTCCTGAGGGACAATCATATCCGTCCGGAGCAGGTGCAGGATTTCTACCCCACACCCGGAACTATATCCACAAGTATGTTCTATACGGAGCTCGACCCCTACACCATGGAGAAGGTCTACGTACCCAAGACTCCGAAGGAGAAGGCCATGCAGAGGGCTCTGCTCCAGTATTTCCAGCCGAAGAACAGGGAGCTGGTTCTGGAGGCTCTGAAGATCGCCGGAAGACGTGATCTCATCGGCAGCTCTCCGAAATGCCTTGTCGAGGATATCCCCGGCGCACAGGGAAAGGGCGGTGACAGGAAGTGGCAGAAGAATACAGACCGTCAGAACAGCTCGCAGAGGAACAGGAACTCCTCCTTGAAGAAGTCCGGAAGGAACTCGCCCTCAAACGAGAAGCGAAAAGGCGGCGGAAGGAAACACTGACCGGCGTCACGATAATCGTGCTGATACTCGCGGCGATAGTGCTGTACTTCATACCGTCCGGCTGGCTGCATCGTGTAAAGATACCGGAGGACGTGCTTACGGTACACTTCATTGACGTCGGGCAGGGTGACTGCACCCTCGTCACAGCCGGCGGCGAAACGATGCTGATAGACACCGGCGAGTATACGGAATTCACTAAGGTATGCTCCTATCTCGAATCGCACGGCATAAAGCGGCTCGACCGTATAATAGCAACACATCCGCACTCCGACCACATGGGCGCTATGCCGGAGATACTCGACCGCTTCAAGGTCGGTGAGGTGCTTATGCCTCCCGTGCCGGCAGAGCTCGTTCCGGCGTCATGGTGGTTCACAGCCTTCCTCGAGAAAGACGATGAGAAGAACATAAAGCTGACGGAGACCTATCCGGGCATGATATTTGACATCGGTGATGCACAGTGCTGCATAACCGCACCTCAGAGAGTATACGCCGATGCCGGGCTGAACAACTGCTCGGTCTGCGTTCGGATAAACCACGGCGCAAGCAGCTTCCTTATCTGCGGCGATGCCGAAAGGGAAGAGGAGCTCGATATGGCAGCATCAGGAAAGGTCAGCGGTATAACGGTGCTGAGGACGGGCCATCACGGCAGCTCTTCCTCCTCCTGCGAGGAATTCCTCAGGGAGGTGAGCCCGGAGATAGCAGTTATTTCCTGCGGTGCAGGCAACGCCTACGGGCATCCGTCCGATCAGGTGATAGAACGCATCAGGAAGTACACCGGCAGGATATTCCGCACAGACCTCAACGGCACGATCGTATTCACCTCCGACGGCCGTGAGCTCAGCGCAGAAACTGAAAGGGGCGCTGCATGAAGATAGAAGCAGTGATAGACCGTTTCGAGGGCGATTACGCCGTCCTTGAGACTGACGAAGGCATGAAAGATATACACAGAGGACACCTCCCCGGAGCGGCAAGGGAGGGCGATGTCCTGATATACAGCTGCGGCGGCTGGTCGATAGACCGCACCGCCACAGAGGAACGCCGCAGAGCAAACAGCGAAAGGCTGAAAAGACTTCTGAGGGGAGGGGACACAGTTGACTGATACCATTATAATAGGTGCCGGAGCGGCAGGCTGTATGGCTGCCGTACAGGCGGCAAGGCTCGGCAAGTCAGTGCTCCTCTTCGAGCGCAATGACCGCATCGGCAAGAAGCTCCGGATAACCGGCAAAGGACGCTGCAACGTCACCAACAATTCTCCCATGCAGGAGCATATGGAAAACATCCCCGTCAATAACCGCTTCCTCTACAGTGCCTATTCCGCCTTTGATGCCTACGACGTTATGGATTTCTTTGAGTCCCTCGGCGTACCGCTCAAGACGGAGCGCGGCAACAGGGTTTTCCCCGTGAGCGACAGGGCGGAGGATATAGTGCAGGCACTTAGCCGTGAGCTTGACCGCCTCGGCGTTAAGATCGTCCACAAGCGTGTGAGTGCGCTTCTTATCGAAGATGGAGTTTGCGCCGGAGTACGTGCCGGCAGGGAGGAATATCGCAGCGGCTCAGTGCTTATTGCGACCGGCGGAAAGTCCTACCCCACCACCGGCTCGGACGGCGACGGCTACCGGCTTGCAGAATCCGCCGGACATACCGTCACGGAGCTCAAACCGAGCCTTGTCCCGCTGACTTCGCCCGACAGGTTCTGTGCGGATCTCATGGGGCTCTCGCTCAGGAACGTCAGACTTGATCTCTGCGACGGCGACAAGGTGATATACAGCGAGCTCGGCGAAATGCTCTTCACCCACTTCGGACTCAGCGGCCCGCTGGTGCTCAGTGCGAGCAGCCATATCAGGCAGATGCAGCAGAGCAGATACAGGGCGGTGATAGACCTCAAGCCCGGACTTACACCGGAGCAGCTCGATGCAAGGCTGCAGAGGGACTTTGCCGAGAACCTGAACCGTGATTTCCGCAACGGCATACGTGCCCTGCTTCCCACAAAGCTGATACCGGTGATAATAAAACTCTCCGGCATACCGGAGGAGCAGAAGGTCAACAGCATAACCCGTGAGCAGAGACTTTCCTTCGGGGCGCTGATAAAGGCCTTCCCCGTGCGGATATCCGGCTTCAGACCGATAGACGAGGCGATCATAACGAGCGGAGGAGTTTCCGTAAAGGAGATCAGCCCGAAGACCATGGAGTCGAAGCTCCTGCCCGGTCTGTTCTTTGCCGGCGAGGTCATAGACGTTGACGCCTATACCGGAGGCTTCAACCTACAGATAGCCTTCTCGACCGCCTATGCTGCGGCACAGTGCCTATGATACAGGAAAAGCACTGGCGCACGGCCTTCCGGTACGTGTTTGAGTTCGTGACGGCAGGCTTCATCGGCTGGCTGTACGAAGTTGCAACCATGTGGATACTCTTCCGCTGCTACGAAAACCGCGGGATACTCACTCTTCCGGTGATACCGATATACCCGGTAGGCGCTTTCATACTGCTTGCTCTCCTGCATAAGCGCAAGCTCAGACCGCTGCCGCTTTTCATAGTGGCGTCGCTGGTCACGACGCTGTTCGAGCTCGGTGCATCGTATCTGCTCGAGTTCATTTTCCACCAGCAGTTCTGGACGTATGAGGGCTGGTTCCTCTCGATACTCGACCGCTCCTGCGTGATATCATCGGCGATATTCGGTATCATGTCTGCAGCGTACTTCTTCGGACTGCACCCGCTGTCCGGCAGGCTCAGCAAAAGCCTTCCGAAGGGCGTTTGCATCGCATTCACGGTAATATCCTCCGCCGCACTCGTCATTGACTTCATCTTATCGGTGACTGAGCTGCTCAGGCAGAGATAACGGATATATTATTTACTGAGGAGAATAAAAATGAAAAAGAACAGGATAATCAACATCGCAATCGACGGACCTGCCGGCGCAGGCAAGAGCACCATCGCAAAGATGGTATCAAAGGAGCTCGGCTTCATCTACGTTGATACCGGCGCTCTCTACAGAGCCGCAGCTCTCTACATCACAGAGAACGGCGTCGCAGACGAGGATATCGCAGAGGAGCTTGAAAAGGCAGATATCACTCTCCGCTTCGTGGACGGTGTGCAGTGCGTATACGTAGGCGACAGGGACGTTTCAGGCCTTATCCGCACACCCGAGATATCAATGGCAGCCTCCCGCACCTCCGCTATCCCGGCAGTAAGAGCCTACCTCTTCGAGACACAGAAGAAGATTGCCCGTGAGAACAGCGTTATCATGGACGGCAGGGATATCGGCACGGTAGTTCTTCCCGATGCGGACGTAAAGATCTTCCTCACAGCCTCCGCAGAGGAGAGGGCGAACCGCCGCTACAGGGAGCTCCTTGAAAAGCCGGACTGCCCGACCTATGAGGAGATCCTCAGCGACATCATAAAGCGTGACTATCAGGATATGCACCGTGAGACCTCACCGCTGAAGCAGGCAGAGGATGCGATACTCGTCGATACAACGGAGCTGAACCTTGAAGAGTCCGCACAGGCAATCGTTGATATCATCAGGGAGAAAACGGCATGATGTTCTATATCGCAAAGTTCCTTGTAAAGATAGCCTTCCTGATAGCATTCAGAATGCGTACCGAGGGCAGGGAGAACGTTCCGAAGGATACCGCAGTCATATTCGCAGCGAACCACCGCACAAATGCCGATCCGCCGGTAGTTGCCTGCTGCTCAAAGGGCAGACACTGTTTCATGGCGAAGGAGGAGCTTTTCAAAAATCCGCTGTTCGGCTGGCTGATACGCAACCTCGGCGCTTTCCCGGTATCCCGCGGAAAGGGCGATATGGCAGTCATTGATACCGCCGTTGAGAGACTCAGCAGCGGCACAAACCTTATGATATTCCCGGAGGGCACACGCTCCAAGGACGGCAAGGTGCACCGCGGCCATACCGGTGCAGCCCTGATAGCGGCAAAGTCCGGCAAGCCGGTAGTCCCCGTAGGCATATGCTTCGGCGAAAAGCTCAGCTTCCGCACACCGCTGACGGTAAAGTACGGCAAGCCGATTTATCCCGGAGACTATGTAGACAACCAGGAGGAGCCCAACCCGAGACAGCTCGTTAAGCTCAAGAATAAGTACATGGAAGAGATCAAGCTTCTCGTTGAAGGTGAACCAGAGGAAAAACCGGCAGAAAACGAGGCCGGAGAAGCTTCGGAGGAATAGTTAAATGTCTGAAATTACGATAGCAGAGTCAGCCGGCTTTTGTTTTGGGGTTGACAGAGCCGTAAAAATGGTGTATAATGAGTTGGGGAAGAATACAAGAGTTGCGACACTTGGCCCGATAATCCATAATCAGGATGTTGTGAACGATATGCTCGCCAAGGGTGCGAGGGTCATCGAATCGGTCGATGAGCTCGAGCCCGATGAAACGGTCGTAATACGTTCTCACGGCGTAGGAAGAGACGTTTATGAGCAGATCGAAGCCAAGGGAAACCGAATGATAGATGCCACTTGTCCGTTCGTTTCAAGGATACATAAAATCGTTGCAGAAATGAGCGAAAAGGGCTATCTTGTATTCATTGCTGGGGACGCTCTCCATCCGGAGGTCCAGGGGATCGTTGGTCATTGTAGCCAAAAACCGGTCGTTTTTAAGGATAACTATGAGCTCAATGACATTTTTGCGAAAACCGGAAATATTTTTAAAAAACCCCTTGCTTTTGTTGCGCAAACAACTTATAATATTAATATATGGCAAGAGTGTTTAAAGATGATACCGAAGGATGATCCGAATATCATCGTATATGATACCATATGCAACGCTACTGAGAAGAGGCAGACTGATGCCGCAGAGCTCGCACGCCGTTCCGACATAATGTTGGTTGTCGGGGGAAAGCACAGTTCCAATACGGTCAAGCTGTCAGAGGTGTGCAGCCGATACTGTAAGACGTATCATATCGAAAACTCGGATGAGCTTTCCGCTTTAAAGCTGCCCGATGCCGGCAAGATCGGCATTACAGCCGGAGCCTCGACCCCGGCACATATTATCAAGGAGGTATTCTTAGTTATGTCAGAATACGAAAACAACACTACCAATCCCGAAGAGGAAGTCTTTGATGAAGCGGCTATCGACAAGTCCTTCAAGAAAATACATACAGGAGAAAAGGTCAAGGGTATCGTTGTAAGCGTTGGCAACGCAGAGATCACAGTTGATCTGGGTACAAAGCACACAGGCTATGTAAAGCTTGAGGATCTTACAGATGATCCTTCCAAGAAGCCCGCAGATCTCGTAAGCGTAGGCGATGAGATCGACCTTATCGTAATCAAGGTAAATGACGCCGAGGGTACTGCTGCACTTTCAAGAAGAAAGGTTGAGGAGCAGGAAGGCTATGAGAAGATCATGAAGGCCAAGGAAGAGGGCACAGTTATCGAGGGTGTTGTACAGCACATCGTTAACAAGGGTGTTACTCTCAATGTATTCGGCGTAAGAGTATTCATTCCTGCATCTCATACAGGTCTTCCCAGAGGCGCTGAGCTCGACTCACTCCTCAAGCAGAAGGTTCAGTTCAAGATCATCGAGGTAACTGAGGGCAGAAAGAGAGCAGTAGGCTCCATCAGAGAAGTACTCAACGCACAGAAGGAAGAGGCTAAGGCCAAGTTCTGGGATGATGCTGAGGTAGGCAAGACCTATGTCGGCAAGGTTAAGTCCCTGACAAGCTTCGGTGCATTCGTTGATCTCGGCGGTATCGACGGAATGGTTCACATTTCCGAGCTCTCCTGGAAGCGCATCAAGCATCCTTCCGAGGTAGTAAGCGTAGGCGATACTCTTGAGGTATACATCAAGGATCTCGACCGTGAGGCTAACAGGATCTCACTCGGCTTCAAGAAGGCTGAGGATAATCCGTGGGAGATCTTCACATCCAACTACAAGGTAGGCGATGTTGTTAAGGCTACAATCGTTTCTACAACAAGCTTCGGTGCATTCGCTCAGATCATCGACGGCGTAGACGGTCTTATCCACATCTCTCAGCTTGCTGACAAGAAGGTTGAGAACGTTAAGGACGTTGTATCCGTAGGCGACGAGGTTGATGTAAAGATCATCGACATCGATCCCGAGTCCAAGAGAATCAGCATCTCAATGCGTGCTCTTCTCGAGAACGACAGCGAAGAGGCTGAGGATAACAGCGATGCTGACGAGGTAGTTTACTCTTCCGAGGAGAAGTCTGAGGACGAGGAATAATAAAGACAGTTCAGAGCCGTATCGCAGGATACGGCTCTTTTTTACTTTTACGGAAGCGGTGAGAATAATGGCAAAGCAGTTCTGGAAGGGCAGCGCCCTCCTTGCGCCTGTACCGGCGGCGCTCGTTACCTGCGGTACTATGGAAAAGCCGAATGTACTGACGATAGGCTGGACGGGGATAGTATGCACCCGCCCGCCCATGACTTATATATCCGTCCGCCCGGAGAGATACTCCTACAATATTATAAAGGAGTCCGGCGAGTTCGTCATAAACCTCACCTCATCGGCTATGGTGCGTGAGACTGACTTCTGCGGAGTGAAGAGCGGAAAGGATATCAACAAATTCGAGGCCTGCGGCTTCCATACCGTTCCGGCTTCACAGGTGAGCGCACCGCTCATCGAGGAATGTCCGGTAAGCCTTGAATGCCGTGTCACCGAGGCAAAGGAGCTCGGCTCGCACACCATGTTCCTTGCGGAGATAGTGGCAGTTGCGGTGGATGAGAAGTTCATCGACAGCAAGGGCAAGCTCAATCTCCAGCAGTGCGGACTTGCCGCCTACGCTCACGGGGAGTACTTCGCCCTCGGCCGCAAGCTCGGCGATTTCGGCTTCTCGGTACGCAGGAAGAAACACAACAGTAAACGGAGGAAATAGAATGAAGCTCATATCATGGAATGTAAACGGATTCAGAGCCTGCCTTACAAAGGGCTTCGGCGACTTTTTCACACAGGAGGATGCCGATATCTTCTGCATACAGGAGACCAAGATGCAGCCCGGACAGGCTGATTTCGAGCCCGAGGGCTATCACTGCTACTTCCACAGCGCCGAGAAGAAGGGATATTCCGGTACGGCGGTATTCACAAAGCAGGAGCCCCTCTCCGTGACCTACGGCATGAACGGCACTCACCTTGACGAGGGCAGAGTCATCACCTGCGAGTACGAGGTTTTCTACTTCGTCTGCTGCTATGTGCCCAACGCGCAGCCGGAGCTCAAGCGCCTTGACTACCGCATGGAGTTCGAGGACGCAATGCGTGAGTACCTCAGCGGTCTTGACAAAAAGAAGCCCGTGGTATACTGCGGCGACCTCAACGTAGCACATAACGAGATAGACCTCAAGAACCCGAAGACCAACGTCGGCAATCCGGGCTTCTCGAATGAGGAGAGAGCCAAGTTCACCGAGCTGCTCGGTGCAGGCTTCTCCGATTCCTTCCGCACTCTCTATCCGGAGAAGGTGGAATACTCCTGGTGGTCATACCGATTCAAGGCAAGGGAGAAGAACACCGGATGGCGTATAGACTACTTTGTAGTCTCTTCAAGATTCATGGGCAGGGTAAAGGATTCAAGGATACTCACCGAGGTAATGGGCAGCGACCATTGTCCCGTCGAGCTTATAATAGAATGATCTGTTACGGATCGGGCGGTTTTCAGGCCGCCCATTCTCTTTGAAAAATTTTTCTCTTTTCCGTGTCCGGTTTTCGGAAAAGCCTGCGAGAGTATATAATGAAGATCTTCAAAGGAGTGATAATATGACGAACAGCGAGTTTGAAAAGCTGCGGGAGGCCTCTCCGCAGAGAGCGCACCGTGTGCTATTCGATGAGTATGTTGCCTATGTCTATGCCATAGCTTCAAGCAAGCTCAAGGCCTGCGGAAGCCGTGAGGATATCGAGGAATGTGTCAGTGACACCTTTGCCGAGGTATACCGCTGCTGCGAGACAGTCAGATCAGGCGACGGAGAACTCAAACCGCTCATCGGCACTATAGCAAAGCGTACAGCGATAGATTTCTACCGCAGATTAAGTATCAGGTACGGACATACAGTATCCATAGACGACGATACAGTAACGCAGTACAAGGCTGATACGGACATAGTGGCCGAATCGGAGCGTTCGGAGCTCAGACGCATCGTTCTTTCCGAGGTCGAAAAGCTCGGAGAGCCTGATTCTCATATCATCATTCAGCAATACTTCAACGGACTGACAGTAAAGGAGATAGCAGCGAAGCTTTCTATGACGGAGTCTGCGGTACAGAAGCGCAGCACCCGTGCGAGGCAGAAACTCAAGAAAGCACTCAGCATCTCCGGCATAACCGGGTAAGGAGGATCAGTATGGATTTTGATGAGATCATGAAGCTGATGAACGAATCAGCAGACAGCATAGCAGATCCCTCACCGGAGGAATATCCGGAGCTCGGTCGTGAGGAAAGAGAGAGGATCTACGCTATGAGTGAACAGAAATATAACAAGGATATGAATAAGAGCAACGGCAAAGATGAGATCGAGGTCAAGGGTGTCGAGAGATACAACCGCCCGGTATGGCACAGATTTGTGAGCATAGCAGCAGCTATAGCACTCATCGCAGGCATAGGCGGCGGTATGCACTATATAAACAGGAACGGCAAGCCCGGCAACGATAATACATCAACGACAACAGAGGACAAGAACGATCTTGCTGCCGTAGCAAAGGAAGCAACCGAGAAGTGGCTTTACTTCGGAAACTTCTGCGTTTCCTGCGAGGTAGACAACAGCGAAGGTGCAAGACGTCTGTATCCCTATAAGACAGAAGCAGGCAATGTCACGAAAGAGTTTTACTATGACGTTGTTACAGACACAAGGTTTACCGACATCGATGCTATCAAGGATTATCTTGATTCAATGATGACTGAGAACGGACAGCTGCTTATGGCAGGTATGCTCGATAAGGATATAAACTATGAAGGCATTCCGGATTTCGGAACTTCCGCAACCGGTTACAAGAATTGTTTATCATATATATTTGTTGAGGTAGAAGGCCAGCTCCTGAGAAAGGATATCGGCAGCAGCAATGAAGAATCAAGCGACGGCTGGGCAGAAGACATTGATATAAGTGATGTATCCCTGACAGCATCCGGCGAGGAGACCTTTACTGCGAGACGAAGCTATACCCCCGGCGGCACTGAACACGATTTGACACACGATCTTGTATTTGTATTTGTACACAGGGACGGCAAATGGCTTATCGACAGCATGACAACGGAGACTATGTCGGAGAAGGACCGTGCAAACGAGGAGATAGCTTGTGAACTGACTTCAAGCTATGTAGGGCTTCTCAATATGCTTGAGCAGCCTGAGTGCGACATGAATGACATCATAACAATATCTTATAATATGCCTTATATGACAGAGGATATGTTCGAGACACCGGAGGAATACAACGAGTGGCGCAAGAACAACGGCAGCATCAGGGAAGAGTATGCAAGGCTTAAGGCCTTCGACAGCAGAGAACGGTTTGAAAGCTTGATATCCAGTTTTATGGACGGTGAAGCAGCAGAGGAATTCAAAGCAAGGTATTGCCCCGTACAGTACGACGGAAAATATGGAGACGTAATAGACAGGAACGGTGAACAGTATCAGCAGAGAGTGAGAACAGAACTTGTTATTTCAGTGAATGATGTACTCTATGCACGTACCGACAGAACAGTCACCTCCTTTGATGACAAAACAGAGTTCCTGACAGGCGACGGCGTTATATACGCAAGAAGAAAGGTCAACGGCGGCGAGAATTCAATATATCCCGACGGATATATGTACTTCTATATCGATAAGCATGACGGCAAATGGAAGATCAGAATGACAGGCGAAAAGGCTATGGCAGAATACCAGACAGCAGCTGCCGATGATGCGTTAGCTGAAGTGATAGAGGAAAAAATAGCTGAAAATGCCGATGAGTATACACCTGATTCGCATATCGCAGATATTGTCACCAATGAAGATATGGAGAAAATGGCAAGGACTCTTACAAATGCCTATGCAGACCTCAGAACTATCGCAGAGTACGGACTTGCCGCTGACACTGACGACAGCTTTGCACCAACAACGGCAGGCTACTACTATTACAGAGTTACCGACAGCCGCTTCAATGATACCGATTCACTTATCGGATATGCCCGCACGATACTGACCAAGGATCTCGAGAAGTCTGATCCTGTACTGTCTGTCAGCAGCAGGTGCGGCAGCCTCGAGGGTATCGATCCCGATACGATCAGATTCGTTGATAAGGACGGAAAGCTGTACACTCAGTCTGCTTACAATAATGGCAGACCGGCGGTTGAATTCACGGGCTCACCTTATATAACTGACTGGGAGAAAGACGGCGCAGGAAACATCACCTCCTTCATTGCATTCCGTCCGATAGCATATCAGGATACTACCCATACGGTTCAGTACAGATTCGTGATCGTAGATACTGACGATGGCTGGCGTATAGCTGAGGTAAGCCAGTCAGGCGGCTATGAGGAGGATGCTGCAAAACTGCTCAACGGTGTAAGGGAACTGAGAGGTTCCGGTTTTGAGACAGACGGTGAAGAGCTTATCTATACAAAGTATACCGGCAGCAGCGAGGATCTTCATTCTGACGGTGATACCCCCGGTGAGTATATCATATACAGCTATTACCCGGTAACCGATGGTGATTCAGCTCTTACTCTTGCACAGATGAAGGAAAAAGCATACTCAGTCTTCACCGAAGACTGCATCAGAAACCAGGACGCCAACGCAACGAATGCGCTCAACGATATGAAGCTGTTCGGCGGATATACGTCCGAATATCCGAGCAGCTACACCTGGGCATATGAAGAAGAGTCCACAGCCAGGGCTCCTGAGCTCGGCTATTATATCGAGTACAACGGCAGGCTCTATAAGCTTGCAAACGGACATTCATGGCTGCTCGATCCGGGTGAAGGCGATATCACAGCGGAGAGTTTACAGGGACGCATCCGCTATGCGACTGATGACAAGTTTGAAATATACAAGAATGTTGAACCGTCAGAGGAGACATACGGTCTCGGCATCATCACATTTGACGTTGTGGATCAGAACGGAGAATGGAGGATCAATTCTGTCGGTCTCAGCACAGGCGCTATGTAAAATCACTGTTAATATAAGATATGCGGGACTGCTTCGGCAGTCCCGTTTTTCGGCAGCCAAACCATAGCTTTATCAGGGAACCCCTTGCAAGTAAAGGCGTCCCTTGATAAAATTAACGTCTGCTGACTAACTGCCAAAGAAGTCGTGCTGTTATCCCACAGCAATTTCAGACTTGTCAAAAATTCAGAAATATGTTATAATCAAAACATCATATATTATATGAAAGAGGATGATAGAATGAAAGTATCAGATGTAATAAATAACAACAGCGGCGCAGGTATGACTCCCTCCGGCTTTGATCCGCTCAAGTACGTTGCCGACAGGTTCGACGGCGCTGAATTTGCCGATAATACCGTGACCTTCCCGGAGTACGGCCTGAAGATAACTCTCCGTGCAGGCGAGCCTTCGCAGATCAATTCAAGCTATACCATTCAGCTTATATACATACTCGAGCATGAGTATTTTGAAGAGAAGATGACAGAGTCCGTTGCCGGCTTCGGCGATACGCTCTATGCCGCAATGAAGATGGGCGCAGAGAGCTTCTGCACCGGCGTTCTCCATTTCATCCTTATCGCTCTCAAATGCGAAGGCGAGGATACAGTTACCGCAAAGGTGATGAACGACGAACAGGTATTCCGTGTGCCCTGTACTATGGGAATGTTCCACGTAGGTGAGCAGTTCATGACAGGCGGCGATTTCTGGCATCTCCTCAGGGACGAGATAACCGGCTACCTCGGCAAGAAGAAGGCCTACTGGATAAAGCTCTATGCTGCCTGGGCAGGCGATCACCTCACCTGTGAGGCACGTATCAACAATATCATGTATCCGGAGCTTACCGAGGCGCTCCGCAAGGTAGTGAAGAAGCCCGCACAGCCCATTCCCTACGGCGCAGACAAGCAGTTCATCCTCCTGATACAGAAGGACGATACCTACCAGCCCGCCCCCTACACACAGGATCAGGTAAAGGATCTTGTATACGATACCATCGAGCGCATGAAGGAGATCGACAGCAGCGAGAGCTATACAGCTGTTACAAACGCTGTATTCAACGACTGCCCGGTAAAGTCTCTCGCCCGTGAGATGATAACGTTCATCCCCGAGATATACTGCTGTGTTGTACTGAATACCGGCGAGCGTGACAGCATCATCGCACATGACGATGATACGGATACCAACTGGGAGATGAAGCGTTCACAGCTTCGCGGCTACGGCTGGATAGACGGCGCTGTATACCGCTACATCCGTGAGAAGGCACCCTCCAAGGAGGATAATATGAAGATACTCGGTATCTCATCACGCTTCAAGGCCGCTTATCAGGCCATAACACAGGGCGCAAAGCTCGAGGATCTTGTGTTCGGCGAGATGATGTACCGCATAGATAAGGACTATATTGCCTATTGATAGACAAATCGCTCCTTTGTGCAAAAATAATATTTTTCTATTGACTATTTCTTGTTTTTGGTATATAATAATAGTGTATAGACGGGCGTCCGGGTAAGAAGCTCATATCCGGTCTCAGGGTGTTCCCGTCTGATGTACTATTGCAACCAATAAGAAAAGGAGTTGAGCTGTATGAAAAATATCCTGTTTGCTGCTTCGGAATGCGTACCATTTGTCAAGACCGGCGGTCTTGCCGACGTTGTCGGAGCGCTTCCGCAGTATCTTAACAAAGAAGAATTCGACGTCAGAGTCATATTGCCTTATTATACCTGCATCAAGCCTGAGCTGAGAGACAATTTCAAGTATATAACCCATTTCTACATGGATTACGGTATGCGTACCGAGGGCGTCCATGTTGGTATAATGGAGTATGAATACAACGGTATCAAGTTCTATTTCGTGGACAACGAGTACTACTTCAAGTGCGATTATCCCTATTCATCGGATATGAAGTGGGACATCGAGCGCTTCACGTTCTTCTGCAAGGCCGTGCTGGCAATACTGCCTGTTGTAGGCTTCCGTCCCGACATCATCCACTGCCACGACTGGCAGTCCGCAATGATACCGGTATTCATGCACTCTACCTTTGCGACGAATCCCTTCTACAGCTCAACCAAGACCATTATGACCATACACAACCTGAAATTCCAGGGCGTATGGGATATAGAGACCTTCAAGTACAATACCGCACTGCCGGATTATATGTTCACATCGGACAAGCTCGAGTTCCACAAGGGCGCAAATATGCTCAAGGGCGGACTTGTCTATGCGGATTATATCACCACAGTATCCGAGACCTATGCGGACGAGATAAAGTTCCCGTTCTTCGGCGAGCAGCTTGACGGACTTCTCCGTGCAAGATCGGCTTCGCTGAGAGGCATAGTCAACGGCATAGACTACAAGGTATTTGATCCTGCCAAGGACAAGCAGATATATGCCAACTACAGTGCGAAGAACTTCCATGAGAAGAAGGCTGTCAACAAGGAGAAACTCCAGGAGGAGCTCGGACTTCCGGTTGACAGGAACAAGTATATGATCGCTATAATCAGCCGTCTTACCGACCAGAAGGGACTCGACCTCGTCAACTACGCCATGGAGCGCATCTGCGACGAGAACACCCAGTTCGTGGTCATCGGTACAGGCGACCCGAGATACGAGAATATGTTCAAGCACTTCCAGTGGAAGTATCCGGAGAGAGTATCCGCAAATATACTCTACTCCGACAAGCTGGCACACAAGCTGTATGCAGCTGCCGATACCATGCTGATGCCCTCGCTGTTCGAGCCCTGCGGCCTCACACAGCTCATCGCCCTCCGCTACGGCACAGTGCCGATAGTACGTGAGACAGGCGGCCTCAAGGATACGGTGCAGCCCTACAACGAGTTTGACGGCACAGGCACAGGCTTCTCCTTCGCCAACTACAACGGCGACGAGATGCTCGGAGCTATCAACTACTCCAAGAGCGTGTACTACGACCACCGTGAGGAGTGGGACAGGATAGTACGCCGCGGCATGGAGACTGATTTCTCATGGAACAGCTCCGCAAGACAGTACGAAGGTATGTACAGCTGGATGATAAGCTGGTAAGAATATCCGGGAGCGGTGATATGACCGCTCCCATACATATAAAGGAGGTATTATTATGAAATACGAGATCATCGGCAATATCGTTCCGGGAGTAGAGTGTACTCTCAATACCGGAGAGTCAATGTATACCCAGTCCGGCGGAATGATATGGCAGAGCGACGGAATAGAGATGACTACCAACACCAAGGGCGGCGGACTCAAGAGCCTCGGCAGACTTCTTGCAGGCGAGTCCATATTCATGGCAAACTACACCTCCAAGGTTGACGGCGCAACTATCGCTTTCGGTTCTACCGTATCCGGCAAGATAGTACCTGTCAATGTATCGCAGACAGAGATGATATGTCAGAAGGGCGCCTTCCTCTGTGCTGAGAACGGCGTAAAGCTCGAGATCACCTTCACCAAGAGGCTCGGCGCAGGATTATTCGGCGGCGAGGGCTTCGTGCTCCAGAAGATCACCGGAAACGGCATGGCATTCCTCGAGGCTGACGGCGATGTTGTCGAGAAGGTACTTGCACCCGGCGAGTCTATCAAGGTGGATACCGGTAATGTAGTAGCCTTTGAGACTTCTGTAAAATACGATATAGAGACCGTAAAGGGACTCAAGAACGTACTGCTCGGCGGCGAGGGACTTTTCCTTACAAGACTCACAGGCCCCGGCAGGATCATTCTCCAGACACAGAACTTCAATGACTTCATAAACAAGATCATTGCAGTGCTGCCGAAAAATAATTCATGACGAATATATGCAGGGGCTATGGCCCCTGCATTTACATATAACGGAGGAAACTATGACCGAATTTGAAGAAGCACTTAAAGACATAGGAAGGGAAGCCCTTATCCCCGCATCGCAGAAGTTTCTCAGCAGGCTTGTGCTGCTGACCGAAAAGGAATACCCGGCCGGAGCGATACCCGTCGGCGCCTCCAAGTGCGGCGGTTTTCCGGATCTCCCGCCGGAGATAGAGTACCCGCTGCGTCCGGAAGTGAGATACCGCCGCAAGGGAGGACCGCTGCAGCGCTATGACTGCGCCTCCATGCAGCTTATCGCACAGATAAACCTTCGTGAGCTTGCGGAGTCCGGCGCAGACCCGGAGCATCTCTTCCCGCAGACCGGTATGCTTTATTACTTCTGGTCATGTGACGGAGCGACCTTTGATCAGAGCGACTTCACAAGACAGGACTTCACAATAATGTGTTTCGGCAAGGACGGAAAGATAGTTCAGCCGGAGGAATACCGTCATCAACGTGTCATATACTGGGACGGCGATATGTCGCAGCTGAGGCGTGTTTCGCCTCCCTGCCCGTACAATACCGAGTTCTATGAGGGCGAGAAGGAAGACGAGCTGCCGGAGTATGCCATAGGCTTTGAAGAGGAGTTCGATTACAGCAGGGATATAGAGCGTGATGAACAGTTCAGAGCACTGGAGGAGGAGCATCCCGGCATATTTGACGATACACAGTTCCACACCGACAAGCTGCTCGGCATCCCGACAGGCGGCAACTACCCGGAGCTCTGTGACGACGAGGTGAATCTCCTTCAGTTCGGCTTCCAGTACGGCTGCCTGTGGAACATCTACTGGATAATAAAGCGTGACGACCTTCTCAGACGTGATTTCGACAAGGCGTATTTGGATTTCGACTGCGACTGAGCAGCGGAAAGGAAGATAAATGGAAAGTAAGATAAGAGGCGCTATATTCGATATGGACGGTCTTATGCTCGATACCGAGAAGCTCTACCTTCTCTACTGGAAGCAGGCGGCTTCCGAATTCGGCTATGACATGAAGGACGAGCACGTATGGTCGATACGTTCCCTTGCAAGGAAGTACTCCATAGCAAGGCTGAAGAGCCTGTTCGGGGAGGACTGCCCGACCGAGGACATCCGTGCCCGCCGGACAGTGCTGATCAACGAGCACGTCATGAAGCACGGCATCGACCTGAAGCCCGGCCTGTTCGAGCTGCTTGACTACCTCCGTGAGCACGGCGTAAAAATGGCAGTTGCCACAGCCACGCCCCGTGAGCGAACGGTAATGTACCTGACGAAGGTCGGTGCGATGGACTATTTCGACGCTCTTGTCTGCGGAGACATGGTGACGAACGGCAAGCCCGACCCGGATATATACCTTACCGCAGCAAGGGAGCTCGGTCTCCCGCCGGAGGAATGCGCCGCTCTTGAGGATTCACCGAACGGAGCAACGGCAGGATACCGTGCGGGCTGCAAGGTGCTTATGATACCTGATATGACTCAGCCGGACGCTGAGCTGATGCCGCTGCTGAGCGGAGTATACGAAAGCCTTGACAAGGCGATCGATTTCTTTGAGGGGAGGGTTTGATATGGCAAAAACAAGCGTATCGGAGGTCTTCGATATCCCGAAGTTCTTCTACTTCGACAGTCAGAACGACTATTCCGGCAGCAAGGATGATTTCTCATACAAGGTGATAACAGGCGAGAAGTTCACTGCCAAGACATGGCACGGAAAGCTCTGCTCCATGAAGGCGACTATCGAGCATGAGCAGGAGTTCGACCGTACACAGGAGGGCTTCGACGCCATGATAAAGTGGCTTGAGGATCGCTACAATGAAGGAATTCAGAGTACATGAAATGGAGTACACCGGAAAGAGGATACAGGCAGAAATCCTGCCGCTGATTCCTTTCCGTGACAGCTTCTATCCGCAGTACGAACGGCTGTATAATGAATGCTTCGGTGATATGCGCAAAGCTCTTGAGATAAAGCCGTATGACTTCCTTTCGGATATCCGTCAGCTTGACGGGAAGAAGGAGGATATCTTTCTCCTGACGGAAGGCGGTACCCTGATCGGCGGCGTTGCCTGCTATGGTACGGAGATAGACGATCTCTTTGTCAGCCGGGAGCATCAGGGAAAAGGGTACGGAAGAATGCTTCTGATATGGGCGGTAAATCATATCAGAGAGCATACTGATGAACCGGTAACTCTCCATGTTGCCGAATGGAACCGGAGAGCGGCAGACCTGTATATCAGCAACGGCTTCGTTATCCGGAAAACAGAACTGATAAAACGATAAAAGCCTGAAAGCAAATTGACCGCTTTCAGGCTTTTGTTATTATTTCAGATAAGGCTTCAGATACTGTCCGGTATATGACTGCGGACACTCTGCGACCTCCTCGGGCGTGCCCTGCGCGACTATCGTTCCGCCGCCGTCGCCGCCGTCCGGACCGAGGTCAATTATATGGTCGGCCACCTTGATGACGTTGAGGTTATGCTCGATGACGAGAACGGTATTTCCCTGATCCGTCAGCTGCTGGAGAACGTCAATGAGCCTGTGTACATCTGCGGTGTGCAGACCTGTTGTCGGCTCGTCAAGGATGTATATGGTCTTTCCGGTCGCACGCTTTGAGAGCTCCGTCGAGAGCTTCACTCTCTGCGCCTCACCGCCGGAGAGCGTGGTCGCCGGCTGACCGATGCGGATATATCCGAGACCGACATCCTGCAATGTCTTCAGCTTCCTTGCTATCTTCGGGATATGCTCGAAGAAGTCAACGCCCTCATCGACTGTCATCTCAAGCACATCGTATATCGACTTGCCCTTGTAGTGTATCTCGAGGGTCTCACGGTTGTACCTCTTGCCCTTGCAGACCTCGCAGGGAACATAGATATCCGGGAGGAAGTGCATCTCTATCTTGATGATTCCGTCACCCTCGCAGGCCTCACAGCGTCCGCCCTTCACGTTGAAGCTGAAACGCCCGCTGCCGTAGCCGTGCGCCTTTGCGTCCGGAGTCTGTGCAAAGAGATCACGTATATCGGTGAATACTCCGGTATATGTCGCCGGATTGGAACGCGGAGTCCTTCCGATAGGCGACTGGTCGATGCAGATCACCTTGTCCAGGTTCTCCAGTCCCTCTATGGAAGCGAACTTTCCGCTCTTGACCTTTGCACGGTTCAGCTTGGCAGCAAGATGCTTGTAGAGTATCTCATTGACCAGTGAGGACTTACCCGAGCCCGATACTCCGGTAACGCAGACCAGCTCACCCAGCGGTATGCTCACGTCTATGCCGCGGAGGTTATGCTCCTCTGCACCGTGTACCGTGAGGAAGCAGCCGTTGCCCTTTCTGCGGACAGCCGGAACGTCTATCTTCTTCCTGCCGCTGAGGTACTGACCGGTTATGGAATTCTTGCATTTCAGCAGCTTGTCAACAGTACCGGAGAATACCACCTCTCCGCCGTGTATTCCTGCGCCCGGACCGATATCGACGATATGATCCGCCGCAAGCATGGTATCGTCGTCATGTTCAACCACTATAAGGGTGTTGCCGAGGTCACGCAGCTTTTTCAGAGTTGCGATGAGCTTGTCGTTGTCCTTCTGATGAAGTCCGATGGAAGGCTCATCGAGTATATAGAGCACTCCCACAAGTGAAGAGCCTATCTGCGTTGCAAGGCGTATTCTCTGGCTCTCGCCGCCGGAAAGAGTACCGGAGGAGCGTGAGAGCGTGAGGTAGTCAAGACCTACGCTGCTGAGGAAGCCGAGACGCTCCTTTATCTCCTTGATGATGCGCTCACCGATGAACTGCTGCTGCTTTGTCAGCTCAAGGCCGTTGAAGAAATCGAGTGCTTTGCGTACCGAAAGGTCGGTCAGCTCACTTATGCTCAGTCCGCCTACTGTAACGGAGAGGTATTCGTCACGCAGCCTTCTGCCGTTACATTCCGGACAGAGGACTTCGCTCATGCAGTCCTCTATCTCGCTGCGTGAGTAGTCGCTGTTCGTTTCACGGTAGCGGCGTTCAAGGTTGTTGATAACTCCCTCGAAAGGCGACTTGTACCTGCCGCCGCCGATGGATGCCGGGCGTTCAAGTTCAAGCGCAGTATCACCCGTGCCGTAGAGGAAGACATCAAGATCTCCCTTTTTCAGCTTCTTCACCGGAACATCGACCGGAATGCCGTAGTGCCTTGATATCGCACGGTAGTACATGGTCGATATGGAGGTCTCGTCAAGGCTGTTCCAGCCGGAGGCCTGTATAGCGCCCTCCATGATCGAAAGATCCTTGTTTGGAACTATAAGATCGGGATCGACACGCCTGAACATACCGAGACCGGTACACTTCGGGCAGGCTCCCATCGGGTTGTTGAAGGAGAACATGACAGGCTCAAGCTCGCCGATGCTGATATTATGCTCCGGACAGGCGTAGTTCTGCGAGAAAAGTATCTCCTCGCCGCCGATGACGTCCGCTATCGCAAGACCGTCCGTGAGACGGAACACCGTTTCAAGGCTGTCGGTGATACGGGATTCTATGCCCTCCTTGATGATGATACGGTCAACGATTATCTCGATGTTATGCTTCTTGTTCTTGTCGAGTTTGATATCCTCGGTCAGCTCATACATGATGCCGTCTATGCGCACACGTACAAAGCCGCCCTTCCTTGCGCTTTCGAGCTCCTTGGTGTATTGTCCCTTGCGTCCGCGCACTATCGGAGCAAGCAGTTGCAGACGGGTTCCCTCCGGCAGTGCCATGAGGGTATCCACCATCTGATCCACGCTCTGCTGTGATATCTCACGTCCGCAGACCGGGCAGTGCGGTATGCCTATGCGTGCATACAGCAGACGGAGGTAGTCGTAGATCTCGGTGACCGTTCCCACGGTGGAACGCGGGTTCTTTGAGGTCGTCTTCTGATCGATGGATATGGCAGGGGACAGACCCTCTATGCTGTCTACATCCGGCTTGTCCATCTGACCGAGAAACATACGCGCATAGGAGGAAAGGCTCTCCACGTATCTTCTCTGACCGTCCGCATATATCGTATCAAAGGCGAGCGAGGACTTGCCCGAGCCGGAAAGACCGGTCATGACGATGAGCTTGTCTCGCGGTATCTCAAGATCAATGTTCTTGAGGTTGTTGACCCTCGCACCCTTTATGATTATCTTGTCTATCATTACTTCTCTCCCCTGAGTTCCTTTATCTTGTCGCGGAGATAGGCAGCGTGTTCGAATTCAAGCAGCTTTGCGGCGTTCTTCATCTCCGCCGTGAGCTTCTCTATCATCTCGTTCTTCTCCGCAGCGGAAAGCTTCTTCCGCTTTGTCTTCTCCTCGACCTTCTCCTTCGAGGTTATCTCAAGTACGTCTCTTACGTCCTTGATGATGGTCTTCGGCACTATACCGTGCTCTTCGTTGTATGCCATCTGTATGCTGCGCCTGCGCTCGGTCTCAGTGATAGCACGCTCCATCGAGCCTGTAACGGTATCGGCGTACATTATTACCTGACCGCCCGCATTACGGGCAGCACGTCCTATGGTCTGTATCAGCGAGGTCTCGCTTCTGAGGAAGCCTTCCTTGTCGGCATCGAGTATGGCGATAAGGCTTACCTCAGGGATATCAAGGCCCTCACGCAGCAGGTTGATCCCGACAAGCACATCGAACTCTCCGCTCCTGAGATCCTTGATTATCTCCATACGTTCTATGGTGTCTATATCATGGTGCATATAGCGCACCCTCACGCCGAGCTTCTCGTAGTAGGCGGTAAGATCCTCCGCCATCTTCTTTGTGAGCGTGGTGACGAGGACTCTTTCCTTCCTCTCCGCACGTATATTGATCTCGGAGAGCAGATCGTCTATCTGTCCCTGAGTGGGCTTTACTATGATCTCCGGATCGACAAGTCCGGTCGGACGAATGACCTGCTCAACGATGATATCCGTTTTCTCACGCTCGATAGTACCGGGCGTAGCGCTGACATATACCGCCTGATTGATATGGGCGTTGAATTCATCGAAGTTCAGCGGACGGTTGTCGAAGGCCGAAGGCAGTCTGAAGCCGTAGTCCACAAGAGTTGTTTTTCTTGCATGGTCTCCGGCGTACATCGCACGCACCTGCGGCAGCGTTACATGGCTCTCGTCCACGAAGAGCAGGAAATCGGTGGGGAAGTGGTCGAGCAGAGTCATGGGAGTGCTTCCCGGCGGGCGTCCTGCAAGTACACGGGAGTAGTTCTCAACTCCGCTGCAATAGCCGACCTCACGTATCATCTCCATGTCGTAGTGAGTTCTCTCCTTGATACGCTGCGCCTCTATCAGCTTGCCCTGAGCGGTGAAGTAGTCTATGCGCTCCGCAAGCTCCCTGTCGAGCTCGGCGAGAGCGTTCTCTATCTTGTCGTCGCCGACTACATAATGGGAAGCCGGGAATATGGCAACGTGAGAGAGCGTTGCCTTCACCTCTCCCGTCACTACGTTTATCTCCGAGATGCGGTCCACCTCATCACCGAAGTATTCTACACGTACAGCCGTATCGCCCGAGCGGGCAGGGAATATCTCCACAACATCGCCCCTTACGCGGAAGCGGTTTCTCTCGAAGGCTATGTCATTGCGCTCATAGCGTATCTTTACGAGCTCCTTTATCAGCTCGTCACGGGGCTTCTCCATGCCCTGACGTATGGATACGCACATATTCCTGTACTCTTCCGGACTTCCGAGGGAGTATATGCAGGATACACTGGCAACTATTATAACGTCACGTCTCTCCGCAAGGGCAGAGGTGGCGGAATGGCGAAGCTTGTCTATCTCATCGTTTATGGAGGAGTCCTTCTCGATGTAGCTGTCGGTGCTGGGGACGTATGCCTCCGGCTGATAGTAGTCGTAGTAGGAGACAAAGTATTCAACAGCGTTCTCCGGGAAGAACTCACGGAATTCCGAGCAGAGCTGTGCGGCGAGTATCTTGTTGTGTGCGAGCACAAGAGTCGGCTTGTTGACTCTTGCGATGACGTTAGCCATGGTGAAGGTCTTTCCCGAGCCGGTAACGCCGAGGAGTATCTGCTCCTTCTTTCCCGATTCTATACCGCTTGCGAGCTTGTCTATGGCCTGCGGCTGATCGCCCGCAGGAGCGTAATCCGAATGGAGTATGAAGTGGTCGTGTATCATAGCCTGCCTCCTTGCTTATATAAAGAATGAATGCTTTGCATTCATTATACCATATAAGCGAAGCGCATATGGTATAATCGCCCGATTGCAGGGAGCAAATCTCTTGATTTGCGTATCTGCAAGGGCATTAAGAAGAATTAATATGAATGCTTTGCATTCATTATACCATATATAATAGGAAAGATAAAGAGGAAAGAACAAATTTTCTGCAAACATTCTTCCGATTGTACTATTGATACAATTTCTTGTCCGGGTTTTGGATTTAACATATTATCTTGACAAATCGATCAAGATAGTGTATATTATAAATGTAAAGCGGCAGCACAGAGCTGCAAGTCTTTGCACTTCAATAAATATATTGAGAGGGGTTAATTAAAATGAAACTGAAAAAAGTCTTAGCGGCCGTGTCGGCAATGACACTGTCCGCAGGTATGCTCTCAGCATATCCGACAGCCGGAGTAGCAGATGCTGCCGGCGCAAAGTACAACTACGGCGAAGCACTCCAGAAGTCAATGTTCTTCTACGAGGTTCAGCAGTCAGGAAAGCTGCCCGACTGGAACAGTGTAGGCTGGAGAGCTGATTCCATGCTCAAGGAAGACGGTACATGCGCTGACGTAGTTGACGGCGGCTGGTTCGATGCCGGCGACCACTTCAAGTTCACTCTGACAAATGCCTATTCCGCATCTGTTATGGCATGGGGACTTATCGAGTACAAGGAAGCTGTAAAGAAGGCCGGTCTCTATGATCTCTACATGAACAACCTCCTCTGGGGTCTTGATTACATCTCAAGATGTGACCTCGGCGATGAGGTTATCGGTACGATCGGACCTGACGGCTTCGACCACAAGTGGTGGGGAAGCCCTGAGGTTTACATCAGAAAGTATGCTATCATGGACGGCAAGGGCAAGGAAGACAGACCTTACGATACCATGAAGTGCTCTACAGTAACCGGATATATGGCTGCTGCTCTCGCAGAGGGTGCTATCCTCCTCAAGGATGATAATCCTTCACTTGCAGAGGCTTACCTCAAGCAGGCAAAGAGCCTCTTCGAGCGTGCCGACAAGGTAAGAAGCGACAGCGGACAGGGCGTTCAGAAGTCATACTATAATATTGAGCAGCACGGTGACGAAACCGACTACATCGACGAGCTGATGTATGCTGCAAACTGGCTCTACAGAGCTACAGGCGATCAGTCCTACCTTGACAAGTGCAAGAGCGACTATATCCCGAAGTATCCTCTTGAGAACCAGTCCACCGACAGAAAGTACACATGGGGCTTCTGCTGGGACGATTCCTCACAGGCTGCTGCTCTGCTCTATGCTCAGAACACAGGCGATGAGGAGTGGGTAGCTCACGTCAAGAAGCACCTCTCCTACTGGATGGGTCTCGGCTCATCAGCCGGAGTAAAGGCATTTGACAACATCACTCCCGGCGGACTTTCATACCTCTTCCAGTGGGGCTGTCTCCGTCATGCAACAACTACAGCATGGCTTGCAAAGCTTGCTACAGATACTATTCTCAAGGACGATTCTTCCTTTGCCGCACAGGCAGACAAGTGGGCTGACAGCCAGATGAACTACTGCTTCGGCGATAACGAGATGGGCATCAGCTACGTTCTCGGTATGGGCGAGAAGTGGCCTTCAGTATTCCACCACAGAGGAGCTTCCGGTATCCACGACGACCACTGGAACGAGCTCGGCTCTTCCAAGGCTTCCACAAGCGGTGAATCCTGGCAGACAGAGTATGCACATACTCTCTACGGCGCACTCATCGGCGGTCCTGACAGCAAGGGCAACTACGGAAGCTACTCAGTATCCGATTATCAGTACACAGAGGTAGCTATCGACTACAACGCAGGTTATACCGCAGCACTCTGCGCTATGATCGACGATTACGGCGGAACCCCGCTTTCAGACTTCCCGCCCGCAGAGACACCCAAGTGGGCTGAGTGGGAAGTAGCAGCAGTCCTCAACGGACAGCCTGCTTCAAGCTATACAGAGATCAAGGCATGGGCTATGAACCATACTGCATGGCCGGCAAGAGTAGCCAAGGACGTTAAGTTCCGCTATTTCTTCGATGTATCCGAGCTTTTTGAAAAGGGTCTCACCATAGATCAGGTCAAGGTTGAGACCAAGGCTCAGCAGTACTCAGAGGGCGAGCAGGGCTTCGCAAAGGCTGCCGGTCCGTTCAAGTACGAGGGCGATCCCACAGGAAATACCTACTACGCTGAGATCTATTTCGAGGACGGCAGAGCTATCATGCCTACCGGCCAGAGCGAGCACAGAGACGAGGTTCAGTTCCGTGTATCCATTCCGGACGCTATAGACGGACAGTCCACAGCAGGCGCATGGGATGCCTCCAACGACTGGTCATACCTCGGCGGACTTGCAACAGCATCAGACCTCAAGAAGGATGATTCACTCAACGAGCACATCACAATGTACGTTGACGGCAAGCTTGTATGGGGCGAGGAGCCTGACGGTTCAAAGCCCGTGATCGAGCCTGTTACAAAGCCCGGCACAGGTACATCACAGCCCGGAAATACTGAGCCTACAACTGTAAAGCCTACAGAGCCCGAGCCGACAACAGTGCCTCCGACAGAGCCTCAGCCTACAACAGAGCCTGAGCCCACAACTCTCGGTTCTGAGAACGGCAACACCAAGTACGGCGACACAAACGAGGACGGATCAATCAACGTTGCAGACGTTGTAGGTGTACTCCAGTTCGTTGCAAATCAGTCAAAGTATCCGCTTACCGATCAGGGACGTATCAATGCAGATGTTGACGGCGTTCCCGGCATCACAGGCGACGATGCTATCTACATCACAAAATATGACGCAAGCGTCATAACTAAATTCCCGGTAGAATCATAACATATTCATAATTTGGCAATAAAGGGAGGATTACCTCCCTTTATTGTTTTTTGCCGTTTTGTTCAAAACAGACAAAATGGCATTAATGATATTAGGAGAATACACGAATTTCTAAAAAACTATTTACTTTTTTAAGCGGATATACTATAATATTTATGATAAGTGAAACGGGTGCAGGCTAATTATAGCTTCTGACTTATCGGCAAGAATTGGTATAATCGCAATGTATGCACTGGCGTTGCGTTTATAATTAAACACTTTTCAAAATTATCAGGGAGGGTTTTAAACATGCACAAGAAATTTAAAGCTATTTCTGGAAGCCTGATGGCAGCAGCAATGCTTGCTTCTTCTGTTGCAGCATTCGCAGTTCCTGTAACAGCTAACGCTGGACAGCAGCTCGGCCAGACAGACTTCGAGGACGGTACTGGTCTTCCGTGGCACACCTGTGAGACCAACCCCGCAAGACAGCACTTTGAGATCACTGACAGCGGTGAGTATGTAGTTTACATCGACAATCCGGACGGATCCGATGGTAGATGGGATCTCCAGCTTCGTCACAGAGGCCTCAAGCTCACAAGCGGTCACAAGTACACAGTTCAGGCTGAGATCACAGCTTCTGATGCTGGTTACGTTTACTCCAAGATCGGTAACTACTCAGGCGATGCTGAGTACTGGCACGATCTCGGCGACGGCGAGTGGAAGCCCCATCAGTTCTCTGCTGGTGAGACACTGAAGCTTGATACATCCTTTACTGCTGCAAGCATTGAGGACGGCCCTGCAGAGTGGGCATTCCACTATGCTAACAATAACGGAAAGTACAACAACAATGATACTGGTATGCCTGCTGGCTCCACTATCACATTCGATAACCTGTCACTCATCGACGAGTCAGGTTCTGAGAACGACTTCGATAAGACCAACGAGTTCGGTGTTATCAGACCTCAGTCCAACGTTCGTCTGAACCAGGTTGGTTACTACGAGCAGCTCGCTAAGAAGGCTTCTTACGTAACAGATGCTTCTACACCTCTTACATTCCATATCTATAATTCTTCAGGTACAGAGGTATATACAAATACTGCAAGCAAGGTTATCTCAGGCGATTTCGATTCCGGTACACCTGAGGATACTACAACTCAGCTTGATAAGGGCACAGGTACAAAGTACAAGGATTCCGGTAAGTACGTTCAGATCCTTGACTTCACAGACTTCACAACCGGCGGCGCTGACTACTACATCGTTGTTGACGATACAGTAGGTGTAAGCGGCACAAGATCCGGTAAGAAGGAAGCTGCTTTCGATACAACTGTTGAGGGCGGCAAGGTAATGTGGACAAACTGGAAGACAGGCGTTTCTTACCAGATGAACAAGTCACATCCCTTCAACATCGCTAACACAGTATATGACGGACTTCTGAGAGATTCCATCAACTACTTCTATCAGAACCGTTCAGGCTGCCCGATTGATTCTAAGTACATCTCTTCCGGCGACAAGGAGTCACTCTCTCATAGTGAGTACGGCCACAGCCCGGATAAGGCTTATGTACAGTCCAAGTGGGTTAAGGCTTACGGCATGGAGTTTGACGGCGATACATCATACTCCATCACTGCTACAGGCGGTTGGTACGATGCCGGTGACCACGGTAAGTACGTTGTTAACGGCGGTGTATCCGTATGGACACTCCAGAATATGTACGAGATGACCAAGAAGCTCGGCACAGATGCCAAGTGGACAGACGGCAAGACAATGCTCGTTCCTGAGGGCGGCGACAAGGTTCCGGATGTTCTCGACGAGGCAAGAGTTGAGCTCGACTGGATGTTCGACATGATCGTTAAGAGCGATGATCCTTACTACGGCAAGGATGCCGGTCTTGTTTACCACAAGCTCCACGACCACAAGTGGACAGGTCTTGCTATCCACGCTTGGAAGTACGAGGGCTTCGATAACATGACTCGTATCGTTAAGCCTCCGACGTATGCTGCTACATTCAACATGATCGCTTGTGCTGCTCAGGCTGCACGTCTCTGGGAGCCTTTTGATTCAGCTTATGCTAAGACTTGTCTTGAGCACGCTGAGACTTCACTTGCTGCTGTTGAGAAGCTCAAGAGCAGCTGGGATATTGCTGAGGGATCTTCCAAGAAGCAGGATACACCTACAGGTTCTTCTACAGGTAAGGACGTATACTTCGCTCCTCTGGATCAGGCTATCGGCGGTGGTCCTTACGGCGATACATACGTAGGCGATGACTACTACTGGGCACTCTGTGAGCTCTATGCTACAACAGGTAAGGAAGAGTATCTCACAAAGCTCAAGGAATACAAGAACCCCAACGACTCCACAGAAATGGATAAGGCTCTCAGCCTGACATCCAACCTCGGCGGCGGTGAGAACAAGGGTTCATTCAGCTCATTCAACTGGGGCTGTACATCAGGTCTCGGTACTCTGTCACTCTACCTCAACTCTGAGGGATTCGTTTCAGATGCTGACCACAAGACAGTTACTGACTCCATCCTCAAGGCTGCTGATGCCTACATCGAGGAAGAGAATACTCAGGGTATGGGTATTCCTTACCACGGTTCTTCCTTCCAGGATGATATCAATATCGGACCTGGCATCACAGTTACAGGTTACGAGTGGGGCTCCAACTCCTTCGTTGCTAACAACGCTATCGTAATGGCTTACGCTTACGATGCTTCCGGCAAGATCAAGTACATCGACGGTGCTTCAACAGCTATGGACTACATCTTCGGACGTAACGGAAATGACTTCTCTTACGTATCCGGTTACGGTGACGTAGCTCTCCAGTATCCTCACCACAGACTCTGGGCACACGGCGTAGACCCGGCATTCCCGATGGCTCCCGCTGGTTGTCTCTCAGGTGGTCCTGGTGCTGGTATGCAGGATCCTTACGTAGGCGGTCTGGGTTATAAGAGAGGTACTCTCGCAAGCCAGAAGTGCTATGTTGACTCTGCTGAGGCATGGTCTGTAAACGAGATCACAATCAACTGGAATGCTCCTCTTGCTTGGATGACTAACTATCTCCAGGATGTAGCTCCTACAATTAAGAAGCGTGAAGATGTTGAGCCTGAAACAAAGCCTGTTCAGACACCAACAGATACACCTACTGAGCCTACAACAGCTTCAACTCCTACACCTACAGGTAGCGGTGATGTTACACTCTGGGGCGATGCTAACGAGGACAACAAGGTTAACGTTGCTGACGCAGTAGCAGTTCTCCAGTACATCTGCAACCAGACTAAGTACGCTCTGACTGATCAGGGTAAGACCAACGCTGACGTTGTAGATCACGGTCAGGGTATCACAGGCGACGATGCTATGGCTATCCAGAAGATCGACGCTTCACTGATCAAGCAGTCTGACTGCCCTGTTTCCTCTTCAGCTCTCAAGAACTTCAAGTAATTCTTATAGCGCAAGAGAAACACGCTAAGCAATAACTAATAAGGCTGTACGGCTTAGCCGTACAGCCTTTCCTTATATGCAGGTCAAACCTTAACGCAATGTATGCACTGACATTGTGTTATACCATTACTGAAAAGGGAGGGAATCAACATGAACAGAAAGTTCAAAGCAATCACCGGAAGCCTCATGGCCGTAGCCATGCTCGCTTCCTCCGCAGCAGTATTCGCAGTGCCTGTTACTGCCGATGCCGGACAGCTGCTCGGTCAGACAGACTTCGAGGACGGCGTAGGAATTCCGTGGCACACCTGTGAGACGGAACCCGCAAGACAGCATTGCGAGATAACTGACGGTAAGTATTTTATCCACATTGATAACCCGGACGGAGCAGATGCAAGATGGGATCTCCAGTTCCGTCACAGAGGTCTCAAGATTCTGGAAGGACATACGTACACTCTGCAGGCTGAGATCAAAACAGACTCGGAGGGATACATCTATTCCAGGATCGGAGACTACTCAGGCAATTACGACTACTGGCACGATCTCGGCGACGGCGAGTGGACACCGCATCATTTTGAAGCCGGTGAAACACTCAAGCTCGATACGAGCTTCACAGCTACAAACGTACAGGACGGATATGCTGAGTGGACATTCCAGTATGCCAACAACAACGGCTGGTCAAATATGCCTGATACCGGAATGCCTTTCGGAGCTACTATCGAATTCGATAATATGTCTCTAATCGATGAGTCGGGCAGCGAGGCCGACTTCGACAAGATCAACGAGTTCGGCATTATCAGGCCGCAGTCCAACGTCCGTCTGAATCAGGTCGGCTACTACGAGAAGCTTGCAAAGGTAGCATCTTACGTAACAGATGCCTCCGAGCCGCTTACTTTCCACATTTATGACGCCAACGACAAGGAAGTCTACACCAATACGGCAAGCAAGGTAATCAAGGATGATTACGATTCAGGCACACCTGAGGAGATCAAAAGCTACAAGGACGGCCACGGTATGCGCTACAAGGATTCCGGCAAGTACGTCCAGATCCTCGATTTCACCGAATTCATAACCGGCGGCGCAGATTACTATATCGTTGTCGATGATGAAGTCGGTGTAAGCGGCACAAGATCCGGCAATAAGGAAGGCGCCTTCGATACAACTATCGAGGACGGCAAGGTCATGTGGACTAACTGGAAGACTGGTGTTTCCTATCAGATGAACAAGTCGCACCCCTTCAATATCGCCAAAACAGTATATGACGGCCTTCTGAGAGATTCAATGAACTACTTCTATCAGAACCGTTCCGGCTGTAAGGTTGAGGCGTCTTACATATCATCCGGCGATAAATCAAGCCTCTGTCACGACAAATACGGCCATAACCCTGATACAGGCTATGTACAGCCGAATTGGGTCAAGTATTACACTAAGGATTTCGACGGTGAAAAGGAGTATTCCGTAACTGCAACAGGCGGCTGGTACGATGCCGGCAACCACTGCAAGAGCGTTATCAACGGCGGAAGCGCTGTGTGGACACTCCAGAATATGTATGAGATGTCCAAGAAGTTCGGCACAGATGCTAAGTGGACAGACGGCAAGACGATGCTCGTTCCGGAAGGCGTCGACAAGGTTCCGGATGTTCTCGATGAAGCAAGATACGAGCTTGACTGGATGTTCGACATGATCGTCAAGCCGGAGGATCCTTATTTCGGCGAAGATACCGGAATGGTATACCACAAGATGCAGGATCACAGGTACACAGGCCTTGCGATCCACGCATGGATATATGAGGGCTATGACAACATTGAACGTATCATCAAGCCGCCGACCTATGCGGCAACATTCAACATGATCGCCTGCGCTGCACAGGCATCACGTCTCTGGGAGGAATTCGATCCGGAGTATGCTGCAAAGTGTCTCGAGAACGCTGAAACTTCGCTTGCTGCTGTTGAGAAGTACATTGACAAATGGAATATCGTATTGGGACTGCCAAAGGAACAGGATTATACCGACAGTTCATACACAAGAGGCAATGATGTATACTTCGCTCCTATGGATCATGCCATCAGTTCAGCAGCCTACGGCGATTCATTCGTAGTTGATGACTACTACTGGGCACTATGCGAACTCTATGCCACGACCGGCAAGGAAGAGTATTACGAAAAACTCAAGAAATACAAGAATCCCAACGACCCGACTGGTATGGACAAGGCATTCAGCCTGACCACCAACCTCAGCACAGGGGAGAACTATGGCTCATTCAGCTCATTCAACCGGGGCTGTACAGCAGGATACGGTACTCTGTCGCTCTACCTCAATACCAAGGAATACGTATCAGCGGAAGATTATAACACAATATCAGATAATATCATCAAGGCAGCTGATAACTACCTCGCTGAAGAAGACAAGCAGGGCATGGGTATACCTTACCGTGAAGTAACCTATGAAGATCAGACGGACATAGGATTGAATAACTCTGTATCAGGCTATGAGTTCTATTCCAACTCCTATGTTGTCAACAACGCTATCGTAATGGCTTATGCTTGCATGGCGTCTACAAATGGCTTAAAGTACCTCGATGGAGCTTCGCTTGCAATGGACTACATTTTCGGCCGAAATGGAAATGACTTCTCATATGTTTCCGGATACGGTGACGTTGCTCTTCAGTATCCTCATCACAAGCTATGGGCGCACGGCGTGGATGACGAGTTCCCGATGGCTCCTGCAGGTGTGCTCTCCGGCGGCCCTTGCAGCGGAATGACTGATCCTTACATTGGCAGCTTGGGCTACAGGAGAGGTACTGTTGCAAGCCAGAAATGCTATGTTGATAATGCTGAGGCATGGTCTGTAAACGAAGTCTCAGTTCAGTGGAATGCTTCTCTTGCCTGGATGACAGCTTTCTTACAGGATATAGGACCTATAGGCCCTCCTCATCTGTGTCCTCCGACAGATCCGGTACCTACTGAGCCGGCAACAAAAGGCGAAACTCCGGGTGTCTCATTGTGGGGCGATGCAAACGAGGATAACAAGGTAACTGTTGCCGATGCTGTAGCTGCTCTCCAGTATATCTGCAATCAGACAAAGTATGCGCTGACCGACCTGGGCTTAGCCAATGCTGATGTCGTAGATCACGGCAAGGGCATCACAGGTGATGATGCTATCGCTATCCAGAAGATAGATGCAGGTCTGATCAAATCTTCCTATCTTCCCGTGACATCTTCTGAGCTCAAAAACTTCAAGTAATACCGAAAAAAGGCTGTACGGCGCTGTCCGTACAGCCTTAATTTTGTCAATCAGATTGGGATTCTAAAGGGGCTGCGCCCCTTTAGCGGAGTCCAGAGGCAGCGCCTCTGGCAGGGTGCGGGACAGAGTCCCGCATTTATCCGCAGGGCGCTTCGCAAGGGATGAATTCCAAAACAGTCCGGGGGACTGTTTTGGAAGAGGGGACGCCTTGCAAGTGAAGGCGTCCCCTTATTAAACTAAGTTTTTTAAAGAATTAAGGCAGTACGACAAACGCCGTACTGCCTTTCACATATACAGACCAAAAATGCTGTACCCGAAGGTACAGCATTTAACGGTATCACTGATCAGACACCGTACTTGTTTGTAGCAACCGGAACGCCGGGGCCCATTGTGGAAGCAACTGTGCAGCTCTTGAGGTAAGTACCCTTAGCAGCAGCAGGCTTAGCCTTAACGATAGCCTCCATGAGAGTGGAGAAGTTCTCCTCGAGCTTCTCAGCACCGAATGAAGCCTTGCCGATGGGGCAGTGGATGATGTTGGTCTTGTCGAGACGATACTCGATCTTACCAGCCTTAGCCTCCTGAACAGCCTTAGCTACATCGGGAGTAACTGTACCAGCCTTCGGGTTCGGCATGAGACCACGGGGACCGAGGACCTTACCGAGACGTCCTACAACACCCATCATGTCAGGTGAAGCAACAACAACGTCGAAGTCCATCCAGTTTTCCTTTGTGATCTTGTCAACCATATCGAGACCGCCAACGTAATCTGCGCCTGCAGCCTGAGCAGCCTCATACTTGTCTTCCTTGCAGAATACGAGAACTCTTACGCTCTTACCTGTACCGTTAGGAAGTACAACAGCGCCTCTAACCTGCTGGTCAGCGTGACGGGAGTCAACGCCGAGACGGATGTGAGCCTCGATAGTCTCATCAAACTTTGCCTTTGCGTTCTTGCAAACTAAATCCAGAGCCTCTGCGGACTCATAGAGCTTGTTATAATCAACAGCCTTTGCGCTGTCAACATATTTCTTGCCGTGTTTCATTATATATCCTCCTATTTAAGTGGTAATACCGGGATTATCGATACCCGGTTAGCGGAATTTTCCTCCCACCAATAGAACTCTGAACGGGAATCCCTGAGGGTGCCCCTTCATCATTCATCAGTCAACTACTACAACGCCCATTGAACGAGCTGTACCAGCGATCATGCTCATAGCAGCCTCGAGTGAACCAGCGTTCAGGTCGGGCATCTTGATCTCAGCGATCTTCTGGATCTGCTCCTTGGTGATGTTAGCAACCTTGGTCTTGTTGGGTACTCCTGAGCCGCTCTCGATGTTGCAGGCCTTCTTGATAAGAACTGCTGCGGGGGGAGTCTTTGTGATGAAGGAGAATGAACGGTCTGCATATACTGTAATAACTACAGGGATGATCATGCCGATATCGTTCTTTGTTCTCTCGTTGAATTCCTTTGTGAATGCCATGATATTAACGCCGTGCTGACCGAGTGCCGGACCAACAGGCGGGGCAGGAGTAGCCTTTCCTGCTGCGATCTGAAGCTTAATGTAGCCAACTACTTTCTGTGCCATGTATTCGCACCTCCATAAATGTGGTAAACGGCGGGATAAGCATTATTTTATCCCTCCCACTGAGGTCACCTTGACCTCTCTTTGACCTGTGTTTTGCCGCCGGAATGAAGTCCGCCGGACTTAATCCTCCACTGTGATAACCTGATTGATAGGCAGTGTAGTGGGGGTCTCTCGGCCGAACATTGATACAAGAAGATCAACTGTTCTTTCCTCGAGATCGATGTTCTGAACAACTCCGATAAAGCCGTCCATAGCTGTTCCGTTGATCTGTACTCTGTCGCCCACCTTGAAGTTGACCTCAATAGTGGAGGAAACATCGATACCGAACAGCTTCTTGACTTCCTCCTCGGTAAGGGGAGTAGGCTCTGAAGCCGGACCAACGAAGCCTGTGCAGCCTCTGGTGTTTCTCACAACATACCATGAATCGTCAGTGACGATCATCTTGACCAGAACGTAACCCGGGAAGGTCTTACGCTCGATCGTTTTGCTTTTTCCGTCCGTGATCTCCTCGACCACTTCGGTAGGAACTCTGACTTCATTGATAAGATCATGAAGCTTACGGTTTTCAACAACCTTCTTTATATTCTCGGCTACCTTGTTTTCATAGCCGGAATAAGTGTGGATAACATACCACTTTGCTGCTTCTGACATTAGCAATCCTCCTCAGATTTCCTTTACTGGTAGATCAGACGCATCAATGCAAGGAATCCTGTATCGAGCAGACCAACGAGGATGGCTGCACCAGCAACTACTGCAAGAACTACAGAAGTGTTGTTGATAACGGTCTTCTTTGACGGCCATACTACCTTCTTGAATTCGATTCTTAAGTCCTTGAACCACTTGGCGATCTTGTTGGGCTGCTTCTTGTCAGCCTTCTTCTCGCTCTTTTTCTCGGACTTCTTCTTCTCAGAAGTATTTTCCTGATTATTCGCCATAAAAATACTCCCCTCGCTTACTTGGTTTCCTTGTGAAGAGTGTGCTTTCTGCAGAACTTGCAATGCTTCATCATTTCGATTCTGTCAGGATCATTCTTCTTGTTTTTCTTGGAAACATAGTTGCGCTGCTTGCACTCAGTACAAGCTAATGTGATCTTAACTCTCATGTTCGGCACCTCCTGAATTATTTCTTTCTCCTTGCGGAGACAGCTTGATTTGCCTCCCTCGTGAGGGGCAAAAAAATAAACCCCATACGAGGTAATAACATTATAGCATACTCTCTCCGGCTTGTCAAGCTTTTTCCGGAAAATTTTTGCGATATTCCGTTATTTTTCCTTTGCGGAGGATATTGCCGTGCCGCTGAGCGTTCTTCGGGGGCTTCAGCGGCACGGAATATGACCGTTCTGCATCAGAGAAATACATATTTCAGTATGAAAAGCACTGTGAGTACATACATTATCGGGTTTATGTTCTTCCTCTTTCCGCAGAGGAGGTTTATGACAACATAGGAGATGACGCCGAGTGCGATACCCTCGGAAATGCTGTAGAACAGCGGCATTGCGATGATGCAGAGGTAAGCGGGTATTGCGTTGGTGTAGTTGTTTTCGCCGAACTTGATCTCCGTGATGGTGCTGAACATCAGGAATCCCACAACGATGAGTGCGGGAGCGGTCGCAAAGGCGGGGATGGCAGTGAACAGCGGCGCAAGGAACATGGAGACAAGGAAGAGGATTGCTGTTGTGAGCGCTGTAAGGCCTGTTCTTCCGCCGGCAGCAACGCCCGCAGAGGATTCAACGAAGGTCGTGGTCGTGGAAGTACCGAGTACAGCTCCAGAGGTAGTAGCAACGGCATCAGCCATGAGAGCCGGCTTTATGCGCGGCAGCTTACCGTTCTTGTCGAGCATACCTGCCTTGGTGGATACACCGATGAGTGTGCCGAGCGTATCGAAGAGGTCAACGAAGAGGAAGGAGAAGATAACAACGATGAAGTTGAATATCCCGACTGTGCTGAAATCAACATTGAAGCACTGTCCGAAGGTCTCGCCGAGCTTTGAGAAATCTGTCATGCTGAACGATGGCAGCAGCGAGTAGTACTCGTTCGCCGGATCGACGGTATAGATACCGACTGCCTGACAGAGTATGCCGAGTATCCAGGTACCGATGATACCGAGGAGTATTGAACCGGGCACCTTCTTTATATAGAGGACTGCTGTACCGAGTACGCCTATCACAGCAAGCAGGGCACATATACCCGAGGTGTGGAAATTGTCACGGAAGCTCACAAGGGAAACGAGGGTAGCTGAGTCAACGGCAAGTCCGGCATTCTGAAGGCCGATGAAGGCGATAAACAGTCCAATGCCTACGGATACCGCACGTTTCAGCGTGAGGGGGATAGCGTCGAATATCGCCTCACGCACATTCGTGAGCGAAAGCACTATGAATATGATACCCTCTATGAATACCGCCAGCAGAGCCACCTGCCAGGGATAGCCCATGATGCCGCAGACGGTGTATGCCATGTAGGCATTGAGTCCCATACCGGCAGACAGTGCAAAGGGCAGATTTGCAACGAGCGCCATGCAGAGCGTACCGATGAAGGAAGCAAGGCAGGTAGCGAGCAGGACCGCCGTGCTGTCCATTCCGGTCGAGGAGAGAATACTCGGGTTTACGGCGAGTATGTAGGCCATAGTCATGAAGGTCGTGATACCGGCAGTTATTTCGGTCTTTGCATTGGTCTTGTTAGCCTTCAGTTTGAAAAGTTTCTCAAGCATGATCGTTCTCCTTATCCGTATTGTATTCTGCGATGTAGGGGAGGCTGCGGTAGAATTCACCGTAATCAAGGCCGTAGCCGATCACGAAGTGATCCGGGATAGTGAACAGGGAATAGTCTGCATTCAGCTCCACGATTCGCCTTTCGGGCTTGTCGAGAAGGGTGACTACCCTGAGGGAGGCCGGCTTTCTTGCGTGCAGCAGCTTGAGAACGTCATTGAGCGTACGGCCTGTATCTATGATGTCCTCAACTATGATCACGTCTCTTCCCTCGATATCCTGCTGTATATCCATAGTGATGTTGACGATGCCTGAGGACTGCGTACTCTCATAATAGCTCTTTGCTGCCATGAAGCCTATCTCACACGGCACGCTCACAGCCCTGCAAAGGTCCGCAAGGAAAATGAAAGAGCCCTTGAGTATGCTGACAAGGAGTACCGGCGAGCCCGTGTAGCAGGAATCGATGTATTCACCGGCCTTCTTTATCTCGCTGCGTATCTCCTCCTCACTGATGAGCACACGCCTGATACCGCTCAGGTATTCTTCTTTGCTTCTGATCTCCATAGTACCACCTCATTACTGTCGTTTTCAGCTGCGGGAGCTGTTAATAATTGATATAATTATTATAACACCACAAGGCATATCAGTCAACAGAAAAAGCCGTATTCAGCCGGATTTTCAACAAAGAATATGCACAAACCGCTCAGCCTTTCCACGGAAGAGACTATACTGTATACCGCGGCGTTGTGACATAGCATAAAATGCCATGTTTCCGATACGATAGTTCATTGTCGCAGCGGCGCACAGATGCTATAATTATATCAGATGAAGAGAACGTGCAAAGTAAGGGAAAAATGACAAGGAGGGTAAAAAGAAATGAAAGCAGTAAAAAGACTGGCTGCACTTTCAGCAGCCCTGGTAACGATGTCCGCCGTGCTGCCGTATGTACCGGAAGGGCAGGGGACAGTCTCCGCAGCAGGAAAGGTGCTCGCCTTTCCGGGAGCAGTCGGCGGCGGAAAGTACGCCACCGGAGGAAGAGGCGGAGAGGTATACCACGTAACGAACCTCAACGACAGCGGCGAGGGTTCCTTCCGTGATGCCGTAAGTCAGTCCGGACGCATAGTCGTGTTCGACGTCAGCGGCACTATCGAGCTTGAGGGCAATATCCTCTGCCACGACAATATCACCATAGCAGGCCAGACTGCACCGGGCGGCTCGGGCATCACCCTAAAGAACTACAAGATGGGTATGTCCGGCGACAATATCATCTGCCGCTATATAAGCTCACGTCCCGGTCCCTACGCCTCGACGAGCTCCGGCAACGATGCCTGGGGCGGCGCAAAGGGCTCCGGCTCCATCATAGACCATTGTTCCATGGGCTGGACGACGGACGAGCAGTGGGGACTCTACTCCAACAACAAGAACTATACCGTGCAGTACTGCGTAATCGGTCCGGCAGATTCGTGGGGCGGTCACAAGAAAGGTCTCCACGGCTTCGGCATAATGATGGGCAACGGCTCTCTCAGCTTCGACCACAACCTTATCATACACAATGTATCCCGCAACTTCCGTGGAAAGGTCCCGGGTACTGAGGTCGCCGACTTCACCAACAACGTGATATACGACTGGGGCTACCAGACAGCCTACGGCACTATAGGCCATCTCAACTACGTGAACAACACACTCAAAGCCGGCAAGTCCACCACTGGCGGCTATCACTGGATGAATGTTGACAGCACGACAAGCCCGCAGAACTTCAAGGTATACTGTTCAGGCAACCGCATGATAAACAAGGACGGCTCCCTCAACCAGATAACCTTCGACAACTGGTCGGGAGTGACGGTCAAGGAGTCCATAGGCATCACGAAGAACGATCTCTACAGCGCACAGCCCTTCCCGATAACGCAGTACGGCGAGAACATCTCCTCCGTACAGGGCGCTGAGTCTGCGGAGGCCGCCTTCGACCACGTTGTCAGCTTCGCCGGAAACGGAATCGCTCCGGATAAGAGGACTGCCATAGATCAGCAGTGTGCCGCCGATGCAAAGAACGGCACAGGCAGCTGCTCCGGCACCGCCGCCTATGACGGCTCTGTGACCGATCTCAATAAGTACAGCATACAGTGCGGCGTGTCCTACACCTATCCTTCACCGGTCACAAAGAAGGAGATAACCGATAACGACAACGACGGCATGGATGACAGCTGGGAGCTCGCAAGAGGCCTTGACCCGAACGATCCCACCGACTACAAGGGCGATTACTGCGGCAAGGGCTACAACAACATAGAGTACTACATCAACGACCTCACCGTTGATTCCTTCCCGGAGGGCGTAGTGGAGCTCTCTCCCGAGGGCACCTTCCCGGACGTACCGCATGACGATTCCTCTGTGAGCGGAAAGCTGATAAAGGAACTGAACGTGAACAGCAGCGCACATCCTATGGGCTGGGAGATCAGTGAAACAGTAAAAGCCGGCTCACCGGTATTCGGCGACCGCAGCTTCGTATTCACTTCCTTCCCGCAGGAGCTTGAAGGGGCAGAGCAGCTCCTCACCGCCTGCGATGCCAAGGGCGAAACGGGCGATACTGCCACATTCACAGCCGGAGCGGATATGGAGCTGTACATCGGCCTTGATACCCGCCTTGAAAAGATACCGGACTGGCTGAATGATTATACAAAGACCTCTCTGACGGCTTCGACCGACAACGACGTGACCTTCGAGCTGTACTCAAGGAAATGCAGCGCAGGCGACAGGATAACTCTCGGCGGCAACGGCCAGTCAGGCTACTGCGTGAACTACATAGTCCTTGCATCAGCCCTTGCCCAGCCGGCAACCGATCCTCCGACGGAGCCTCCCACAGAGCCGGAGACTGTACCTCCTGCAGAGCCTCCGACCGAGCCTCCGACAGAGGAAGAGACCGCCGCTCCCGTATACGGAGACGCAAACGGCGACGGTACGGTAAATGTAGCCGATGCGGTAGCAGTCCTCCAGTACACAGCCAACCAGACCAAGTACCCCATGACTGAGTATCAGCAGCTCTGCGCTGATATAGACGGAGCGCCCGGCATAACCGGTATGGATGCTATAATTATTCAGAAAGTGGACGCCGGACTGATAAGCAGAGCCGATCTTCCGCTTGAAAACTGATACAATACCTCCTTGTGATGAATAAATATTTGTGTTGTTTCGCCCTGCTTCCGGCATATACCGGAGACAGGACATATTTTCTGGATATTTTTTCATTCCGGGTATTGACAAAACAGGAAATATGTGCTACAATAATTGCGTTGTATTGTATCCCTTCGGGGAATAATAACAAGGAGGAATTTAATATGAAAAAAATGGACGTCAAGTCAATCGTACTGTTAGGACTTCTGTCGGCTATCGTGGTGCTGTTCAGCTTTACTCCTATCGGATCTATCCCGGTCGGACCGCTGGTAATCACACTGAATGTTATACCGATAGCTATCGCTGCAATTGCCCTTGGACCCACAGGTGGACTTATCGTGGGATCTGTGTTCGGACTGTTCAGCTTCCTTCAGTGCTTCGGCATCGGTATCCCCAGCGGAATGGGTGCTACCCTTGCAAACATCAACCCCTTCCTCGCATTCGTTCAGCGCTTTGTTCCCAGAGCACTTGACGGTTTCCTTGTAGGTCTCATCTTCAAGGGCACTTCAAAGGCTGCAAACGTAAGCCTTGCAAGCTTTGTAACAGGCTTCTTCTCCGCCTTCCTCAACACGGTATTCTTCATGAGCGCACTTGTGCTTCTCTTCGGCAATACCGAGTATGTACAGGGCCTTATGAACGGAAAGAGCTTCATTCCCTTCGTTGTAGGATTTGTAGGCATCAACGCAGTATTTGAAATGATAGCCTGTACGCTTATTTCTGGTGCAGTCGGCACAGCCCTCTACAAGGCAAAGCTTATCAAGCCCGCAGCTGATAAAGACTGATCATCATACATACGCAAACCAATAATATAATACAACACAAGCCCTGAGGCATAATGCTTCAGGGCTTTTCGTATCCTGGTTGTGTTTTCGGGGGAGTTATGATATAATGTTCGTGGAAGAGTGATGACTAATCTGAGATTCTAAAGGGACAGCGTCCCGCAACAAACACCCGTCTTCCGCCATAGAACTAACCGCATACTGGAGTGAGAACGTGAACGCCTTTGATTTCGACAACACCCTCTATCACGGCGAGAGCTCTGTAGACCTTGCCATATTCATGATAAGAAACAATAAGAAAATAATACTCTGGCTGCCGAAGATATTCATAAATCTTCTTCGGTACAAGCTCTGTCTGATAAGCCGTGAGAGGATAGAGGAGCTCATCAACTCCTTCATGCAGAACGTGCTGCATGACCGCGAGGAGGTCCTCGGCATAATGGACGAATTCTGGGCGCAGCACGCCCATAAGCTCGATACCTCCCTGATAAGCCGCATAGGGAAGGACGATATCATCATATCCGCCGGCCCTTCTTTCCTGCTCGAAGCAATAAGCGACAAACTCGGCACACATAATCTTATCTGCTCCGAGGTAGATTTTGATACCATGAGCGTAGCAAGGCTCTGCTTCGGCGAGAATAAGGTAAAGCGCTTCCGTGAGCTCTACGGAGATTCGGGCATAGGCACCTTCTACACCGATTCCTATAACGACAAGGCCTTCATGGATATATCGGAGCAGGTCTTCATCGTGAAGAAGGGGAGAATAAAACGCATAAAGTGACCGTGTCAGCCGATGTCTATGATATCGGCCATTATCCTCTCATCGATAAGATATGGGCACATAGCCATCTTTGCCTTGTTTGCCAGCACAGCCTCAGCCGACCTTTCAAGCAGCTCACGCTCTGCCCTTACCGGAGCGAGCGAGGAGATAAAGCTGCCGAGTTCTTCGGTATCCCTGAATCCGGCGGCAATGAGCACAGCTTCACGCTTATCCGGAGCGGCATATTTCAGATACCCGCTCTGGAACGCACCGACAGCTGCACCGTGCGGTACACCGGCCTCATACGTCAGCAGATAGCTCAGCGAGTGGGGGATTGTGGTGCCGGTCTGTGCAATGGACATACCCGCAAGAGTCGAGGCGTTCATCAGCCTCTGAGCGCCCTCTGCGGTCAGTTCAAGACTGCCGTCAAGGAAAGGCCTGCAGGCCGCCCACTCACGCAGTCCTGCAAATACAGTCATATCGCTGTAGGTGTCAGCAAGTACATTTACAGCGCTCTCGATAAGATGCGAAAGTGCATCTACCGCCGTGACCTTTAAAAGTCTCGCCGGAGCATTCATCAGGTATTTCCCGTCCACAAGTGCGATATCGGGGAATACCTTTTTCTTGGCCGAGAGCTTTGTCCCGAGGTCGTGTCTTGTAAGCACTGATACCGCCGTAGCCTCCGAACCCGTACCGCAGGTAGTAGGCACAGCAGCAAGCGGGAGCGAATCACACTTTCCTTCCTCGTACAGATATTCCCATCCTTTGTCACTGTTCTTCATCATTATGGCAGCAGCCTTTGCAGCGTCGATGGGAGAGCCTCCGCCGATGCCAATAACGAAGTCAGCACCCGCACTGAGACCTTTGTCCCGAGCCACCATGACCGTCTCGACCGAAGGGTTTTCCTCAACGCCGTCAAAAACTGTGTAGGCGACGCTGTGTTCAGTCAGCGCAGAGATAACGTCGTCCAGCGAGCCGTTCGCAGCCGATGAGTGCTTTCCGGTTACAATAAGTGCGTGTGAACCGAGAGCGCAGAGCTCTGCGGAGTGCCTGCTGATACAGTCGTTTTCGCTGTAGATACGTGTCGGCATGAAGAATTTCATAATATACCTCTTTTCTGTTATCGTTTATGTACCTGTGATGACTATCTGCGGCAGGTGCCTTTCCCGTATCAAGTGATAAAAAATGCAGAGCCCCGCAAAAACCGCAGTATTTGGCTTGACAAAACATGGATGGTCATTTATAATTAAAGTATACTGATAAAGGAGGTATCCCTCATGAGTGTATTAGATCTTAGAAAAGACCTCTTTCTGTGTCCTGTAGTATTTGAGAGCGACAAGATAGATGATAACAACATCCCTCTGCAGCTCTCTGCGCCTGATAAAGAACTCCATTTCACCCTCAAGGCAAAGGAAATGGCGGAGGCTGGTTCAGAGCTGCACTGCGTTGACGAGCTGCCTGATAATATGGAGCCTGCTAAGGAGCTTCAGGAGGGAGCTCTCCACCTGAGACTGCTCAACGCTCCCGACGGCAGCAGCTTCATACCGCTGTTCATCAGCTACAGCGTCATGACAGGCATATTCGGAAAGAATATCCATGTCGGAGTCATTAGCTTCGATGATGCCTATGAGCTCTGCAGGAGCGACGAGAGCATCGCCGGAATAGTTGCTGCTCCCGGTATACTCGATAATCTTATCATGCGTACAGGAATAGAGGAGTTTTACAACAGCTTCAATAAGTGATTTCTGATCTCAGTCAGGACGTGTCCGGTGGATGCGTCCTGTTTTTTTGTCAGTCGAGCTTTACCTTTTCCTGTACCATGCCGCTGTATTTCTCAATCTCAGCCAACCAGATCTTGCGAAGGCCGCCGTTGCAGCGTATCATAAAACGTCTGTACACCTCCGGCAGACTGATGTTGTGCTTTTCCTCGAATGCGTTAACTGTCGCTTCCGTATCAATGTCATCTGTAAGGTATTCAGATATCAGCATAATATCCTCGTTATTCTTATATTCACTCAGAGAATACGTTCCCTGAGGTACTTCAGCAGACCCATGCAGCCCTCTTCGATATCGCTGTAGGCTTTTCCGAAGTCACGGGTGTACCATGGATCGGAAACATCGTCGCCGCGACTGGCAAAGGTCAGGAGCTTGTAAATCTTCCCGTCTTTGTCACTGCCGAAGATGCGGTTCATATTGCGGATGTTGGCAGTGTCCATGCCGACGAAAAGATCATAGCGGTCGTAATCTGATTTCCGCAGCTGTACAGCAGTCTTTCCCGCACAGCCGATACCGTGCTTTGCAAGCTCGGCTCTTGCCGGAGGATATACCGGATTCCCGAGCTCCTCAGTACTTGTAGCGGAGGACGAGATGAGTATATCACCGGAGAGTCCGCAGTCAGAAACGAGCTTTTTCATAATAAATTCCGCCATAGGCGACCGGCATATATTGCCGTGGCACACAAACATGATTTTATACATCTTTCCAAAACTCCTTAAATGTTTGATAATCGTCGCAAAATAGCCTCAATCCGTGTTTTGATATAACTCGGATAAAAATGCGTTTTCTTTTGTATCTTTGTATTATTTTTCATATAATCTCATCCTTTATCATGTATCTGTGGAAAAAGTGTGGAAGAAAGTCTGGCTATATATTGCAGCAGAGAGGCTGTTTTTGTTGATTATGACTGCGTTAAAACAGTAAAATGAATAATGCGCTATCCTATCCCGAACAGACGCTTCATTTCCTTCTCAGTGTCTTCAAACTGTACATGAGTATACGTATTTAAAGTAACGCTTATGTCGGCGTGGCCCATAATGTATTGAAGCATCTTGGGATTCCTATCGACTGGGTAAGGTTCGGTCAGCTGTATGAGCAGTGGAAGTCTGGTGCTATAACGGCGGTATGGTTTCAGAAAGAGATGGGTCTGCTTACCAATACTTTCTACCGCAGGCAGAGGCGTTGAATATCCTGCCGGAATCATCGAAAAGCATAAGGAGCAGGGTTTTCACTCCTCCAGACAGCTCCTTGACTGAAATAGAGCCAAGCACAGGGCTGTCTATTACTCTTGAGCCAACAACATCAGATTTGTCTATGTCTTTTATCATTTCTACACTGCGAGGATCGGTGATCCACTCATCCTCATAGGCATTATCAAAATACGTTGGAGGGTGATATATAGAGTTAGTCGTGTCCCCTAATACTATTTTGAGCATAACGACACCTATTCCGAGAGTTTACTATGGTACTATTATACCTGATATTCAATAATATTTCAAGTATTGGTTGCTATGGAATTACCTGATTTCTATAATGTGTTTTGTTATGTTTGGAATAAATCCCAGCTTATTCGACTCCCGAGAATCAATAATAAAAAAATTTCCGTCTGAGAATTACGGTATATAAGCACTTATCAGTATACACCCATGTTAGTTTTCGTATTGCCGTCAGACCTACAGCGAGATCTGTTTAATTGATACGCAATAACGGCAGATTACAGGTAACTGTCGCCAATATCCCGGCACATAAGCTCAACACCATGCACACGATCGTCGTTACCGCGGATTCCGGCAAGAAAACATACAAGGCCTGCGCCCTGTCGTATGTTTACAAGTGTATCAACTCGCCGACCAGTGACCTCGAGTTCGATGCAATGCGCGCTATGTACGAGTATTACAAGGCTGCTGTGGTCTACAAAGCATAACATTAAAACGAAATCTGCCCCGGTCGGGGCAGATTTTCTTTATGAAGTTGATATTTGTATCAATGTTATAAACGGCTTAAAACAGACGCTTGTTCGATATCGGCGGTGTGAAACCGGCAGGCTTCTTGTATGGGAATGGCCGGGAATGGTTGTCAATTACAAAAGTAATACCCCTTAAGAGTGTCTGAGAATGAATTGCAGTTGGTAAACCTTTCTCAGTCTCTTAAAGGGCAGTGTCAGTATCAAGCCCTTATAGGGCTTTTTTCAAACCACACGTTCAACGGGTGGTTTTGATTTATTCATCTTTCATAGTCTCAGTTTTGATATTTTCATCAGAAAATAACTGAGGATCAAACACCACTGTACCTGTTTCTGTACGGATGAAATACATATCGCTGTCAAACACTTTTCTGAGAATACTTATGGAAGTCTTAATTATCATAACTGCCGCCTTTTTTACATTCATATGGCACATATCAGCTGAGGAGTTTTCATGTTCCGGCATCAACCGTGAATAATACTGTTAAGCTTTGAAAAAGGCTGTCTGTATCAAGTCTGTGAACATCTGCATCATCCAGTCTTTCGTTTGGTATGGATTTATTATAACACCGGAAAAGCAGCTTGTCCAATCCCCAAAAGTCATTGCTGATCATAGAAAACAGCTATATCAGAATGTAAGACGCATCTGATACCATTCAGCATTTCCGTGTACTGAATCAGAAACGCCTTCACTTACATATCCGAACTTTTCATAGAACGGGATAAGGTTTTCTTTACAGGTGAGAACTATTCCGCAGCGCTTCAGTTTTCTTGCCTCATTAATAACATATCCCATCAGCAGTGAGGCATGGCCTTTACACTGATATTCGGGAAGTGTCGCAACTCCGAAAAGCATCAGCCATTTTCCCTCAGCAGCATACAATTCTGTGCCTTCATACATTTCGTCACACAGATCTTTACTGTCAGTGCTCATCCCGTTTATAATGCATATTATCTGCTTATCCTTTTCCGCTACCCAGAAACATTCCGGATAATTACTCAGCCTGCATTCAAATGCTTTTCTGTCTGCTGCTTCAGCTGCTGGAAAGCATCTGCTCTCTAACTCCGTTACAGCATCAAGATCGTCAATATTCGCCTGTCTGATGATCATACTCTGAACGTTCCTCCTGTAAACTGTCTCAACACAGATATCTCCGACTTTGCAACTGTTATTTCTGCCTTTTCCAATAGCCATTGTAAGCATATCCGTCGTTTGTTCCGATCAGAAGATGTTCTGATTCTGTAAATCCGGCTCTCTGTATCACCTCAGCACTTTCTTCTGATTCCGGAGCCAATGCGTTATTTCCATATTCACTCTTCCCACCCTTTGCAGACATCGCACCATCCGGCGGCATCGGCAGCCTGCTCCAGTTCATCAGGTGTCAGCTTTACAGATGTATATTCATTGCCGGCTGACGGATGTATGAAGGGAAAACGCTTCATCGATACATCAAGCCATACAGGTATGCCCTCCGGAACAGCAAAAGGGCATACACCACCCGGTACAAATCCTGTCATCTCTTCCACGCGGTCTCTCGGAACCATGCCCGGCTTAGTGTGGAACTGGGCCTTGAATTTTGAACTGTTCACACGGCCGTCGCCTGCCATTACAACAATGACCGGTTTATCGTCCACTATAAATGAAAGTGTTTTGGCGATCTCTGCTTCAGAACATCCGAGCTGTTTTGCTGCGTGTTCAACAGTATCTATCGTGTCTGTGTGATCAATGACTCTGTCAGCAAATCCCTTTTTACTGAGCCATTCAAATACTTTTTCGTTTCTCATATCTTATCTCCGACGGTTTATCTGTAATCCCGGGAAACATCCTCAAAAGAGCGTTCTCCGCGAATATATGCTTCATATGCGAGTTCTGCATCCTTGCCGTGAAATACAGTGCAGATCCCGCACATATCACAGTCTGCAATACACGGAAATCTTTCTTTGATGTAGTCCCTGCGTTCTTCGGCTGTAGAATTCTTGATATCCGGTGCTGGTGTCATACGCAGTCGCCTCATTTTATCAGCCGGTTCTGACGGTATTGCTCCATATATGTCCTGTTGATCTCGCTGATCTCGCGTTTTCCGTCAATATAGTCCTGATATATTCCGAACGGACTTCCTCCGCCAAGCCAGCATGATGAACAGTTTTCACATCCGCCGCTGCCACAGTCCAGTGACTCCCTGATGATCTGTTCACGCTCTTCCCGTGTTGTATCCTTGATCAGAATTGATCTCATAATAACAGCCTCCTTTATAGAATTGCTCCTGCTTTACGTCATCTCTGCATTGACAGTATCTTCGCTTGCAGCCATTGCCTGCAAAGTCATGGTAAGCAGCTTATCGAGCTCCCAGCCGAGCTGATCTGCACCACGTTCAATGACCTCTCTTGAACAGCCTGCCGCAAATCCTTTGCTTTTATACTTCTTTTTCAGGGATTTAAGTTCCATGTCCTTTGTACTCTTAGACGGACGCATCAGCGCTGCTGCCCATATCAGACCTGTCAGCTCGTCAGCCGCAAAAAGCACCTTTTCCATTTCATGCACCGGCTCGACATCAATAGTCACGCCGCAGCCTACAGTTATGCCGTAGCCATGAGAACATACGGCATGAATTATGTCCTCGCTTACTCCGCCTTCTCTCAGAAGTTCAGGAGCTTTAAGGCAGTGTTCCTCCGGATACAGTTCAAAATCAATGTCATGGAGCAGTCCGACGATACCCCAGTATTCAGCTTCATCTCCGTATCCGAGCTCATTCGCATACCACTTCATTACTGCTTCAACAGTAAGAGCGTGCTGTATATGGAACGGATCCTTGTTGTATTTTTTCAAAAGCTCAAAGGCTTCATTTCTTGTTATCATAATATACACCTCACTGTAAAAAGACATTTTCTGTTAACCTGTCATATGTATCGCAAATTATAAACATATAAAATCTACGTGTTTAATATGATTATATATCGCAATTTTGGATTTGTCAATAACAAACATGAAGAAATGCATACGGTCAGCAATAAACCGAACCGCAAGCGGTATTATGATACTGAGTGATCTCAGCGAGACAATACACCACACATTCTCAATGCGCCTATATCCTTTTCCTATTTCCCGGTATCAATATTCTGTTTTAGACAAAGCAGCATCGGCATGATATAATAGTTCTAAACTATATTAAAGAGGTGCATTATATGAAGCATTTATCAACAGAGCTTATTCATAACGGAAACGGGCAGTATTATAAAAAGATTGCAGAATCGCAGTCTGTACCTGAAACGCTGCCTGTCTATTTTTCAAGTGTATTCACATTTGACGATGTGCCGTCTGTAGATGATATATATGAGCACAGGGCAGACGGCTATGTTTACTCCCGCATGAAAAACCCAAATGCTGACGCTGTATCGGAGATACTTGCAAAGGCAGAGGGTGCAGAGGCAGGACTTGTGTTCTCCTCAGGTATGTCTGCAATAATCCTCAGCATACTGGCTGTTGTAAGTGCCGGTGATCACATTATTTCCTCCCCGGTGCTCTACGGCGGAGTGCATGATTTTCTGTCCAATGAGCTTGCAAGATACGGCGTATCAGTGACCTTTGTAGATTTTCTCAATGATGATATCGAAAAATTTATCCGTCCGGAAACAAAGCTTATCTACACGGAATCACTGAGCAATCCGCTTCTTGAAGTGCCGGATTATAAAAAGACTGCCGACATCGCACACAAGCACGGCCTGCTGTTCTATATCGATAATACGTTTGCGACATCTGTTGTAGTAAGGCCGTATAAATACGGTGCTGATCTCGTTCTGTACAGTGCAACAAAGTATCTCGGCGGACACAGCGATATCATAGGCGGAGCAGCAGTCGGCCGTAAGGAGGTCATCGACAGGATACAGCCCAAGCTCGTTCTGTACGGAGCAGTTCTCAGCCCCGCAGAGAGCTGGCTGCTTGCAAGAAGCCTCAGGACGCTGCAGCTGCGTGTAAGAAAGCACAGCGACAATGCCCTTGCAGTAGCAAGATTCCTTGAATCTCACCCGAAGATAGAAAGGGTATACTATCCCGGACTTGAATCCTCACCTTCTCATGAGCTTGCAAAAGCACAGTTTGAGGACGGACACTTCGGCGGTATGCTGAGTGCAGATATCAGAGGAGGAGAAAAGGAAGCCTCCGCAGTTATAGCAAACCTCGGCTTTATCAAATTCGTACCGTCTCTTGCAGGAACAGCTACAAGCGTTTCCTATGCAGTCAAGACCTCGCACAGGGCATACTCAGACGAGGAACTGAAAAAAGCCGGTATAACTGCCGGACAGCTGCGGTTCTCAATAGGACTTGAAGAAGCTGAGGATATAATAGCAGAGATATCGGCTGCACTCGATAAGATATAAAGCAGGTGATGTGAATGCCTTCCAAGGAGAAGAAGAAAAAATCCGACAAAGCAAAAAAGAAGATACCTGAAGAGAAGAAAGTCCTCCCGCCGGAAGAAAAGCCGCAGCTTTCTGACGAGGAAAGGCTGAAGGAAAAGCTTGTAAAAAGAGCGCATAAGCTCGGGATAAACAAGATACGCTTTGCAAACGTAGAGCGCTGGGAGGAGTTCCATGAGATAGAGAAGGAATTCTATCCGCAGTCGATATGGCCATGGAGCAGGACTGTAATATCACTTGCTGTACAGATATTCCCCTCGATGATAGAGACCACACCGTCCGTTGTATATTCCGAGCTTTACAATACAACTAACCGCTATCTTGATGAAGCTGCCTATCTCATTGCAAACTATCTGAATCAGAAGGGCTATCGTGCTCATTTCTTTCCCCGTGACTGCTACGGAGATATATCCGTACTCGTGAAGAAGCCGGAAGCGGCTTTTTCTCACGTTATCGCCGGGAAATACGCCGGTATGGGTACTATAGGCATGAACCACACCCTTCTCACACCGGAATTCGGACCGAGGATACGCCTTGTATCAGTGATAACGGATGCAGTTATTCCTCCTGATGATATGTTTCAGGAGGAGCTGTGTCTCCGGTGCAAAATGTGCGTAAAGAACTGTCCGACGCAGGCATTCACGCCTCACGATGACAGGATAGTTGCCGATATGGATAAATTCCGCTGTGCCGCATATCATCAGAAGCTGAAGGGAGAATTCCGCTATCCGTGCGGAGTCTGCGTTGCGGTATGTCCGGTAGGCGCAGATAAAAAGATCTACGGCAGGCATTCAGTGCCGGCAGAAGGTATTGCGCACTGTCAGAATTTTGGCTCAAAGAATGCTGTTGAAGCTCTTGAGAGCGAGACATAAATAACACCGTTCAGATCATTCTGAACGGTGTTATTCTTTTTATTCCTTCTTTGCTGAATCATGATACTTCTGAAGCCCCTGCAGGAATTCATCATCGGGAGATTCTTTGATAAGGCTGCCGAGAGCATTTTCATAGATCTCATTGTTGATGTTTGCAGTGATATCAAACTCCTTGTCAACGTATCCGAGCTCCTTCATTGCGTTATAGAATGTAACGGTCTTGAGCTCGTCGGGATCGGGATTGTTTATCGAGTGATTGTATATCTCCTCTTCAAGTATCTTTTCATCGACATCGAGGTATTTTTTTGCATCAGCTACAGAACCGGCATGATCGGATTCAAGGAAGCTGCTCGCACGTATCATCGCACGGGAGAAGGCTTCAAATACTTCCGGTCTGCTGCTCACTTCCTTCGACAGCGCCACGTTGCGGCAGCAGATAGGGTGGTCGAAATAGTCTATCTCGTCGCAGTAAAGAATCGGCACAAAGCCTGCGTCGATGGCTTTCTGACGGAATGGTGCGTATACCGCAGCACCGTCTACCTCGGCGCTCTGCAAAGAAGCGTAGGCGGTAGTTCCGCTCTCTGTATTCTCTATCCGTATATCCTTTTCCAGATCTAATCCGGCCTCCTTCAGAGCGATGCGGAATTCGATATCGTATGTACTTCCTTTCTGCAAAATGACGGTCTTTCCCCTGAGCAGCTCAAGACTGTAGTCCTTTTTATCCACGCCTCTGACGATCTCAGGATTGACAACAAGTGCATGACCGTCGCTCATTACTCCGCCTATCGACTGCAGCTCATGGCCCTCCCCGATAAAGTTGATGAGGTTTGTAGCATTGATCGGGGCAACGTCTATCTTGCCTGATTCAAGAGCTGACAGTTCTTCTGTATTGTTGGAGAACTGCGTAAGCGTTACGTCAAGCCCTTCATCCTTGAAATAGCCCTCTTCGTATGCGATGAAATACAATATATGTCCTGTCGCCGGAAGATGACCGATATTGAATGACGTAGTTATGTCTGATGAGTTCTGAGCAGAGCTGCTCCCTGATCTGTCGTTCTTTGCTGCCTGTGCCTCTGAACCGCATCCGGCTAATACTGCGCCTGTAAGCAGCAGTGTCGTGATTACCTTGATATTATTCATTGATAACATCCTTTCTTTCATTGATATATGTCAATTATAACCCGGCATCACGGTTTTGTCCAATACAGGAACATGATTCAAAGCTATCGGAAATATATATTTATACATTCTCCGTATATCTTACGATAATGATTATGTATTGGACTGTTTCAGGAAAATCATGTATAATCATATCATTCACACGGGAAAGGAGAAGCAGTAACATGAAAATATCTCAGAACCATATACGCAATACATCTGCTGTTTCACTGGCTTTATACGCAGTCATGCGATGTTGCAGCTGATACAGTGTCATTGATAATCATTAAGAAAACATGAAAAGGAGGTTTAAACATGAAAAAGAAATATATACACAGGTTCAGAAAAGGTCTGGTTACACTGCTGCTTGCAGCATCTGTCGCTGGCAGCACCGTCATACTCACAGGCTGCGGCAAGACCGGCGGCGGAAACAGTATAAAGGTCGGCGTATGCCCCGGTCCATACGGAGATATGTTCCGTGATGCGATCACGCCCGTCCTTGAAAAGAAAGGCTATTCTGTTGAGATAGTTGAGTTCTCCGATTACGTTCAGCCTGATACGGCTCTCGAGGACGGAGAGATAAATGCAAATATGTTCCAGAATCCTATCTATCTGAAAACCTTCAATGAAAACCACGGAACGCATCTGTCATGGCTCGTTGAGATACCTACGGCCGGAATGGGCGTTTATTCAAATAAATACAACTCACTTGCCGATATCCCCGACGGAGCAGAGATAGCCATCCCGAACGACAACACCAATATCCTCCGCTCCCTGAGAGTTCTTGAATCCGCAGGATATCTGACACTGGATCCGGAGCTTGATGCAACTGCTGTAACGCTTGATGACATAAAGGATAATCCTCACGGCTACAATTTTACGGAAGTCAGTGCAGAGGTGCTTACGACTGTTCTTGACAGCGTTGATGCTGCTGTGATAAACGGCAACTATGTGCTCGGTGCAGGTCTGGATCTTGCCGATGCTGTCTATCTTGAAACTGTTCCAGATAATTACTATAACACGATCACCGTCCGTACAGAAGACAAGGATTCAAAGCTTGCACAGGATCTTATCGCAGCCGTGCATTCCGATGATTTCCGCAATGTCATAGAGGATAAGGACAAGTTCTACTGGACATTCGGCAAACCGGATGACTACAAGCTGTAAGGTGATTTCAGATGATAGAATTCAGAAACACTTCTGTTTCATTCCGGCAGAAGAAGAATACGACCGAGGCTGTGAGAGATGTATCACTGACCATAGAAAAAGGTACGATCTATGGTATAGTCGGAGGAAGCGGTGCAGGAAAGAGCACGCTCCTCCGCACTATAAACCGTCTGCAGCCTGTCACCGGCGGTGATGTGCTTGTGAACGGTGAGAGCATCATCGGACTGAAAGGCAGCAGGCTGCGTGAACTCAGAAAGAATATCGGAATGATATTCCAGCACTTTAATCTTGCAAGCAACAAGACGGTATTTCAGAACATAGCATTCATGCTCGAGACCTTCGGCTGGAGCAGAGCTGATACGGAAAACCGTGTAACGGAGCTGCTTCGGTTTGTGAATATCCCCGAGAAAAGAGATGAATACCCCTCTGCTCTTTCCGGCGGACAGAAACAGCGTGTAGCTATTGCCAGAGCGCTTGCCAACAATGCGGATATCCTGCTCTGCGATGAACCCACTTCTGCTCTCGATGCCGAGACTACTCTCTCTGTGCTTGAACTGCTGAGAAAGATAAACAGAGAGCTCGGCGTTACTGTCGTGATCATAACGCATGAGCTCGATGTAGTGAAATCGATATGCAGCAGGGTTGCGGTAATGGAGAACGGAAGAGTCGTTGAGGAGGGCGATGTATATGATGTATTCAGCTCTCCGAAGTCAGAATTCACCAGACTGCTTATAAAGCGCACACAGAATTTTGAGATACCGGAAGGGATACTCTCGGAGATAAGCGGAGATGTGCTGAAAATAACCTATCGGGGTGAAAGCGCCGTGGGACCGGTGCTCTCGGATATTGCCCGTGAGACCGGCGCAGATTATAATATCCTGCACGGAAAGATAGAATACATTAACGGTATACCGCTGGGTATACTCTATGTCAATATCTTGGGCAGCAGCGAACTGCGTGAGACCGTCAGAGAAAAGCTGCGTGAAAAAACATCAGAAGTGGAGGTGCTGTATAATGTTTGAAAACATCCCTAAACTCGTTGACAATACCCTGAGAGCGCTTGCTCAGACCGGATATATGGTCGTGATCTCGCTTGCGGTATCCATAGTTCTGGGAGGCTTGCTCGGGCTGCTGATATATCTTACTTCCGAGGAGCTCTTCCTGCGCAATCGGGTTATAAACAATATCATGAACGTTGCAGTCAATATAATACGCTCGATACCGTTCCTTATACTTATGATATTCCTTCTGCCGCTCTCAAAGCTGATAGTTGGAACGAAGATAGGTCCTGACGCTGTCATCGTTCCTCTTTCTATCTGCAATACAGCTTTTTTCGCAAGACTTGCCGAGGCTTCATTCTCGGAGGTTGACAGAGGAGTGATAGAGGCCTTTGTGGCCTCGGGTGCGCCGAAGATTTCGGTCATAACCAAGATACTCTTTCCTGAGGCATTCCCGTCGTTCGTAAAGAATATTACTGTAACCGCACTGTCAGTACTCGGTTATTCGGCAATGGCAGGGCTTGTAGGCGGAGGCGGTCTCGGAGACCTTGCTTACCGCTACGGTTATCAGCAGTACAAAACAGACGTGCTGCTTGTATGTATCATACTCCTTATAGTGCTTGTGCAGCTGATACAGTATACTGGTGACGGCATAGTGAGCCGCATTAATAAAAAGAGATAGAAAAACGTCTGACTCAAAGGCAGGAGTCAGACGTTTTTGCGTATTCATACCGAATATAACCCGGACATAAAAACAGCCTCTCCGCTGCCGGAGAAGCTGTAAGTCATTCATATAAATGTATTTTTGGAGGTCGTACATTCAATGGTTTCAGCAAAATATTATTTCCCTTTGTTACATCGTCCTGTGCTGCACATTCGGTCTCTGCCCCTCACTACGGAGCGGAGCACTGAAAGTGCATTCGGTATTCTGTTGTTCATGTTCACTGCTCCTTTCGTTTGGTATGATCTTATTATAACACAGGGATCAGCGTTTGTCCAATGCAGAAAAGTCATAGCATATTATAGGAAAATGCTATATCCTCAGTACTTGAAAAAGCGCCTGATCGATGTTATACTGTTTAGACGGGAACATGGGATATCACATATCAGTGCTTGCAAGATGTGCGATATATGCGGCATATCCGCCATCGATATTGTATACATCATATTCCCTGTCTTCAAGTATCTCAGCAACTTCTTCGCTCAGGTCACCTGTTCTGCAAAGAACATAGACAGGTTTATCCTTCGGGAGCTTTGAAAGGCCTGTGGATATCTCATCAAACGGAACATTCACAGAGCCGGTGAAGCCTTTGAGTTCAAATTCATCCCTGCTGCGTATATCGAGCAGAGTTACAGTATTTGTATCAAGTGCGGCGATATCCGCCGCTGCTATTCTTTTCATATCATTATTTCCTTTCGGGAGGTTTAAAAATGGCACTTACCGACGAACAGCTCTCACGTTATTCAAGACATATAACTCTGAAAGAGATCGGCGTGAAGGGGCAGAAAAAACTCCTTGCGTCAAAGGTACTTATCATTGGTGCAGGCGGTCTCGGAGCACCTGCCGCTATGTATCTTGCTGCCGCAGGTGTCGGCACTATCGGTATCGCTGACAATGACAAGGTAGAGCTTTCAAACCTGCAAAGACAGATAATACACACTACTGATGACATCGGAAAACCCAAAGTCGTTTCGGCGGCAGATACGATAAAAGCGCTCAATCCTGATGTCAATGTCATTACATACGAAACATATATCAGCAGCAGGAACATTGCAGGGATCATAAAGGACTATGACTTCATACTTGACGGTACGGACAATTTCCCGACGAAGTTTCTTATCAATGATGCCTGTGTGCTTGGCCGCAAACCTTTCTGTCATGCCGGCATACTCCGCTTTGAGGGACAGCTTATGACCTATGTTCCGGAAAAAGGCCCCTGCTATCGTTGTATATTTGAAGCACCGCCGCCGAAGGATGCTGTGCCGAGCTGCCGTGAGGCCGGAGTTATCGGAGCTATGGCGGGCATCATCGGTTCCATGCAGGCTCTTGAAGCCGTGAAGTATCTCACGGGACAGGGCGAGCTGCTCACAGGAAGTATGCTTATATTCGACGGGTTGAAAATGGAATGGAGAAAGGTAAAGCTTCCCGACAGAGTTGCAGCCTGCCCTGTATGCGGCGATGATCCGGAAATAACAGAACTGACTGACTGCGAACAGACTGTATGCAGGATCTGAGACTGAATTCAGAGTAGTTTATCTATTAATTATATATGCATAATATGATTATATAGCATATCATTATGATTGTCAATACAGAGTCAGTGAACGGTATCCGGTTTTCACAAAGGCGGCAAGCACGTTCTCAGAGCAATTCAGAAAAGATTCGCTTAATTTATAGACAGTAATAAATATTAAAATGCCCCGCACCACTGAACGCCAGTGATGCGGGGGTCGCTCTATCTATTCACATTTCGATGCTGATTGTCACGCCTGACTTGAACCGGAATTCCAGGTAGTCATCGTGGACGGTCACTTTTTCCAGCAGCTTCTTCACCAGTGCCTCATCAAACTTTGTGATGTGGTATTGCTGAAAGTTACTCACAATAAACTGGCATGATAAAATAACACGCAACTGGCTATATGCAGTCAGGTCAATTTCTGCTATACTTGTATGAACCCGACAACGAATCTTACGCTAAATCCGGAATCACACTGGAATATCATGACAGTGAAGCAGAGATCAGAAACGTCTGATCGGTAAAAGCAGATCATCTGATCCGATGTTGGTTTGAACAACAAGCCCATCTGTAAGGAGAAAAGAAAAAATGACTAAAGAAGTTGAACTCGTACTCAGCAAAAAGACCTATACAAGGTATCATAACACCCGTCCTACATATGAATGCATAAGCGACAGCGACGATGGCGAGGGCTACTGCTTTGTCGCTCTGGAAATGGACGTTCTCTGGATAACGGCCACATACGAAAGGCTGCTGACCAATGATTTTTCGATCGTCATGCCGGAGGACTACAGAAGATTCGACTGAGCTCCGGACCGGCGGCAGGGAAACAGTTACACGGGCGGTATGGCTTATGAAAGATTGCAGAATGCTTATGGGCTTGAAAAAAATCAGTACAGATTGCTAAGAAACAACGCCTTTAATTTGTAGCCACAAAACAAGCGAGCCGCCTTTGTCATATTACGACTCAGTTCGTGAAGCTTTTTCAAAAAATGAATAGCAAGATACAATTATGCCCCCGCCAGCAGCGGGGGCATTTTTAATCTTATGGAACGCAGATCAGTTAGCGTATACTTTTGACAGTTCATCGTTTCCCCATTCAGACCACTCAAGGCCGAGTGACAGAATGATGGCTACAGCAGCAGCCATTATGGTCAAAGCATAGAAAACAGTGAAAATGATCTGGACTACCGGGAAAAGCTTCAGGAAACCGATCAGCCCTACGCCGTAATCATTGAGGAATCTGAAGTGGAGCAATACCGGGATACCGGCGATTATAAACACCCCTGCGATGATAGCAAGTATCCCCGCTTTGGAAAAGACGGTGATAATGATTCTTCTGAGAAGCATGGCAAATGCGAATACAGGGCAGGTAATGGCAGAGACTTTTTGTCCGCTGGTCTTATCAAGCATCAAAGCATCGCATTTATTCATAATGGTATCACACAAAGTAGTGCTTGCACTATGTAGAATTTCAAAAAAAGATGCAATTATCGCTGATGCACTTACTATGGCAGCAGAAGCGAAAACAATAGCCAATACGAAAAGAACTATAAACAGAAAAAAGAAAAAGAATATCATAGCCATCCTGAATCTCACATCATCAAAACTTACTAAGTTATGGATGAAAGTCAGCAAAGCAATACCTAAAACAGAAATAACTATGATATGGGTTTTTGAGAGGGCTCTGCTTATGAGTATTGAGACTGTTGAGAAGAGAAATAACGGTAAATACAGGACAGAAAGTAGATTTACAGCAATTAGTTTCAATGCTTTCATACGTATCACCTCACTCAGTTTATTACATATCTTATAGTTGATATGCGTCTGTCTTCATTGCCTATATATGCATGCAATGCAGCTTCACTATCAGGATCAACGAAGATAAAAGTTGTACCGTCATATCCCAGACCGACAATCGGAGAGCCTTTACAGTATGACGGCGTTCCTAAGCAGCCGTTTTTGCTGTTAGTCAGCTTTGTTATATTATCGCCGGCTGTGATGCCTCCCCAGAGCTTGACATTGCTGTAGTTTATCTCAACGCCTACAGGTTTATGGCTGCTGTCATCGGCAGAGGTGATAACAGAAAGCCCTTTTACCTCATTGCACCTGTAAGAATTGTAATCTTTCTCAATCATGGTGAGTTCAAAAGGCATCTCCATATCAAAGGTGAACTTGTCAAACAGCTCTTCTATGTTATATATCTGATCGTCTATCTGAATCTTATGAGAGAAGTTCTTATCGTTCAATATCTCTTCTTTAGCCTGATATAACGTGTATTCCTTAACAGGCAGGATAAAATCGGTATTGCAGTTTCTGCTGGCTGTTATAACAGGTGATCCGTTTTCTGTGCAGTCGCTGCCGAAGGGTACTGACTCAGAAGGATAAACGTCAACGCTTTCTACATAGTAATCGCCCGGAGTGACATATTCCGTGCCGGAAAAGCTGTTTTCTTCATTCAGTCTGAAAACGGCACTGTGGTTATCAGAATAATCATCTGTAGGATGTAATACAACTACTACATGAAGCTCCTTTCTTGCTGACTTGCTGAGCTGGTAATATGATTCCGGAAGTTCCGTAATGCTCAGGGTTATTGTTGAATTGAGTGACTTTATCTCTCTGTCAGAACAGCCGCAGGTTAAAGCCATTACTATAAACGCTGCAGTCATAAAGCACATGGACAGCGATTTTTTACTGAAAAATCTCATCCTCCAATATCATATATAAATACAAATTGTTTTTTCGTGCAGCAAATTCTTCTGTTAAATGATATGCCTGTTGAAAATGCTGCACATATATTTATTATACATCATGAATGGAGAAAAGTCAACAAAATGCTATATTGTAAGATTTAGCTGCATGTGCCTCAATACGGAGGTGCTTTTTTATTGACAAGAGTTCAGACATCTGATATTATAAGAATATAGATATGTTCCAAAATACACCGCACGTTGAGTGCGTAGTTCTGCTGTCAAAACAAAAAATCCTGAAATGGCGTATTTACGTGGATAATCGGCATTTGGCCTTTTCGGATTTGTTCCTCTGCACACTCATTTTTCTGTATGCGCAAACAGGTGAAAAATCCGAATGGCATACACGGTACATCTGATAACCAATCTGCACACTTTGATTTTTGACAACCAATTCAAGCACTCGATTTAGGGTGCTTGAAACTGCTTTTTCCGATTTTCCAGTGTGCAGATTGTATGTCACAGCGAAAAACAACGTAAAATCGCAGAGAAACGCACTAATCAAAAATTGCAATTCGGGTGTTTGCAAAATAGGGTTGAGTGTGTGGAAAGGTTGTCATTTTTTTAAAAGGAGGCGATTTGATATGAATGAAGCATGGGCAACGATTCTCGAAGACTATGAAGCAGCTAAATTTGCGCTGTGGTGCCCCAAGCATTGCAGCGGGTGGCGACGCGATGAAGACAAGGGCTTTTATTACTTATGGAAAGCATACTATGCTGCATTGAACGCAGAAGAAAAAGAGCCGCTTCTCTATGCTCGTATCCTAATGATGATGGGAGACGAACAGAATTACAAGCAATCTGATTACACGCGCTTGCATCGATATTATTTACCTGCAAAAGAACAATACCAGATTGCCATAGAATCCGGTTTGCAACCGACAGAAAAAGAACTCGAAAAAATGCGGTTGTACACTGATAGCCTCACATATCGATTTGAATGCGAAGACAAGCCTTTTGACGAAGAGATTTCTTATATTGAAGGACATGAGGTATTAGCTGATTTTGATTTTCATGACAGTAAGGTTATCTTTTTTTTTCACGATGAAAACAATGCGTGTATGAAACTTAAGTATACCAAAACCTTAGAACTCCGTTTTGAAGAAGTGGATGATATTGAAGTTAGGACTGATCCGGTATGTGACTGGATTGGAGATTTCTATTGTTATCCCGCTTTTTATAATAAGAACAAACTCGTATTTGACATCGAATATTATAAAATACTGTGTTCGAAAATAGTCGTAGTATCATATGAATAACAAATAGCCCCGCATCACTGAATGTCAGAGATGTTGTTGTCAAGGGAGGTATGAAAATGAATCAGGAATTCAAAGAGGATCTGATTGCACTGTTGCAGCTCCTGCATCAGGATAATGAACCATCAGCGGGTTACAGTCATGCTGAAATCGCAGACGCAGAAACAGCCCTCGGTATTTGTTTTCCGACTGCACTGAAAACGGTTTATGAAACAGTCGGAAAGGACAATACTCTGGCAAAAGGGTTTTATGCTCCGTGTGAGATTAAAGTTCTTCAAGAACCAAGGACATATTGCTTCAAACCTTCCGGGGAATATATCGGCTTTGAATTTGCTGATACAGACGGAAAAAGATATGCGTATTATCCTTTTCGCAGGCGTGACTGCGATTACAAATGCTATGAAAAGCTTGAAAGAGTATATGACAAACCTCATGAGCATTTTGCCAATGTTTCTGACAGCAGAAGAAAAACGCCTGACTATTCCGGATTCCTTGATTATTTCGCAGACAGAATCATGGACAAAATGAAGTACATCATCACATTTACAGGCAAAAAAGCCCTGCATGATTATATCGCTGTCTGTCAGAGCTTTAGTGCGGAAGATTTTCAAACATATCTGCCGCACGTTTCATACGGTGAAGAAACCCGTCATATTATGCATTGTTCGCAAAAAGGACTGCTGATCGTATATGATGAAAACAGCGTTCCGAAATTACAGATCGGAGCCGATTCCGCTTCAGCAGTTGAGGAAATCAGCCGAATTGTGAAAACCAAGCTGATACGGGATAACGGAAAGAAAGTAATTGATCCGAAATATTATTTCAATGAGCGGCTGCCCGAGGCGTTTTGTGAAAGACTGGAGCTCATCTATTCGATGTATTACGGGAAAGCCCCAGGAAAAGCAGAGCTTCCGGATGCATCCCTGTCTGCTCTTCCCGAAAGCTTATCGTTGTTTTATCAGATGATGGGAAGAAAGCTCTCTTCTCTTGATTCGCCGTATAGAATCGTTCCGTTTGATCAGCTGGATACAAGCAAAGAACGTGTTCTTTTTGCCGCTGAGGAACAGGGCGTATGTGAGTATCAGATCGACATAAATAGCGGCGAGGTGTATTATAAAAGCGATTCTGCTTGTGAAAAAATGCCGATGTCTCTTGACAATTACCTGATATATATTTCAGTCATTGAAGGTACAGGCGTGATGCACGAACAGGCTTTTCTGTCAAAGAATGATGATTTCAGACCGTTTTTCGGATGCATTCCTGTCGGCGATCAGAATGTGTATATCAATCCCAAACGTAAGATCATTGCATTTGAATACGGAGAAAAGCCACTGGTTATGGCTCGCAGTTCACAGGCTCTGCAAATGCTTGAGGAACAATGCGGACTTGAACTGGAATACATTTAATGGAAATCCTGCAGAGAGGAACAGCTCCGCACCACAGTATGGATACATATGAAATATAAAGGAGGATGAACGATGCGCTGTCCGGAATGCCGCGAAGGCATCATGTATAAATGCAGAGCAAAGATGAAAATCGGCACATTTGCAACTGTGCTGCGCTGTGATGAAGTAAATGACGCATGGGTGGATGAAGTCTGCTTGGAAACAGAAATTGATTTCAATGACGTTCTTGAAGTTGCAGAGTCATACGGTGAAGTGGACTCTGACAACAGCCGTGACAGTATCATCCCCTCTGAGATCTATCACGGCTGGGACAAAAAAGAACTCACAGACATATGGTGTCCTTATTGCAGAACTGAAAAGCTGGAACATGGCATCACGGCACAGACAAAACGTGAAATAACCAGATGCCCCAGATGCCTTGCGATCTGGATCGGCAGCATTTCTCCGGAAAACATCTCAAATTACCGGAAATATATGGCAGACGGCATCAGGTTGCCTGATGAAACGGAAATTGACTCCTTCGGCGAGAAATTCCATGCAGTTATTGATGAAGCGCAAGATACAGAGTATATCTGCCCGAAGTGCGGCGACAGCATCATATACGGGACAATTCGTGCAGCCGGGAAAAAAGCACACTGCTGCTACCGGTGCAGATCGGTCTGGTACAACCCGAACAGACTGCTGCAAAAGCCTGAATAACCGAATATAAATTATGATATCATCAGTCCACATAACAAAGCACCGCTGAATCCACCGCTGCTCTAAAACACAGTATTTCACGCCAAACATCAAACCGAGAAAGTCGAGGCACTTTGCGTGCATATTATTGATGTCACAAAACGGATCAGAAAAAAACTTCTGTCAGGAGTGTTAATATGGTATACGAACTACATGATACTTCCAAAGTAGAAAAACTTTTTGAAGGATGGCACGAAACACCGATCTATTCCTGCATCCAGAAAATCATGGGAAAGATCTACGTGGTAAATCCGGAGAACCCTGTATCCGCATTTGCCTTTGTGGGATGTTTCGGATTTTACGCAGGCAAGCCTGACCTGGAACTGATAAAGAACAAGCCTGCAGGATTTGTGATCATGGTACCTCAGAACAGAAACTGGGCGGAAATGATCGAACGTGTATATCCCGATGCAAGGAAAGTGACACGATATGCGATCCGAAAGGATACGATATTTGATTCTGATGCTCTGAAGAATAATCTTCAGCTGCTTCCTGACGGATATGAACTGAGAAACATTGACGGAATAATCTATGAAAAGTGCCTTGAAAACCCTGTAACGGCAGATTTTGTATCTGCATTCGGAAGCAAAGAACAATATCTGAAATACGGCAGGGGCGTGGTGATTTTAAAGGCCGGCAGGATCGTATCAGGCGCATCATCCTATACACGTTACAAAGATGGCATTGAACTTGAAGTAGAAACAGTCGAATCAGAACGCAGAAAGAAGCTTGCGCTCGTTTCCTGCTCGGCATTGATTCTCAGATGCCTGGAAGAAGACTTATATCCGAGCTGGGATGCACATGATATGAACTCTGTTCATCTGGCAGAAAAATTCGGATATCAATTCGATCATACATATACTGCGTATGAGGTCGCATCAGGCGAAAGGACACATTGATCTATGATCAGAAGAGCTGATATAAAAGGTTCAGAAATACTGGCTGCGCTGCAATAAAGATGTAGCCGGAACTTGATTCCGACGTATCTGCGGAGGAATCCTCCCACACTCAAACCTGTCGATACTCTTATATGGATATCATTCCGAAATCAATATCAGGCTTCCGAAGGACTTTGAGTGCGTAATTCAAGAAGTCAACGTGTAGAAAAGTGTATTTTTTAAATTGAGAACAACAGCTCCCAGATTTTGAGTTGTATTACTCACCAATTACCGTCCTCAGGCATTTCATTAACAGATATCCATGATATTTTGTCTGACACCTGCCCTGTTGACACAAAATCGGAAATAGCCTTCCACGCATCTTCAAGCGGTAAGAACAATCCCATCGAGGCATACATTTCATCATTATACTCGACAACTTCCGATAATCTATTTCTGTCATGAAGCGAAAGCATTTCGATACCTTCATCGTCATTCATGAAATGAAGATAAATGCCATAATCAGGATTCGGCTCAATCATAAGGCTAACCTCGTGGTTATCATCGAACTTTTAGTCTATGAATCCGTCTCCGCTGCCTTCCTGACAGAAAGCCTCAAAATCATCTATAATTCTTTTTTTCAAAATATCGAGATTTTTTACTTCAGTACTAACACCGTTTCCGTCATTAAAGATAACCATAATAAACCTCCTGATTGTTTGGAATCATGATTCCATTTTTGTACTTTATCATTATACCATAATCCTTCCGTTTCATCAAATCAAAACGGACAGGCACAGGGTGTTTTACTACTAAGGATTTTGGGGGAGTATTCTTTTCAAATATTGTTCTGCCTGCAAAAATCAGCGAATGATTCTGCATATCTGATCTTCTGTGAGCACCCATCGTAATGATTTTCTCCTGCGATAACAGCTTGCAGCCAGTTTCGTTTTTCTGTCATGTCATAAGAATCAAAACGGATCTTTTTCTGCGTTTCCTTTTTCATCGCATTCATCAGATAATAGATACGCCTGCTGTGCTCTTTTTTACATATAACACCGAAGCAAATGACATCCATCTGATCATAAGGGTCTGCATAAAGACTGAACACCAAGCAGTTATTTCTGTGATTTCCGATTACCCAAAGGTCACCTTCGCCGGATTTCTGATCAAAGAAGAAATCAAATAACTTTTCTGCATCAATGTATATACCCATAGTATCCATAATAGCTTTCAGATTGGGATTTAGATAATCGTTTTCCGGATACCCGTAGAGTACAATGTGTATAGGCGATGATATATGAAAAGTGCATACATCAGCACTTACTTCAGATTCAAGGGACATCGTAGCTTCTCCTCTCGTTTTTCTCATTATACCATAATCCTTCCGTTTCATCAAGCCAAAACGGACAGGCACAGGGCGTTTTACTACTAAGGATTCTTCTTGATTATGTGTTATTGCAGTAAGTCGCAATTCATCTTTGCAATTCAACCGTATATATTTCTTCAACGGGACAAGATATTTTCACTAATCCAATTGAAACAAATTTTCCATACAGCTTTCTGAATTCATGTAAAATCAAATTGCTTGCTTTATAGAATGCTTCATCCGGATCTTCATGTGTAAGAGCCAGCGTGCAATGAGGAACCCACTTGTTTGGCTGATACCATTCCCAACCGGAAGAGTCATATTTCTCTAAGTATTCGTACAATTCTTTTTGAAACTGATACATACTGTCATTCATAACCGGTGATGCAAAAATCGTTCTTGAATCTGTGAACATTCCAACAGAACAGATATTTGCCGGCATGGTTTTGTGAGTTTGGGCAAATAATCTCAATTGTTCGATACACGCCGTTTCATTCACATCATTAAAACAAGCTAATGTAAGATGCGGTCTTGTTTCCCATTTCAAAAATATTGTGCTGATGTTTTCATCAGCTACTCGTTGTGCCAAATGTGAAAGGTTTTGCTCTGTTGCTTTATCAAAGTATAATTCTATCGCATACTGCATATTGCACACTCCTGATATTTCTTATCTAACATATATTTTGACAATTCTCCGTTTGTACTTCACCATTATACCATAATCCTTCCATTTCATCAAGTCAAAACAGGCAAAAAAACAGCGGCTCACTTCAAGTGAGCCGCAGACGGAAGCATCAAAGCAGACTTTCAAGATACTGCTTATTCCTGCACAGGTTTATTATTGTCAGGAATCATATTCGGTGTAATAATCCCGTTTTCGAGCCACACTTCGATCAATTCTTTGGATGCTCTTCCTTCGTTGAGCCGTTTTTGAATCAAATGAATCGGGAATGTATCGTCAAAGACTTTTTCATTCAGCGGAACAAATCTGATATTCGTAAAGCCCTGACTGATGATGGCATCCCGCAGCTTCTCTGTTACGATCGGGATATTCGGCAAATTGGTAAAAGTGAAAATATCGCTTCCGTCATAGGATGCCGGATCAAAACTGACTCCGTTCGTGCATATGCCTGTATGCGCAAGTCTGCGTCCGCATTTTTTACAATGCGGCAATGTGATGCCTGACATATTTCTGAGCAAACCACATCTTCCTGTCACGACCATTTCATAGTATTTCAGGTCTTCCAGTTTTATCTCAGATTCATAACGAAAGGGGTTCCATTTCTGCACAACTGCGTTTCTGAACCTGACTCCTGTAAGACCACTCTCTTTCAGAAATGTATAAAACCGTTCGGAAATCATAGACCTGTTCATTATGAGATAGTAGTCAAACGGTTCCCCCTCGATTTGGAATTTGATTGGCTCCTCATACGCAGTTTTTCTTGATGTGCATTCACATATACTTACTATTTTCGATGTATTACCCGATCCCCAAGAGGCTCTATATTCCTCCGTCTCCATCTCATACATAAAATAATACATGATAAACCTCCTGATTGCCTGATTACCTACATCCTATTATACCATAGTTCTTCCATTTCATCAAGTCAAAACAGGAAAAAAACAGCGGCTCACTTCAAGTGAGCCGCTGCCGGAAGCATCATACTGCTTCATGCTTCGGTTATTTATGATGCTGCCTTTTGTTCTCGTATTTCCCGGATGTTTTCTTCGTTTTCCTTTTCGATTCCGGTTTGCTGCAAACCAGCTTAGTCAGATATGCTTCGGCTTTTATATCGCTGTCAGATTTCGCAACGACTTCAGCCTTTCCTCTGCACGAAAACCACACTATTCCGTTTTCCACATAATATTGGCATTCCGTATCCACTTCATAGTGTTTCATATTCTGACCTCCTGTCGTCTGCAATGACGTGTACTGCGATTACAGTATAATACTACTAAAACGCCGGTAACTGACCATACAATATTGTTATTTGTAAAGCGCTTTGATACAACAGTTGTTGGGCTCAAAGTCTGTCTTCAAAACATCCTTTATATCGCTGTCGGTCATATCCTTCCAGTTATGATCAACATAAACGAAGGACTGCCCTTTTTCGGATACGGTTTTATATTCAAAATTGCCGATCGGTGTCAAAGCTTCCGGATCCAATTGTCTGAAATCAATGCTTTCTCCCTCAACAGGCGCACCGTTCGGATAGGTAATGACAACAGCATAGCCGGTAACATCTAAGGGCGTATCAAGCTCTATGGTATGATATCCGCGGCAGCCGAGCTTTGCATCCTGAGAATACAGCAGATCCTGCATTCCAGCATCATATATCTCGATCCTGATATCCTGTTCGTCAAAGTCGTTATATGTGCCGACAGCGGCAAGCTTTCCTGCTTTATGGAATACATTCGCGACCTTTGTGCCTCCTTCCGTCCTGACAGATCTGTTCTGCAAGCTGCTGATGTCAAAGCCGAGTGCCTCTGCATACGGTGTATACAGGGATATGAGAGTCTGCTCGTCGCCTGCATCATAGCTGAGAACCTCGCTGTATTGATCCGTGACAGAGTGGCTTATGGCAAATTCGAGAGGAGCGCTGTAGGATACATAATAAAATCCTGCCGAGACATTATTGCTGTTGTATGTGATCCATGCACCGTCCTCAGAAGCAGGCTCTCTGAAGTATTCCTTTGGGAAATGGTCATCATAGCCTATGATAGTGATATCGTGGTCGAAGCCTATCGTTTCATGGTAGTTTATGGTGCGATAAGGGCCGAAAAATCCGATTTTACTGTTATCACTGTCAAGAACCCCGACAGCGACTCCGCCCCTTTTACGGACATTCTCCTTTATGGCTTCCCTGTCATTTGGATCAAGGATCACGGAGCTGTCAAGAACAAGGTCATCAAAACCATGTGACAATTCTTCTGCGACTGTCCACTGCAAGCCACCTACTTCTTTTCTGTCAGCGCCTTTCTTTAAGAAAATGCCCTCGTCCTTTTCATCCGGATAGATGATATCGAGAAGGTGCAGGGGGTCTATTGTTATATAGCTGCTGTTTTTCTTGAAATATGAAGTCTCCATGCTCGCAGATGCTGCATAGAGCCAGCAGGTACCATATTTCTGAGACTTCATATCAAACTCAGTCATCTCATCAGCAATACTATAGTATCCGTCCTCACCGTGGACGTAGTCATACAACGGTTTCGCCTTTGTTGTTACTTCAGCAGTTGTCGCTTCGGTCAAAGCTGTAGTTTCAGAAGTTGATGCGACAGTATTTTCAAAATCAGAAGTATGATTGTCAGCGCAGCTGACTAAAGAAAGCGTACCTGCAATAATAAGTGATAAAATAAGTAGTTTTTTCATTTTTCCTCCTGCTGTTCGATATCTGAAAAATTTCAATAACGACCATATCTTCTCTGTGTTCTTTTTCGTACCTCACCATTATACCATAATCCTTCCATTTCATCAAGTCAAAACGGGTGAAAAAACAACGGCTCACTTCAAGTGAGCCGCTGCCGGAAGCATTATACTGCTTCGTCATTCGTTCTTGTCCATCCCTTAGTCAGATCACTGACCACCTCGCCTGCGATAAGAAGGCCGGCGACTGCGGGAACGAAGGCGGTACTGCCGGGGATATCTCTGCGTTCTGTGCATTTATGCTGCGCTCCGGGCGGGCATATACAATGACTGCGGCAGCTTATGGACATATCTTCAAGTGGACGAATCGGCTGCTCGTCAGAGTAAACGACCTTCAGATTCCTGACGCCCCTCTTCCTCAGTTCATACCTCATCACACGGGCGAGCGGACAGACCTTCGTTTCATAAATGTCTGCTATTTTCATGCGTCCCGCATCAAGCTTGTTGCCTGCGCCCATTGCGCTTATTATCGCTGTATTCTTCTCCTTGCATCTCATAATTAGTTCCAGCTTTGCGGTTACTGTATCAACTGCATCTACAACATAATCATACTCGTCAAACGGGAAATCATCGGCGTTTTCGGGCAGAAAGAAGCACTTGTGTATGCGTATGTCAGCATCGGGATTTATCTCAAGCATACGCTCAGCCATGACCTCTGCCTTGTATTTGCCTACGGTCTTTCTTGTGGCAAGTATCTGCCGGTTGAGATTCGTAAGGCACACCTTATCATCATCGATGAGATCAAAATGACCGACACCGCTCCTTACAAGAGCCTCACAGACATATCCGCCGACTCCGCCTATACCGAATACCGCCACTCTCGACTCCGAGAGCTTTTTTATTGCCTCCGCACCGATAAGGAGCTGTGTTCTTGAAAACTGATTAAGCATAGTATCCCTCTCTATTCATATAAAATCTATACATATAGTCTGATTATATACCATATTATCAAAGATGTCAATAACCAATCCTTATAATACCTATTGACAAAATATAGATAGTATGATATATTATATACATAGTATTTCAGTATGTATTGCGTGGAGGTGTTTGTTATGCTTAATAATTGTTTCATGAGGAATATGTGTGTATGTATGACAGGTCGCTCCATGCTCGCTGTATCATAGTCTTTTGTCATGCCTATGAATATCGAAGCAGGAGAGACAGCAATGTCTCTATTTTTATATCCGGAGGTATGATCATGAAGAAGATAGAAATCATTTCAGATGACAGGATAGGTCTTGTCGGCGAGATATCAAAGATAATAAGCAGGGCAGGCGGCGATATGGTAGCCCATACTGCCAATGTAGTCTCTGACGGCGCAGCTGAGATATCACATTTCACGGCAGAGGTTGAGCTCGGTACAGAGCCGGATGAAGCGGCTCTTTCAAAGAAGCTGCGAAGGATAAAAAACGTCAGGCAGGTAAGGATAACAGATATATGAGGTGATAGATATGAAAGATACGATCCGCAATGCTATATATGAAAAATACATCACACCTACAAGAGCAGAGCGTCCTGATTATATCGGAGTTGAGATAGAACTGCCTGTCGTCAATCTCAGCGGTAAGCCTGTTGATGAGGCTGTCTCGATAAGCGTGGCAGAGAGATTCACTGAGCACTTCGGATTTGTTCCGGAGGGACATGATTCTGCCGGAAGTCTGACATCCGCAAAGGATACCGCAACAGGGGATATTCTCTCCTTTGACTGCTGCTATTCAAATCTCGAGCTCTCCTTCGGAAAGGCTGTAAGTCTATTTGAGGTCCGGGACAGGTTTGAAAAATACATCCGCTTCCTCAATGCGGAATTTGCCAAGCACAATTACACTCTCACAGGCATGGGTGTCAATCCTCATGCGGACATAAATCACAACAAGCCGATACAGAACGAGCGTTACCGTATGCTCTATCACTACCTGCACTCCTATCCTCAGCACACGAAGGAAGTTGATATCCGTTTCCATGAACGCCCTGATTTCGGCACCTTCACAAGTGCCTCGCAGGTACAGCTCGATGTGAGATACGATGAGCTTACGGATGTGATAAACGTATTCGGACTGCTCGAGCCGTACAAGGCGCTCCTGTTCGCAAATTCCTATCTGCCCGATTATCCCGAATTCCTCTGCGTGAGAAATATGCTGTGGGAGCACAGTATGCAGGGCTATAATCCGCATAACGTGGGAATGTTCGCACAGAAGATATCAAGCGTTGACGAGCTTGTTGACTACATAGGTACACAGTCGATATACTGCACGATGCGTGACGGCAGATATGTGGACTTCACTCCCGTTGCCATCGATGAATACTTTTCAAAGGACAGGATCGACGGTGAGTATTTTGACGGCGAGAGCTACCGGAAGATATCCTTCTCGCCGGAGAGCAGCGATATCGATCACCTCCGCACATTCAAATTCGAGGACCTGACTTTCAGAGGAACTATCGAATACCGCAGCTCATGCTGCCAGCCCTTGTCTGAGGCAATGACAGTTGCAGCCTTCCATACAGGCCTGAAGGAAAAGCTACCGGAGCTGAAAGAGCTGATCGAAAACGACAGAGTCATATACTCACACGGATTCAGCGCGCTTGAGCTCCAGAAGCTGCTCTCAAAGCGCAGACTTCCGGATTTCCTCGATCAGAGCGCCGTTGAGAATCAGCTTACGAACATACTCGATCTTGCATCAGCCGGCCTCAGAAAGCGCAGACTCGGCGAGGAGATACTCCTTGATCCGCTTTACGAAAGAGCAGAAAGACATACAAATCCCGCAAAGGAAATGCTTGACGGAATATCTGCGGGACACACGATAAGAAATTACATTGAGCAGTACGCTGCAATATGAGGTGAAACGAATGAGTAAATACTTATACAGCGGAAAGTTCGGGATAGAACGAGAGACTCTGAGGACAGACAGCCATGGCAGGCTCGCCCAGACACCGCATCCTTTCGGCAACGACGAGCATATTACCCGTGATTTCTGTGAGAACCAGATAGAGCTCGTTACTCCTGTTGCAGAGAGTATAGACGAGGCTCTCGGATATCTTGCGGAGCTTGACAGGAAGGCCAGAGAGACCCTTGAGAAAAACGGCGAGAGCATATGGCTCTACAGCAATCCTCCCCACTTTGACAGCGAGGACGAGATACCGATAGCGGATTTCACCGGCGATCATTCCTCAAAGCGCAGCTACCGTGAAGTACTTCAGCGAAAATACGGCAAGAAGCTGATGCTCTTTTCCGGCATACACTTCAATTTCTCCTTTGCCGAAGAGTACCTGCGGGAGCTGAACACCGAAAACAAGGATCTTCATATTTTCAAGGACGAGCTTTATCTGAGACTGTACAAGCAGCTTATGGTACACAGCTGGCTGCCCGTACTACTGACTGCGGCAAGTCCGTACTACGATGCCTCCCTTGACAGGGACGGTAAAAGCGGCATAATCATGAGCGAGTATTCTTCACTGAGGAACAGCCCCCGCGGCTACTGGAACAAGTTCCTCCCCATACTCGATCACCGCAGCCTGAAGACATTCACAGGCAGTATCAAAAAGCATATCGTGACCGGATCTCTGTATTCGGCAAGCGAGATATACCTGCCGGTACGTCTGAAACCGAAGGGCATAAACACTCTTGAAAACCTTGCCGAGAACGGCGTTGACCACATCGAACTGAGGATGTTTGATCTCAACCCGTCAGCACCTCTCGGCATAGACGGCAGAGACCTTGAGTTTGCTCATCTGCTGATACTCTGGCTGCTTACTCGCCCGGATTTCGATTTCACTCCGGAGAAGCAGGAAAAGGCAGTGTGCGACCACAAGAACGCTGCCCTTCTTGACCCCGATACGAAGCTGCTTGAACGTGCAGAAGAGATTATCGGAGAGATGGAGGAATACTTCGGCGGCAATGAGAAAGCGCTTGAGGTTATCGGTTTTGAAAAGGATAAGATAAGCGGACGCAAGGTCTGTAACAGCAATAAATACTATGAATAAGGCGGTGGCATAGATGTGCGAGCTTCTTGGCTTCACTTCGGAAAAGAATACTGACATATCAGATTATCTGCGGGCTTTCTTTGCACACAGCAGAAAGAATCCGCACGGCTGGGGACTGATGTATGAGGACGGCAGGCGTGAGATACTGAAGGAAGCTGTAAGTGCGGAGAACAGTACGTTTTTATCAGACGTTATAGACAGCCTGCCGGAGCAGAAGCACGCTCTCGCACATATCCGCTTTGCCACTGTCGGAAGGATCTGCGAAAAGAACTGCCACCCCTTCACAGGCACGGATATCTCCGGCAGAGAATGGACTCTCATACACAACGGCACTATCTTCAACGGAAAGCACAACCACCGCTATTCAGCGATACAGTCCGGCGATACGGATTCAGAGAGGTTTTTCCTCTCGATGATAGATACCATCAATGATCATATCTCAAGGCACGTTCCGAACGAGCGTGAGAGATTTGAGCTGATCAACAATTTCATAGTTGAGAACTCTCCGAGGAACAAGCTGAATCTTATCATATACGACGGAGAGCTTCTGTATGTCCATAAGAATCTGAAAAACACGCTCTGCTTCAAACGGACAGACGGAGGCATCATATTTTCGACAAAGCCTCTTGACAGCGGAGTATGGATACCCTTTCCCATGGCGCAGGTCATCGCATACAAGAGCGGTCAGGAGGTACACCGCGGAGACCGCCACAAGGGTATGTTTGTTCCTCCGCTTGACTATATCACACCTATGGACGCAATGTACATATGACAGGAGGACACTATGAGCACAAATGAACTCAGGCAGGCTGTATTCGATGAAAACGAGGCCGCATTTTCAATGAGTGGAAGGAGCTACCTGCTCTACGGCTGGGAGCAGTGCGACGGATACGTACTGAGCCTTGAAAAGGACGGCGAGCTTGTCTGGCAGACAATGCCTAAGACAAAGAAGGAGTGCATTGAGGAGTTTATGGAGTATTATCCGAAGCTGTGAGCTCTGGAATACCGCACGGGTATATTTTGAGAATTCCATGTTTTTTCATCCGCTGAATAGCTCAATAAAGAATGAGGCTGCGTAATTTGACATTACGCAGCCTTTTATCGGTCATGCAGGCAGATAGTTCACAAGCAACCTTTCAAAAATGTAATGTTATGTAAGCTTAAACACAGGACAAAGGATTTCTGATGATGTATAATAAGATCATGGAAACGGGGATGACCCGAATAAACCAGAGCTTTTATAACGAAGGGAAGTATTTATCATGAAAAAGTCAGAGATCATCGTATTTACAGTTTATAAGGTTATCTATGTAATGTGTGCTATTGGCGCGGTATACAACTATATCATGGATATGATCAGTCCTACAGCCGTCAATTGCAGCTTGTCTTCAAACGGTTTTGTTTCACTTATTGCCATGACAGGTGTCCTTGCTCTGATCCTGAAAAAAGAACGCGAAGCAGAATAACGATATAAACTCAAAACATCTTGAATGTGAAACGGAGGAAAACATAATGAATAAGCTTAGTAAAATGTTCGAAGGTAATTATGAGACAAAAACACCTGACAAGTTTGAAAACACAAAAATATATTTAGCAGTATCTGTTATAGGATGCCTTTTCAGCTTAATATCATTTATCCTGGCATTGGTCGATCAAAACACTAATAGCTGCGTGGTTTTCCTTATTGTATTTTTAGTATGCATGAACTGCGGAATTGAGTATTTTAAACACAAAAAGTTCAGATCATTAGAGTAATAATAAAGAGGTGAAAATTATGAATACTTTCAAAAGATATTTATCCGTACTTATGATCATAGGCGCTGTTATTTTTGCTGTTGGCTTTGTTTTATTAGCAATAGATAAGACTTATTTCAAATGGCAGATGATAATCGCTCTGTTAGCAGCTGTTTGCATATACGTCCTTCCTATGTCATTATTCCTTTCAAGCCGTGCATCAACAGTTGAAGTCAGGATCAATAAGCCAAAAGACGAACTGATCAATAGGATCGATGACATTTCATTCAACAAGTGCAACAGAAAGAATAAAAAAGAAGCTGGTAAAGAGACCATATATTCAGCAGCTGATAAATTCAGCGCATGGCTGACTAACCCCGTAAAGGTTTCCGACCATGATGAATACGTTATTGTAGAAGTGCCGAAGGCATATAAAAAGTATTATTCAAACCTTGCATAAAACCGGATATTACATAGTTATCGTTTGATTGTCTTACTGACAAGCTGAGGAACACACTCAGTGTTGTCAGGATAATGCTCAGCCCGGAAAGCTTATTCCTCGTTAATATGTACGGGCACTTATAAATGAGATACCATCATTGCAGTTCTTTCGCTCGTAGTACATATCCGTGAGATCCTTTAATGTGGTGCTTTGCATGAATTCACAAAGGTAACTGGTCATTGGCTCCCACAGGCATTTTTCTATTGCATCGGTCGCATTTTGTTCAAGCTCCTTGCTGAACTGCGATGACGTGAGTATCGATCTGTCAAGGGCGTTCACGATCTCGTACAGAGTAATATCCCCGATATCACGCAATATCCTGTAGCCTCCGCCTGAGCCCTTAACGCTGTATACAAGGTTGGACTGCTTTAACAGCGGAAGTATCTGTTCAAGATATTTTGCAGAAATATTATTTCTCTTTGATATGGCATTGACCTTTACCGTGTTCTCATTGTTTATGTTTAAAGCTATATCAAGCAGTGCTATGATACCGAATTCGACTTTGGTGGATATTCTCATTGTTTTCACCTCGATTAATATGATACTTTAAGTTTATCATATCATCGTTGTTTTTTCAAGCTTTCTGAATATACGGTTATCCTATTATCGCTAATGCATTTAGTATATTGGACATTTCGCCTTCCGTATGATATGATAAATGCAGAGAAAAGACAAGAGGTAAATATAGGAGAGATACACTGTTCATTTCAATCTGATCGTAAAACTTACGCATTCACCGAAACATTCAATATTTTTCTGAGTGCTGACACTTTGTTTGTACGCTCCCATGTGAAGTCTGCATCAGGTCTTCCGAAATGTCCGTATGCAGAAGTCTGAGCGAATACCGGCTTTCTGAGTTCAAGTTCTCTGATGATACCGCTCGGAGTGAAATCAAATACTTCCGAAACCGCTGACTGTATATCCTCATCCGGAATTATGCCTGTGCCGAATGTATTGACATAGATCGACACCGGAGCAGCTACGCCGATAGCGTATGCAAGCTGTATCTCTGCACGTTCTGCAAGTCCGGAGGCTACGATATTTTTAGCAGTCCACCTTGCAGCATAAGCGGCACTTCTGTCAACCTTTGTGGAGTCCTTGCCGCTGAATGCACCGCCTCCGTGATGTGCAGCTCCGCCGTATGTGTCAACGATGATCTTTCTGCCTGTGAGACCGCTGTCTCCGACCGGTCCGCCGATAACAAATCTGCCTGTGGGATTCACAAGTATGCGTACTTCGTCGTTGAGCCAGTTTTCGGGAATAACAGGTCTGATCACATATTCGATAAGGTCTTTGCGGAGCTGTTCCTGTGACACCTCCTCATCGTGCTGTGTGGAGATAAGTACAGTGTCGATACCGACAGCCTTGTCGTCCTCATAGATTACGGATACCTGAGTTTTGCCGTCGGGACGGAGATAGGAAAGAGTGCCGTTCTTGCGTACTTCGGTAAGTCTGTATGCAAGTCTGTGTGCCAGTGAGATAGGCAGCGGAAGCAGCTCGGGAGTTTCATTTACAGCGTAGCCGAAGATGATTCCCTGATCTCCGGCACCGATGTCCGTGCCGTTTTCTTCTCTTACTTCGAGAGCAGAGTCAACGCCCTGTGCGATGTCAGGCGACTGCCTGTCAAGCAGATTGATTATCTCAGCGGTATGGCCGTCAAATCCGAGTGCTTTATGATCATAGCCGATACTGTTAATAGCGTCACGGACTACCTTTTCTGTATCTATCTCAGCAGATGAACCTATCTCTCCCGCGAGGATAACGGTATTGTTCTTGAGGACAGTCTCAGCTGCAACTCTTGCTGCAGGGTCTTTTTCAAGGTAAGCGTCGAGGATCGAGTCTGAGATACGGTCTGCGACCTTGTCGGGGTGTCCCTCTGTTACGGATTCTGATGTGAAAATATACTTGCTCATGATTGATTCTCCTTAATACATAAAAATAGGGAAGGCAGAAAACTGCATTCCCTTTGTTCTTGTTATTTGCGCAGCTGCGCATGATCAGAATACAAAAGTGCTGTTTCCATGACAAAAAACTATTCGATTGTTTATAGTCATACAACAGCAGCAACATATCTTCTTCATCATGAAACAACTCCTTTCTTTTTGATGATATTATTATACCGCATAATGCAGCAACTGTCCAATTCCGAAAAACTATAATCAGTTATAACTCAGAATAATAACTTGGAAAATCCTCTGTACAGACAGATCCGGGGTGCGGTGGGGAATTCGATACGGCAAATGTTCTCCATTGTCAGCGATTATGATCGCGTTGAACAAAACCCTGTTATAAGAACTTTTTCCTACTCTGTAACTATGCTCTCACTCTCATCGGATTTCGCAGCATGAACGGAAAATCCTGACTTATAACGAAAAAATGGCATACCCTCAACAACAAGAGTATGCCATATATATGCAGATCTGCAGCAGAAAAACAATACTGTTTCAGTATTTCAGTTGTCCTTCAGTATATCCGTCAAGCACAGTGAGCATATCCTCTGCGACTGCCTTTGCACCGTCGAGGTCGTGGAGGAGGTAGTTTCCGCATTCCTTACGCTCAGATCCGGGAATCTTTCCGCTGAAATCAGCCACAAAACGGAAACTCTCCTGAACGAGCTTTATTGCCTGCTCATGTGAGACTTTATCGCGAAGTATCAGGTAAAAACCGGTCAGGCAGCCCATGGGGCCTACGTAGATAACGCTGTCAGAGAACTCGCTGTTTCTGGAGTATGTAGCAAATAAATGCTCAAAGGTATGGAGTGCGCCGTTGGTGAGATAGTCTCCGCCGTTCGGCTTCTTCATGCGTATATCATAGGTCACGGCGTCGCCGTCGATGCGGGATATATACATACCCTTCTCCAGCTTGTCGTGGTCAACTGTAAAGCTTGCTATAGTCTTCATATCCTCACTCCTTAGGCATCTTCTTCCTGATATCGTTAAGACGTTCGAGAGCACCCTCGAGCGTTTCGTTCTTCTTGGCGTAGTGCAGCCTTATATAGCGGTTCTCAGGCTCCTTGAAGAAGCTCGAGCCCGGTACTGCTCCGACGCCGACATACTCTGCCAGCTTCTCGCAGAATACAAGGTCGCTCTTGTAGCCGAATTCGGAGATATCAAGGAGTATATAGTAAGCACCCTCTGGTATGGTATGCTGTATGCCGATATCGTCAAGGCCTCTGAGGAAGAGGTCACGCTTCTCGGTGTACTTGTCCTGAAGCCACTTGTAGTAATCATCGCCGAAACGCAGTCCGGTGACCGCTGCCTCCTGGAGCGGTGCTGCTGCGCCGACTGTAAGGAAGTCATGCACCTTCTTCACGGTGTCGATGATATGAGGCGGAGCAATGACGTAGCCCAGTCTCCAGCCTGTGATAGAGTAGGTCTTTGAAAGCGATGAGCAGGAGATAGTTCTCTCCCACATATCCGGCAGGCTTGCAAAGTAGATGTGCTTGTGGGGGGCGTATACGATGTGTTCATACACCTCGTCCGTGATAACGAAGGTATCGTACTTCTTTGCGAGGTCTGCGATTATCTGTAATTCCTCCAGTGTGAATACCTTGCCGCAGGGGTTGGAAGGGTTGCAGAGTATCAGAGCCTTCGGGTGCTGTTTGAAAGCAGCCTCGAGCACATCTGCATCAAAGGTGAATGCGGGCGGTATCAGCGGTACATAAATCGGCTCAGCGCCGGATAGTATGGTATCTGCACCGTAGTTCTCGTAGAAGGGCGAGAACACTATTACCTTGTCGCCGGGATTGGTGACGGACATCATTGCAGCCATCATTGCTTCTGTGCTTCCGCAGGTGACAACTATCTCGCCGTTGGGATCGATAGTGCGTCCCATGAGACGGGACTGCTTTTCTGCGAGTGCCTCACGGAAATTCTGTGCTCCCCAGGTTATGGAGTACTGGTGGAAATCCTCCTTGGTGACCTGGGCAAGGCGGTCGAGTATCTCTCTGGGCGGCTCGAAATCCGGGAAGCCCTGGGAGAGGTTGACAGCGCCGTATTTATTTGATATCCTCGTCATACGTCTTATGACGGAATCGGTAAAACCTGCTGTGCGGCTTGAAAGCTCGGGCATATTAATCCTCCTTAAATAAAATGGGCGGAGAACCGCCCATTCAGATTCATAATTAAGAATTCATAATTCATAATTGCGGTATCGCCTGCGGCGATGATATTTAATTATGCATTATGCATTATGAATTATGCATTGATGATATTATATCATTTTTAGATGTTGTAGTCAATATTTCTCTCGTCGATAACACGTCTTGACTTGTGCTCTGAACGTGTATTGAGTCCGCCGTCGGGATGAACGACTACTCTTGCAGGCTTAACGCCGATACGGGCCTTCAGTGCTGCGCTTACCTCTGCTGCAACTGTATCGTCATCCTTGTCAACGCCTGTTGCCTTCTCGATCTCAACAGCATACTTGCTTGTGAAGTCCTTCTCGAAGATGCGGATGAGGTATTCGCCTGTCAGGTAGCTCTGCTCACGGATAACAGCCTCGATATCGCTCGGGAATACGTTTACTGCGGAAACGATGAACATATCGTCCTTTCTGCCGAGGATGCTGATCCTGCCGTGAGTACGTCCGCAGCGGCACTTTGTTGTGTCTATGCGGCCGATATCGCCTGTCTTGAATCTGATAAGCGGACGTGCGTGCTTGCGGAGTGTTGTGAATACAAGCTCACCTGTCTGGCCGGGCTCGAGGACCTCGCCTGTGTGGATATCCACTGTCTCAACGAGGATGTGATTCTCTGCGATATGGAGACCGTCGTGGTATTCGCACTGTGCAGCGCAGGCACCGAATATATCGGAGAGACCGTAGAAGTCGAATACCTCTGCACCCCAGATATCCTCGATAGCCTTACGTGTTGCATCGATGGAACCGCCGAGCTCACCGGCAACGATGATCTTCTTGATGTTGAAATCCTTCTTCGGATCGTATCCTGCCTTGAGTGCCTTCTCACCCAGCTGCCATGCGTAGGAGGGAGAAGTCCAGATAACTGTTGGCTGATATGTCTTGAGTATGAAGAGAAGTCTCTCGCTCGGGAGAGTACCGCCCCAGATACATAAAGCTCCGAGGTTCTGAGCGCCGATTACATCGGGGCCGCCTACGTAGAGGGAGAAGTTGAGAGCGTGTACGTAGCGGTCATTCGGTCTCATTCCGATCTGCCAGAACCAGCGGCTCTCTGTATCCTGGAACTCATCGAAGTCCTTCTTGGTGAACGGGCTCATGGTCGGTACACCGGTAGAACCTGATGATGTGGAGATGAATACAACGTCCTCCTCGGGTACTGCTGCAAGCTCGCCAAGGAAGGAGCCTACGCCCTGGGTATCACGCTGTGTCTTCTTGTTGATGAAGGGGAACTTCTCGATGTCCTTGAGAGTCTTGATATCCTCGGGCTTTACGCCTGCCTCATCGAACGAACGCTTGTAGTAGGGAGCATTGTCGTAAGCGAACTTCACGATCTCCTTGAGATCCTCAAGCTGTCTCTTTTCCAGTTCCTCACGGGGAAGAGTCTCAAGCTCTTCATTCCAGAATTTGTTGTTTATATCTCTGCTCATTTTTTTATTCCTCCGTATTCATAGTTTTCATATTTGTTTGGTATGATTATATTATACAGCACTGTTTTCCATTTGTCCAATACCAATGGATTATGATGAGTTATAAGCTAAATTTATAACTGCAAACTGTTTGAGTCTGGGCGGGCTGATGTGGGCATCAGCCCCTGCACTCTGGCTGTCCTGTATCGTGTTGTATGGTGCGATGTCTACATCGCACCGTAAGAATACAAATCAATTCATAACTGAGAATTCTTTTCTATAAACTCCCATTTTCTGTCACGGGAATCTGTGATGATCTTTATATCTTCTTCTGTGAGGTGTCTGAACCTGCCCTGCTTTTTCAGGTAGTCCTCAACGCTTGTGAACGCCTTCGGCTTGTGGTTGAGCCTGAAGCTGCCGTTCTCATACTCGGCAAGGTACCACAGTCCGCAGTCAACGACCTCTCTTGCGATATCGACTGTCGCATCGGGAGCCACGCCCCAGCCTGTCGGACAGGGAGCAATTACGTGTATATACTTCGTTCCCTGTATCTGCGATGCCTTCTGCACCTTTGCGATGAAGTCAGGGAGGTATCCCACGCTTGCTGTAGCCGCATAGGGGATATCATGGGCTGCCGCTATCTCGAACATATTCTTCTTCGGGCGGATATTGCCGTGGATGTTCTCGCCTGCGGGAGTAGTCGTGGTCTTTGCGCCGTAGGGCGTAAGGCCGCTCTTCTGTATGCCTGTGTTCATATAGGCCTCGTTGTCGTAGCAGATGTAGATGATGTTATCGTTGCGGTCGATAGCACCTGACAGAGCCTGTATGCCTATGTCAGCCGTACCGCCGTCGCCTGCGAATCCGACTGCCGTGAAGTCCTTGTAACCCCTTGCGCGGAGACCTGCCTCAACTCCGGTAAGCATGGAAGCAGTGCCGGCAAAGGTGGATATTATAGAGTTGTTGGAGAAGCACAGCTGCGGGAAGTTAAAGCCTACCGCAGACATACAGCCTGCCGGAAGGACTGATACCGCATTCGGGCCGAGCACCTTGAGTGCCGCTCTTACCGCAAGGCTTCCGCCGCAGCCGGCACAGGCCTTGTGGCCGTAGAAAAACTCTTCACGGGATATGCTTTCCGCTGTCTTATTTGCCATTGCCTGTACCTCCTATGCCGATGAAATTGACACTGTCCGTGCCCTCTGCGATATCGCTGTATATCTTCTCGATATCGCCGGCGGAGATATTTCTTCCGCCGAGACCGCCTATATAGTTATAGCCGCTTACGTTCACTCCTGCCTTTTTCAGGGCGGAGTTCACGTTTGTGAATACTGTTCCCTCGTTGCCGAAGCTTATATCCTTTTCAAGCACCGCAAATGCCTTTGCATTTTTCAGCACCTCTGCTATTTCCTCGTTCGGGAAGGGACGCATATAGCGTATGCGGACAACGCCCGCTTTAACGCCCTGCTCTCTGAGCTTGTCGGCAGTCTCACGGCAGAGGCCTGCGATACTTCCGAGTGTAACGATGATATAATCCGCATCTTCGGTGCGGTAATTCTCTGTAAGGCCGGAGTACTTCCTGCCGAAGATCTCAGCGAAGTCCTTCTCGGTCTCCTTTATCACTTCACTGGCAGCGAGTATCCCCTCGTGCTCCTTGTACTTGAAGATATAGTTTGTATCGGGACCTGCCGAGAACGCCATATTCTTCGGGTTCTCAAGGTCGATGCGGTTATCGGTCTCATAGGACGGCAGGAACCTGTCTGCCTGCTCACGCTCCGGTATATCGACTGTCTCGTAGGTGTGGGTGAGCACGAAGCCGTCAAGGTTGGCCATGTACGGTGTAGATACACGCTTGTCCTCTGCTATGCGGTAGCTCATAAGCGCAAGGTCGAGAGCCTCCTGTGCATTCTCAGCGTAGGACTGTATCCAGCCGCTGTCGAGCTGTGAAAGGCTGTCACGCTGATCGCCGTAGATATTCCACGGGAGAGCTGTTGAACGGTCGGCATTCATCATAACTATGGGGAAGCGTCCGCCGGAAGCATAGTAAAGACATTCTGCCATGTAAAGAAGTCCCTGTGACGATGTTGCCGTAAAGGCTCTTGCACCTGCGGCACTCGCACCGATAGCACATGAGAGAGCCGAATGCTCTGATTCAACGTGTACGTATTCCGCAGAAAGGCTGCCGTCCTCGACCATTTCTGAAAGACGCTCAACGACTATGGTCTGCGGAGTTATGGGGTAGGCTGATATCACCTGCGGGCGTGCAAGGCGTATGCCCTCGGCAAAGGCCTCGTTGCCCGATAAGAATTTCTTGCTCATTTGCGCTCCGCCTCCATTTCAATAGCTCCTATCCTGCATATCCTTGAACAGATGCCGCAGCCCTTACAGAAATCATAGTCTATGGCTGCCTTGCCGTCCTTTATGGAAATAACTCCGTCCGGACAGTAGAGATAGCACTGCTCGCAGCCGACGCATTTTGCAGTGTCGATTACAGGTCTTATGCTCCTCCAGCCGCTGTTGACGGTGGTAAGATAGCCGGCCTCGAAGGAGGTGTTCTCCGGCACTTCATCGAATGTGAAGCTCTTCTTTTCTCTGATGTAAGGTCTCACTCTGCCACCTCCTGCACTGCTCTGAGAAGTGCGCCGATATTTCTTTCCTGTATCTTCTTCGGCATATAGCCCTTTATGGCTTCTGTTGCATTATCCTGTGTAACAACGCCCGAAAGTCCGATGAGAAGTCCGAACATGACGGTGTTGACCGTGGGAAGACGGAAGTCTGTGGCTATGCCCTCTGCATCAAAGACACGGGCACCTTCAATGTCGTTCTTTGAGTTGACGATGATCTGTCCGCCGTCCCTCAGGAGTTCACTGAGCTGCGGGCTGTAGAGCGTATCATCGAGTATTACTATGTAATCGGCCTTTTCGGTCTGGCTCCTGTCTGTGACAGGTTTTGTATCGAGTTTGGTGAAGGCTCTTACGGGAGCGCCGCGGCGTTCCGGACCGAATGACGGAAAGGCGAGCGCATATTTCCCGTCGTCATCTATGGTGTAGGCTGCTCCGAGGAGCTTGGCGGCGGTGAAAGCGCCCTGACCGCCTCTGCCGAGCCAGATTATCTCTTTCATAGTTTTTCTCCTATCATTTTGGTATGAGTTAATTATACACCCGTTGCCGATAAATGTCTAATACCAATGGATTAGCGTCAGTTATAGATAAAAGCTATCAGTCATACAGCCCCGTGCTGAAATAACGGTCGCCGCGGTCGGGGAATACTGTGACTATATTGCCCTTTGCGCCGCTCTCGATGAGCTTGAGAACTGCTGCCGCTGCCGCACCTGATGATGAGCCTGCGATGATGCCTTCGGTCTTTGCAAGGAGACGTGCGGAGCTGAAAGCCTCCTCGTCGTTTATCTTTATAACACCGTCCACAAGGGACATATCCATCGTCTCGGCGATGAAGTCGTTGCCGATGCCCTCGATGTTGTAGTCGGAGTGTTCTCCTCCGCCCATAGTCGAACCGACAGGATCGGCGAGTATGCCCTTTGCGCCCGGCACTCTCTCCTTGATGTAGCGGAGTATTCCGGTATAGGTACCGCCGCTGCCTGCACCTGCCACAACATAGTCTATCTTTCCGTCGAGAGCCTCGTATATCTCTCGGCCTGTAGTCTCGTAGTGGGCGAGGGGATTGCTCTGGTTCTTGAACTGCTCAAGCGATATCGAACCGGGTATCTGTGCCTTTATCTCCTCTGCCTTTGCAACAGCTCCGAGCATACCGAGCTCACGGGGAGTATTCACTACCTCCGCACCGAGCGCACGGAGCAGAGACTGCTTTTCTGCTGAGAATTTTGTGGGCACAACAAAGATTATCCTGTAGCCGCGGTTAAGAGCGGCAAATGCAATACCGAGACCGGTGTTTCCGGCGGTCGCCTCGACGATAGTACCTCCATCACGGAGAAGTCCCTTTTTCTCTGCGTCGTTTATCATGTAAAGACCTGTCCTGTCCTTGACGCTGCCCGAGGGGTTCCAGAGCTCGAGCTTTGCAAAGACGTTTACGCCCTCAGCCTTTACGATATTTCCAAGTCTCACCAGCGGTGTGTTGCCGATGAGCGCCTGCATTGAATCATAGTAATTCATCACTTTACCTCCGCCTTGTCTATGGCCTGTGCGAGATCCGCAAGGATATCATCGATGTTCTCGATACCTGTCGAGAGACGGATAAGACCGTCCGTGATGCCGACCTTTTTTCGGATATCGGCGGGTATCGAAGCGTGTGTCATGGTTGCGGGGTGGCATACAAGAGACTCAACTCCGCCGAGGCTCTCTGCAAGAGATACAAGCTCAAGGCTCTCGAAGAACTTATTGATATCGTAGTTCTCGTGAAGCTCAAAGGATATCATAACGCCGCCGTTCTTTGCCTGCTTTTTGTTTATCTCATATCCCTGAGCGTCCTCAAGACCGGGATAGTATACATTCTTGACTGCCTTGTGCTCCTTCAGGAACTTCGCTGCCTTCTCTGCGTTCTCAACGTGTCTGTCCATACGTACTGCAAGGGTCTTGATTCCGCGGATAAGAAGGAACGAATCGAAGGGACCGAGGACTCCGCCGGTGGAGTTCTGTATGAATGCTATCTGCTCTGCAAGCTCCTTTGAGTTCACAACTGCAAGACCTGATACTACATCACTGTGACCGCCGAGGTACTTCGTTGCGCTGTGTACTACGATATCTGCACCGAGCTCAAGGGGCTTCTGAAGATAGGGTGTCATGAAGGTGTTGTCAACTATGACGAGGTGTCCGTATCTGTGTGATACCTCTGCAATCGCCCTGATATCGGTTACTGTCATAAGCGGATTTGCAGGGCTCTCAATGATGACCGCCTTGACATCGGGAGTGATCTGGCTTTCGTATACTTCCGGGTTAGCTGTATCAGCTATCGTGTAGGTGATATTGAAGTGATCGAACACCTTGTTAAGGAGGCGGAACGTTCCGCCGTATACGTTGCTTGATATCAGTACTCTGTCACCGCTGTGAAGAAGGCTGAGCACTGCCGTAAGGGCGGCCATTCCCGAACCGAATGCGAAGCCTGCAACGCCGCCTTCGAGGTCTCTGATGAGTGCTTCGAGAGCCTCACGGGTGGGATTGCCTGTGCGGGAATACTCGTATCCGCGCATCTTTCCGAGGCCGTCCTGTTTGTAGGTGGATGTCTGATATATCGGTATATTTACAGCGCCTGTGCGCTCGTCAATGGAGATGCCTCCGTGGATAACTGCTGTTTCTGTGTTTTTATAGTTACTCATAATAATTTCTCCTTTATTAATTTGGGACGTTGTCCACTACAATTTATTTCAATCCGTCCGCGTCAGCGGACACCACAATTATGCATTATGAATTATGAATTAAATAATTCCGAATTATTCATAGTCATAGCCTGCGGTATATGATGCCGATATCAGGCTCACGTTTTCAAATGCTTTAAGTCCGTCCGCTCTGCCGTCGAAGTATTCCTTCTGTACCTTCCCGGGCGGCATATAGGTGTCTATCTGGAATCCGAGCGAGTAGAGTGCACGGGAGACCTCGCTGTAATCGTATCCGCCCCGCATCACCTCTCCGAGGGATTCAGTGATCTCTTCAAGCTTTTCCACTCTCCGTGGGAAGGTGCCTGTCTTTATCGGGTAATCAAAGACAAGCTCGCTGCCGAGCGCCGAAAGCTCAGCCATCTGCCTGAGAGTATCCGTGAAGACATCGAGCGTAAGATAATAGGTAACTCCGAGTATGCTGAAGAAGGTTTTCTTCTCCGGATCGAAGCCTGCTTCAAGGAGCTTGTCGCACATTCGCTCACGCTCGAAATCCACCGGCACATAGCGGACGTTCCTGCGTGGGATCCATTCGAGCTCTCTTATCTTCTCAAGCTTGTAACGCTGTGTATCGGGGTGGTCAATCTCGAAGACTTCGATGTCCTCGTTATCGTTGCGGAAGGCAAAGGTATCTGAACCTGCGCCGCAGATAACGTACTGTATCTTACCGTTCTCAGCGGCGAATTCCGCAAGCCTGCTCTCGTTGAAGTGGATCCTTGAAAGCGGTATCGGTGCGAAGTACTCGCTGATTATCTGCTCCGTATCCTCACGGGAGAATCTCTGCGAGCCGCCGAGACCTGTGCTTATCATTTCATATATGCTGTCGTATTCCTCCTTGCCGAGCATATCATAGGCAAGGTAGTCATCGTATATTTTCTGTCTTGCCTTGTTAGAGTGCCATGCTCTTACAAAGGCGCATATCTTAGCGGTAACGCTTTCTCTTTCATCTACCATAAATACCTCCAGTCAATAAAAAAGCGCAGGGCGATCAACGCACCCTGCGCACATATCTATACTCAAGACGTTCAGAAAAAAGCGTAACATCGCTGAGCATAAGCCGGCAGAATACGTTCGTTGACAACTGTACACATACAACAACACATCATATTCATAGCTCTCATGTTCAGCACTCCTTTCTTTAATACTCTATATTCCTATCGGATATGTATGTATTATATCACGTAATGCATATTATGTCAATAGGCTTAGTATATATTCGGCAATAAGTATAGTTTATCCATTCGAGGCGTGTGGAATGTTGTAAGAAATTGCCCTGCCATGCCGCTGATTTATGGTTATACAGCCGGCTGTGTGGGCATTCTGAGTGTCTGTATCCGCCAATAGATCCAATGCGCACAGATTCGATGTTCTGCGTAGAAATGGGCGTTAGCAGAGATTTGGCGGAGGACGGCCAGTGGCCGTCCCTACAGTAACAGCGCAGTACAAGTTGCTCGTGCGATAGCCGACTTTAGCCTGCGAATCAGGACAAAAGCAAAAACCGGCAATGGGTGGAAGAAAAGGGGAGAGGGAAAAGAGAGTCCAGAGAGGAAAACCGTAAGGGGTGACTCCCCACGGGGTGGGGAGATGTCCGAAGGACAGAGGGGACGGGCGCCTGTTAGGCGAGGA